>JAZQBG010000001.1:0-22388 GCA_045545595.1 Bacilli bacterium
TTTACTATGTTTTTTTATTTTACAACTTAATTATACTAAACAAACGAGGTTTTTACATTATTTTTGTAGTAAAAAAGCGAATCTGTGGATATCACATTTTCGCTTTTTCTATTTTTTGTTCTTTTTTACCGGAACTCAAAATTATATTATTTATTTCCTCTTTTTTTCCATTTAGGATATTCTCTAAATATATCTTTCATCATTAATAACATTCTATTCTTTTCAGCTGTTGTAACTTCTAATATATCTTCAATCTGTTTCATGAACTGTTTATCAGCTAATTCAACAGAAGATTGAGCTACAGTTATATATTCTAATATAACAAGAATATATATATTATCTAAAGCATATTCAATATCATCATATTTGTTAATCAAATAGCGTTCTAATCTTTTATAAGAATTTAAATTTTTAACATATTCTAATTTTCTAAATTGTTCAAACTCTTCTTTTTTATATAATAAATATTCACCTTTCATATTTTCATAAAAATATATTGCCTCATCTTCATCATCAAATTCTATATCACACACTAACATATCATCATTATAGTTATGTAATTTAATTTTTTCATCTATAAGCGCTACTGCACCTAAAACTTTATTTAACTCATTTATATCTATTTCAAACATCTGTTTTTCAAATATTTCGTGTAACTTCATCAACGGTATTATTCCATATGCTTCTAAAATACCTTTTGTATAATCTGCAATTTCATTATTTCTTTTATTAATAGATATTATATCTTTATCATTAAAAGCATTCTTTAGAATTTCAACTATTTCTTTAGGAGTATATATATGAATATAATTTTCTTTCTTATTATAATGTACTTTTGCAAAAACAAAATTTTTTAGAAATAATATAAAATGTAGAGGCAATTTAAAATCTTCTACTGCATATTTTACATTCCCATTTTTAGAAATAAATTTTTTTAAGTAATTATAAGTATTAGCATCTAATATTTTTAAGTATGCCTCTAACACACTTTTAAGATTACTTGTAATATAATCTATTATATATTTTTTAGCTTTATTGTTTAGGTTATGAATTTTATATAAATCTTTATAATTATCATCAATCCAAACATGTGATATAGCTAAACGTGTTAGTTCATAATTTTTAAAACTTTTTAAATAGTCTTCTAAAGATTCATCTTTAACAATTTTATGATTGTTTTCAGTAAAAACACATTCAAAAATTGCATTATGTAATTCATCTATCATAATTTACACCAACTTCCTACACTCTTATTATAACATTCCCTTTATTTATGACAACACTTTTTTCAAAATAAAAAGGACTAAATGTCCTTTATAAATATTTATCAATTATTCTTTTTACTTCTTTATTTAACTGTTCTTTTAATATGTAATCTTTAAATCCATCTTTTACGTAGTGTTCTTTCATAAATTCTTTTTTCTTGTCAAGAATAACAACCATTGGTATATTAAATCCTTTTATTTCTTTTAAGCTTTTAAGTGTTTCATAAGCACTGTATTCAGGCATTTCATCATTAATTATTATTAAATCGAATTTGTAATTATTATTAATTTTATCAAGACAATCTTTACTATATGTTGTAGATGTATAACTTATACTATTTTTATTTAAAATATTTTCAATAGTACTTAATTCATCCATATTGTCATCAACTAGTAATACTTTTGTTTTCTTTTGAACAAATGATTTATATTTATCAGTTAAATTATAATCATCATTTGAATCTATTTTTTGATCTAATACAATAATAAATTCAGAGCCTTTTCCTACTTCACTTTTAATCATCATAGATCCACCAATATATTTAACAATTTTTTTAACAATATTTAAATTTAAATCTATTTTTCCTAAAGTTTTTAAATCATTTTCACTCATTTCTTCATTAAGTTCTAGTAGGTCATTAACTTTTGCAATATCCATACCTACACCAGAATCTTCTATTGATATTATTAATCTACATACATCATATTTAATCATTGATGATACATTAACTTCAATAAAACCTTTCTTTGTATATTTTATTGAATTACTTAGTATTGTCATAATTATTTGTTTTAATTTAATCGCATCACCATATAATGATTTAGGAATATCACCGCTTATGTTACATCTAAAATCAACATTTTTTGTATTTTCTTGATTTATTCTAGCTTGTATTTCATTAATTACAGTGTAAAAATTATATTTAGTATTCATTATTTTTAATTTTTTAATATCCATAGACGAAACATTTAAAACTTCGTTTATTAAATATGAAACTTTTCTTGAACTACTATTAATAACTGATATCCCTCTACTTAATTTTTCAGGGTCTGTTTCATTAAGTAATGATTTACTTGTTTCATAAACATAATCTATTGGATGTCTAACTTCTGCAGTCATTTTAAATAAGAAGTTTGATTTTTCTTCATTTGTTTTTTCAACTAATACTCTGTTCTCATTTAATTCGTTGATTAATTTTACATCTGGATTCTCAATAGTAAAGTACATAAGTGTTGTTACAACTGAATTTGATAATAACAATAAAGCAATCTCCGGATTAATTTTTTGAACTGCAAATGCTAAGAAAGTCAAAATTACAAATGCAAAAATTGGCATATATTTTTTTGATCTTATTTTCTTAATATTTATTAGTAAAATAATAATCATTGCGAAAGTAAGTCCAAATACACATACATATCCTAAATTAACACTAGGTCCATAGGAGAACGCTGTATTGTCTTTCATAGTTACACTAATTGGTAATATAAATACAATTGTACATAATATTGCAAAAATGGTAATAAATGTTTTTAAAAATTTATTTAAATTTTTAAATGATATATTATATACATAAATAGTAAGACAAAAAATAAATGCAATGTAATATATTAAATAAATTTTTGAGATAAATATATTTAATACATTATCTACCCCTAGTGCTTTAAAAGCAAAATATCCACTAACATCAATGCAAATCCCAATTAAATTCAAAATAATTAAAATTGAAAATATTTTATTATCCATGTTTTTTATACGTTTTTTTGAAAAATATACAATTGATATAATTGATAAAAATACTAAACAACAAATCGCAAAAGAAACACTAATCATTTTATAACACCTACCTTATAAAAAGATAATAACATATTCCTAATTTTTTGTAAATTAAATAGGATACGAAATGTATCCTATTTATTAAATTTTATCTCTTTTTTCAAAACTTTTTGATTTTTCATAAAATCAATATTTGATTCTTTTTTAATTTTTTCTAAATCTATTTTTCCACCAACATTAATTGGTATTGAATCAACAATTACATAATCAACTGGAATAGATGTTTCTTCTAAATTTGCATAACATTGTTCACTTATTTCATGTATGATTTCTTCTTGTGTTTTGTTATTAAGAGCATTTGGTTCTAATTCTACAAACGCTACCGGTACATTTTGTTCTTCTGGATGTTCAAATCCAATTACTGCAGAATTCTTAACATAAGGAATAGTATCTATAAACTCAGCGATTTGTGTAGGATGTACATTAAATCCTGTTCTCATAAATATATTCTTAATTCTATCAACATGGAATACTTTTCCATCTTCATTCATATAACCAATATCTTTTGTATGAACCCAAATTTTTCCATCACTATGTTTCATTAAAACTTTAGAAGTTTCTTCTGGATTGTTTAAATATCCTTGCATTACACTTGGACCACTAACACAAATTTCACCATTTTCATTATAACCTAACTCTTCGTCAGTTCCTGGTTTAAATATTCCAACTGTATTATATAACATAGGAATTCCAACACTTCCAAATGTATATGCACCTCTTTTTGCGATAGTTCCTAATCCACAAGTTTCTGATAAGGCATATCCTTGTCTAACAATTATATCATTATTAACTTCATCTTCTGAATATCCGGCACTAACACCATTTAATTTACTTTCTATATCACTTGGTAATGAAGCACCACCTGAAAGATAAATATTTCTTTTTGGTATTTGTCCATTTTTAAATTCCTCACTAGCATTAATATTAATATAATGAACAGGTCCACCTGCAAAAACATCTGCTTTTGTAGCACATAGCGCTTTAGAGATATTTGTTGTTAATAATTCTGGCACTAAATATACGTGTTTCCCATCAACAACCTGTAAGTGAGACATAACTGTTCCATAAACAATTGATGGAAGTAATGCATCTAAATATGAACCTTCAAAAACCTTACCATTTATATAAGATAACGCAGCTGAATTTAAATTTCTATCACTTAAACATACTCCTTTTGATGTTCCTGTGGTACCACTAGTTCCAACAATAATCGCAGTATGGTCATCTTTATAATATGGCTCTAAATCTTCTTTAATTTCTTTACTGTAGTTTTGATATTCATTCCATGGAATAATTTGTTTATTAACCAATTCATTTTTAATTCTTTTTAATGTTTCTATACTTTCAGATTTAGATGGTTCTGCACTTAAAACTACAACATTTTCTAAACTGTCACTTTGTAATGCTTTTTTATATTTATCATATAAAGCACTGAAAACAAAAATATTTTTAATTTGATTTTCATTTAAAATTTTTTCTAATTGCGTAACTGGTAATAGTGGTGAAATTGCATATGTAGTTGATCCAATTATACTATTTGAATAAGTTAGTGTTCTAGCTTGAGGTATATTTGGTACTATCATTGGTACAATTTCATCAGTCTTAATTCCCATTACCGATGATGATTTTGCATTTTCATTAATTTGTTTAAAAAATTCATCATATGTCATTGTGAAAAATTGCTCATAATTATTTATACACATTCTTAGATCAATCGCAATATTATTCATATTATATTTATTAGAATCTAATGCAAGTTGATATATTGATTTTTTTGGTATATCTTTTTCACTAAAATTTCCTTCATAATATTTTAGCCATGGTTTTTCTATTGATGGCTTATTTTTTTTATTCATTATAAAACCTCCCAAATATAATATAACACAATGAATGTAAAATAGCAAAGTATTACATAGTTTTTATTGAAAATATGATAAATTATTGTAATAGTTACTATTAAATAAAATTTGAGGTCACAAATTGCAACCTCAAGTTATAAATCATATATTTCATAAACATTTTTAATTAAGTTATCAATTACTACATTGTCATCTATTTTGTTTATTGAAAAGGTTTTTGTACCTATTCTATTTAATGATGTTCCACAGTGATATACTTTACTTTTGTCTAATATAAAATATCTATCATGAAATGTGTCATTATATATTACATTTAAATTATTGTATTGTTGATTATATTTTTCTATATCTGTGTTAGTTAACAAACTTTTACTCTTAACTATTAATGTGACATTAATATCAAGGTTTCTAATTAAATCTAAAACTGATTTATCAGCATAGGCATCTATTATAACTATTTCATTCTTAGCCTCTTTTAAAATATCTATTATCTTAGAATAGGCATCATATATTTGTCCATTAAAATATATTTCATTTATTTGTTTTTTCTCCTCAAGTTTAGTTAATGATTCTTTTAATAATCTAATATCATTATCATGTTTAATCACCATATTTTTTATATAGTCTTGTTTTAGAAAATCCTTAGATATATATTTCTTCATAGCGATAAAAGTATCAACAATTTTTAAACTCATTTTAACCGCTACTTCACTTTTTAGAATACCGGCAAGCATTGTTATACCATACTCTGTAAATACATATGGCAAGTATTTTTATGTTCACCTCTTCCACTCTTTAAGGTGACATTTTGGCACCTTAAAGATTCATATTCATCTTTAGTTAATTGAAAACAATAATTTTCTGGAAATCTATTTATATTTCTTTGAACTTGTCTATTTAAATATTTAGTCTCATAACCAAACAATATTGCAACATCACTATCTAGCATCACCTGTTTTCCTCTTATTTCATATATCATATCTTCTATTCTTACATTTTCTTTTACTATAACTTCATTCACAAACCATACCTCCTTAGATGTTAACAACATAGTAACATACATTTGTTCTATAGTCAACACGTAAACATGAAAAAAAGCCAAAACATTTTGTTTTGACTTTGTTAACTTATATCTTATTCTGCATCAATTATTTTTTTCTTTTTTCTACCTTTTTTAGGTGCTTCTTCTGTTTCTTTTACTACAACTATCGCACCAATATCTCTTTTAATAATAGAACTTTGAACTATATCTAAGATTGCATAAACAAATAAGAATAATCCAATCATTTTAGTAATAAATACTGCACCTTCAAATGGATTGAATATTAAAATAACACCTAATACTAAAGTAAGTATTGTAATAATTAAAGATATCATACCTGCTCTAGTTTTTTTACTATTAAGTTCCATAGAATATTTTATTTTACTTAAACTACTAATAACAATCCATACACCTATAATAAATGGAATTAAGGACACAATTGCTTTAGGATTCAAGATTAAAACAAATCCACCTAAAACACCTAAAACTCCATAAACTAATTCAAACTTAGAAACATATTCTTTTCCTCTATAATAGTTAATTAATGAATTAGTACCAATAATAACTAAGATACCACCAATAGTATAAGAAATTAATGATAATGTACTTTCAGGCCTAACAAATAATAACAACCCAATAACAAGTAAAACAGCTGATGACAAAATTGATGACATAAACATCTTATTTATAGTTTCTTTCATAAACATCTCTCCAAACTATCTTTAATATATCAAAAAAAGAAGATAATTACAATAATTATCTCCAATTTAAAAATGTTTTATAACCTTTATAAGCTTCATAAATATCAAATTTACTAGTAACTTCATATGGTGAATGCATCGATAATACAGGGACACCACAATCAATTACATCAATTCCTTTATTAGCAAGTATATATGCGATAGTTCCTCCACCACCAACATCTACTTTACCTAATTCACTAATTTGATAACTAACATTATTTGTTTCAAATATATTTCTTATTTTAGCGACATATTCAGCATTAGCGTCACTTGCGCCACTCTTACCTCTTGAACCAGTGTATTTATTCATATGCATTCCATGTCCTAAAAATGATGCATTATTTTTTTCTGACACAGATGCATATATTGGGTCTAAAGCACCATCAACATCTGCAGATAACATCATAGATTTATTAAATATAATATCTATTAGATTTGGTGTATTAATACCAAGTTTGTTTAAAATTTCAGAAACAAATGTATCAAAACTTCTAGAATACATACCTGTATTACCTACACTACCAATTTCTTCTTTGTCAGCAAATATACAAATTGAAGTTTTTTCTGGATTATTAGTATCTAATAAAGCTCTTAGAGAAGTATAAGCACAAACTCTATCATCTTGACCATATCCTGCAACCATACTTTCATCTAAACCTAAACTCTTAGCTCTAAATGCAGGTACAACTTCTAATTCTGAACTATTAAAATCTACTTCAGTAATACCGTATTTATCATTTAATAGTTTTAAAATGTTTAATTTAACTAATGAACCATCATTATCTTTATCATAAGGAATATTGCCAATTAAAAGATTTAAATCTTCACCATTAATTCCTTCACTCATTTTCTTTTGCATTTGATCCATAGCAAGATGTGGTAATAAATCAGTTATAGTTAAAATTGGATCATCATCTTTTTCACCAATAGAAATATTTATCTTAGTTCCATCACTTTTAACAATAACACCATGTAGCGCTAGAGGGATAGAAGTCCATTGATATTTTTTAATCCCACCATAATAATGAGTTTTAAAATAAGCAAAACCACTATCTTCATATATTGGATTAGGTTTTAAATCTAATCTAGGTGAATCAATATGTGAACCTATAATATTTACGCCTTCAGTAATATCTTTACCAATTATTGCAGCATAAATACTTTTTTCTCTATTCACACAAAATACTTTATCGTTAACTTTTAATTCAGATAATCCATTAATGTTTTTAAATCCGTTTTTAACTAACAAATCTTCAATAAAAGTTACTGCTTCTCTTTCAGTTTTAACACTATTTAAAAAATCAATATAGTCTTTTGAAAAACTAAATATTTCTTTTTTATCGTTTTCATCAACACATTCCCAACCATTTTTATTATTTAAAAATAATTCCTTTTTTAATTCATCTTTTTCCATAATATAATCCTCCTTATTCTATTATTTACAAAAATCATAAAATTATAAATCAACTAATTCTTCATGTATTGCTTCTTCAATAGAATTAATATCTAACTCTTCAATTCTATCTACTCTACTTTTTTGTGATTCAATAATTGCATCAACTGTTTTAACTGAATCAGCTAAATTATCATTAACAACTACATAATTATATTTGTTAATTTCATTGACTTCTTTATACATAGACTTAAATCTTCTAAGCATAGATTCTTTAGTTTCACTTTTTCTATTTACAAGTCTAGCTTTTAACTCTTTCATAGATGGTGGCATAATAAATATAAACACTGCTTCAGGATATTTTTCCTTAATTTGAAGTGCACCTTGTATATCTATTATTAATACTATATCTAATCCGGATTCTAAAGTTTCTAAAACTTTTTTCTTAGGAGTTCCATAATAATCTTTTTCATGAACTATTGCATACTCCAATAGTTCATCACTTTTAATTTTCTCTTCAAATTCTTCTTTTGTAACAAAGTAGTAATCTTTATTATTTACTTCTCCATCTCTCATATCTCTAGTAGTCATAGATATAGACTTAACTATATTTTTTCTAATTTTAAAAATTTCACTACAAATTGTATCCTTACCACAACCACTAGGTCCAGAAATAACTATTAAATCACCTTTTACACGTTTTTTAATCATTTTATTCTCCTTTAAAAATGTATTTATATACTCCTATATAATTTCTAACAAAAATAAATTTTATATCATCAACTATGTTTTTAGGGATATCTTTAATATCTCTTTCATTTTCTATAGGCAAGATAATTGTTTTAACTCCACTTCTATGTGCACCTATAACTTTTTCTTTTAATCCACCTATTGGAAGTATTTTACCTCTTAGTGTGATTTCACCTGTCATCGCAACTGTATTATCAGCACTTCTTTTTGTTAAAGCACTAATCAAAGCTGTTGTAAGAGTTATACCTGCACTTGGTCCATCTTTTGGAACAGCTCCTTCTGGGACATGTATATGAATGTCAATATTATCTAATTCATTTATATCAATGTTAAATACACCAAAATTACTTTTTATATAACTTAGAGCGATAGAAGCACTTTCTTTCATAACTTCACCTAAAGAGCCTGTTAATATTAAATTACCTTTGCCTTTATAGTATGTAACTTCAATAGGTAAAATATCTCCACCATAAGAGGTATATGCAAGTCCATTAACTACTCCTATTTGATTTACTTCTGCTTTATCCATATAGAAGTATTTTTTCTTTCCTAAATATTTTTCTAATGAAGTATCATAAATTTTATATAAGACATCTCTATCATCATGTACTAACATATTTTTAACTACTTTACGCATTATTTTAGATAATACTCTTTCAAGTTCTCTAACTCCTGCTTCTTTAGTATAGTTACGAACGATAGAAAGAATTGTTTTATCTGGTATAAAAATATTTTCTCTAGTCATACCATGTTCACGAATTAATTTAGGTATTAAATGTCTCTTAGCAATATCTACTTTTTCATATTCTGTATAACTATCTAATTCTATTATTTCTAATCTATCTCTTAATGGCTCAGGAATTTGGTCAATATAATTAGCTGTTACTAAGAATATGACATTTGATAAATCTACTTCTTCTTCAATATAGTTATCTATAAAGTGTTTATTTTGTTCTTTATCTAAAACTTCTAATAATGCACTTGCAGGGTCTCCTTTATAATCTTTAGTAAGTTTATCAATTTCGTCAATTAAAAATACTGGGTTCATACTTTTACTTTTCTTTAAAGTTTGAATGATTTTACCAGGAGCAGAACCTATATAAGTTCTTCTATGACCCATTATTTCAGCTTCATCATTTACTCCACCAACACTAATTTTAACAAAATTTCTATCTAAGCTTTTCGCAATAGATGAAGCAAGTGTAGTTTTACCAATACCTGGTGGACCCACAAAACAAAGTATTGGAGATGTTAAGTTTTTACTTATTTGTTTAACAGCTAAAAATTCTAATATTCTTTCTTTAACTTTATCTAATCCATAATGAGAATTATCAAGAATTTGTTTTGACTTTCTTAAATTAGTATTATCTTTAGTATAATTTCCGAAAGGAAGTGTTAAAAGTGTATCAATATATGTTCTTAACATACTATACTCGGGTGAATTAGGTGCCATAGATTGATATCTGTTTAATTCTAAATTTAATCTTTCTCTAATTTTATTTGGACATTTTAATTCAGATATTTTATTTCTTAATTCTTCTATTTCACTATCTTTAGAATTAATATCACCAAGTTCTTCTTTTATAATTCTAATTTTTTCTCTTAAGAAATATTCTTTTTGACTATCTTCTAACCCTTTTCTCAAATCTAAATCAATTTTATTTTCTAATTCAATAATTTCAAGTTCATCTTTAATATCTTGTAATAACATCTTTACCCTAACACTAGGATTATATTCTTTTACATACTCTATTTTTCTAGAAGGTGGTGTTGGTAAAAATTGGCAAACAATGTCTGTTATTACATTAATATTAGTTATACCTGACAATTCCCCTAAAATACTGTTACTCATATAAGGAGCTTTATTAATTAAAGTTTCTAATTCTTTTAATAATTTTCTTACAAGCGCAAATTCTTCTTTAGAATCTAATTCATATACAGTAGATGGTCCTATTTGGCATTCTATTGTATCTTTTTCTTCTCCGTATTTAACATAACTATGTATTTCAGTTCTATTAAGTCCTTCTAATATTACTCTGACATGATTATTAGCAAGCGTGATTTTACTTTTAATTCTAGCAACAACACCTGCTTTAGGTAATTTTTTTACATTAACATGTTCTTCTAACTCATCAATTTGTGTAACAACTAGTACATGGTTATCCGAGTAATCTTCTGCATTTAAAAGAATGTTCTTTTCTATGTCACTAGAAAATTCTACTCTAAGTTCACAATGTGGAAGCAAAACTATCCCCTTTAATACGATAACTGGTAAGCTAGTTTTAACCATAAAGGGTCACCTCCACAAATTACTATTTTTTATTATATATGAAATGAAATTCTTTGTCTATCAAATTTAACAAAAAGGTAAATTTTTCTAACATAAATAATAAAAGTATAGATTCCTCTATACTTATTTTAACATTATAATAAATTTATATCTATATTTTGCTTATTTATTTATATATTTTTTTAAGTCTTTTTATCATATTTGTATCGTTTTTTATTTCGCTGTTAGGTGCAAGCTCTCTTACTAGTCTACTATCCTTTAATAATTTTAATTCTTCCTTAAGAATGCTTAATATAGGTTCATTACTTAATGTAAAAAGTGATGCTTGTTCATCAATATTAGAATCTGCTATACAATCAAAATTTCCTGTTTCCAAATAGTGTAGAACTTTTAACTTTTCAGGAATATTTATAATAGATTCCATTTGATATTCATCTCTACATCTTAGGTAATGTGCACTAGGTAACAAGAAGTTTTTAATTGAATCACCATAAACAACTTCAATTAATCTTCCATATGTACAACCTGAAGTATAATAATCAGTTAATGTATTATAATAACCATAATCATTAAAATTTGTATACTTTTCTATTTTATGATAAAATCTATTAAATTTTTTTCTACCTTCAGGATAATTTATTTCTTCTATGCTTAATCTGTCAACATTTAAAAGATTATTTCTTTCTAGTGGAAACCCTGTTGAATTTGTAACTGCTTTATATATTCTTTCTTCTCTAGGTAATTTTGTCATTTCTTGAACTCTATATTCCATAATCATATCTTCAATAGGTTCAAATTTATAAATATCTATTTTATTTTTATTATCATTATATAAATACATAATAAAACCCTCCCAGCACTAATTATAACGGTGTTATATAAAAAAATCAAGTATTGCTTGTTATTGTTACAATACTTGTATTTTTTAACTATTTAAAATATTTTCTAACATTATTTCTGCCTTTTTCACAAAATAATTATCTTTGTTGTATGGAAGATTAATAACTATCTAAATCTTGTTTCATTTCATCAATACTAGTATACTTTCTATCAATATAATTACATTTATCTTCTAATTCTATAAAAATATATTTATTATTAACAAGTTGAACTGCAAGCTCAGTTTTATCGTTTGCATATACTATTATTTCATCAAATATTTTAAATAATTCTTTATAGTTAATAGCTTCCATAAATTTTACTGCCTTATCAATATCATCTACTCCACACTCTACTTTTCCTTGTTCTAAAATATCGCCATTAAGATCATACTTTTTATATTTATAAACTAATTTTTTGGAATTATCACCTATATCTCTAACTAAAATACATTTTTTAAGTACTTCTAATTTTTCCATTGATGTTATATCAATGCTTCCATCAATCATATAAATATCATTTAATTTATATTTTTCTTTAATTTCAAAGTTATTGTCTAAAAGTTTTTTATGTAATTCATCATAAGAACAATTAACTAATACAGTTATTTCATTTTCCATTTTCATATCTTACACACTCTCTTATATTAATTGTTTCTATTCCTCAATTTTTAAATATTCTTTTATTACTTCCAATGTATCTCTAACAACATTTTCATTTTTACATGTATCCATACTATCTTCTAAAGTTCTAACAACTACATCTTTATGTATATATCTTAGCTCAAACATTCCTTCTTTTTCATTTTCTGTTAAATTTACTTCATCTAAATTAGGTTTTTCATCTGTTTTAATATAATAGTAGTTTGCGATATATTTAGTGTTATCATCTTTATTTGGATAATCCTTACACATATATTTAACAACAAAGAAGGGTCTTCTATTTTCAAATGGTATATCAATACCAGTTTCTTCTTTGACTTCTCTTACTACACATTCATCAAATGTTTCATTGGGTTCTAAATGACCACCTGGAAGTTGATAATTACCATCACCATATCCAAGTAAAATTTCATTCTTTGAATTAACTATTACCATTTTTGCTCTACAAACCACCTTGTTAATATCTTCTTCTGTTAAATAATCATAATTGTATAAAATTTCTTTCATTTTAAAATTCCTCCATTATCTTCTTCAACTTTTTAGCAACTCCATCATTATTATTAGAATCAATAACTTCTGATGCCACATTAATTAAATCTTCAGTTGAATTAGACACTGCATATCCTTTATTTGCCTCTTTAAACATTGAAATATCATTACTATCATTACCAAACGCAAATATGCAATTTTTATCTATTTTTAAATGATTAGCTAAAAGTTTAAGTCCATTACCTTTGCTAGTCTGTTTTGATGTAACAATAAACCAACTTTCTTCCCCACTATCTATAGATACTAAAATATTCATACTATATTTTTCCTTAATATAATTTTCAAATGCTTTTACTTTTTCTTTGTTACTATCTATTATCAAACTATTTTTAATCTTTTGTTTTAAAATATCTTTATTATCATCAGTTAATAAAATCTGATTGTTACTTCTAACAAATTTTGTAACATATTCTTTATTATCATTAGAAAACATAATTCTAATATCATTTTCTTTTGCATACTCATATAGTATTTTCACTTCATTATTATCTATAAATGACTCATGAATTAAAATATTGTTTTTAGAATCATATACTTCTGCACCGGATAAACAAATAAAATAATCACTTGCTCCTATTTCTTCATTAACTTTTATAGTATGAAATCTAGGACGAGCTGTACAGAGTACTACATAATGTCCTTTTGATATTGCTTCTTTTATAACATCTTTTGAATACTCAGTTATTATTCCTTCATCATTTCTTAAAGTTCCATCAATATCAATCGCAAATAAATATTTCATAATTATCACCTTTATCGTTATTATATCATAACAAACAAAAATACCAATATAGAAATTTCCACATTGGTATTTTAATTACTTACTTTTATCTTCGTTTTTTAGTTTTCTTAATACTTCTTCAACTACATCAATAGTTTTTTGTTTTACTTCTGCAGCTGCTTTTTGTAAAACAGGAGTACCTTTTTCTTTAGCGATATTATAAATATCTTCTGCTTTCTCTTTTAATTGATTACCTTTTTCTTTAGCGATTTTTAAGGCTTTTTCTTTATCTAAATCTTCTAATTCAGCTAATAATTCATCAAGCTTAGTTTGAAGATTATTTTTAACTTCTTCTACATCTATTTCTTTAGCTTTTTTTACTAATTCATCAATTTTTATTTTTAAATCTTTTCTAGTTTCACTACCTTTTTTAGGTGCAAATAAAACTCCTAGTCCAGCACCAATTGCCGCACCTAACATAAATTTTCCTACTCCACTTTTTTTGTTTTCTTTACTCATTACTGTCTTCTTCCTTTCTATTGTTTTTTCTACCACTTAAAATTTTAGTGAAGATGTTACTTACAAAATCAACAGTTCTATCACTTAATAATGCTACTTTATCTGTAACCATATCAATCACACTAAAAAATCCATTTAATGATTTTACTTTATTACTAACATCATCAATAACTGCATTTATTTTGTCTATTGTATATATAAGTTTAATAGAAAGAACTATCAATATTAAAACTAATACAGATGTTAGTGTATATAATATTATAGGCATTACTGTGCTTAAAGTTTCCAAAAAATCACATCCTATCTATCATACATTGAATCTATTAAATTAAATAGATCTTCTGTAAGTTCTACTTCTTTATCTTTTTTTGTTTCTTCCTTTACTTCTTCAGTTGTTTTTTCTTCTTTTTTTGGAGTCTTTTCTATAGAATTAATAGTTTCTGGATTATCTATTTTATATTCTACACCAAAATCAGAATAATTATACTCATCATTTTCATCTTCTTCAACAGAAATATCATCCACTTCAACAGTTTTTTCTTCTTCCAAATCACTAAGAAGGTTATTTTCACCTAAAATATTATCAATTTCTCTTTCAATATCATCGATATTTTTGTTTCTAGGTGCAAGTTCATTTTCTATGTCATCAGTTAGTGATCCATAAGCTTTTTGTCTTATAGTATCAAAATTGATTACCATTTCTTTAGTATCTTCTAATGATGAGCGACTAGATTTCGAACCAGAGCTATCACTTTCTTTTTTATCTAATACACCATATATTGGAGAAATTACTGGAGATGGTTTAAACTTTTTAGGTTTTTCAATTACCTCCCTGATTACTTCTCTATCCAGTGTTGGTTTTCTATATTTTGTAGTTTGTTCTCTAGTTTCAGTTTTCCTAATATTTTGTGGTTGCTCTACTTTTTCTTCTTTTTTCATATCAGCAAAATCTTCATCTTCAAATATTACAGGAAATTTAAATGTAGTTTCACTTTTTAATAAATCTCTTTCACTAACTACATCGTCCATTTCATCTTTTGGTTCAGAATCAACCTCTTCTTTCACTATTATAGTTGCTTTTTTTTCTTCTTTTGGAACTTCAACAACTTCTTCTTCATAGAATAAATTTTTAATTTTATCTAACATACCCATTTTCATGACACCTCGTTTTCAAAACATTATTCTTCATTACTTTTAATAGTATCTGTATCTTCTATTTTGTCTTTGCCAGTATATTTATCATATGTATTTACATAATCTAAGAATGTATTTTCATTTTCTTTTGGTTTTTCAATCTCATATTTTTCTTCTTTAAAATCTAAAACATTTTCACCAATTAAACTATCAATTACTATATCGTTATACTGCATTGATGATAAAATATAACTCATATTCATAATTGTCTCGTTAATTTCAGATTCTTTTACAACTGCTTCCATTTTTGCATAATTATACTCATATAAAATGTAGTATTTATTTTCTTGCTTTTGTATTCCTAAATGCCCTTTTTTATCATTGTGATTTATAACTTTAGAATATTCTAATGTATTGTTAATTGTATATTTCTTATCAATTTTATAATGATAAGAAATAACATCTATATATAGATAATATTTATTTGCATTAGAATACAATGTCTCATTATATTCATTGTAATCTAATAGAGACATTCCTTTGGGTAAATAGTATTTATACCCATTAGAAATTCTATTAAACAAAGTAATGTCTTGTTCTAATGCTACTGTAAGCATATTATCTCTATCATTAACGTCTATTTTAGAAATAGTACACCCTGTTACAAATACTAACATACAAAGTAATATAACTATTTTCTTCATGTAGCCACCTACTCTTATATTCATTATAACAAAAACAATTTAAAATTAAAATAGAAAGCTTAACTTTTTATCAAATTGACATTATTCATCGTCATTATTATTATTTTCTAATTTTACTAAGACTTCTCTTGGTTTAGAACCATTTTGAGGACCAACTATTCCTCTTTCTTCTAGTAAGTCTATTATTCTTGCTGCCCTATTATAACCTAATCTATATTTTCTTTGAATTAGTGATGCACTTATTTTACCACTGCTAATTGCATAGTCAACTATTTCATTATATAGTGGATCATCATATTCTTCTTTTGGAATATTTGCTTCAACTGTTTTATGTTCTAACTCCATTAATCTTTCATCGTATTTTGCTTTTTGTTGTTCAATTGTAAAGTCTACAATTCTCTTAATTTCTTCTTCAGAAATAAAGTTACCTTGCATACGTATTGGTGCATTTTCACCCATTGGTAAGAATAACATATCTCCTTTACCTAATAGTTTTTCTGCTCCAATCATATCTAAGATTGTTCTTGAGTCTATACTTGATGAAACTGCAAAACTTATTCTTGATGGGATATTTGCTTTAATAACACCTGTGATTACATCAGTTGATGGTCTTTGTGTTGCGATAATTAAATGTATCCCAGCTGCACGGGCCATTTGTGTGATTCTCATAATTGAATCTTCAACTTCTTTTGAAGCAACTAACATAAGGTCAGCAAGTTCATCTACTAAAACCACTATATATGGTAATTTCTTAAGTTTTTCATCATCTGGTAAATTTTTATTTTTTTGTTCTATTAATTCATTGTAACCAGCTATATTTTTAGTTTTACTTTCACTAAATAAATCGTATCTATTTTCCATTTCACTAACTATTTTTTGTAGTGCGATAGAAGCTTTTTTAGGATCTGTTACAACCGGAGCCATTAAGTGTGGAACTCCATTGTACATACTAAGTTCAACTTTTTTAGGGTCAACCATTAATAGTTTAACTTCATCTGGTTTTGCTCTCATTAAAATTGAGCAGATAATACCATTAATACATACTGATTTACCACTACCTGTTGCTCCTGCAACTAAAAGGTGTGGTGTTTTATTTATTTCTACGTATTGTGCTCGTCCCATTATGTCTTTTCCTAATGCGGCAAGTAATTTACTATCTTTCATGTTTTTAGGAACCGCACTTATTATTTCTCTAAATCCTACCATTGTAGTAACTGGATTAGGTATTTCAATACCTATTGTACTTTTACCTGGAATAGGTGCTTGAATTCTTACATCTTTAGCAGAAAGCGCCAAAGCGATTTCACGGTTAATACTTAATACTTTACTTACCTTTGTACCAGATTTTAATTCCATTTCATATTGTGTTACGTTTGGTCCAACATGGATTTCTGTAACTTTACCAACAATTTGGAAATCTGCTAATACTCTTTCAAGTATTTCAATTGTTTTCTTAATTTGTTCTTCGTCATGAGTGTTCCTACTTTTCTTTGGTTCATCAAGTAAAGATATTGGTGGTAATTTATAGCCTGCATTTGATACAAGGTGTTCAGCCACTTGTACAGTTTCAATTGTTAATTGTTCTTCTTGTTTGTCATGTACATGAATAAGTTCATCTACACTTGATACAACAATTTTATTGTCTTTTTCATAATTTTCTTCTTTTTCTTTAACAGCCTCTTTATCTGTTTTTTCATGTTTAAATACTGATTTAATTTTACTAAAGAACCATTTGATAGCTTCTATTATCGAAACATTAAATAGAAGTATCACACCAAATAACACTAGCGCACAAGATACTACAAATGCACCATCACTACCTAATAATTTATAAAACGCGAATGAGAAAGCAGCTCCTATAATCCCACCACCATCTATTTCATCAACACTTTTAAAACTAAGCATTAAATTATCTATTGTTTCTTTAAATATATCTACACCATTTCCACCTAGTTCTCTTACGTAACTTAGATGTGAAAATAGTAATATTGCGATAAAAATCATATATAGACCTATCATTTTAGTATTTATAAATTCTGGCATTTCTCTTTTTATTGCCATATAAAAACCAATTATGAATAGTCCAAGTAATAATAGTTGAAACCATGAACCAACTAAGAATAGTGCGAATCCACGTACTATATCACCTACTATACCAAATCCACATAGACCAATTATTGCGATTAAGACAATAACAAAACCTACTAATTCACTTGTATATTTAAATTTACTTTTATTATTTTCTTTTCTAGCTTTCCTTTTTGCCATACAACACACCTCACTAGTTTATACATATAAATTATAACACTAAAAGAATTATTTTGAAATATAATTGACGTTAATTAGACAAGAAAAAAACGCATAATTGCGTCATACCATTTTTTGAATTTATTTATAAAACTTTTTCTTAATGGTTTTTCTTGTTTTTCATTTATTTTGGTTTGTTTTAAATTATTGCGATATTCTAAAACACTTTCTTTTGTTTCGTATAATTTATTATGTTCTAGTATTGTTTTTAAATCCTCAAATAAATCTTTTCTTTGCCAAAAAGAATGTTGTCTATAGTTCATAATCAAACTTGTTTTTGATAAAACTATAAAGTCAGTTATAGATAATGGGTATTTTTTTAGAAAAATATTTAATAATGAATCTTGGTTATTTATGTCTTGTAATATAAGCTTTAATAATTCTTTTTCTTTATAATCATTTTGTGGTAAACTATGTGTTTTTGAATGAATAAAATTATAATCTTTAATAGTGTAATCCAACTCTCTTATTAAATCACCACAGTCACCATCATAATAACAAAAATTACCTTTTAAATGTGAATATAATAATCTAAAGAATGAATCAATACTTATGTTATGTTTTTTTTATAAAAATTAATACTTTTAATAGTTTTTCATCCTCGTTAACAGGACTTGCATCACATCTTATATCACAAGCCCAATACATGTTAGTTGGACATTGTTCTTTATCTTTTCTATTTAAAGTACCTAATAAATATCTTAATTGTAAATTCTCATCTTTTATTTCTTCAATTTCATCTTGAAATAAACTTTCCATATTCAAAAACTCCATTTATATGTATTATTATATAACACTAACTCGTATTCTCGTGCTATTATTCTATTATCCGAACAATATTTAATTACATACTCATTATCTTGTTTACAAATTATTATTCCTACTGTTTTGTTTTCTTCAATAGTTTTTATATGTTCATCAATGTAATTCATGTACGTCATAATTTGTCCAGTATGTTCCTTCTTGAGCACAGTAATCTTTAATTCTACAACTACATAGCACTTGTATTTAATATTATAAAAAAGTAAATCTATATAATTATATCTATCACCTAATTTAATCGGATATTCACTTCCAATAAAGCAAAATGAATTACCTAATTCTTTCATAAATGATTCAATATCTTCTAATATTAATTTTTGTAGAACTTTTTCAGACATTATTTCATTATCATAATTATTCTTAATCATTATAGGATTCTTTACAAAGTCTACTATATTGGATTCTTCTTTATGAATTATTTTGTTCTTTGTGTCTTTAGGTAATCTTTCATATTCTTTATTTTTAATAATTGTTGCTAATTCTCTTTTTGAAAGATTTCTTTTTAATACTTGTTCAACATAATAATTTATTTCGCCACTATTATCCAAGCAAAATAATTCTCTAACATGACTAATTGATAATTTGGTCCCCAATGGGGACCATTTTTGTTTTTCAAAAAATAAATATAATTGTCGCATTCTTCTCAAAGTTCTTGGATTATACTTTTTGGAAACTTCTATTATCAACCTTTTAGAATAATTACCAATTATATCTTTCCCATAAGCACTACCTGCCTCTAAAAGTAATTTGCCAACTTCATAATGTGTAATAAGAGTATGTCTTTCTTTTGAATAATCTTTTACTTTTGTATATACTTCATTGTTAATTAACTTATTCTTTATCTCATTATAATAATTCATATTTAATCCTTCCTACGATATATAATTTATATATTTGATTTATTTATCATTTGTTTTTATATTATCTTTTTCATGTTATCAAAATAACATATATATTTTTGTGTGTAAAATTAGTAATTTTTAATTTTTGAACTAAAATTTACACGAAAAGAAAAAAAGCACAAATATAAATTTAATTATCTGCGATATGTTATTTATCAATTTAGTATATTTATATAAAATTAAAAATAGAGGAAAGATTTCCTCTATTCTGATAAATCAATTATTTCTATTACATCACTTTCATTTGAATACTTTATTTTTATTGTTTGATTAGTACTTAAGAATGGAACTTTCTTTTTATCAACTTTAATTGATATTCTATATTTTTGATTATTATTATCAACAATATAATAATATGTATTTCCATCAATAACTGCATTAGTAATATTTTTAATAGTTATTTCTTTTTCTATAATACTATCTTCACTAACTAAATCATCAGCTTCATTTAAATAATTACTAGCTGCAGCTTCTATTCCTTTTGATGCATCTGTAACTACTACTTTTTGATAATCTTTAACATCTACAAATGCATACATTTTTACAAGTCCTGCATTATCTTTTAATGATAATAAATATGTAGCTCTGTTATTTAAATTGATTAATAATGGAAATGATGCAGTATAATTCATTTGTTGTACTTGACCTTCCGCACTTTTCATTGCTGAATATTCTTCTGCTCCTGGCACTTTATAAAATACTGTTTCTTTAGTTCTCATATTACTTAATATAAATCCTAAATTCGCTTCATCAGCAGCTGCAGATGTTATACCAGTATACATATAAACATCATCATTCATAACTGTATAATTATAACCATCTGTTGTTTGAACTACATTCTTTTGACCAAATATAGAATTTAAGAAACCATTTTTATATTTTCCCCAATCATCAACTTGTTCTATAAGTAAACTAGCAGAATATACATGGTCTACCCATGTAGGAACATCTTTAGTTTTATATTTTTTAGATTCACCTGTAATTGGGTCTAAAATTATAACTCCTGTGATTTCTTTTTTAATTCCTACCCCTTCATATTTTACAGTTGGAATAATCCAATATGGATTACCATCATTATCAATTTCAAAACTTTCATTATCGAAAATTTCAGTAGGATATTTAAATCTTAAATGACGATATAAATCTTTAGAAAACATTGCTGAAGGCATATATTTCATACCTTTTTCTAGTTTAATTAATTCAGATTCACCTGATACAGAATTAACTGTTATATAACCTTTAACGCCTTCTTTTCTATTAGTAAAGAACTTAAAGAATCCATCATATTCTAAAGGTGTAACTCTAATTATCTCATCATTATAATTAATTTGTGTATATAAATCTGATACATAGAATTGTGAAACTAACTCTGGCATTTGTCCCATTACTCTATCACCTAGTTTTTGACTAGAGTCCTTATCTAAAAGTGGTAAAGCATTAAAATCAACTTCCTTAACATCAGTAGTAAAATCTGCATCTTCGTTTATACTAATTCTTTTTGAGTAAGAGTTTGATCTAAATACTGGTGATAAAATAAAATTTGTGATAAAAATCAGTGCGAATATTCCAAAAATAATTGTTGGAACTAACGCTGTTTTAAAAACTGTTTTTTTAACATTAATATTTGTAAAGATATTGTTGAAGTTTATTACATTCATAACTCCAGTACCAAAATACACAATTACTATAAATAATAGATAAAACCAGAAATCTATACTTGTAATATTGATTGGTGGTAGTGAAACATAGAATAACAGGAATGCAAAAACTAATGTAATTAAAATTCTAAAAATAATAATTTTGTTTTTCATATTTACCCTCTTTTCTTAATATTAATTATATCACAATACAAAAGAAAAAAGAATCATATGATTTAAAATGTAACCTATAAAGTGGACTTTCAAAAAAAGAGAGACCTACTTTATAGGTTTTTATTATGTCTTGAAGTATAATATAAGAAAGTGGTGGTAATTATGTCAAAAATATTATTTACAAATGCTCAAATAAAAAAAT
>JAZQBG010000002.1:0-12167 GCA_045545595.1 Bacilli bacterium
TAAAAGAGGTTACCATCATAAATATAATAAATAAATTTCTTTTACTTTTTTATCTCAAATTCATAGTTATATGAATTTCTTTGGTGTGGTCTTAACGTCCACTCCTTTTTGTTCTTTATTTGGAGCAAATTCCTTATAAAAAACAAAAGATACAACGTTATCTGTTGTATCTTTTAACCATATATTATTTATATTGGTTTATTAACTATTTATTTTGGAAATTTTGTCCAGCGATTTGGTTTTGTCCCATTTGAACTAAACGTTTAGTGATTTCACCACCAACTGAACCGTTAGCTCTTGAAGTAGTATCAGGTCCTAAATTAACACCGAATTCGTTAGCTATTTCATATTTCATTCTATCGATAGCTTGTTTAGCACCAGGTACAACTAATCTGTTAGTATTACTTTTACTTGAATTGTTATTCATTTGTTTTCACCTCCTACACTAATAGAATGTGAAAATATTGTCAAATGATACGTTTTTTTCCTTGGTAATTTATAACAATTCTTTAGCAACACTATTCATATCTTTAGTTACTACAATTGTTTCTATATTATCGATTGTTTCATTAATTAATGATTCATAATCAAATCTATTTTCTATTTCTAAACAAGCATCTAATTTAGGATTGATTACAGGATGTTTTGGTAAAAATATAGTACAACAATCCTCAAATGGTAATATACTCGTTTCATATGTATTAATTTTTTTTGCAATATCAATTATTTCTAATTTGTCAAAACACGCAACAGGTCTAATTACAGGAATATTAGTTACTTCATTTATAACTTTCATGCTATCTAAAGTTTGAGAAGCAACTTGTCCTATACTTTCACCATTTACTAAAATTTTACAATTGTGCTTATTTGCTACTTCTGTAGATATACGATACATCATTCTTCTCATAATGGTTATCATATAACTAGAAGCATCATTTTTATATATTGCTTCTTGAATTTTTGTAAATGGAACAACATGAATTTTAATTTTATCTGTATATTCACATAAATGTTTTGCTAGGGAAATAACTTTATTTTTAGCTTCTAAAGAAGTATGAGGTGGAGATTCAAAATAAATGCATTCGATATTTATACCACGTTTCATAGCTAAATATCCACTAACTGGCGAATCAATCCCACCACTAAGCATCAATAACCCTTTACCTTGAATTCCAACTGGATATCCACCAATACCTTTGATTTCATTATTATCAGTATATATAAAACATCCTTCAGGTCTTAAATCTATTTCTAAAGTTAATTCTGGATTATGAACATCTACTTTTTTAGAATCCATATTTGCAAGTAAATATCCACCAACTTGTCTTGAAATTTCCATACTATTTAATGGATAACTTTTATCTGCTCTATTAGTAACTACTTTAAATGTAGAAAAATTTAAATCTTTTAACATACTTAATGATTCTTCTTTAATAGTATTTAAATTTTTATCAGTAGTTTTGTAAGCAATTACTATACCATGAATACCAAATACTTTAGTTAATACTTCAATAATAGAATCTATTTCTTCACTTTCAATATACATTCTAACTCTATCTTTTTTTATTTTATAGTCAAATTTTTTAAGCTTATTAATTATATTTTGATATAGAGTATTTATAAAATGTTCTCTATTACCTTTTTTTGTTGTTAATTCACCATATTTAATCATTATTAATTTTTCCATATATACACCACCTAAAAGTTAAACATTAACCATTCTGGTTTAAATATTAAAAGAATTCCAATTAATATCATTATAATTCCACCAATTAAATGTGACCATTTACCATATTTAGTAGAAATACCAGTTACAGTTAAGGTTTTCATCGCAATTACGAACACTATTATATCATCAATTAGGAAAAATAGTATATATAGGAAAATATATATAATATATTCAATACTACTCAAACTATTCATAGATAAAACTTGTGTAAATATTACAGGTAATCCTGCAGAACAAACAAGTTCTATAAAGTTGACAGAGATAGCTAAAGTTATTATTCCCAATAATGATAAAATTAAACTTTTTTCGCTAGTAAATTTTTTGATTTTTGTTAGTATTTTTTTACGTTTTTCTTTTTTTACTACATGACATCCATCGTTTTTTGTTTTTAAGTAGCTTTTTAAGTTAATAGCGCCACCAATAATCGCTACTAATGAGATTAAAAGTCTTACATAGAATATAGTTCCAATATATTTAGCAAGATTTAACCACGATATCATAAATAACAAATATACTACAGCTGAAGTTGTCAAGAATGTTAATCCTAATAACCACATTCTTTTTTTGCCTTTTAAATTTAAAAGCATAGTTATTAAAAACAACAAAATCCACATCGCACAAGGATTAAATCCATCTAATGTTCCTAGTAAAATAGAAATTACAGGTAATGATAAGTCTTTAGTATTAACTTCACCAATAAACGGTACATTTATTTTGAAATTAGTCTTTTCATGTACTTCTAGACAATCATTTAATTCACTATTTTCTTCTGTTACACCTAAGTAATTACCTACTACGTCATTACACTTATTTTCAGCTTTAGAATAATGTTCTATTGCCTCAATAATTTCTACATCTGTTATTCCTTCACTGTATCCTGACAAGGTTTTACCACCTATTACAGTAAAAGGTACACCTCTAATATTTATATCTAATAAATCACCTATTTCTTTTAGTTTTTTCGCGCTTTTTTTATTATACCAAGTTTCATAATAATGAATACTTATATTTGGATAATCCATTTTAATTTCGTCTAATTTTGTTTTAAGTGCCTTACAATGAGGACATCCATCACCATAAAATAAATATATATTAACGTTATCTAAAGCACTAACACTATTTGGTATTAATAATATTACAAATAATAAAATTGTTAGTAGTTGTCTTATAAAGCTTTTCATTTACATCTACTCATTTCTATACTGTTCAATTTTTGATTCTAAAACTTCCTTCTTTTGTTCTCCAACTAATCTTTCTAGTTCATTATTATTTTTATCTATAAATATATAAACTGGTAATATATCACCTATTTCATATTTATCACAAACTTCTTCGTCAATATCTATATCGTAATCTTCTATTTCTAAATCATTGTTAGTAATGATATCATTCCATATTCTAGACATAGATAAACATCCTGGACACCATATTGCACCAAATTTTAATATTTTCATAATTATTCTCCTTTTAATAATAAATTGTTATAACATTCATCAAATTTATCAATAAAATAATTTATTTCTTCCATAGTTGTAAGATATGACAAACTAATTCTTAAACTATGATTAGCATATTTTTCATTTTTAGTAACTGACAATACTGATGATGAGATACTATTATTTGATGAACATGCACTTTTGGTTGATATAAAAATATCATGTTGTTCTAATGCATGCAACATTGTTTCTGGTTTAATACCTACTATACTGAAATTTAATATGTGAGGTATTGATTTATTTGTACTATTAACGTGAACGTTTGAATAATTACCTAATTTATCTCTTAATATGTCATTAAGTTCTTTTATATGATTATATTTATTATTTAGATTTTCATTCGCAAGTCTTAAAGCTTTAGACATTGATACGATTAAAGGTGTTGTTGGTGTTCCACTTCTATAAATTGAAGTACTTTTACCACCATGTATTAATGGTTCAATAACAATATTTTCTTTTTTTAATAATACACCTATACCTTTTGGTCCATAAAATTTATGTGCTGAAAAGCTTATCAAATCGACATCACTAAAATCTATTTCTACTTTACCAATTGCTTGTGTAGCATCTACATGAAAAAAGCATTTTGGATAGTCTTTTAAAATCTCACTAATAGATTCTATATCTTGTCTAATTCCTAGTTCACTATCAACTAAACTCACACTAACTATTAGAGTTTCATCAGTTATTAAACTCTTTAAATGTTCTAAATTTATAGTTCCATCATCATTTAATTCTACTATATCTACGTTAAATCCATTTTTTGATAAATGATTTAATGGGGAAACAATTGAAGAATGTTCTAGAGGTGTTGTTATAATATGTGTGCCTCTATTTTTATATTTTAAAGCAATACCTTTAAGTGCTAAATTATTCGATTCAGAAGCTCCTGACGTATATATTACTTCGTGATTAGGAACTTTTAAAATATCTTTTATTTGATTTGTTGCTAAATCAATTATTTCTTTACTCTTAACTCCTAAACTGTGTAACGAGTTAGGATTACCAATATATTCTTTACTTACTTTTACATAAGTATCTAAAACTTCATCACTAACTTTTGTTGTCGCTGAATAATCTAAATATACCATTAAAATCACCTGTTAAAATTATACAAAAAATAGTCACATTTGTAAATGTAACTATTATACTAAATTAAATTCTTTTGAAAATATTCTATCATCACTACAATATTCCATAATAAATTTATTATCCTTTTTGCAAATTATAATTCCTATAGTTTTATCATGTATAGCTTTTCTTAAAGTATTATCTATATAATTCATATAAACTTGTATCTGTCCAATATGTTCTTTTTTGAGCTCAGTTACTTTTAATTCAATAACTGTAAAACAATTATATTCATAGTTAAATAATAATAAGTCAATATAATTGTAATTATTTCCAATTTTTATTTTATATTCATTTCTAATAAAAGTAAAACCAGTTCCTAATTCATCAAGAAAAGATGGTATGTCTTCTAATATAAGTTTTTGTAGTACTTTTTCAGATACAACATCATAATTGTTTTTGTTATTTATAATAATTGGATTTTTGATTAAGTCTACTACTGTAGGTTTATTTCTATTAATTAATTTAATCTTGGTTTTTTCCGGTAATCTTTCGTATTCTTTATTTTTAACTATAATTTCTAATTGTCTTTTCGAAAGATTTCTCCTTGACACTTGTTCAATATAATAATTAATCTTCTTAATATCTTTAAGGGGCAATAAAATTAAACAATGACTCCAACTTAATTGTTGCACCAGTGGTGCGACTTTTTCATTGCTAAACACATTATATAACTGCTTCATTCTAAATAATGTACTACGATTATATTTTTTACCGACTTCAACAACTAATTTTTTAGAATATTCATTAATTATATTATCACCATATCTACCACCAGCTTCATTTAATAATTGACCTATTTCAAAATAAGTAATTAATTTATGTTTTTCCTTGGAGTAATCTTTTACTCTTGAATAAGTTTCATCGTTAATTAATTTATTTTTAATCTCATTATAATAATTCATATTTAATCACCATATAAAGAATAATCTAATTAAATAGTATAGTCAAAATATAGATATTGCAAATCTAATTGAAATTTAAAACAAAAATACTATATCTACTAACAGATACAGTATTTTTGATTAGTATATTTTTCAAATTTATTAATTCATAACTCTTTTAAACATTTTTTCTAATTCATATTTTGTGAAGTTAATAATAGTTGGTCTACCATGAGGACAAGTATAAGGATTATTACATTTTCTTAAATCTTTAATCAATTCTTCCATTTCCTCATTACTTAAATTATCATTAGCTTTAATACTCATTTTACAAGCCATAGTCATCGCTACTCTATCATTAAACTTTTCTAAAGTAAAATTATCTTTCATAGAAATTACTAAATCAAATATTTTTCTTATAGCTTCTTCTTCATGGTTTTTAGGTAACCAAATTGGATGAGATTTAACTATAAAACTGTTCATACCGAATTCTGATATTTCAAAATACATATCATTTAAAATATTGATGTTTTCTTTAATAATCATAAATTCATTAAGGGGTAATTCTATTGTAATTGGAAATAGCATTGATATATTTTTGTCAGATGGATGAGATAACATATAAGATGTTTTCTCATAATTTATTCTTTCTTTAGCAGCATGTTGATCTATTAAATATAGTCCTAAATCATTTTGACATATTATATAAGTACCAAATGCATATCCAGCAATATATAACTCAGGAATATTATCTTTCTTTTCAGTTTTTCCTTCTACTACTAATTCTTCATTTTTAGTTAAAGTAACACTAATATCTTCTATTAGTTCTTGTTTAATAAAAGAAATAATATTTTCATTATTTGAAGGTGTAAAATCTATTGTTTCTTGAACATAGTTGTTTTTAACAGGTATTTCTTCATAAGTAATAGGTTTAGGTGTTTCAATAGTAGGAATTAAATTGATACTATTTAGTCTATCTATTATCGTAGTCTTAATTAAATTTTTAAGTTCAGTAATATTAGAAAATTTTATATCCATTTTAGTTGGATGAATATTAACATCTATTAAACTAGAATCTACTTCTATCTTTAAAACAACAATTGGAAATTTAGTCTCAGGCATATATGTATGATATGATTCAATAATAGTTTTATTAATCTCGTTATTTCTAACAACTCTACCATTTACTAAAGTTATAACATGATTTCTATTAGCTCTATTAACTACTGGTTTTGAAATAAATCCACTAATTTCATAATCATTATTATAATTATTAATATCTAACATGTTTTTTGTTACATCTATTCCATATATTGAATTAATAACTTTTAATAGAGTATTATCACCTGGAGTATTAAGTAATATCCTATTATTATTTGTTAAAGTAAATTTAATATCTGGATAAGATAATGCGATTCTATTTATATAATCTACAATATTAGATAACTCTGTATTTAAACTGCTTAGATGTTTCAATCTAGCTGGTGTATTATAAAATAAATTTTTAACTGTAATACTAGTACCTTTTCTAGCATCACATTTTTCTAATTTTATTAATTTACCACCTTTAAAATGTATTAAGTTGCCCATTCCACCAGTACTAGTTTTTAAAATTATTTCACTGACTGATGCAATAGAAGGAAGTGCTTCACCTCTAAAACCTAGAGTATCAATTCTATATAAATCATCTTCATCATATAACTTACTTGTTGCATGTCTTTGAAATGCAAGTTTAGCATCATCACTATCCATGCCTATTCCATTATCTATAACTTTAATTTCTACTGTTCCAGAATCAACTAATTCTATTTTTATTTCACTTGACTTAGCATCAATACTATTTTCTACTAATTCCTTAACAACAGATACACATTTTTCAACTACTTCCCCTGCTGCTATTTTATTTGATAATATTTCATCCATTACTTTAATATTTGCCATTACTACCACCTAAATCTATTTTAACAAATTTATAATAAATAAGATAGATTTAATTAAAAATAGAAGATAATATTTACTAATTATCTTCTATTAATATTATTTTTATCTATAGTTTTCACTAATCTTTTAGCTTCGTTTATTTCGCTTTTTGAAAGACCTGGATTTAATCTTGTTGTTATTTTTGGTTCTTTTAATAAACTAATTTTGGGTGTCAAAAACTTTAATTGTTCTAATGTGTATTTATTTACTGGTATGTCTACTGTATACACCTTATAGCAATCTGGTTTCATAAATCTAGCAGAAATCATTTGGATAGAAATATCCTTATCATTTATTCTAATAGTAATTATATTATCATCCATAAATATAGTCTCACTTACCATACACTCTGTACTCATATTATCAATACAGTTTTGTAAAATTTCAACATCAAATTTATTAAAATGTTCAGGGTAATAACCACGACTTCCAAATATTTCTTTTTTATATTTTTCAAGTTTTTTCGTAAGTATATGTTTTTGCCTTTCAAGAAGTTGTTCCTCAGATGGGATTGTCACTGAATAATCTTCTTCGTAAAATCCACCATCCAATTTCATTACATATAGTTGTTGATTTCCTGTTGTTGGAATTTCAAATAATTTATCTAATTCTTTTTTAGTCATAAATTTAAAATTTTTAAATGTTTTCATTGCACTACTTATTGTTAATGCGCTATTACCATCTTTAACAACACAGCTTTCTATAATATGATTATCCACAATAGTAATGTATGGTTCATCATAATTAAAAATTTGATTAGTATAATTCCACTTGCTAAATCCTATTTGTGCACGATGAGTTGGTATATTAGAATATGGAAATTGTTTTCTTCTTTCATCTTCTAAATATTTATTTATATGAAGTGATGATCCAGGAATATGATGATATAGTATACCATCTTTATTTAAAAGAGTTAGTGACTTTTGATATGGTACTATTAATTGAACACAATCATCGCCTATAGAGTGTGGTTTTAATCGTTGAACGACTTCACTTACTTTTTTCATATAATATAACCTCCCAAGTGACATTATTGTATCATATTTTTAAGTATATAGTAAAAAAATTAGAGATGAAACTCTAATTTTTCTCACTTAATTCTTTATAATATTCAAATCTACTCATAGCTTCTTCTTTATTTCTTTTCATTAGTTCAATTGCTTCAGCTTTATTAACGCTTTTTAACATTGAATATCTTGTTTCCCCATCTAAGAATTCTTCAAATAAATCAAAGTCAGGATTCTTGTAATCAAGTATTAATTTTTCTTCAGTTGGGTTATATCTAAGTAATGGGAAGTATCCACATTCAACAGCTTTTTCTTCTTCATTAATACTATTACACATTCCGCCTTTAATACCATGGGAAATACAAGGTGCATAAGCGATAATTATTGCTGGTCCGTCATATTCTTCAGCTTCTTTAAATACTTTAATAGCTTGTGCCATATTTGCTCCTAAAGATATAGTTCCAACATACACATGAGGATAAGATAATGCAATTCTAACTAAATCTTTTTTATAGGTCTTTTTACCTGATGCCGCAAATTTTGCAACTGCACCACTTCTACTAGACTTAGAAGCTTGACCTCCAGTATTAGAATATACTTCAGTATCAAGTATTAATATTTTCGATCTATCATTTGTTGACATAATATGATCTATTCCACTATATCCTATATCGTAAGCCCAACCATCGCCACCAATAGACCAAACTGTACGACTAGTTATGTATTCTTTTAAATCTACTAATTCTTTTGGAACTTTAGTATAATCAAGTTTTTCATATACATGTTTAGTATTAATATATGAATTAGGATTATCTAACCATTTTGTAAATAGTGAATTAGTTTGTTCATCTACATTACTTAAATTATCTTCCATAATTTTTCTAATACGATTTCTAATAATGTTATTACCCATTAATATTCCATATCCAAATTCTGCATTATCTTCAAATAATGAATTTGCCCATGGAACTAAATAAGGAGTAGATGGCGCAGAAGCACCATATATTGATGAACATCCAGTCGCATTTGCGATAATTAACTTTTCACCAAATAATTGAGTTAATAATTTGATATATGCAGTCTCACCACATCCTGCACATGCTCCATGGAATTCAAATTTTGGAGTTTTAAATTGACTACCTCTAATTGTATATGGATTAAACAAATCTTTTTCAGTAATATTATCTCTTAAATATTTACTAATTCTATCTTGTTTTAATTTAGCTTCTTCATCAAGAGTTGATTTAACTAATGCCTTTTCACCCTTTTTACCAGGACAAACCCCAACACACAACATACATCCAGTACAGTCTTCAATAGATGTTGCGATTATATATTTATAATCATCCATATCTTTACCAACCATACCAATACATTGTTCTTTAATTACTGGAGGCATACTATCATATTCTTCGCTTGATACTATATAAGGTCTAATTACTCCATGAGGACAAACTAAACTACATTGATTACATTCAATACAGTTTTCATTTATCCAATGAGGTACTGTATCTGTTGCTTTTCTTTTTTCTAACTGTGTAGTTCCACTTTCAAATACTCCATCAGGATTATTTAAAAATGTCGAAGTAGGAAGTTTATCTCCCATTTGATTATTCATAATATCAAATGTACTTAAGTTTTCTTCTTTAGTTATTTCATCATAAGTTAAAGTATTATTATCTATATAATTAATATTCTTTTCAGTATCATCTATCGCACAATGATTATATTCAACTATTGCCATACTTTTTTTAGAATATGTTTTAGTAACCCATTCTTTAATTTTATCTTTAATAACTCTATATTCTAATAATCCGGTAATATTAAATATCGCACTTTCCATGATAGTACTAATTTTATTATTAAGATTATTTTTGCGAGCTAAATCATGAGCATCTATTGTATAAAATCTTATATGTCTTTCTTTGATAATTTTTTTAATATTATCTGGTAATAATTCATTTAATCTAGCTTTTTCAATTCTAGTATTAAGTAAGAATATACCACCATCACTGATATTATCTAAAACGTCGTATTTATAAATATAACTTTCTTTAGATACAACTACTATATTAGGATTATCTACATAATATGTACTTCTAATTAAGTCTTTAGAAAATCTTATGTGACTCTTAGTGATACCCCCACTTTTCTTAGAATCATATTGGAAATATCCTTGTACATAATCTTTAGTGTTGTCACCTATTATTTTTAACATATTTTTAGATGCACTAATCATTCCATCTGACCCATAACCATAAATTAAGAAACTAACACCATTATTATCAATTTTAAAGTTATCATCTACTTTTATAGAAAGATTTGTAACATCATCATTAATTCCAACTGTAAAACCATTAAATCTTTCTTCATTATCTAAAAAGTCAAATACAGCTTTTATTTCTTTTGGTGATGTATTTTTACTAGATAAACCGTATCTTCCACCTAGTATTTCAATATCTTTATCTTTTAAAGCAGAAACCACATCTAAGTATAAAGGTTCTCCAATACTACCTGGTTCTTTAGTTCTATCTAAGACTGCTATTTTCTTAACAGTTTCAGGTAATACATTAAGTAAATGCTTAATACTAAATGGTCTATATAAATGTACATTAATGAGACCTAAATTTTCACCATTTTTATTTAGGTAATCAATTGTTTCTTTAATTGTTTCACATACACTACCCATTGCGATAATTATTTTATCTGCTGTTTCACTTCCATAGTATGAAAATGGTTTATAAGTTCTACCAGTGATAGTGTATACTTTATCCATTATTTCTTCTACAATATTAGGAACTTTGTAATAATATGGATTCCTTACTTCTGTTGCTTGGAAATATATATCATCATTTTGAGCAGTTCCTTTTGTATAAGGTTTATTAGGATTTAAACTTCTATTTCTAAATTCATTTATTTTTTCGTAATTAACTAATTTTTTAATATCTTCTTCATCAATTATTTCTATCTTTTGTAATTCATGACTAGTTCTAAATCCATCAAAGAAATGTAAGAACGGAATAGAACTTTTTAAAGTAGAAAGGTGCGCAACTAAACTCATATCGTGAGCTTCTTGAACATTTGATGCAGAAAGAATCGCAAAACCTGTCATACGAGTAGCATATACATCTTGATGATCGCCTAATATACTTAGTGCATGTGTAGCAAGACTTCTAGCAGCTACATGAATAACACCAGGTAATAATTCACCAGCCATTTTATACATATTAGGTATCATTAATAATAATCCTTGACTTGCAGTATATGTTGTACTTAATGCACCAATAGAAAGTGAACCATGCATCATACCAGCAGCACCAGCTTCAGATTGCATCTCTACTACTTTAACAGTATCACCCAATATATTATTTTTACCTTCACTACTCCAATTGTCTATGTGTTCTGCCATTGGACTTGAAGGAGTAATCGGATAAATCGATGCCACTTCAGTAAATAAATATGAATTTAAAGCACAAGCTTCATTACCATCTAAAGTTTTATATTTTTTCATTTCAATCACCTTCATTTATACTATTTAATTATATAATATTAGAAGCATAAAAACAACAATTTTGAAAATACAATTTTTACATTTACATGATAAAAAGGATATTGTATTAGTTACAATCATCCTTCAGTACTTTTCTTGATTTCGGTAATTTCTTCCAAACTCAAATTAGTATATTTTGAAATCAAATTAATATCTAAATTATCGTTAAGCATATTAATAACCATTTCTCTTTGATTTTGTTCAATTCCTTGAATAAGGCCATCTTCATGTCCTTCCCTATAACCGAGCTCTTTATTATAATCTCTTATAGTATTTCTCATTATTTCATCTTCTAATTCTGCATTATATAACCCTATTATGTGTTCATCATTACTTAGTCTTTCAACTTCGCTTATAAATTCTTCTCTCATATCATCATCCATGAATTCA
>JAZQBG010000003.1:0-251200 GCA_045545595.1 Bacilli bacterium
TATATTGGTCTGCATTTTGTTGTTTACAATAATACTTCCGCGCGGGTTAAGCATTATTCCGCAGTCTTTTGCGATTGCGGTTTCGGGACGGACACCGACAGACATAATGATCATATCGGCGGTAATTTCGCCGTTTTGCAAGATGACAGTGTTTCCGCTTATCGCCTTTACGCCGTTGTTAAGATGCAGATAAATTCCTTTGGATTTGATATAGCGATGAACGTCCGCCGCCATATCGAAATCGAGGGGTGCTATCAGATGGTCGGCAAGTTCTACAACGGCAACCTTTAGCCCTGCTTGTGCTAAATTTTCAGCCATCTCAACACCGATATATCCGCCGCCGATCACCACAGCCGAGCGAGGCTTTGCCGTATCAATATAATTTTTGATTTTTAAGGTATCGGGTATGTTGCGAAGTGTGAAAACATTGCTGCCGTCAGCACCATCAATATTTGGTCGTATCGGTTCTGCACCCATAGACAAAATAAGGTTATCATAGGCTTCTTCATAGGTTTCGCCTGTACGAAGATTTTTGACCGTAACAGTTTTGGTATCGGGGCTTACCTTAACCGCCTCGTTCAATACTCTTACATCAATATTAAATCTTGCTTTGAAACTCTCTGGAGTTTGGAGAGTTAAGTCCTCGCGGTCAGTGATGACACCGCCGATATAATACGGCAGACCGCAGTTAGCAAAGGACACGTATTCGCCGCGCTCTAAAATAATAATTTCGGCTTTTTCATCCAGTCTGCGAAGCCGAGCCGCAGCAGTTGCGCCGCCTGCAACACCGCCTATGATAATGGTTTTCATTTGTGTGTCCTCCTAAAATTTAGTTTATATTTACTTTACTTTTTCTATTGTCCGTTTTTACTGGACTTGTTCATTTCTGCGACACTTTCTTTGATTAAACAAATTTGACTGCCGTTCCGTAGACAATTACCTCGGCTGCACCCTGCATGATAGCAGAAGATGCGTAGCGAATATTAACCACCGCATCTGCACCGAGTTCTTCGGCCTCTGCAACCATTCTCTTGGTGGCAAGAGCACGAGCCTCGTTCATCATTTCGTTGTAGGATTTAAGTTCACCGCCGACTAAGGTTTTGAAACTTTGGGAGATATCCTTTCCAATATGTTTAGATTGGATTGTGCTACCTTTTACAAGGCCTAACATTTCTAATTCTTTTCCGTTAATATAATCAGTATTTACTAAGATCATCTTCTTCACCTTTCTTTATTTCATTTATTCTTTCTATGCAAACTTTAATCATTAATAATGACAATAGCATAGGAATAATGCCTAATAAATATTTCCATATTCCTTCTATCAATGTTATTAAAATTCCAAAATAAATAACATAATATAAAACTATAATTATTGTAATAATAATTGGTGCTGTCATTTTTTTCTTATGAGAATTCATTACTGCCTCCTTAATTATTATTTGATGTTGTAATTGGATCTGTCTTAACAAATTTTATCATTGATTTTGATTGAACATATTTGATATATGTTGAACCACAACAACTTGAGAACACATTGTGCATAAATTCATTTTGTTTTTCTGGGCTATTATCTATTAAACCAACAACTACAGCTTCAATTTCTTCATCAACATAATTATATCCTAAATTAGTTCTATCAATATCTTCTTTACCAAAGTATTCTTGTATTTTTGTATTAACATCACTTAAAGTAATCGTATTTTCTTCTTTAATATAATCTATATCAAACTCATCTAAATCATTAATTGTTATTGTTCCATATTTTAAACCATTACTAATAGTTTCTTCAAAACCACTTTCATACTTGACTACCATATAATCATTTTTTATACAACTCCAAGAATATTTATACATATCATCTTCGTAAAATTTTTCTAATGCCGAATCACAGGCAAAATCCTTGATTTCTTTTGTTTTATCTTCTAACTTTATAACTTTACCAATATCAACTCGTTCCACAGCACAACTAATTTTTGTTCCTTTTGGTTTTATTTGTGGTGTTGAATATTCGTGGCAGTATAATGTATCATATAACACCCCTCTATATACAAAATTAACCGAATCGCCATTATCTTCTTTAATAGCTAATAAAGGTCTATGTACTGTAAATATACAAACTAAATCAATAACTAAAAGTAGTACAAATGCACCAATAACCCCAAGAATAATTTTTAACCATTTTTTCATATACTCCTCCAATCAACAAAACATAAAATTATTTGTCAATTATATTATATCATAGAAAAAGCAAATCTTATTATGGATCTGCTTGATAAATTGTAATTTGTTTTACTCTTATGTTCGTTATGGTTGAAGTGCATTTTCTAGTCTCTCAATCTTAGTTTCAAGATCAATTATATATGCTTCCATATTTAAAATTGAACCTTTGTAAAGCTCTACTTTATCTTCCAGTTCAGTTATTGTATTAGTAGCCTCTTCAATAACTTTTTCGTTAACAATATTTTCATTTTCTAATTTTGTGATTTTCTCATTATTTTCTTCAATAATTTTTTTGTTTAATTCTATTTGTGTTTCTAATTCTGCAATTGTTGCTTTTTGAGTTTCATTTTCTAATTTATATCCCTCTATTTGTTTCTTTAATTCAACAATTTGTTGTTGATATTCTACGTTTTTTCTTGCAAGTTCTTGATTTTCATTAGCAACACTTTCTAGTTGTTTTTGGATTTTAGTAATAGTTTCTTCTCTTGTCTTTATATTATTTTGATACTCACTTATAGCAGATTGATATTGTTTAAATGCAGTCTCATTTTGTTTAATTACATTTTCTAATTCTTTTATACGTTCTTTTAATTCTGTAATTATTTGGTTATTTTCAGTTTCTTTTATTTCATAAGATGATATTTGCGTTTTACATTCACTTATATCTTCTTCATATTGTTTTATTTCTTGATTCAAATTATCTACTTGTTTTTTATATTCTTCTACATTGTTTTTTCGCTGATTTAAAAGAATTAATGTAGTTACTAATCCAACTCCTAATACTATAATTACTAACCACATAGCAATTTTATTTATTTTTTTACTCATATACATCACTCCAATAAACACAACATCTACTATAAAAATTATATCATAAAATTTACATATTATTTCAACAAATTACTATTTTTCTGTTAGTTATATTATAGCACAGTTTTATGATTATCTTTCTAAGTCTTCTTCAATTTCATCATTATTTTTATCAAGTTCTATATTTTCACAATAATTTTTCCTGTTAATATTAACTATCGGAATAATATCTTTATCATCAAATAATCTCATTAATGCTTCTGTTCCATATTTTTGTTTATATTCTAATTCTTCCTTATACAACGGAAATACTTGATAAAAATTGATTCTATCTTTATTAGGAAGATGAAAATGTAATTGTTCATACTCTTTATCTAGTGCATATAACAATACTGTACTTGACAACTTTGTATTATTGGCAAACGGAATTGTTGCTTCAACATCTCCAGAAAAAGTATGACCAAATCCAACCCAACTATTTTCTTCAATAGCAGTTCTTGCAATTAACTTTAATTGTCTAATAACCCAACCATCTTCTTCTGTTTTAAATTTAAGATTCCAATCTGGTGGTAAATACATTACAAGTTCTGCACGTTCATATCCCTTGTCTTTTATAATATCAGGAACATTCATTTTGTATGCTCCCATACCCATTGTCACTAATTTATAATAATTTTGATTTTCTGTTGGTGGTATTATTAAAATATCCACGTGTATATCAGGAGAATATAATTCATGATACACTTTATCAAATTCACCAATACTTTCTTTTATATACTTTTCATATTCCGTACCTTCTTCTTGTGTATATAAATATATTGGTTTTTCTTTTAAACCTTTAATCATATATTTTGCTTTATTTATATAACTCAAATTTTCATCTCCTATTCTTCAATTATTTTTGAATTATCATTATTTAATAATGTTAATAGTTTTCCATAACCTGCAGCTTTTAATAACATGTTTATAGAAATTTCTAACTCTTCAGAAATATTAATTAAAATCTCTACACCTGGTTTCTGAATATTACCTCTTTCAAGATCATTTATTGTTGTATTACTTAAACCTATTCTTCTAGCAAGTTCTCTTTGAGAAACATTCTTTAATTCTCTTCCTGCTACAATTAAATTTTTCAAGGCGTCTGTATTGCACTTTGATTTATAAAATGATTTTCTTTCCTTAGTTTCTAAACTATTCATATTCTAATTCGCTCCTATTGTCTTTCAAGTCAAAACATATATATTCTTCACAATAATCGTTGAACATCTCTAAAAAATGTTGTTTATCTTTATAATCTCCTGACATTGCTCCTCCATCACCTTCATAGTTAAAATCAACAACCTTAAAAAATTTTGTTTCTAAATCAATTTCTATTTTAATTTCTAATTTTTTCTTTCTCATATTTTTCTCCTCACTTTGTTTTATAATATTCATTAACTTTTTGTTTTTCTTCTTTTGAAATATTTTCTATTTCTTCTCCAGATGCACGTCTTCTTTCTTCGTTATATTTGTCGTATAAAATATATTCTTTATCATCTACTAAATATAAAATACCTCTCTTATCAAAACTAATCCAAGCTATATTACTTTTAGGAACATACATATAATATTCGCTGTACGGAATTCTTATACAATATTCTTCTTTAGTTGAACGAGATTCATCTATCATATTTTTGCTAATTGATACACTTTTAATATATCCTTTTTCACTTTCTAAAGATATTCCTTTTATTTTTTCTAACTCACTAGCTTTGGTTTTTAAATAAGTTAAATAAGCATAGCTTTTATTTGTCTTAACTTTTAATCTATTTGCTTCTGCTAAAATATCTTTAACCTCCTCTAATGATTGAACACCTAATTGTTCTTTAACATCTAAAAAATTTTTTATCTCTTTAGATGGTTCTAAATATGATGATGATAATTCTTGCTGTTCTATATATGATTCATATATATCCAAATATTCTAAATATAAATTACATAAAGGCACTCTTAATTGTAATGTTTCATTATTAGAAAATAATTCATGATACTCTGATTCTTTTTTAATAATATCTTGCTTTACTTTTTCTATTTGTTCTTCTAAAGTTTCATAACCAAAAATTTTATTCTCATTTAAAAAATTAATTGTATCCACTAATTGATGATAACGCCTAATTTCCAAATATCTTGAATTATAATATTTAAAATACTCGCTGTTAGCATCTAAATCTTTCATACTATATAAAATAGATTGTTTTGATCTGATTGCTAGTTCATTATATAAAGATAAAATCTCACTATCTTCATCACCTAATTTATATTTTTCAAAATCAATTACAGTTTGATTTTTTCTTTTTTGTTTAAAGAATTCTTTTAAATCTTCTTCACTATATCCTTCACCTAATGTTTTAATGCTAACAAATCTTTCTTTACCATAAGGACGGATACGAATATTTTTCCCTGGTTTAATTTGATAACCATCATACGCTAGTCTTTCTAATAACTCATCAAAAGAAAAACACCTTGTTTTCAAATAATCAATCTTTTCTATAATCTGTTGTCGCCAAGTCTTAGTTGCCTCATTATATAAATATTTACTTCTACCAAATCTTCCAATTTTTGGAGCGTCCTCAATTATTTTTAATCCATATTCTAATGCAATCTTATCGCTCATATCTCTTAGTCCATACAAACCTTCAATCGGATTAGCAAGTCTATCCTCTAATTTTCTCCCCTTCATATTAACAGCATTAATAACATAATGATTGTGTATATGCGACCTATCAACGTGTGTAGTGACTAATACTTGAAATTCAGGATATAATCTTTTTACTAATTCAACTCCCATCTCATGAACCTTCTCTGGAGTTAATCCTTTTTCCTTCGGATCAAAAGATTGATAACCATGATAGCAAGTACGACTATCATTATCTTCTGTTATATGAAATTTATCATTATTAACTTTCATTTCATAAGCAGCAAATTGAGAGGAACAATTAACTCCAGTTATTAATGTTCCTTCTCTTGTCTTTTTAGAATCCTTAATATAATTAATACAATCTATTCTACCTTGGACACCATGAACCGACCATCTAGCTGTTGTTGGTATAAGCATCACCTTCTAATGAAAAGAATTGTGAATTAATTTCACTAGCGAATTCTTTTGCTGCTGTTTTATCTTGAAATTCCATAATGAGTCCAAAATTTAAAATACTACCTTCTCTATAAAATGATATTAACAAATCCTTTTGCATTGCTACATCTCTACAATTGTTTATCTTTTGAATTAAATCTTCTTGGTTTATATCATCTAATGAATAAGTATAAGTATGATTATTTAAATAAACTATATATACAGGTTTTTGATTAGGTCTATTTAAATTAGAAGGTCTTACAATAAAATGTTGATAATTATTATTCATAATTTTCTTATAGAAAATTTCATCAACTTTATACTTTTCAATCATACCTAATCTTTGTTGAATTTTCTTTTCTGTATTAACCGATAAAATAGATATTAATAAATTAGATAACTTATTTATCATTTTAATAATGATAATATTTTGATTACTAATAACTTCAATATCTGCTTTATCTATCATATAGTTATTTAATATCTTTTTTTGTTCCTTTAAAATTTCTCTTAATGTTTCTATAAACTTACTTATAATCTTACATATCTCTTGTTTACCTTCAACATCTTCAATATATATATTTTCATATATACACGCTGCTCTTATATATTCAGCAAGACAATCACCAAATCCATATTTAATAGCTTTCTCAGTTATGATTCTTCTTTCTTCTTCGTTAAGCATAACATTAATTTTTTGTCTTCTTAATTTGCTATATCTTTCTTCTGTTGAATTCATCCAACTTTATCTTTCTTTCTTGTAATTCAAGTTTATATAATTCTAAATCTTTTAAGTATGCTCTACGAAAATATTTTTCAGCCAACCATTTAACTCCTTCTTTATTAATCATAACTCTACCATCTTTTAAATACTTATATGAATTATTAGTTTGCTTTTTCATTTCATTGACTGCTCTACCAATTGCATTTTTACTTTTATTAAAGTATGAACGTAAATCTTTTAATGATGTGTCTTCATATTTAAATTCATAAGGAGATATATTTAATTCTGATTCTAATCTTCTAATTTGTTTTTCAAAAAATTCTATTTCAAGATCAAGATAAAATTTTTCTTTGTTAAAATAAACTTCCTTCAACCAATAAACAAATTCTAATTTTAAATATTCTATTACTTCACCATTTCCAGATACACGAAGATGCACCCAATCTTCCATTGGATGCCTTCTTCCTGCTCTTCGTATAACTTCCTCTAATTGTACTTCAGTTAAATTTAAATCTCTTTGAACTCGCCACTTCTCCATTGACTTAAATTCCATCTTAGCTCCTTTCCAAATTCAAAATTACAACTGAGGTTATTCAATAGTCTTATTTTTTCTATCAAGCATGGTGTTGACACACCCATCAGCTTGTTAGGACGAACTCCTAAGACCTGCAAATAGTCTCCGACAGTTTTGTATTTTTTTTATCTTTTTTTGAATAATTTTTGTATTCTTTTTTTAATTCATAATATAATTTTTTTGATTTTATTATCTTAATTATTTCAAATGCTGCTTTATTTGAATACTCTAATTCACTTATATAATCTTTTGCATTTTCTAAATCTTTGTTGCTAGTTTTAGAAGATTTTATTTCTTTTTTTAATGCTTTAATCAACCTTTTATGAAAGTTTATTTTATATTTAACCCCTTCCATTGTTTCATCTAATTCTTCGTATTTTAAACCATTATAATAACTTAATTCAAAGCGATTTAATGGTGATTCATTTACTTCTCTAATTAATTTTTTCATTTCTTTTTTTATTTCTTTTTTATTTTTCATATATTTCCTCTTTCCTTTTTTTACAACAAAAAAAGAGAGAAATTATTTTTTTTCTTTTTCTAATTCTCTCTTTCTTCTTATTTCTTCTAGTTCTTTTTTATTTTCTTCTTTCATTTTTTTCTTTTCTTCAAGTTCTTCTTCAAATCGTTTTTTCCATGCAATTTTGCTTTTTTTGAAATCTTTTCTTAATATTTCCATTAATTCTTCCATTGATGAATTTTCAATTAATTCACAGGTTTCTTTAAATTGTCTATCTGATTTTGGTTTGGTTTTTGCAATTGAACAAAATGTACCTTCAATAGAACCACTTTCATAATGATCTCCAACTTTTTCTTCATAACTAATAATAACACTTGTATTATAAATAAGGTATTCTTTTGGTTTGGTCTTTCCTGAAAAAAGGTCTTCTAAAGAATTCATATCCTTATATCTCTTCATTTTATGAGTAAATACGATAAAATCTAGCCCTTCTTTTTTTATTGTCTTTTCATTAGTAATTGCAGCTCTAATCTCTTTTCTTCTTTCTTCAGAAATTTCTCTATCTGGATTATTATATTTTTCTTGTTCTTGTTTTTTACTTTCAAGATGTTTTTGATAATAATCGTTAAAGTTTTTATATATTCTGCTTCCCCTAACGTTTACTTCATAGAATTTTCTATTCCAAAACTTATCAAAGTCTTCTGCTAATTTAAATAACTCACTAAAATAAATATTATTCATTATTCCCCCCTAAATTGCCTTATACTCTAACATTTTTATTAAAAAAAGTCAATTATCCAACCTTAAATATGCACGAAATGCTAGAAAAAACGTCTGAATTAACTATGAATGTTCAATTTCATTTCTATCATTTAATAGAGGTAAATAATTTAAATCATCATAATAAACTGCTGATATTATTTCACCTGACGCTGCTTTTTGTAATTCTTCTTTAAAAATATCTCCATTAAGATAATGTTCAGTTAAATAATGTGCAATAGAAAAAGGATTCACTTTTTCATTCTTAATATCTTTACAAATATCAAAAATAAATTGTGCATCCTCTTCTGATATATCAGGTGATACTGTATAAATACCATCTAAAATATAATAATTTTTTAAATTGTTTTTATGCCATTCAGGCATAGTTTTATAACCAAATATAACGTTCATTTATTCTCTCTCCATTTCTATTTCTAATTCATTTCCTACTTCTCTACCATCAATATACCAATCATTAAATTTTTCACAATCTAAGTCCTTCAATTGATTTATTTTAATACTTTTATCTTCATATATTGCATTTGCTAATGATTGACCTACTTCAATCGGATCAGTATATTCTCCTCTTAATTCTTCGCACTTATCTAATAGTATTTCTAAGTCTTTATTACTAATATTCTCTTTAACATTTGTTAATCCTAGATAATAACAAAAATCATAAATATTACAATCATATTTATAAAATTCTTTTGCTAATTGTTTTAATGCTTTAGTTCTACTCATGTTCTATCTCCATTTCTATTTCATTTATCTTTTCTTCATATTGTTTTCTATATTCATCTAATTGTTTGTAATCAGAATCATCTATTAATTCTACTTTACCATCACGATTATAAACAAATAACTCATTAAACATAAAATCATAAAACTCCTTATTCTTCCAATAATTTGAATCATCAAACGCTAGTAAATCACCATTATCATTTATATATAAATCAATATCATCAACTTTGTGTTTAGATAAAATATTATCAATTAAATTTAACTCTTTTGCTCTTTCATCAGATAATTTATTATCAGAAAATTCTTCATCGTATAAACAATTTAATCTATTTAAAATATAATCATCTGATAAATCTTTGTTAAACCAACTAGCATCTTCTATTTCATTTTCCCATCTATCATGAGATATTTTAGTTCCGTATTCTATTGTTGCTCCTGTATCGCTACAATAATGTAATTCTGCACAATAACCATTATGAACAACACGAGCAATAGTATAAGATACACCTGCCATTATCTCTTTTGGAGAAATTATTATTTCATCATATGTTTCAAAATAATATCTCATTTCAAACATTTTTTCTTCTGAATAAAAATGTTTGATTGATTCAGAAGGAACACGTTCCAACTCATCTAAAGACATACATCTTTCTTTATATACAATTGAAGTTAAAGCTCTAGCCAATTTAAAAGTATCAATAAAATTATCCGAACTTTCTTTACATATATTTATTAATCTTTCTATTTCTTCTTTTGGTATATCTTTATCTACACTATTTATTCCTAAATAATATATAAAATCATAAATTCTAAATTCTTCAATTTCTTCTATTGAAGTAGCTAAATTGTCATAAACATCTATTATATTATTCATATTCCATCTCCATTTCTATTTTAAAACCTTGTTCTATTGTCTTATCCTTATCAATGCATTTATCTTCAAGATAAGAAACTATTTTGTTTGAATCTTTTATTGCCGAAAATAATTCTTGTGGCTTTTCTTTTAAAATATCTAACCAATTTTTTACATATGCTTTATGATTTTCTAAATGTTTTTCATCATATTCAAGACCAAACTTTTGCATAAGAAAAGAAGAACTAATTTCTGCTCTTAATTCCTCTTTTGCATATTCAGGAGTACCAAATTTATTTTTTAAATCTCTATCAAGACGAGATTCATGACCTGTTGAATGAGCTAATTCATGAAGTTGAGTTGAATAATAAGCATAGTTATTTTTGAATTTTTTTGCTTCTGGTATAACCACTTTATCTTCTACTACATTGTAGTATGCCTCATCTCCTTCTTCTTTATATTTAACACCTAAATTGTTAATGATTTTATTAACCAATTCATTATCAATTATCTCTTCTTTTTGTATCTCGTTATTCTTTGGTATCCCTTCAATATGGTCAGCATTAAAGACAACATAGTGCAATGTATTGGGTCTAAAATTTTTTTCTAATGTTGGATCTTCAGAAATAATTTTTTTATATTCTTCAAACTTATAATTCTTTTTATCGTGAATATTTTTCATTAAAACATATTCTACATGAACACCCATCCCTTTAGCATCTACTAATTTCCATTTATTATCTTTTATATTTTTATAAGTACACCATCTATTATCTTTATAACCTCTTTCTGATGCAATATATGATAATAATAAATTATTGACACCTCTATATTTAGTTCCTTTAACTGGATTATATGGAGCAGATGACATCCACATTTTTTCCCAGGGAATATTTCCTTCCTCTAAACTTTTTATATACATATCTATTAGTTTTTGTTTCGCTTTAAAATAATTATTTTTCATAATCTATCTCCAAATCTTTTTCCATATTTGAAAAAGCATCTTTTAAATATATTTTTTCTTTTGAACAATATATATCTGTATTTAAGTCTTTAAAATCATTTTGAATTTGCATTACATTAATAATATTTCTTGATATTCTATCAATGCTTGTGGTATAAATATCCTTCATATTATTTGTTTTTAAATCTTCTAATAAATATGAAAAAGCTGGATTATTTAATTCTAAACCACTAAAACCATTATCAACATATATATTAATATCTTCTTGTTTTAAATTAGGATATTTTCTTTTTATTTCAGTTAAATTATTTTGTATTTGTCTTTCAATTGCTTCTTCAGAATAAAGTGCAGACCTACAATAAATAGAATATTCTTTTCTTTTAAAGTTATCGTTTGATCTTATTTCTTCCATAACTGATTTAATTGCATTACAAATATCATCATCATCTAAAACAACATCATATTCTACCTCACCGTCTGGATTATAATATGATAATTCTATCCAATTGTTATTATCAAAAACTAATTCATAATTTTCATCATTATCTGTTAATATTGAAACTAAATGTTCATCATCTTTTATATAATCTTTCATTCCATGATAAAACAATCCTGTTTCTCCTTTGTCTTTTAACCAAGCGACAACTTCTCCTTTACGATAAAATGATTGCTTATATACACGTTCATAATCTTCAGTAGATTCATCAAAATCATCATACTCTTCTAACTCCTCTTCTAAAACAAAATCTTTTTTTGCAATAAGTTTACAACTAACAATTCCTCTTGCTGATAATTCGTATTTGCTTTTATCATCACACTCTATTGATGCAACTACGCCACCATACCATAGAACATTCTCTAAACCTTTTTTATTATCATATCTATTAACAATTATCTTCATATTGTCCCCTTTCTTAATACATTTCATCACAAATATCTAGTTCATAATTTAAGGTGTTATTATCTTTGTTATTGTTAAAAATAGTATCTAAACTATTTTCTAAATTGTTGTCTTCTAGCATTAATCCTTTCCAAGTTTTATTCGTATGATTTATACCGTTTAAATATTTAATTCCTGTTCCTCCTGCAATATTCCAGTCTAAAAGATTCTTTGTATAATCATCTATTAAATAATCATTTTGATTAATTCCATTAGGGATATAATCAGACTTATTATCACCATATTTCACAAAAATTCTTTTATCTTTTTTTATTTCTGGTAAATGTAAATCTAACCATTGATTCTTTTCTTCTAAAGCATATTTACTATCATTAAGAAAAGAAGACAGAATAAAAACATCCTGTCCTCTTTCAATTAATTTTTTTATATTTGATAGTAAATTACTATTAGGTTCTAAATTTTTATAATAATATTGTTCATATAAGGTATCTAAAGAAACAGTATTCCATTTAGCCAAAGTACCATCCATATCTACAAATATTCTTTTATTCATGATTATTGCTCTTGAATTTTCAAATCTAATTCTTGTTGCCTTTGATATATTTTCTCTTGTTCTTTTCTAAAATCATATAGAACTTTTAATTGTTTATCATATTCAGAAAGAATTTGATTTATAGTTGCAATCTTTTCTAATTCTTTATTTTTTAATTGTTCTATTCTCTCTATTTTTTTCTCTAGTGGTTTGTTATTCAATATATTTTCTCCTCCCATATCATTTTTATTTTTCTATTTCAAATTCATCTTTAGAAGATTTTTTTTCATAATCAATATAGTCTTCAATATAAGTAATAATTGATTTTTTTAATTGTTCTATTGTATTACACTCATACTTAACACCTGAAGAAGTTGGTGTTCCTATATAAACAATTCCTTCCTCTTTTCTATATACTATTTCAATCTCTACATCATCAATTATCATATTTATCTATCCATTTCCTCTTCTATATCATCATTAGACATCTCGTGTTCTTTATTACGATTAGAAGTTAAAAAAGATACTTTTTCAGCAACAATACTAAATACTTTTTTTCTTTCACCATCCTGTTCTTTAAACTCACTTTGAACCCTCGCTTTAATACCAAGAATATCTCCTTTTTTACAATATTCTGATGTATTTTCAGCAACACCTTTCCATAAAACAAAATCAATAAAATCCGCTTCATATTCTCCGTGTTCATTTTTATATGGTCTAGGAACTGCAAGGGTAATATTTGAAACATTACCCTTATCTGTTTCATGAACTATCGGATCTGCTACTAATCTACCAACAAAAACTGCTTGATTTAACATAATTATCATTTCTCCTTTTCTTATTTTTTATACTGTAAACATTCAAATTAAAAAATTATCTTTCTAAATCAAAATCATCGTTTTCAATTTCTTTTTCTTGTTTAGAAATATCATTTGTATATAATATTTTTTTTCCATAAGTAATAGATGTAATGTTTTGAAAAACAAAACTATCTTCTTTATATCCATTCTCATTTTTTACATTATTATCTTCTAAAAATTCTCTTACTTTTTTATAATTAGAACCATATTCATATCCTTTATAAGTTGCATTTTTTAGTTCTGATAATAATCTATTATAGTCATATTTAAATGTTAATTCATTGTTATTATATTTAATAGTTATATTTATACTTTTAGCTTCAATGCCTTTTAAAGCATTTAAAATATTTCTGTTTGTATAAATATGTGCAAATTCATTGTTGTAATTTTTTCTAATCTTATCTAAATATTCTAATTGAAATTCATATACCAACAAATCAGCACCTAAACTTTCTTTAGCTTCATCAATAAAATCCAAAGCATACTTTTCTACTACTTCTTTTGGATTATTTAAGTAATTAACTATTAAAGTTTTATTATTAAATTCTTCTAAATATCTTAGTTTATAACTACTACCTGTATTCAGCATTTTTAAAACAGAATCATCATTATCTATAAAACAACCTTCTACTTGTTTTGTTGCAGCGTTTTTTCTCCAATTTTCCATATCTTTAAATTTTTCGTTTCCCAACTTTCTAAATTCTTCTGCGTTAGATATTACATAATCTGCCATATACAAATCTATTTCCTTGCATATTTTGTCTGTGATTTTTTCAAAATAATTTAATGACATAGAATTATCTTTTGGAATCAAATCATCAATTTCATAAGTGCTGTTATATAGAATTTTATCTAGTGAATCATAATAACCAGATACAACATAATCTGATTGTTTTAAATTTTTTGATTCTCTTTTAGAATATATTATGATAAATCTATCATCATATTTTTCCTTATGAATTTTAACATAATTATAATTTGTTTTAAAAACTTGGTCATTTGCATTTGAATCATTTAGAAAATCTTTAAAGTTATTATTCATCTCATTCCCTTTCTAATTCTTCTTCATAATCTTTGTTTCCTACATCAGCAGTTATTTCATATTCTTCTACATAATCACTAACATATAATTCAAGACATCTACATATATCACGTGCTGAATCACAAACATATTCTGCATTTCTATACCCTTCAGCATTAATAAATAACAATCCTGCCTCTGAATCATACTTAATGGAAAAATCCATATCTTTATCTAATTTTTTACTATATAAATTATTAAAACTTTTTTCAACAAAGTCGGAACTATCTAAAACTATTTCTTCTTTATCATATTGTTCTTCAACTTTGCTGATCGCTTCACCTATATCGTTTGCCTCAACATTTTCAATTACTCTTCTTAATACTTCTTCAATTTCAATATCATATTTTTTCATATTTCACCCTAATAATCAAAATCTCTATCATAGTCATCATCTCTATCAATAGTTTCTGTTTGCTCTTGTGATTCTTCATAATCTGTTGTCATTCTAATTGCTTGGGCTTGGATAACTGGATTATCTTTAGTTTCTTTAAAAGCATTTATAACTTCTGTATCTAAAAAATGATAATCTTTTTTCATATTCTTTTGTCTATCATATATAAAATCATACGTCATTGATAACGCTAATTGTTCATCAACTCTCATATCTTTTGGATTAATACCCAAATCCATACACAATAACGCTTGTTGAAAATACTTATCATCTTCTTTTTTTAATGCCGTTAATTGATTATACATAATAGTTAAAAACTGTCTGCTAGTTATTTCTCCCATGTATTGTTCTTTAACTTGGTCTAATATTTTTTCATAATGTGATGCTGGTACTTTTGTAGGTAATTGTGTTTCAGGATCTAAATAAGTATAAGTCATATCACTTATAGATTTGCACATTTCTTTCAACTTCATTTGCGTAAAATCATCATATTGTTTTCTCATTTTTTTCTCCTTTTCTTTTTATTGTTTTTTTCTTTTAAAACTAATTTTTCTATTCTAAATAGAACACAGTCTTCTTCAGGACAACAATTGTGAGAACTACATTCTTTACAAAAATTTGTTATTTCATATAAGATTTTTGTTTTCATAATCACCTATCCATTTCCAAATCAAAATCATCTGATTTTTCTATTAATTCAAATGTTAAAGAGTTTTTATCATAATATTTTTTTACTTCATCTACCATATCAGAATCTATTTCAAATAGAATTGAATTTCTATTAATTTCTAATGATGCTTCTCCTAAAGCACACGAACCAGCGAATTGATCTAACACCCATTCAAATTCCTTCGTAATGTATTTTTCTATCGCTGAATATAATTCTTTGGGTTTCTGTGATTGATTTATTCTTTCTTGTTTAGAAGGTGGTTCATATATAAAAGAAGTCGGTAGCATACCATTAGTACCACTCATGTAATGTACTGGTAAATTATTATCTTTTAGAATATTTTTAATTTGTTCAGAAGACAAACCTTTAGCATTTATTCCTGCTTCGGATAACTCTCTCATATTCTTTTTTGTATCAAGTCTTAACTCTCTGGCTTTACCTTTTGACAAAAATAAAATATCTTCACAATTACTAGATTTTCTACCAGTATTATTTATTTGATTGCCTTTAATCCAACTAACTTTTGCATAATATAGGAATCCTGATTCTTTTGCCATATTTTTAATTTTATTAAGATATTCCCAATTCCCCCCAGATTCCTCAGGTAAAAACTCAACTAAAAAAGCTCCCTGTTTTAAAACACGGAACTTTTCTTGGAAGTCTTTTTCATTATATTGAAAACACGAATAGGAACTAGTAAAATCACGATTCCCGCCTTTATTTGTGGATAACTGATAAGGATGGTCTGTAATAATTGCATCAACTGAATTACTAGGTATCATAGATAAATCTCTACCATCTCCATTGATTAATAAACATTCACATCCATTCTTAGAAGTCTTATATACACCCCTAGAAACTTTTTTAAATAATCCTTTTTCTATTCCTTCATAAATTCTTGCTCTGATAGATGGTTCTTTAACATTTAAATCCAAAACTTGTTGTACTACATACTCAGCTTCTTTTAACGTAAAATTTTCACTATCACTAAAATAATCTAATAATGACACTTGTATAGATGCCATATTTTTTTATCTTTCTATTTCTATATATGTATGATTTTTAATAGGAGATAAAGAACTATTAACCTTTAACTGAGTATTTTTATAATCTTCCATTTCAATTAATTCTAACAAATTATCTGCTTTTTCACCTTCTAAAATCATATAAGGTTCTGTAAACTTAATAGTTTCTTTAAACATACTTATTATTTCATCTTTAATCTTGTTAGTATTAAATTTTTCATTTGAACTTTCTAATACACCACCATCCAAATTGTGACCTTTACAATCATAAAAAGTATAATCAATTATGTATCCTTTATTAAAAATATGCAAAATATTGTCCTCTTTACTTATAATTAAAGTATCCATTATTTTTCTAATTCCTCCTCTTGTTCTTTTTCATCTTTTTTTATGATTTTATAATATTCATCTTCAATATTAGAAAATTTAGAAACTATATTTTGAAATCTTAATGTGTTTTCTGAGTATATTTTTTTATCCAATTTAGTCGTAGAAGAAATATCAAAAACAATATTTGTTATTTCTTCTTTAACTTTATAATCATTTATATTCTTTCCTAAAGTATTAAAATGATTTGTTAAATCGTCCTCTAACATAGAATAAAACTCATCCCAAACTATATCACATATTCTTAAATAATGTTGGATAGAGTCTCTATTCTCTTTAAAGATTTTAGTCAATTCTGTTTTTAAATCTCCTTTTAATAATCGCCACGGCATATAATCTCTATCTTGTATTTCATCCATAGCTTTGTATATTTGTAAATATATTTCTTTATTTTCATTAGGAATGTTAATAGTATTAATTTTACTTTTATTAGATAAACTTAAATAATATTCATATTCTAAAATTGCAATATAATATTTATTTATTAATTCATCCATTTTACTCATTTATTTTAATCTCCAAAACTATACATCCTTCTTCATCTTTCCCTTTAGGAAATTCCTCTTCTAATTTATTAAAAGATTCAATATTTGATAAAGTTGTTTCATCCAAATCTCCATCTTCAACAGGCAAATAACCCGTTATTTTTAATAACTTTACAAAATCCATGCTGAGAGTATTACAGATTTTTATTATAGTTAATAAATTATAATTTGACCTGCTACCATTCTCCATTCTTGCTAATTCAGTATGACTGATACCCACTTCGTTTGCTAATTGTCTTAAACTTACTCCACATGAAATTCTTCTCATTCTAAGAATTTCTGCTAATAATACATAATTATATTTTTTCATTTTTATTTTCTCCTTTTCTTTTTTAAGTTCACGATAGTAAACTAAAACATTAAAAAAATTATCTTTCTAAATCAACTTCTTCTTTTGCATTTTCTTTGTTATGGTTTTTATTAAATAATTTATTAACATCTGGATATATATGAAAATCATATTCCATATTTGAAATTATAATAGATTCCATAAAATCTTCTAAATCTTCTGGTGTTTCCATATCATAACCACTATCTATAAAATTCTGTTGATATTCATTAAACAGTTCTTTTATATATTCTTTATTCATTTAAATTTCTTCCTTAAATAAATTTGAATATAATGTTTTGATATTTTCTAAAGTATCATACATATTCTTACTTAATTGAGTTTTATATAAATCATAAGTATTTAATAATTCTTGTAATTTCCATAATAGCTCAAATTCTTCTGGTAATAATTCTAAATCATTTAAATTTTTATAACCATCATATTCTAAATAATTATCTTTATTCCCATAATGATTTTTTAATACTTCACTACTATATAACTTTGAAATTTCTTGATATTCTTCTTCTGTAAATGTTTCTTTCATTTTTCTTTTCTCCTTTTCTATATTAATTTGTTTCTAACATCATACCCAAATAGATTCCGTTCTCGTCCTGAATTGGACTGCAAATACCTGTTCTATTTGTTTTCTTCAATTCTGCAGCACAAACTTCTGAAACATTTAACATTGTATAACCATCTTTAAATAAAAAGTATTTAACAATCTTTTCATTAGATGGATTACTTGGTGATTCTTCTTGGGGAGGAGTTTCAGGTTGTGGTGATGCTGTATTATTAGATGTATTATTATTAGTTGATGGTTTAGATTCTTCTTTTTTAGGTGTTTCAACTTTATTAGAAAAAGTATTTTCCTTAGGTGGTGATACTGGTTCTTCTTTCTTTTTTATATTAACTATAACAACTTCTTGTGAAGTATTACCAGAAGAATCAGAAATAGTATATATTATTTTTTGTTCACCGATTTTAGAGGTATCTATTTCTTCATAAATAATATTTTCTAAAAGATCTCCATCTTTATCATCTATAACACTTTCAATATATTTTAAATAATCTATATCACCCCCTTCCGTAATTTCTATACTATTTGTTCTTAATTTTATTTCTGGGGCTATTTCATCCTTAACCTCTGGTATATTAGTAATTTCTTTTGGCTTTTCATCTTCTTTAGATGAAGTATTACTGATAGATAAAAATATAAATACAGAGATAATAACAATTAATAATATTGAAATTATAATTATATTTCTCTTTTTCTTATACTTACGATACTTGGCTAATAATTGTTCATCAGTCATATTTCATCACCTCACTCATATTAAATTAATCCCTAAATTTTGGTTTTTCACGAATAATTACTAATAATCTTGCTTTAATAACATTGGAAGCTGAATCGCTTACTTCATAATCAACATAAAACTCTCCTGTTTTAGAAGTATCTATCTTTGTATATTTAACTTTATCTGTTAAATCGCCTTCAAGATTATCTGATGCTTCTTTAATAAATGATTTATAATTTATTTCATCACCTTGATACATAATTAATTTATCTTGCTTCAAAATTAAAACAGGACTGATTAAATCCTGTTTTAACATTGCTTCCTTTTCCTCTTGTTCTGCTTTCTCTTCTTTGGCAATTTCTATATTTCTTTTAATATCCTTATAATTAAATAACACAGATGTTAAACTACACAAAAATAATACTATTATTAATAATATCCATAATTTTTTCTTTTTCATTTTTTCTCCTTAATCTAAATAGATAAACCCTATAATGGTATATCCATTATTTTTATTTATTCTTCTATATTCATCAAACGAACTATAAGTCTTTGTTCTCACTAATTCATTTGCGTGTTCATTAGCATATTCTACTTGACTACAACTATCATCATCTCTACAAGCATTACCAATATTTCCTTCTGATATGGTGATTGTTTCTCCATCATACGCTTCTACAAAAGCAACATGACCGAACCTATCAGATGACAATACTACAACAGAATTATAAGATGGTTGAGAACCTGTTTCATAACCCATAGCTATTGCAGAATTAATCCAAGTTTGAGCATTACCTGTTGGCATCTTTTTACCTGATACCTGTAATGCACGACCAAAACTAAACCAAGTACATTGTCCTTTAAATCCTGATGTTGCTAAAGTATTTTTTGAATTAAAATGCTCAGTATTTAAATTTAAAGGAACATCTGTCTTTCCATAAGTAGGTGTTTTTGTTTTAAAATTTGTACCTAAAAACTCAGCAAAAAAATCAGATTGATATAACATTTCAATCATATCCAACTGATCATTAGAAAAATAAGTATCAGTTCCTTCTGATACCTTTTTTGTTTTATTAAAATCGGATATATATGAATAATTATCCTTGCACCAATCCATATAATCTTCATACATGCTATTAGTAATAACTAATACCTTGATAGTTGATTCTACTGTATTACCTTCATCATCGGTTTCCTCTACTTTCTGTTCTAATACTTCGTGCTTTTCTAACAATCCTTCTGATTTAAATTTTTGAATTAAATCTTTTTCAGTTTGATCAAATTCTAACTCAGCACCAGTACCTTGCATAATTGATAATGGTATTCTCCAATCTATACGACCATAACTACCATCTACTGCAAATACTATACCCTCTGGATTTTCTTCTAAAAATTTATCTACTTTTTTATCATACTCTTCCTGAATACTATCAAGATATTCTTTATAAGAATTTAAAGAAGTTTCAGACATGGTAGAACCAAATATAGAGCATACAGCAATTATTATAATAAGAATAAGAGCAAGAGGAATAATAAACTCCGCTGTTGCAGCTAAAAGAGAGATTAACATTTTTATTAATTTCATAACTACCGTTTTAGCAACTTGAAATAATTTTTTACCAAGAGTTTGACTAATTTTTTTACCTGCTTTACTAGCAGCTTTCTTTGTACTCTTTCTAAGTTTATCAGTTGTCTTAGTTTTTATTTTGCGAGTAATTTTTTCATTAATATAATCTGTACCACTACCATCTTCACTCATTGCTTTATTTAATTCTCTTGAAGTTCTTACAATTGTTCTACCTACTTTAGAAACCTTTTCACCACTCTTACTTACAGCAGTAGCAACTTTAGATACTTTTCCTTGATTATCATTAAACTTAAAAACTTTTTTATTTGTTTTTTCTACTACTGTTTTTAATTTACTTTTCTTAGGAGTATCCTTATCCGACTTTACTCCTTCAATATTAGTTTCTTTATTTTCTAAATTATTAGATTCAGTATCATTAACATTAGTTTTCAACTTGCTAGTAGAGTTATTCTCCTGCTGAGTTGTTGAATCTTGCTTATTTTCGTTTTCTGTTGCGTTTTCAGAAGTTTTTAATCTTGATTCAACTTCTTTATCGTTGTTATTTAATTCTTCGTCTATGGACTTATTTTCAATGAAATCCGAGGTCTTTTTTGCAATCTTATCAATTGTTTCAAATGTATGACTAGATGCTTCTGATGATAATGTTGATAATCTATCAATGGACTTTTTAACATCTCTTTCAGTTTTGTCTTTCATAACTATCTTGCCTGTACTTGACTATCAGTATTATTAACTTGATAGATTAAATAATCCTTAGGTACTTTATTGGTAAAAGGTATAACATCAGAACCAAAAACAACTAATCCCTGTCCTGTTGGTGCATCACCTTGAACATACATGGATTCTTCATCACTAATATTAAAGATATTACAAATAGATGGTAAATCTAAAGGTTTTTGTTTTAATATTAATGCGAACTCTGAATTGGATAAAATATCTTTACCAGATTCCGATCTTAATAAGTGAGATATTTGTTGTGAGATTACTGTATTTAAAGCATTTAATTTTCTTCCAGTTTTATAGAAATTAGCAACATATTGAGCAGAATATGGATTAGCAAGTAATATATGAAATTCATCTATAAAAATCCAGGTATATTTACCTAACTCTTTATTCTTTGCTAGTCTATTCTGTATATGGTCTAATACAACTAAATATCCAGTAGTTTGTAATGATGCTGATAATTGACTAATATCAAATGATACTAATCTATTTTGAATATCAATATTAGTCTTCTTTGAAAACAAATCCATTGAACCTTTAACATATCTTTCTATAATTAAAGCTAAATCTTTTGCTTCTTCTTCAGGTTGTTTCAAAAGCATATTATAAAAATCTGGTAATGTAGGTAATAAACTATCATCAGTAAAATTACTTTTCTCATAATCCTCAAAAATAATTTTAGTACAACGGTCTATGATCGTTTTTTGTCCACCAGTTAAAGCATTAGCACCTACTATACTTTCTAAGAAAGCAATAATATATTCTACTTTACTTTTTACTGGTTCACTTTTTCCATTATCAGTACATCCATAATTTAATGATAAATCAAATGGATTGATGTGAGTATTTGAATTAGTAGATATGAATATCTTTTGTCCACCAAATACTTCTAATAATCCACCGTACTCATTTTGAGGTTCTATAATACAAATTTCATCCTCAGGATAACGAATTAATATTTGTTCTATGATAGTTTTAACATTAAACGATTTCCCAGCACCAGAAGTAGCAAGTACGCATCCATTACCATTTATTAATTTCTTTCTATCACAAAAGATAGCATTTTTACTAACAAGATTTACTCCATAAAATAAAGACTTCTCATGATTGAAGTCTTTACTATTAAATGGTACATTTACTGCTGTTGCTTCACTTGTTAAAGTTCTTTGAAATTGCAAACTATTATGACCTAAAGGAAGAATATTTTGTACACCTTCTAATTGTTGCCACAATACTGGTTTCATTTCTATTAACATTTCTGCTGCAACTTCCTGAACTCTAACTGTTTGGTCTTCTAATTCTTCAAAACTATTAGCAGTTATACACACTAAAAAATTATTTTGAAAAATCTTTTGATTATTCTTTTGTAAATCGTATTGCAATTGTTCTGCATTAGATATTTTTGTTTCTAACTTCTTATCCTTAACATATTCATAATCAAGATTACTTTTACCTGCTCTTTTAATTTTTTCAAGACGTTCAGTTTCCATTGCTGATAAACTTTTATCAACAACTTTTATCATCTTAGCAGAATTAGTAGGATTTATATTTAATGTTGTAATTAAATTAATATCTTCCATTGTGGTAATCCTATTATAAAATCTAGGAGTTAAACTTTTAGGTAATTTAGATACATATAAAACTCTAATAAATTTCTTATCATCTATCTCAATAAGATCAGATTCACGCATCATAACTTTTTTAGGAGCAATTACATCAAATATGGTTAAGTTATTTTCTTTAGCATATTCGCTTATACTATCTATATTCTTATCTTCTACTGATTCAACGTTAAAGAAGTTATAAATAAATTTTAATCTATCTTTTACTGTGACTAAATTTACTTTTGATTTTAATTCTTTTAATTTTTGTTCAGTCTTCAAAAATATATTTAAGAATAATGCGTTTGCTTCAATGAAATTTTTTGCTTTTAATGATATTACTATAAATCTTTTTGTTTGTAAAGTATCCTCATTAGTACCTAATGAATTTGTTATAAGAGTATTTAATTCATCAGCAATTTGAACTTGTTTATCATCCTTCAAATGTTCTTTTTCAAATATAAATTTTTCTTTATATTTTTCTGTCTTTATAGGTGTTCCTGCATTGATAACTTGTATATGCGTGTCTTCTCTAAATGAATGTAAATACTCTAACCATTTAAAAAATATATTCTCTGCTTCTTCTTCATTAGCTTTAGCAAATGATACATCAGAATATTCAATACAAATAGAATAAGTATCTTCATCTAGTCTAAAAATACCTGTTCTATCATCTATTTCCTTAAACATATAAGAAATAATTTCTTGATTAGTTTTAGGAATAAATACTTTGTTTGGTAATACTTTATTCTTCTTTTGATTGTTCTTCTTTAAACCCTTCTTTTTCTGTTTTTTCATTTATCACACTATTATCCTTTCCAACAACTTGTTTAGCGAGTTTTAATAGCACTTGTGCCTCTTCCTTACTTAACGAAAAATTGCTGGTAGTATTCTCCAACGTATTAATACCAAATTTCTTCTTAGCACGTGCTAATTCTCTTTGCCTACTACGTTCCTTCTTCAATTCCTTCAACTTTAATTTTTCTTCTTTTTTATTATTTCTTAATTCCTTTTTATTGACTTTAGGTTTAGATTTTTTAGAATTCTTTTTCTTGTTCTTTTCTTCTAATAACTCTGCTTCTGTTTTATATAAAATAGGCTTTGCGAAGTTAATATAATTACGTTTCCAGTAAAATATTATACGTTCAGCGTTTAATCCCTGTATAGGTATAAATCCAAAAAATCCTATTGGTATAGCAACTATTATAACTATCCATCCCGTAAGATCACTTCCTATCTTAGGTGTTAAAAACAAATATAATGGTACAGTAGTTATAATAATAAGAATTCCAAATAACCATTGTCTTAAAGTAAAATTATAGAACTTTTCTTTATAATCCTTTATTTCATCATGTATTCTAGGTTCTATCCTATCCATTATGCACCTACCCACCTTTCTGCCATTGTACTAGTCATAGAAATCATTGCCATTAAGAATCCATTTAAAAACATTATTGCTACCATAGAACTAATTGAACCTGCATCAGTTAATGTGGATAATGCTAGTGAATATATTGCTGTTGCTACCACAATCATTGATGCTTCAATTCCAAGTGCAATAGTTGACATTATGAATCTTTTACAAACATTTTGTCCATCTTCCCAAGTACCTATTGCAATAGGTATAGGAGAAAATGCAAAACTTAAAATTAATTTACCTATACGCAAGAAAACTTGAACTAGTACACCAATTAGAGTACCCATAAATGGTATATAAAGAATTAATATAATAATTCCCATAAAACCTCTTTCAACAATATTACCTGCATTTCTAACTAAATCTCCCATTTGAACAGCAAGATCTGGTATAGATGATGAAGCTGATAACGAGCTTGTGACTTGTGTAAGAATATTATTTGATATACTCATTATGGATGAAAGTAATTCAAATGAATTTTCAATTAACATTTTAAAGATGAGAAAACGGATGAATGTAAACACCATCCGTTCCCAACTAAATCTCTCATAATCCATTACTTTTTTAGTCACATCTAACAAAAAGAATAGAGTTAATAAACTTAATCCTATCGGCACAATAATTGAATGAATATTTGATGCTAATGACCATATAGTGGTTTTTGTGACTGAATTCCAATTACATAAATTACGTATTGTTCCAACAAAATCACTAATATCAATTTTAAAACCTAATATTTTAAAGGATATTTGAAAGATTTTTTCAATTAATCCTGCCATCTATTAGCCCTCCTTATTATAGTCCAAATAAACCTTTAGATTGACTAATAGCAATGACCATGAATCCTGCCATCATAGTCATTAATCCTCTACTTTTACCTTCAGCATCATCACGTTGCCATCCTAAAGCAAACATAACAGCACCGATTAAAGCAACTACGCCTCCAATCTTTAATAACCAATCACAAACGAATGTGATAAAACCATCAATACTACTTGTATTACTTCCCTCAGCATATACACTATTAATACTTAAAATAAAACCACAAAAAACCACATTAAATAAACTAACTACTTTTTTACCTAACTGCTTAATACTAACTGCCAAATTACTTTTTTTCATTTTTCTTCTCCTTTTCTTTTTTAGTTCACGATAGTAAACTGTTGTATTAAAAAAATATAATTATAAATTATCCAATAATTCATCTGTTAAACTCTTAGATGAAAGCAATATAGCATCTTCGTTAAATTTACGTTCTTCATATTTAGTTAAATCTCTTGCCTTAAATTCAGGTTTAACTTTTACAAATCCTAAACCTAATTCCCTAAACATTTGCTGTTTATTTCTTGTTTCTTTACTTATACCTCTTTCTATTGAATGATCATATTTATTCTTGATGGTTTCTTTTTCATTCCAACTTTCAAATAACTCATTGTATCTTGGATGTTTAGTTAAATCATATAACTTTGAATAAAAAGGTCGCATACCTGCTACTAATAAAATACCATAACCACTTTCCATTCTTGCAAGCTCATCCACAAATGCTAATTCACGACCAACAATGTCCCAGTTATAAGATGATGAACCTTGCCTTGAATAAGTACGACCAGACGACTTTTTATACCACGATTTTTTTCCCAGCATTGAACTCATGTATTCTAAAGTTTCTTTACTTCGTGAGCCCAAAAATAGAACATAGTCAGAACAGTCTAATGCCGTTTCCCAATTATCCTTGTACACCTTTTTCAATTGTGATAAAGATTGAAGACAGGTAGTTATTCCACAATTAAGACCACGAACATACGCAAGATTTTCTAGATAGCGTGGTATCACTCCTAATTGTGCCCATTCATCACAATATATTTGAACAGGAGTTGAAAGCGAACCATTATTCTTACTAGCGTTTGCATCTATTATAGAAAATATCTGTGTATATAAAATACTTGCTATAAAATTAAAAGTTGAGTCGTTTGGACTATTAATAATAAAATATGCTATTTTACCCTCATCACCTTTACCACCAATTCTATTCAATTCCATAGTATCATCAATAGTCATATTTTCTATTTCAGATATATTAAATGGTGCTAAACGTGCAGATGCAGTCATAATGATTGTACTCATCATTTTAGGTGATGAAGCAGATACTTTAAAATGTTTCCATTGTTTTACGCCAATGTTATCAGGTTCTATTTCAGCCCAAGCGTCAAACATTCTACTTAATGTTGAATTACCTTCTTTATCTGGTTCTGCCAATCTAATTAATTTTAATACCGTTTTAAAATTCTTTTCCTTGTCATCACACCTAAAAATAATATAATAAATTATTGCTTGTAAGAAAACCATCTCTGCCTTTTCCCAAAATGGGTCACCAGTATTGGATTCAATTGTTTCTGATTTTGTATTTACCATTATAGTATTTATCAATGTCATTACATCATCTTCGGCTATCCACTCTTGAGTTTCTTTACTATTATCAATAGTCTTATTAATCTTTTTAATATACATTAATGGATTAAAGTGGTCAGACTTTGACTTATCTACTAAGTTTAATACACGAATATCATAACCTAGATTAACTAAAGACATTCCACAATCTCTAACTAGTTCTCCCTTTGGATCTGTGACAACAAACGTTTCTCCATTTGCATTTAATAAATTCACTTTAAAATAATACCTACTTTTGCCACTCCCAGGACGACCAATCAAAATTAGGTGTCTATTTCTTTTGGATATTCTCATATTTTTTGCAAACATTTCTGTTGCCGTAAATATTTGATTTTTTTCTAATTCTTTTTCACAATAAGGTTTTATTGCCTTTGAATCTTCCCACTCTGCACTACCATACGTATTTTCTTGCAAGTTCTTTTTATTTTGGTTCATAATTGTCTGAACAATTAACCAAGAAAAAATACCAACAAATAATGAAGTAGTAATAGTCTTCATATTTAGTATTACAGGAGTTGTAATAATATGAAGCTTGTCTAATGCTTCAGTCAAATGAGAAAATTCAAATTTTCCAGCAACTTCTGATAAACTACAAACTCTAAGCGTATAATAAGAGGCGATTAACATTATTAACAAGATAATTACAATACTACTCTTTTTATTTCGTTTAACGATCAAATTCTCTTTCCTCTTCCTGTTCTAAAATAACATTTTCTATAACTTTATCACTCTTGTTTTTTTCTGCTAATTCATTTGCCTCTTTTACCAAATCCTCCGTTTTGGATTTTTTTTTACTAGCTTCTGTTAATTGTCTTGTATCAGTTTCCTTTAATAAGACTGTCGTTGTCCCATTTGGAGCAATTGATGCTACATAATCTTTAGATGAATAAGTTTCCTTAAACTCTTTATATCTCTTAATATCATTTATTTCAATTTCCATAATATCATGTAAATTGGATTCACTTTCTATTGCTCTACCTCCAGATGCACCATACTCTTTTATTGGACGCTCTGGAGCATATCTTCTATATTCTTCTAAATCTTCAGAACGAATCGCAATTATCATTTCTTTTTCATTTAATACACAAGCACCATGACTTGTTAATTCAAATAACTCTTCTCTTATCTCACAGTATTCTTCCTTAGTAATTTTTTGAACACAATAATTTTTTGTATAATCTCTAACAGGACATGAGCCAAAATCTTCTCCTATTTTATTAAGGTCATCTATTTGAAGATTCATACCTTTTGATACCATTGGTTCTATATCTCTATCATCTAATACTCCATCCTTATTTAAATCTGGTATCTCATTTTTTGTATTTTGTTTTAATCTATTAGGTGGTATTTTTTCTAATTGTTCATTAAAGAAAGATAATTTACTCTTATTAAAAATAATAACATATTGTTCTTCTTCATCTCTGGTCTTTTCTTGAATAGCAATTTTTTTATAATTTTCTGCTTTCTTTTGACAATACTTATTTAATGATTTTATTTTTTTAATTTTTTCTTGTCTTGATAACCACTTATTAGATAGTTTCATATTATACGCTGAAATGTTTTTATATTTGTCTGCCTTATATTTACAAAAATTGTTTATAAACTTAATCTTTGAAGTTGCTTTTCGCCTGTCATCCCATTTTTTGTATTTAATTTCATTACGTGCAATTTTTTCTTGCTGATGTAATGATTTATTGCTACTAAGTTCACCATCTGGGTGCATCTTTTTAATTCCCATTAAAACATTATTTTCACGACAAGCAGTTATTATTTGTTTCACTTCTGCTCTTGTTAACGGAGGAGATACACACAATTCTTTAGTTGGTCCATCTTTTCTTAATGCTTTCATTGATGATGAAAAATGTTTTTGATAATAACGATTAGCTCTAATTAAAAATCTACCAAATAAAATGGTAGAAATTTTACTTATCTTCGCAGACATTGATACAGACTTTTCAGCAGTATGCTCTAAATCATGTTTTGCATTACCATCCATTTTATGCTGCCTCCTTTTCTGGTACATCATAAACAACTTCTTTAGAACTACGTAATTGAATTATCTTACTATTTAACATTTCATTATAGCTATCTATAATTTTAGAACTAGTATAATGATTAATGTATTCATCATTGACGTTATGAAATCCAATTTGTTCATCCTTTAAAAATTCTAATACTACCTTTTCTTTACCAATCTTACTCTTTACTATATTGACTTCAATATATCCTTCTATATTGTCTACAACTAATGGTATTTTTATATAATTAGATTTAAAACTACATTTTGATTTTGGTACTTCTAAAATTAATACTTCCTTATTCTTTAAATTACTAGGTGTAAACACCTTAACATATTTACTTATTTCGGAAAAAGATAACTTTCCTTCATAGTCTTTCTTAAATCCTGTTAATCTATATTTTGAAATACCACTATTAAATATTCCCTTTCGTGGTGCAATAATTAAATAACTCTTGTTATCTGTCCAATTACATATTTTCTTTATCGCAAATAATAATACATTTGAATCTTCAGTTTTTATGTAAAAACCTTTTTCTGTTTCCAAATATATTTTAGAATGATATATCTTACAAATCGGTTCTTTATATTTTGATATATAATTATTATCATACAAAATATCATCTTCTTTTGGAGCTGATGTTATTTCTTCATTATTTTCTACTGCCCTTACGTTTTTTTTAGTTTTATCTTCCCAATTTTCTTTTAATTCATCAAAACTTTTGGTGCTTATATATTCACCCTCTAAATTATAAATTGGATAAGATTGTCCGTATTTTAATTTTGTAAAAATAGTATCACCATTATCTGATTTTAAACATTCACTTTTTGGTATATAGAAATATTCTTTAGCACCAGTAAATGGTATTCTTACAAAATAATGTGTATCAGTTTCTTTATCTTCCACTAATAACATCTTATTAATAGAAAATTCATAATCTTGTTTGATAATAGCTTCTTTTGAAATACTTTGTTCTTTAGATTTTGAGTCTTCAATTTTTTTTAACTCTTTTTCTGATATAACATTAGTTTTATCAATATTTAATTTATTATCTAAATTATTATAAAATAAAATAGTTTTAAAATTACCAGTTGAACCTTTAAACTTGTCATCTATAAATTCTTTATTGATGCTAGGAAAAAGATTGCCATATTTAAAAAATTCCATTTTATCTTTATTTAAAAACATTCTATCTTTCAAACTATCTTTTATTATATGAAGAGTATTATTATCATAATTCAAAATACCATCAAGGTCTTCTATACTATTTATAATATACAATTCTTCTACTTCCTCTAATGCCAATTTAGATTCATCAGATAAACTATTTTCATATTGGTCTATTACCATTTGTTTTTGATTATCCTTTAATCTTATCATTGCACTTCCATTAGCATTTTTTATATAAGTTTTATCAAATACATTAGTATATTTAAAACGATTAAGAGTTTCAAAATCTGAATATTCTTTATTATCTTTTAGAAATTCATTTAATAAAAGTTTAGTATTTAATGTTGAAGAATTATAATCTAAATACATTTCAGGATCTTTATTAAATATAGACACTAATCTACTTTCTACTGAACTTTTAAAACTTGAATAATAAGAAGATAAAACAATATCATCCATTTTATCTATTTGTAATTTTAATTCGGAATAAAGAAAATTACTCATTGCTTTTGAATTAAACTTACTTAAAGCATTTTCTTTCTCTACTATTTTTTTAGGATAAAGTATTTCATCCAATTCTTTTTTATAATATTCTGTTCTATCTAATAAATATTCTTTAAAAAGAGATTCATCATACGTATTGTTTATAACCTTATCTTGTTTTAATTGTTTGTATACAAGCGAAATGTTTTCAACATTTAATTCTAATCCATTAAAATATTTATAATCTAATAAATAAGAAAAACCAGAGGTTTTTGCTTTCTGAACTTCCATATATGGTATTTCGTTTTCTCCTAAAACTCCAAAATCTTTATAATCACCTATTTTAGAAAAATCTATTACATCAACTTTAAATCCTTCGCTTAATAATACAGGAATGTGTTGAAGCATTTTTGTTCTTCCAATATTCTCTTGTTTATCAAAATCGTTATCTAATGCTAATGTAATTGTTGAACGATTATTCTTTATTAATTTTATATGCTCTGCTGTAAGAGCTGTACCCATGAGTGCTGCTACATTTTCATATCCCACTTTTTTAGCACCTACAACATCCATATAACCTTCCACTAAAATTAATTCATTATTATATGCTAATGGCTTAGCACTAGAAAAATTATATAATAATTCTTTCTTTTGAAATATCTTAGTTTCTGGGGTGTGCAAATACTTAGGTGTTTCATCTTTAATAGTACGACCACAAAAAGTGACTATATTTCCTTTTTCATCATGAATCGGAATCATAATTCTATCAGAAAAAGTTTCATATAAATCCCCAAAATCATTTTCTCTTAAATATCCTAATTCAATTAATGCAGAACGTGGATAATTTTCATTATTCTCTGAGATTTTTAATAATTGACCTTTAGGAGCAAATCCCATACTAACATCTTTCATATCTTTATCTGTTATTTTTCTTTTATATAAATACTCCTTAGGTTCTTTAGATACACTTAAATTATAACTAAATAATTTATTTAATTTTTCATTTAACTGTAAAAGTTTTTGTTCTTCTTCAGTATACCTTCTTGAAGATACAAAATACTTATTATTATATTTATTTTTTTTGAGATGAGATACATCAATATTTAAATGACAAATCTCAGATACAACTTTAGTTATTGCTTCATTAAATGAAATATCATTGTTATTAACAATCTTTTCATATTTTTGTACAAAAGAAATAACATTTCCACCAGTACCACAAGCAAAACAAGTTGCTATATTCTTTTTATGATTAACAACCATACTAGGATTGTTATCATTATGAAAAGGACATAAACATTTATTATGATTTAATTTTAATCCATAATAGTTCAATACATCTACAATACTTGCTTGTTTTAATACTTCACTATATAGACTAATATCTATCGCCTACCTTTCCAGTTCTATTTCTAAATCGTAATTATTTTTATTAAGTCTATTTGTTCCTTCTAATATTAACGCTTCATTTTTAGTTTTATATACTAATGTTTCAATCATTTTTGAAAGCAATCTCATATTATATTCAACTTCATGAACAATATTGCTTATAGTCATATCTTTTTTTAATTCTTTATTTAGATTTACTAACTCTTCTATATAACTGTCTTTATCAAAATAATTATAATAATTCTTTAATCCATCTGTTATATCGGATGCTATATTATTTGTGACAGTAATAGAAAATTTAAAAGGAATATTAGATTCTTCTTTTTTACTAAAATCCCAAAAACCAAAAGTTTCTTTTACTTTCCAACCACATTCTTCAACAATTGATTTTATATTTTTTAGTGGAACAACATCTATATTAACATTATCTCTTTCTTTATAATATTTTCCAATTTTTAATTCTTTAAATATTTTATCTAGATCTGTATGCCAACCAGGAACAAAAGGATCTTGACTTAACACTTCGGTTTCTAATCGTTTTAAAGAATTATTATAATATGCTCTATAACCACCAATATCATAGTGTGCTATATCACCACAATCAAGATGAAAAAAATTATACATTCTTTCTGTCATTTTAGTTAATGTACCATCTTTCTGTAATTTCCTATATTCATTGACAATCTTATTAAAGGGAAGAACTGTATTACCTTCATACGATATACTTGATTTTAATTTTTCATCATCTATACATTGTTGAATTATCAATCTATCTTTTCCTTCATTTCCAGTAAGTGGAAGATTATCAATAATGTTTTTTTCTTCTTCTAATACAGATTTACTTCCAAACATTCTAATTCGCTTATCATTTTTGATAAATTCTATATAATTTTTCAATATATTCCCCTTTTCTTTATTATTTTTCTAGTTCTTCTTCTAACTCTTTTTGTTGTTGTTCCTCTCTCTGACGATTTTCTAAATTTTTTCTAGTTTCAACTATTCTTCTAGCTGTTATACCTATTTCATTCCAAGAAACACTTGTGACAACCGTTCTACTAGCCATTTTAGAATTTTTCATATAACGAAGTTCTACACCTCTATACATGCGTTCTTTGAAACATGATAGTTCTCTACTCATTACAGATATAAATCTATCTTCATTTTTATCTTTTAATACTGCTGCTAATAAATATCGATCTTTATTATATGAAAACACTTCAAAACCAAACTTATTGGCTTGTTTTTCTAACTCTTTTTTCATTTGATTTGGATAATCCTCGTAGTTTTTATTAGACGGTTTTTTTAATAATTTTTCTTGTATCCACTCATTTGTAAAGTTCACTACGTTTTTCCTCCTCTCGTGAACACCTGCTAGAAATTACACAACAAGAATAAAAGAATAAACAAAGAAAAATTAAACAAATTATACCTATAATTATAAATATTGACTTAATCATACATTATTTACTCTTTTCTTTGATATTTTTTTATTACAATAATGATTCATTTCATAAATTGTACTATGATAGCGTGTACCAATATCTCTTAACCTTCTTTTTTTTATAAAAGGAGCAATTAATTCTTTCAATTTTTCTAACATTTCATCTTCAGATTTAAAAGTTAATTTTACTTCATCTTTATCATCATAGTTTTCATCATATTCAAAATAAGTTATCATATATGGTTCATAATAATATCCTTTAGTATAATCAATAAATATTAACTTATCTAGTTGATCATCAGTTAATGTAATTCTTAAATTATCGTTATTCAAACTCATCCAAGTAGAGTCATCAGCAATAAAACCTAACTTAGCATAAGTTAATAGATTGTAAGTTGCCTTATGAGGTCTTTTTTCATATTCAATAGTAATGATATTACTATACCTTTTTAATAAATCTTTTAATCCTTTTGTTAAATTTGAAATAGATTTATAACTATAATATTCTATTTTTTGATATTCACAATCAATAAATTTTTCATTATCTATAAGTTCAATCGTAATAATAAAACGGTTTAAAACCTTTTGAATTCTTATTTCTTCACTCATATTATCGCGAATAATAATATTTAATCCATCTGGTTCTTTTTCCTGTTTTGAATTATCAATTATATTATCAATACTTATACTATATAAAAATCTGTATAATTCTTCATAATTGGGATTATATTCTTTCTTTTTTAATTCTTTTAATCTTATCACTATTATTCCTCCATATTCTAATACATATCATCTATAATATCTTTTTCTATTTCTTCTTGTTCTTTTTCTTCTTTTAAACAAGGTTCTAATATTTCTTTTAATTTACTGCATAAATCTCTTTGATTAGAAAAGGAGTATCGTTGATAACTTTCATGATACTCCCTACTATCTACATCCAAATCCAGCTGAGCTGTGTCAATTTTTAAATCTCCCCACTCATGACTAATCCATATTCTTTTATTAATTTTTTTACTTTCCATTACAATCCATAAAGGTCTATTTACTTCAACATAATTTTTTTCTCCTTTGTGAAGCCAATTTGAGTGGTCTGCTATTCTATCTATATCAGCAGTAAATATTAACTTATATAATTCTCTATATTTAGTTTTATATATAGAATTTTGTAAATTTTCTTTTCTTCTAATATTTCATCACCTCTAATATTGACTTGTAAACTTCTTAGTTCCTACACTTCTTGTCCATGTATCACCAATTCCATTAGTACAAGACACAGATACCCAATATAGATATGGGAAGTTATAATTTGTATAGTTTGTATGATTTGCTATATATTCTCTTTGAATATCAGCTTGCGCTCTTGTTAATGTATAATCTGTAACTACCCAATAGAATCCAGGAGCTGATGGTGCAGGTTCAATTCTTCCTGTCCATCCAGCTGATTTAAATACATTTAATAATCCTTCTGCATTTCCATATTCTCCGTGTCCAGTCATCAACATACAATAAGACTCTGTAATATTAGCATATAAATTAATTGTATTAGTTGGCATCTTATCAACCCAACCATCCCAAGAATTAAATTTATGGTAAATATCTAAAGCACTTTGAGCATTTAGATTTTCAGGTGTTGTATTATATGCAACTGAACGTGTAGCCCATAATGAACCTTGAACGTAATAATTAACAGTATAATAATTAACAGACCAATTTGCTGTATAACTTCTATTACCTGTTGAACCTTTACTTACAGTCACATTTTTTGATGGTGAATTTAATCCAGTACCAGACCATCCTGTGAAGGTATATCCTGTTCTTGATGGTGTTGGTAAAGTAAATGAATTACTTTCAACATTATAACTTGTTTGTAAAGGAGATGCTGAACCTCCAGCTAAGTTATAAGTTATATCATATTGTATAACTTTCCAGTTTGCTATATATGATTTATCTCCTATACTACCCTTTGAAATACTAACATTTGTTGATGGTGTACTTCCATTACTTCCAGTCCATCCTAAGAAGGTGTATCCTGTTCTTGTTGGTGTCGGTAATGTTATTGTATTAGATTCTACATTATAAGTTTTAGTTAATGATGAGGTAGAACCACCACCTAAATCATAAGAGATATTATAAGTAATAATTTCCCAATTTGCAGTATATGTTTTTTCTCCTATACTACCTTTAACTATACTTACATTTGTTGATGGTGTACTTCCATTACTTCCGGTCCATCCTAAAAATTTATAACCTTTTTTAGTAGGTATAGGTAAAGTAAATGTTTCTGTTTCAATATTATAGATATTTACTAAAGAAGATGCTGAACCACCATTCAACTCATAACTAATACCATAATTAATAACTTTCCATTTAGCAACCAACTCATGATCAAATTCTTTGTTTTGTAAACTATCTTCAGTTATCAATGTGTCGTTATAGTACCACCCTTCAAAAGTATAACCAACTCTTGATGGAGATGGTATAGTACCATATAAACTATTATAAGAAATCATAATATAGTCTTCTTCTACAACTCCACCATTTGCATTTAAGCTCACTTTATAAGGATTAGATGTCCAGTTTGCTTTATAAGTTTTATTACCAACTGAACCTTTACGAATAACTACTTCTAATTGTGGTTTTAAACCATTACTTCCAGACCAACCTAAGAATGTATATCCTGCTCTTGTTGGTGTCGGTAATGTTATTGTATCAGATTCTACATTATATTTAATTTCTTTAGCATCATCATTTCTACCAGTATTAAGATTATATTTAATTGTATATTCATTAGTAGTATATTGAGCTTTATAAATAGTATCTTCTTTTATTACACCAACTGATGGATTCCATCCTGTAAAGGTATAACCATCAATAAACGGATCTTCAGGTGCTATTGATTTATTTCCATAATCAACTGTTTCAGTCTTTAATAAAGCACCAAATAAATCATAATATTTCACTTCTAACTTTATAATTTCCCATTTTGCATATAGAGTTATTTCATCATTATCATTAGAAGATAAATTATATATTTCTGATTCATCTTTATATATTACATCACCATCAATTGAAGTTGACCAACCTACAAATGTATATCCTTCTTTTGTAAATTGATTCTTAATTAATTTAGATGATTGATTATATATAAATTCTTGTTTCTTCATTTCACCTTGACCTTCAGCAGAATTATAAGAAATATAATAAGATATAGGTTCATAATTAGCAGTCAATTTTTTATTACCAACAGAACCTGTGGATATTTTATAATCTATTATTGGTTCACTATTATCTGGTGTTGTCCATCCTATAAAATTATAACCTTCTTTTGTCGGTGAAGGTATTAATATATCTTCGCTTTCTACATTATAACTAGGAGGTGCTTCATTCAGCGTTCCTCCATTAAGATTATAGTTAATATCATAAGTAATTAAATTCCATTCAGCATATAAATTAATATCTTCAGGAATAGTATATAAAGTATCACTTGACACATATTCATTATTAGAATTTTTCCAACCATTAAATGTATAACCATCTTTTTCAACTTCTGGTAATTCACCATATTCAGAATCAAATTTAACTTCTCTTTTTATTAAAGAATCGTTATTATCTTTTGAATTGAATATTAAGTTATATGAATTAGCATCATAGTTAGCTTCTAATTCTATATCATCAACAGAACCTGTGGATATTTTATAATCTATTATAGGTTCACTATTATCTGATGTTGTCCATCCAATAAATGAATATCCTATTTTCTCTGGACAAGGAATTATTATATCTTCGCTTTCTACATTATAACTAGGAGGTGCTTCATTCAGCGTTCCTCCATTCAATAGATAAGATATATCATAACTATTAATATCATATAAAGCAGTAATGACTAATTCCTCTTTTACTGTGGATAATTCTTTATCCCATCCTGTAAAGGTATAACCTTTTCTAATTGGATCTTCAGGTATAACAATTTCACTATCATAATCTAATTCACTTTGTTGAATTATAGATTCATCATAATCTAAAAATGTTATTTGATATGAATTAACTTCCCATATAGCATATAGAGTTATAATATCACCACTTTTAGAAGACAAATTTTCTAATTCTTCTTTATTTTGAAAATCTGCTATCCCTTCTTTTTCTTGCGACCAACCTACAAATGTATATCCTTCTTTTGTAAATTTATTTTCATTTAAGGTACAAATATCATCTATTTTACATATAATAGACTCCATTTTACCATATCCACCATTGGCATCAAAAGTAATACTATATTCTTTTGGTGGCTCTGGTTTTGGAGAAGGTTTTACTTTGTTAGGTTTTACAACATTGACTTCTTCTTTACCAACTTCTTTTTCCTCTTCCTTTTCTTCAGGAATAATCACTTCATTTTGAACTGGTGGTTCAATAGGTTTCTCTTCTTCCTGTTTAGGAGGATGAGTACACGCAATTACAACAGAAGCTGTTAATAAAATAAATAATATAAAAAGAAAAGGAATACGCCTTTTCAATGTTATATAATTATTATCACCGACAAAAACGTATCCTTTCTTAAATCCAAATAATTTTTCTTTTACTTCAAACTCTTTATTATCAAATAATAATAAATCCAGTTCTTTTTCTTCTGAACTGGATTTATATTTTTTTAATCTAGTTTTTCCAACAATTACATTGTCTTCATTTTTTCTAAATTCTTTTTTTGATATATAAGGAACATCTTTACAATATTTTGAATTCTCACATTCAATAGCAATATACTTTTTACTCATTGTTTGCTCCTTTCAATAAATAGAATTATTTTCTTCTTTTTTTCTTTTTGCATAATGAGATTGCTATTGCTATTACACCAGCTAATGATAATCCACTAATTGCGATATAAATAGGCATATTATTATCATAACCAGTTTGAACACCTTGCTCTGGTTCTACTTCTTCCTGTATAACAGGTAATAAAGTATTTTGATAAATAATGCTATACAATAAATCTTCATCAGTTTCTACTTTTTCATCATTAACAAATAGTCCTTCAGAATTCAAACTAACTTTTACAACCTCTGGACTAAGTAAGTATCCCTCTGGTGCACTACTTTCTTTTATATATACAGTTGTTCCGTATATAATATCAATTAATGCTGTACCAGTTTCTACATCAGCACTATATTCTGCAATAACATCTTTGCACTCAGCATCACTACATACACTAAATTTAAAATCTTTACTAATTATATTTTCTAAAGTTGTTGAATCAACTTTATTAACTAAAATATAATTTTTTATTATCTCATTATAAATAGTTTGACTATTAGAGATTTTTTCTATATTTTGACCTTTATACATTGTATCTATTGAGATAACTTCTTCGCTTTCATAGTACCCTTCTTTCGGTTCTAATTCACGAACTTCAAAATAGATTTCATCATCAACTGAAATTGGTAAATCTGCTAAAAACTTAACTTTACCATCTGCATCAGACACAGCAGTTTCAATTAAAGTACCTGCTTTAACTAATGCTGGTCTTACATTTCTTTCTAATGGACGATATTGTGGATAAATATCCTTAATTGCAAACAAACCAAAAACAACACCTTCTATTGGTGTTTCAGTATCTAAATCTAATTTTGTTAAATCAACTTCTACTTTTTGTCTTTCGTTAGTTATTGAAATTGTTTCCATAACTACTTCTGTTTCATTATCTATAAAATTTAATGATACTTTGTATTGATTTGTATCAATTATCATTGTGTTAGGACTTTGATATTCATAAACCACATAATTGCCAAGTGGGATAAGTTTTGAGTATCCTTCTCCTGATGATGTTGTAGTAATAACATCAACTAATTCACCTTTTTTATAGATAACTGAATTATCAGCAGGATCTAAAATATCTTCATCTGCTTGTACATAAACAATCATATCTGCTAATGGTCTTTCTTCATAAATAAATTGAATATTACCATTTTCATCTTCTTCAACTCCAACTAATACTTCACCATGTTTTTCAACTTTGATTTGACCTTTTACTGCTTTATCTTCCATTACAACTGTTAATAACGGATCTCCATCAGAATCAGTTTCAACAATATTTGTATTAGTTACCTTGAAATTTACACCTTCTTTGTTGATTAAGTAATTATTTGGACTTTCAATTTCCTCTAGTATCCAATTACCAGCTTTTACCTCTAGCGGTAATTGAATCATACCTTTGTCAGATGTCTTCCAAGTATCATGAGTAGTATCAGCAACTTTTTGAGTTAAATATTCTCCTGTGTCAGCATTTTTAATTTTAAATGAAGTATTAGATGCTGTAATTAACTTTCCTGTTTCTGAATCTACTTTTTGAATTTTAACATAAGATGTAAATAAACGATTGTTTATAATATATTTAATTGTATCTTGATTTTCTTTAGATACAGTAAAAGTAAATGTGTTTTCTACTAATTCAGTATCCATTTTTCCTTTTACTTGTTTTCCAATATAACTTCCATAAGCCAATTGTTTAGACTTATCATATCCATTTTTATTTGTAATTAATTTATCGTACTCTTTATCAGTAAATTCTTCTCTGTGTTCCCAAGCAGTTTCAATATCTCCATATTTATCAACATACTTTTTAGCAACAACAATGAATTCTGCTCCTTCTTCCTTTTGTACGATTTCTGATTCATCACCAGAAGTAACAATTTTTTCTATTTCAAAATCTGCTGTAATAACTTCTTCTTTTGATACTGATTTAGCAGTCACTACTTTTACATTTTGTGATGAATAACTCAACTCAAAAAATTCCTTATTTTTATTAAGTTTATATCCGTCTGAACTAGTTAGTTCAAGCCAGAAATATTTTCCTAAATATAAATTATCAACTTGTGCTTGTCCGTTTTCAATACGAACTCTAGTTATTTCATCACCTGCATTATATATAATAGAACCATCTGCTGGATCTAATATATTTTCATTAGCATACAATCCATACAATGCACCGTCTATTTGACCCTCATTTTGTGCATAACCTACGTCAGCATCTTCCTTAATCAAGATGGCACTACCCTTTACCCTTTCATTAGATAAAGTTAAGCTAATGCTACCACTACCAGTTGCTGAATCGCTATCAGTAGTATTATCTGGATTTAACCAATACTTAGTTTTTGTTTTTACTTCCACTACACTATACTTATGAGTTTGTGATGCTTTTTCAGTAGCACTCTTTAATGCTTCAGAATCTGCTGCTGCTTGTGCATCTACTAAATTATGATAGGCACCTCTTTCGTCTACTTCAGCTTGTTCTTCTTCACCTAAATCATCCCAGTTAGTGACATAAGTTTTTGGTGATGATGAAGATGTATAAGTAGTTGTTGAAGTTACGTGGGCATATCCATCTTCCCCAGTTGTTCCTGTTGCAAACTTAACATCATCTCTATAAAATTCTACTTCTACTCCTGATAATGGTTTTCCTGTTTCAAGATCAGTTTTATAGAATGATACATTAACAACTTCTTGTGCAGATTTTTCTGAAGTGGTTGTTGCATATTCAGGTTCTGCTTTAGTTAATCTAAATACATGGATATAATCCATTGAATTGACATTATAAGATATTCCTCTTGTTGCAATGCCCGTTGCTAATACTGCATCACCAATTCCCATTGCTTCACCATTTGCACCATACATGGAAATATTACCATTATATACATGTATTAATGCTGCGTGTCCACTACCATTATAATTTGCTTTATCTTCAGGTCTTTGTAAAACTAAATCACCATTTTCAAATAAATGAGCATTTGCTTTTACATCTTTAACATAGCCAGAATAAATATGAATTGCATCTTCTGGATGATTTAAAGCATTTTGATACATCTTATCAGGTGCATACCTTGCTCCTGTTCCTTCAGGTTGAGGTTTATCAATATCGTAAGGATGTATGCCCACAATAGATTGTCCTACTCCTAATTTATTTAATGTACGAGTGACCAATCCAGTACAAGTACCCACTTCCCAATATCCCCAACTTTCATATGACATTGCTGTTTCAATTATCTTATCTCCAGACACACTCGCTAAAGCATTTACTTTAGGAATAAATGGTGTGATTGGAAATGAAGACATTAAAATTCCTACTACCAAAAAAACATTTAAAACTTTTTTTAACTTCCTACCAATTTTTTTCTTCACAATATTCTCCTTTCAATTATTGGCACTACTAACAAAAAAGATTTTAAATTACTATCATCCCCTTTCTTTTCAAGCAAAAATAGAGATTTTGGACATAAAAAAAGAGAGACAAATTCCATCTCTCTATACTATTACTTCCATTTTCCCTATAATACCATTTTAGCACATTTTTTTAGGCAAGTAAATGGCAATGAGAAAATTTTTTATTTTTTTCAGGTTAATATCGTTTTTTTAACTCTAAATATATTTTTCATTTAGATGGTACTATAACTATCTAGACATTATATCATAAAAAAAGCAAATCTAATCAAAGATCTACTCACAATATTATTATATAAACATATTTTGCATAAGTCCTTTTTTTAATTGTTTTAATACTTCTATTTTTCTTAGTTCTTTCGTGGTTTTTTCTTGTAATAAAGATAACATTTTACCATACTTTTCTTGGACATATAATGGTGGAAAATGAATCTCATATCTTGATATTTGAGGAGCTGTTAATTGGGGTACTCCTGTTGATTCTTGTATTAAAGTTAAATTATTAATAGCTTCCTGCATATATATTAAATTAACCTCTCTTTTTGGAATTAAAACTAATAATCTAACTATAGGATAATATTTTCCTTCTCTTTTTATTGCCTTTCCAATATCACCTCTACCTGTTACAGTAATAGATTCTTCATTAATTTTATAAATATCACTATAACCATATAATCCATTCATTTCTAAATTATTAGAATATATTGGATAACAGAATTGAGGGGTTTTATCAAAAGAAACATTAGTTTTGTTAATATCTCCACCTGCTTTAACAGTAAAAATATCATCAATTCTTTTTTTTGAATATTCTATTTGTTTATTAAATATATATTGAGTTTCTAATTTTTTGGTAAATAACTTAAGGTCTTCAATTTTCTTAGTTTGAAGTTCTATTTTTTTATCCAAAAGATATAAGGTTCTAGCAATTTTACTTTGTTCTTCTTTTGTAGGAATATTAATATTAAGTTTGTTTATTGAATCTTTAGAAATACCGTAAACTTTGAATCCATTTGCTAATATTCTTATTTGATTATGGATTGATGGTGAAGTAAAATAATAACCTTTAAACATAGGTGCAAATAAATTTTGTTTATCTCTCGCTAGTATAGTGTGCAATCCTGAAACAGTATTACATTTGATGTTATTAAGTTCAATTACTTTGCCTATACCTTCATAATCCTCAGAAGCATCAGCAAATATAAGGTCTGAATCTTTGCAATATTCATATTTATTATTGTAATTTATATCTTTTATATATGTTTCAACATCATTGTCAACATCTACTATAGTAGAATATTTTCTGTGAATATCACCATAATGGATATTTTTGATTATACCACTATCCGATAATTGATCACGAGATAATGAATTAGTACTAAAATATTCAAACACATTTTTTAAATCAATATTTTGCCATTCATCATTAAATTCTTTAAATCTTAATTTAGGAACATTCATTTTCTCACCACAATTCTAGTCCTTAAGTTTAATAAAAAGATACTAAACATACTATCAATATTATATCACATTTTTTATTAAAATTTATATAAAAAGAAAAAATAATATTATATTACTTTTTCTTGAAAAACTTTACAAATCAGATCAATACATTTTTTCTTTTGCGATAATCTTGGATGAACATATAAATTAAGAGTTATGGTAACATTTGCATGTCCCAACAATTCACTTACTGTTTTATAATCAACACCTAGTGAGATACAATTGGTAGCAAAAGTATGTCTTAATGAATGAAAATTAAAATGTTTTATTTTTGCTTCTTTTAATACTTTATTGAAATATTTTCTATAGGTTCTTGGTTCTATGTAATCACAATTTCCTGTTAAAATATAATCTACTTTGTTAGTCTTAACTTTTTTTAATATTTCTAAAAATTCTTTGTTAATAGGTATTTCTCTATTAGCATTTTTTGTTTTTGGGGTAGTAATTATTACTTTTGAAATATTCTTTTCTTTATCTTTGATATATATTCTTTGAATAGTTTTGTCAATATATAATATACCTTTTTTAAAATCTATATCTTCCCATTTTAAAGCACATAATTCACCAATTCTGATTCCTGAGTAAAGAGATATTAATATTCCAACATTTCTTGGTGATAAATTGTTTAATACATAATCAGTTATTTTATTTTGTTCGTGTTTTGTTAAAACATATATCTTATTATCATGTTGATCTTTTGGATAATTAAAACTGAGTTCAATATGCTTCATTTTTTCTTCATTTATAGCTTTTTTTAAACTTCCTTTAACAATTATAGCAATATCTTTTATTGTTTTTTCAGATAAACCTCCAGAACCATCTTTTTTTCCTGTTTTAGACAGCTCTAGGAGAAAGTTTTGTATTATCCTATGATTTAGTTCAAATAACTCATATTTTCCTAATTTAGGCATTATATGATTAAAAATATTATTCGAGTAATTAGCATAAGTTGATTCTTTTATATATTCTTTTTTTTCAATTAACCACTCATAGATCCAGTCTTTATAAAGTATTTTCTTTTTACCTATTCTCATTAAATTCCTCCTTTCTGGTCTTCTATTATATAGAAGAAAGAGGAACATTCTTTTCTAAGTATTAAACTTAAGGACTAGAATTGTGGTGAGAAAATGAATGTTCCTAAATTAAGATTTAAAGAATTTAATGATGAATGGGTTGAAGATAAAATTAATGCATTAGTGGAACTAAATCCAAAGAATCCGTCTTTACCTGAATCATTCATATATATAGATTTAGAAAGTGTATCTAACGGAATTTTATTGCAGGAAAAAATTATAAATAAAAACGATGCACCTAGCAGAGCACAAAGACAAGTTAAATTAAATGACATTCTTTATCAAACAGTAAGACCATATCAAAAAAATAATTTATTTATTGATGAACTAAGTAATTTGCCTTATATTGCTTCAACTGGATATGCTATAATGAGAGAAAAAAAGATATACCAAAAATTTTTATTCAATAAACTTCATACAGATATTTTTGTAAATGAAGTATTAGATAATTGTACAGGAACAAGTTACCCAGCAATTAACTCTAATGATTTAGGAAACATAAAAATTTACTATCCAAATAATGTTAAAGAACAAGAAAAAATAGGAAATTTTCTTTCATTATTAGATAAAAAAATAGAACTTCAAACTAAGAAAATTGAAGACCTTAAGTTATTTAAAAAAGGACTTATTTATAATTTATTTAGTGATTTAGGGGAATATAATAAAATAAAATTAGGAAATTTATGTAATATTACTACAGGAAAGTTAGATGCTAATGCAATGTGTGAAAATGGAATGTATAGATTTTATACTTGTGCTAAAAATTATTACTATATAGATACATATTCATTTGATACAGAAGCATTACTAATTTCGGGAAACGGCGCTTATGTCGGATATATACATTATTATAAAGGAAAATTTAATGCCTATCAAAGAACTTATGTCTTAGATAATTTTAATGAAAATGTTTTCTACATAAAAACTTACTTAGAAAATTTTCTACCAAAAAGAATTAACTCAGAAAAAAAGGAAGGAAATACACCTTATATAGTTTTATCAACCTTAACTGATATGGATATCAAAATCCCTTCTAAAATTAAACAAGAACAAATAATAAATATAACCAATGAATTAAGTAATAAAATACACTATGAAGAACTTCTTTTATTAAAATTACAACAATTAAAAAAAGGACTTATGCAAAATATGTTTGTATAAGTCCTTTTTTATTATAATTCTTCTAATCCAAGTTCTTTTAAATAAACATTAAGTTCTTTATCAACTTCTTCTATTTGTTTATCTATTTCTTTTAATTCTTGTTGAACTTGTTTAATATCAATTTCTTCTTCTTCCTCAAATGTATCAACATATCTAGGAATATTTAAATTATATTCATTATCTTCTACTTCTTGTAATGAAGCCACATGAGAATATTTTTCTATTTCTTCTCTGTTTTTATAAGTTTCAATAATTTTATCAACATCTTCATCTCTTAACCGATTTTGATTCTTACCTGCTTCAAATTCTTTAGATGCATCAATAAATAAGATATTATCTTCATTTTCTCTACACTTTTTAAATACTAATATACAAGTTGGAATACTTGTTCCATAAAATATATTTGCTGGTAATCCAATAACTGCATCTAGATAATTTTTTTCTTTAATTAAATATTCTCTAATAGTTCCTTCACTAGCACCTCTAAATAATACACCATGAGGTAAAACTACAGCCATAGTACCATTATCAGATAATTGGAATATCATGTGTTGAATGAAAGCAAAATCTGCTTTTGATTTAGGAGCTAACTTACCGTAAGCACTAAATCTTTCATCTTCTATAAATTTGTTATCAGCACTCCATTGAGCTGAATATGGAGGATTAGCAACTATTGCATCAAACTTCATATCCTTATGTTTTGGATTCTCTAATGTATCAGCATTTTTAATATCAAAATGTTTAAATGAAACACCATGAAGTAACATATTCATTCTTGCTAAGTTGTAAGTTGTTGAATTAAATTCTTGACCATAGTAAGAACTAACTTTTGTTTCTTTACCTACTCTTAGAAGTAATGAACCAGAACCACAAGTAGGATCATAAACATTTTGCAATTTACTTTTATTAATAGTAACTAATTTAGCTAATATTCTTGAAACTTGTTGAGGTGTATAAAACTCACCTGCTTTTTTTCCAGCTGATGCAGCAAAATTTGAAATCAAATATTCATAAGCATCACCAAGAACATCTATTTCTGCATCTTCATGATGAAAATCTATATCATTAATTTTCAACATAATTGTTGATATTAATTTTGTTCTTTCTGCTTCACCTCTACCAAGTTTAGAGTTATTTAAATCCATATCTTCAAATAAGTTTTCAAAATCATCTTCAGCTTCATTTCCTAAAGTAGAATCAGATATAGAATTAATAGCTTTAGATAACATTGAAATATCAAATTTACCTGTTTGAATTTTAAATATTAATTCACTCCATAAATTTTCAGCTTCAATAAAATATCCCATATTAGAATCTTCTATTAAATATCTTTTTAATTCATATCTATATTCATCTTTTTTCCAAGCTTCAACATAAGTAATACCATCATCTTTTAATAATGTTCTTTCAACATAATTAACAAGATTTTCAGATAAATATCTATAGAAGATTAAACCTAAAATATAGTTTTTAAAATCATTTGCATCCATATTACCTCTTAGGGTATTAGCAATACTCCATAATTGCTTTTGTAATTCTGCTTGTTGAGTTTGTTGTTTTTCTTCTCTTGACATAACTTACCTCCTATAAATACTTTCTTAAAAGGTTCTTAATAAACACTTTTACATTTTCAATTAATGAAATCTTCTTTAAGAATGGTGCATTAATTGATCTTCCAATTAATTCATTTGGGAATATTCCACTATATTCAAATTCATCAATTACTGCTTGTAATACTTCTAAATTAATTTCATTATCCTTAGCAAAGTTTTCTATTTCTTGTTGTCTTTCTTTATTCATGTGATTGTTTAAAGCATCATCTATTGAATCTTCAGGTTTTAATACTGGTAATACATTTGCTAAGAATCTCTTAATTAAATCTAATTTTAAGAACAACTCATCATCTGTAACATTAGTTAACTTAGATTCAATATCCTTAATATCTTTTTGTTTTTGTTCTTCATTAGTTAAATCAACATTTCTAATTAAATTTAATATGTAAGAAACATTAATTTTATCAGTTTGGATTAATTCTAATGAGAAACTAATATCGCTTAATATTGAACTTTTTTCTTTAGCTGTAACTAACTTTCTATATATTTCATAATATTTACTTTTATAATCTTCAAACATTTGTGAATCGATTGAAATTAATTCATCATTCATATCAAATTCATTAAACGTTTTTAAACTTACTAATATTTTAGCAACTTCTCTAAATGCTAAAATAAATTTCTTTAAATTTTCTTCATTTCCTTCTTGTTCTAAATCTTCTATGCTTTCAATATTTGGAGCAAGAAATAATAAATTATCAACAGCTTTAATATATTTTTCTAAATAGACTTCATAAGGAGCCATTATAACTGTATCAACTTTATCTGTTTGCGAGAATAATTTAACAGCTTCATCAACAGTATGTTTTGAAGTCCTGTAACAAACTATATTACCATGAGGTTTAGTATCTGTTTCTACTCTGTTTGTTCTTGAAAATGCTTGAATTAAATCGTGATGTTTTAAATTTTTATCCACATATAAAGTATTTAATCTTTTAGCATCAAATCCTGTCAATAACATATTAACAACTATAACTATATCAATATCTGTATTTTTAATTCTTTTACATATATCTCTAAAATAACCATCAAAGTTATGTGTTGAAAAATTAGTATTGAACATTTTATTATAGTCTTCCATATATCTATCTAAAGTATCTCTTGAATGTTCATCTTTATGATCTAAATCTTCATTAGCACCATAAGTAAATATAGCACCAATCTTTAAATCATGTTTTATTTGTTTAAATGTTTCATAATACTTAATTAACATTGGTATAGAGGAAACAGCAAATATTGCATTATATTTTCTATCTCTAGTTTTTGTATTATGATGGTCAATTATATGTTGAGCAATCATTGCTATTCTATCATCAGCCATAAATACTTCATCAGTATCTATTCCCTCAACCATTTCCTTATCATTCTCATCAGCATTAAAACTTAATATCTTAATATAATCTACTGAAAATCCTAATACATTTCCGTCTTTAATTGCATCTTTAATTAAATATGTGTGTAAGCACTTATCAAAAATATCAGCTGTGCTTCTTCCATCTTGACTCTTATTTTCTTCAAATCTTGGTGTTCCTGTAAATCCAAAATATTGAGCATTTGTGAATGTTGTTTCAATTTGTTTGTGCATATCACCAAATTGGCTTCTATGACATTCATCTATTATAAATACAGTTTTCTTATCTTTATATTTTTCCATTACACCTGCATATCTAGGATTAGAACATGCATTAGCCATTTTTTGTATTGTAGTGATTATTAAAGGTTTTGAACTATCTTTAATTTGTTGAACTAACTTAAATGTTTCATTAGTCATATCAACACAACCTGGATCAAATTTATTAAATTCATCTAAGGTTTGCTTATCTAAGTCTTTTCTATCTACTAAGAAGAACACTTGATTTATACTAGGTTCTAAAGACAATATTTGACTAGTTTTAAATGAAGTAATAGTTTTACCTGAACCAGTTGTATGCCATACATAACCATTGTTATTTGTATTAATAGCTCTATCAACTATATTTTCAACAGCATAAACTTGATAAGGTCTCATAACCATTAACATTTTTTCTGTTTCATTTATTATCATATATCTTGCTATCATTTTAGCAGCATGACATCTATCTAAAAAGAATGTGCAAAATTGTTCTAAATTAGTAATTCTATCATTATTTATATCAGTCCAGTAAAAAGTAAAGCCATAATTTAATTCATGATCGCCATTTGCAAAGTATTTAGTATCAACGCCATTGCTAATTACAAATAATTGAATAAACCTATATAATCCATTGTAGGAATGATTTTTATATCTTTTGATTTGATCAAAAGCTTCTTTCATATCAATTCCTCTTCTCTTTAATTCAATTTGAACTAAAGGAAGACCGTTTATTAAAATTGTTACATCGTATCTATTTGTATATTTCCCTTCAACAGTTGTTTGATGAGTTACTTGAAATAAATTCTTACACCATTCCTTAGTATTAAATAATTCAATATAAGCAACTGTTCCGTCATCACGAACTATATCTTGTTTTTGCCTTAATTCTTTTGCAGATTGAAAAATACTTTTACCTGATATTTTAATCATTAATTTCTCAAATTCTTTATCAGATAAATCTTTTCCTTTTAATTCTACTTTATTATGTATATTAATTTGTTTTCTAAAATTTGCTTCTAATTCTTCTACATCATTAATCTCAACATAATTATAACCTTGTCTTCTTAACTGTTCTATCATTCTATCCTCTAATTTAGCTTCGCTCTCATAATTAGCCACTTTTCTCACCTCACATAAGTTAACTATCCAATTAAAGATATACTACTTCATATTATACCATATTTTAGCCAAAAACTGACAAAAAACGACAAATAAAAAGAATAAAGCATAGCTCTATTCCTTTATTATTTTATTATCAAATTTAATTTTTTTAATTTTCAATTCTTCTTTTACAAGATGAGTTGGTATTAATATATATTTTTTACTATCTGGTAAATAATAATTTTTTTCTTTTGCTATTTCTAATAAATGTTTCATCACTCTTTCGCCATATCTCCTACCCACCCCAATAATTTTGTAAGTTCTCTTTGATTAATATACAGTTTTACTATATTAACCCCAATCTTATTTTCATTACAAATCATTTTATATTTTATTTGTCAAAATTATAGTAAAATAAGTCTGTCAATATTTTCTATAATACTTTCATTATATATCGTATAGTAATTCAATGCTTCATCTAAATTTGAATATGTGCTTTTTCTATTTGAATAAAGTATAGGATACACTAAAACACCACTATCCGCTTTTTGAATAATATATTCTAAACTAAATAACTTAAATTTAACCTCATTATTCTTCTCGTATCTTTCTTTCAATTCACTAAGAACCATACTACCACCACAATTCAACTATATTATACCACAAAAAATTCTGTTTTCGTCAAAAACAGAATTAATTTAACTTGGGCTAATATTTTTTTAATATTTCTTCTAAAAAATTGCTTTTATCTATAAAATCATCAAACCCTTCATCAACAAAATGATGCCCAATAAATACTTTATCTTTTTCTAACATAATCATCTTTTTGCTGGTATCATTTTCATCTTTTAATGATTTAATTATTTTCAATCCATTCATTGTTTTCATTTCATCATCTATAAGAATTAAATCGTATTTTTCTCCATTTTTAATCCTTGTAAGACAATCATTTCCGTGAAAAGATAAGTTAACATCATATCCTTCGTTTTCTAACAATTGTTTCATTTTTTTAGACTCTTTATCGTCATCATTTACAATTAATATTGTTTTTTTAAATTGTCTAGACTTTATGTAATTTTCTATTGTTGAAATATTTTCTATATTTAATTTTTGGTTTATTTTTTGATCTAAAGTTATTATAACTTCTGTTCCTTTATTTAATTCGCTTTGTATATACATAGTTCCATTAAGCATCTTTAATATCTTAGAAGCAACTAATAAATCAACATCTAAAGAGTTCAATTTTTCATATTCTTTTTCTGACAAATTCTTATCATTAGATAAGATTTTATTTACAGTAGATAATTCAATACCACATCCAGAATCCTTTATTGAAATAACTAATCGACATACGTCATATTTAGTAATTGAACTTAGTTCTACATGGATATAACCAGAGTTTGTATTTTCAATTGAATTCATTATCACCGACATCAAAACTTGCTTTAATTTTATAGAATCGCCATATATTTCGTCGGGTACATTTGAAGAATAATCAAATTTCAAATCTATATTTTTTTTATTAACAGCTTTAATTCTTTTTTCTATTTCTTTTAATAATGAACATATATCATAAGTATTTTCAAACACTTTTATATTTTTGTTATCATAATTTGTTATTCCTAAAACTTCATTAATAAGATAATTCATTTTTCTATTATTTATAGATATATTATTTATTAAACTATCATTTTGTTCTTTTGTTAACTTAGAGTTTTTATATATATCTATTTCTTTGTTAATGCAATGAATGGGTTGTTTCATCTCTTGAGACATTTTAAATAAAAATAATGATTTTTCTTCACTTGTTCTTTCTATTATTTTTCTATTCTTTATTAATTCATCTACCATTTTAATATCTGGATTTTCTATTGTGTGATACATAAGAGAAGTAATTAAAGCAAAGCAAGTATTTGCTAACAATAAAGCAGGGTTTATTCTTTGTACTACACCAACTACTGCCATCAATATAATTAAAAAGATAATTGGAAAATATCCTTTGTTTTTGATTCTTCTTATGTTTTTTATTATATAGAAGGACATTATAAATGTAAATATACCAGATAATGCAAACACAACATCTACACTAGGTCCATACGAATATTTCATTCCTTTTTCATTAAAGAAATATATAGGTAATAAAATTACTACAAGCATAATTAATCCAATAATTCCCCAAAATATTCTATATACTTTTTTATATGATTGTTTATAATTTATTGTTGCTCTTTCATCATCATTTCTAGTAATGATAAATACATATTCCATAAAGTGACTTAACCATAATACACATAAAATTAAATATAATTTTAATAAAAAAACAAATAGTGGAATATCCATATTAATTGGTATTATAGTAATATATAATTCAGAAATCAATGAAATAATTGATATAATTAACAATCTTGTAAATATTCGTGTTTCACTTGTATTTACTCTTTCCTTTGTAAAATAAACAATTACCAGCATAAAAATATAACATAATGATGCTGCTGACAAAAATATTGTACTACTCATAATTTACTCCTCCTCTATTATGTTATATTATACCACAAAAAAACAAATTTCTTTTAAAAATTTGCTTATTTTGTTACATATATTTCTTCGGTTTCATCATCTTCTTCAAATTTACCATCATCAACTCTTATATAAGAACTGCCAACTTTTGATTCAAGATAAGGTATAATATCCGGATCTATTTCACTAACTGTTAAAACATGAACAATATGATGTGTATCGGGATTATTCATATATTCATCATCTTCGTTACCAGCTAAAAATCTCCATCCACTATCTGGTATTTGTTTCATCGGTTCTTCTCTATACATATGTCCTACTTTATATCCTTCTTTTCGTACTTTATCAGATACAAAACAAAGTTTATCATAGATATTTTTTGATTTAAATGCTTTCTTATTCTGTTTATAATAAATTTTTGATATAAAATAATTCATAAATTCGTACAACATATCATCTTTTTTATTACTCATTCTATGTCATTCCCTTCTAAGATTATTAAATGTAAATTACAAAAGTATTATGTTGTTTGTATTAAACGTGAATTAATTATATCAAAAAAACGAACCTTTTTATATAGATTCGTCTAAATTTTTATAAATATTTTTTTATCGATTCATATAGTTGTTCTCTTGATACTGGTTTTGAAATAAAACCATCAAATCCTTTTGAAAGATATTCATCTCTTTGAGTATCAACAGCATTTGCAGTAAGTACAATTATCGGTTTATCATATCCATATTCATTCTTTAATTTTAACATAGTCTCAGTACCTGATAAGTTAGGCATCATATCATCCATTAGTATAACGCTATATGATTTTCCTTCGTTAATTTTTTCTATACACTCTTCACCAGAATTACAAATTTCTGTAGATAATCCAAAATATTCTAAATGTCTTTGCTCTATTTTAAGATTTGTTAAACTATCATCAACAATTAAAATTGATACAGTTTCATCAATTTTTTCAAAACTATTAATACTATCAGTTTCTTGATTGTCTTTAGGCTGTATTATTACCTGCGGAATAGACACAATAAAAGTCGACCCTTGACCAACGATTGAATTTAAAGTTATTTTTCCATCCATTAATTCCACTAAATTTTTTGTTATCGCTAACCCTAATCCAACACCTTCAATAGTTGAATTCATTACTTCTTCATCTCTAGAAAATTTTTCAAATAATTTATCCATCATTTCTTTTCGTATTCCACAACCTGTATCGTTTACAGAAATAATTAAATTACATTTTTCTTTACTATTTATACATTTGACTTCAAATAATATTTTACCTTTTTCAGTAAACTTAATTGAGTTTGTTAAAAGATTAATGATAATTTCTTTAATCTTACTTTTATCACCATACAACCTAGTTGGTATATCAACAGCATACTTCTTAATAAACTCTATTGGTTTATCTCCTATCCTACCTTTAACCATATTGTACAATTCATCAAAAACTTCGATTGGTGAATATTCTTTTTCTACAAGTTCCATTTTACCAGATTCAATTTGAGAAATATTTAAAATACCAGAACCAATGTCCAATAAATGATTTGATGAACTAATTAAATCTTTTAAAGCATCTTTACCTTCTAAAGATAGTTCTTCCATTTCAAGTAATTGAGCAGAACCAATTACTGCATTCAACGGAGTTCTAATTTCATGACTCATACTACTTAAAAAATCCGATTTAGCTCTATTTGCTTTTTCTGCTTGTTCTTTTGCTAACTCTAATTGAGTAATTAACTTTAAATCTGGATTTTCTATTGTGTGATACATTATACTAATTACTAATCCAAATACAGCATTTGTTAATAAAATTTGTGGATTGAAATTTTGAATTACAGCTGTTAAAACTAACAAGATTAACAAAATTATTATTGGTAAACATTTTTTCTTCTTCACAGTTTTAAAATTGATTGCCAACAACAAAAACATAATGATCATATAAATCGCAGTTATAAGGAATACAATATCAACACTCAAACCAGAAGTATATTTTGCAGTTCCAATATCATTAAAAGATATTGGTGCTACCATAATTAAAAGAGAACATATTACATTTACAATTAAGAAAATGTAATATATTCCTTTATATTTTTTTATGTTTTCTGAATCACTTTTTTTGCTATCAAATTTTGTAATAGCAAACGTGTAATCCATAAACCTAGACAACCACAAAACAATAAAAATTAAAAATAATTTTTGAATAAAAGTTCCTATATATAAAACATTATTTGTCAATACTATCAACAATTCTGTTATCATTGATAACACAGTCAATAATAGTAATCTTTTAAATAATCTATTTTCTAACTTATTAACTTTCTTCTTTGTAGAAAATAAAATTATAGTTATAATTGTGTATATCAAAGCTGATATAGTAAGAAAAATTGTTCCACTAGCATACATAGTTTAACCTCACATTCTAGCAATATAATATCATAAAAAACACCAAAATAGTGGTGTTTTTATCTTTTTTTTTATTTTTTTCATTCTCTTTACATTTTACTTTTTTTTAGTTTCTTAGTTTTAACTATTTCGTTCCCCATATTTTCTAGAGTCATAAAGTCTTGTTTATCATTTGGCGTATAAGGAATTCTGTCTATTTGCTCAAAATATGTTGGCACTTCATAATCTGGTAATTCTTCTTTACATTTTTCCCTTATTTCACCTATAACATCTTCAAACAATAACTGTCCTTCTTTCAAAACTATAAACGCCATTGGTACACTCAATGAAATTTCATCATCAACACCAACAACAACACACTCACTAACAAATGGTAATGATGATATTACTTCTTCGATGGTATCAGGACTTATTTTAAATGCTTCTTTTTTTATTACTCTTCTATTTCTTCCTTTTGGTACGATAAATCCATCTTTATCAATATAACATAGGTCGCCTGTTTTAACCCATTGTTTTTCTGTTTCATCAGTTACTTTAATTCGATTAGTTTCTTCTGGATTATTCAAATATTCTAAAAATAGATTGTCAGAAGAAATATACAACTCACCAACACTCATAGGGGGTAATTCTTCACCAGTTTCTTGACTAATAATTTTGACATCAACTCCATGCATAGGTACACCTATACTACCTGGTCTATTAGCATACATTGGTGAAACAACTGTTGCTCCTAAACATTCATTATTTCCATAACCATTTGCTATTATTTTATTAAATGTCTGTTGCATCTCAATTAATTCTTCAGATCCTATTTTATCTCCACCAGATACAAAAGCTTTTGCTCTTTCTAATCCTGTCAATACTCGTCTTAATTCTTTTAATTTTTTACCTAATTCTTTTTTTGCAGAATATGAATCATCTTTTTCTAATTCTTCTATATCTTTTCTTAATTCTTCTAATTTACGATATATATATCTGTAATGTAATGGGGCTGCTAAAGATATATCAAACTTTCCTAAATCATCATACACTGTATTTTCTGATACGAAAGGATTCATTTCTGCTTTCATAGTAAATGCTAAACTACCATATATAGAATTTCCTAATCCATATATAATAAATGGTGGAATAGAAATGTGCATTGTGTTGCCTTTATAAAAAGGTAAATCAGAGTAAGCCATCTTTTGAACAGCAGAATTAAAATTATATTCTGAATGAACAATTTGTTTTGGCTTACCTGTACTTCCACTTGATTGAACAATTAGTGATGGTCTTTCTTTTTCAAATGAAACAGGATGTATAGTTTTTCCAATTTTATCTCCTTTAATAAAATCACTAAATCTAACAAATCTTTTATCGTTTGGTATATTAATTTTTTTACCTTCAGCTTTATCTTTGAGAGTGGCTAATACCTTAACCATAGGAGACAAATAATCCTTCGGAGAACTAACTATAACCTTTTTTATATCTGTTTCATCAATAATCGATTCAATTAAAGGCAAAATATCTTCAAAAACTACAACATTTTTACAATTTGTTCCATTTACATACTTTATTACATCTTTGGCTTTAGACCTTAAATCAATCCATGCCATTGTAGCTCCAATCTTACTCAACGCTAACATACATTGTTGTACAATTGGCATATTAATCGTAAAAATTGAAACTGTATCTCCTTCTCTAACACCAGCATTGTAAAAAGCCTGGGCTAATGTATCGGCTGAAATTATTAAATCTTTATATGTCATATTATTACCCATAAATCCAGTAGCATATAAATTCATATCATCCTTACTTTCATTGGTAACTAAAGAATACATTGTTTGGTATAAATCAAATTCTTTTATTGGTTTATTTCTATGATACTTTTCCCAATTTAAATCGTAATTTATTTGCGACATAATTAACCTCCTGAAATAAGTTTAATCTAAATTTATTATAGCATATTTTAATGTTTTTTTTACTTTTATTTATACTATTTAAAATATATATTTCTTCGTCTTAAAAGTTTTTTTACTTCTTCAGGCGCTTCCTGTCCTGTTGGTGTTGATGTTAATAATTTTTCATAATTTTCAAAAGAATCTGATATATCTACATTTTCTACAAAATATTTTCCATTATCCCAAAAACTTTTTAAAGCAAACGGGGTTATTTTATATCTATTTGTATCCGAAGATATTATTCTATATTTGTCATCAACTATTTCTATAGCACAGGCATTAGAAAGTGATAAACCAATTAATGGTTCTCCTTTTAACAAGTTTTCAACATTTTCAAAATGACCATTTATTTCATCACAATGTGGTGCAAAAACCATTTTTCTTAGTGCAAGACATCTCAATTTAATTAATTCTCTATTTTTATCTGTTGGTATCACGCTATTCCCATAACTGAACCAACAAATTCCACCTGCAGATATACCACTCATTACTTTACCTTGATCATATGCTTCTAGAAGTTTTTTATCTATACCATATTTTTGTAAAATTCGCATTAAAGTATATGTATTTCCCCCACCTACGTAAACTGCATCTGCCCAACTAAAATAGTCATTGATAAGGGAAGGGTTTGATATAACGTCTAATGATAAATGTTTACATTTACAATTATATCTTTTAGTATATACTTCATTTATTAAACTAAAATATTCCTCTGAATACGACGGATCAGCAAAACCTATAAATAAAATATTAGGCTTTGATGAATCTGATAATCTTATTATTTCTGTATCCATAATTTCAGTTTCATAAGGTTGTTTACCTAAATTTGGAACAATCTCACCAATTGTTCCTCCACCAATAGCAACAATTTTTTTTGACATATTATCACCTTTGGTTGATTATTTTAGCACAAAACCATTAAAAAAGCAATTTTAACAATCTATATCGCATGGTTAGGATTTGTAAATTTTTCAAATATAAGTTATAATATAGTACGAAAAACGACTCTTTATGGTGATAAGTATGAATAAAAACATTGGTATTTTATGTAATGATATGCATTTATTGGATGAAATTTACAACCATTATCCAAATAATACATATATAGTCATTTATTGTAAATTTAGTATAGATAAGTTGAAGAATTATATTAACTTTTTTTTAGCAAATGATTGCTATAAAATATATTATCTTATTAGTAATGAGAAATTTGCAAATTTAAAACAAGAGTTTAAGAATTTAGAACTTTATGACAATATAAAAAATTTAAAATCATACGCTCCTAATAAAAAAATAATACTATTGAATGATACAAATAAATCAATTAAAAAGACTTATCTCATAAATTATCATGATATAAATAAGATTAGAAAAGATTCTAAACCAAATGATACAATTAGAAGAATTAAAAAAATATTAAAAAATAATAATTATAATTATAAAGAAAAAGGACTAAGAAGAAACTTAAACGGAATATATTCGATTAGATTAGAATTAAATAATAGTGCTGGTTCAAATGGTAAAGGTATATCACTAAATCTTGCTAGAGCATCTGCCTATGCAGAATTAATGGAAAGATTACAAAGTAATATGTTAAACAAAAAAAGAGTTACAACTAATTCAATTGATAGAGATATTAACTTGTACCTCCCACTATTAAATAACGCTAGTGATAAATTTAAAAAAGAATTTGAAACATTAGATGACATTTATTTCAATACAGAAAAAGTTTTAAATATAAAAAATAATAATTATGAATATATTCCAATTAATGCTATCAATTGTTTCTGTCATACAAATGGATTAGCTTCTGGAAATTCATTTTCTGAAGCAGTAAGTCAAGCAATATTTGAAATTTTAGAAAGATATTGTTATCAAGAATTACTTAATTCTAATATAAAAGTTAAAAACATTGATATTTTAAATTATCCTCTAACAAAAAAAAATAAAATATTATTAAATAAATTAGAAAAACTAGGATATAAATACTTTTTAAAAGATTGTTCATTAGGTAAATACCCTGTAATTGGATTTTTATTATTTAATAATGATATGTCAAAATATACATTTACAATTGCTGCCGATTATTCCCTAGATATTGCTCTTTCAAGATGCATAAGTGAAATGATGCAAGGTTTAACTTTAAAACAATTAAAAATTAAAATGTTAGAAAGAATTCCGTTAAATGAATTGAATAAAAAATATAAGAAAAATTATAAATCTTATAATTGGTTAAGATGTTTTAATAATAATATTGGATATTTATCAGAAGGTTTCTTCTGTGAAGAATTTATAAGCATAGATAAACTTAAATTCAAAGGTTATTTTGTAAATAATTTTGAAGTATTGGAAGAATTAAAAAAAGATATAGAATACGATATATATGTTAAAGATTTTAATGTTCTTGGTTTTGATACATATAGAGTTTATATACCATATATTACTGCTGTGGACTGTTTTGATTTTGATGATCTTTTAGTTAATAAAAACTATAATAGCCTTACTAGAACGTATTTAAATATAAAAGCAGCATCAAAACAAGATATAAACTTTTTCCTTGATATATTTTTAAAATTAAATCAAAATATAAAATATGATACACTTATTAAACCATCTGATTTATTTCATGTAAGCGAAATTACAGATTATTTTAAATTAGATTTTACTAGTTTATTGCTTATATTAGCAATCTTGTTAAAAAGATATAACGATATATGTGAGTTATTAGAATATAAAATTAAAAATTTTAACTTATCAAAACAAAAAGAGATTACATATAAAATCATTATTAATATATTAAGAGAAGATAAAATTTATGATGTATCAAATAACGAAATAGAAAGCTATATAAAAAAAATCAAAAATAATCCTAATGAATATTTGTTATCATTAAATCCGGATTATGAATTAAATAACTCTTTAATTGCAAATAAAAAAAGTCTAAATTTTTAGACTTTATTTTTTTAGCAGCAATCAGAACAATTTCCATTACCAGCCATAGACATAGATAATGTTTTATTAACATTATTTAAATTAATTAAAACATTACTGTCTTTTTTAAATAATTTTTTAAAAAATTTAATCACTTTTCTCACCACCTCTCACATCTTCCAACATACTAAATTCTAGATTTTCTTTTTCCAAGAATTTTTACGTTGCCGCTATTACCATTCACTTCAACATATTCTGAATCTTCTCTACTAAGTTCTTCTAGAGCTTCCTCTCCTACGCCTGTAACACATGGTATTCCCAATTCTCTACACACTATTGCTGTATGGCATAAGAATCCACCATACGCAGTTATTGCTCCTTTTGAATTCATTAAATGAGGCAACCAATCTGGATCAGTCATCATAGCTAATAATATTTTACCAGCGATAATTTTTTCATCAGGAGATTCTAAATATCTTGGTTCACCCTCAACAAACCCTGGAGCAGCAGGAATTCCAGAATAACCTTCAGAATGATCAGTTGTATAACTATCATCAATGATTACTTTCTTAGTTACCGGTCTGAATTGTAACATAACTAATTCACCGTCTAAAACCATCCACTCAAAATCTGCATTACTTCCTACAAGTTGTTGATATTCTAGCATTTTTTCTCCTATTTTTTTACCATTACATTCTAATGAATCTAAACATTGTTGCTCTTTCCAAATTTCAGTATGTGGTGTACTTGACCCAGATACTAATTTTTCTCCGTTGCCACTCACCCATTCCAATACACCAGAAACGTCCGAGTTACCAATCCAAACACCAGCATATTGTGGTTCTTTGAATGATTGTATAACAACAGCCATGTGCGGCTGGTCAAGTCCATTAACTTGTATATATTCTTTAAGTCGTGCATTATTAACAGATGCTTTTACTTTATTAATATTTTCTAAAATTTCTTTTCCTGAAACATTTAAATAAGAATCAAACATGCCTGCAAAAGAGTTTTTTTCTCCATCCTCTATATCAGCGGAACTTCTAACCGAATAATGTCCATATTCTTGATTAATTTTTTCTAAATCAGATTCAGTTATTTCCACTCCAGTTGGCACTACAACTGAATATGGAATTTTGATTCCTTGACTATTCAAGACAGATAAACCATACATTTTTCCACCAATATATTTAACAACAAACTTTTTAATATACAATTCTGATAAAATACTACATACATCAATATCCAATATTTTCTTCTTTGATAATCCATCAAACAATCTTTTTCTTAGCGATACTTGTTCTAAATTAAATGAATCTAGATTTCTATCTTCACAATATTGATATTGTAATTCTTCCAAATATTTTCCATATCCTTCATCAAAATAATGATGTTGTTTGTCTTGCCATTGTTTTAAAACAATGTATTTATTTAATAAATCATCTTTTATTATTAAATCTGATTCGGTTGATGCAATTTGTTTTTTAGTATCAACAGATAAGAATACTTTATCTATTTTTGCAATGATTTCTAAATAATTATTTGGGTATTTTTCTTTTATTTGTTCTATAATGTTATCACTTAAAATAGAATGCTCATCTATACTTTCTAAAAAATAGAAATATGCCAATGATCTTAAACCATTTCCTATTTTATCTTCAAACAAAGTTGAATTAATTGATAATTGATAGTAGTAATCTGTTTTTTTTCTAATTTCTTCTAAAACTGAGTCTAATTCTTGTGATGTTACATTTCCCTCCAATTTAGATAATAAACCAAGAACATCTTTTGAAAATGTTTCATCTTCTATCGCTTCAAATAATAATCTGCTTCTAAATGCTCTATTAGTAATAGTATTTTCTAATACATTTTTATATTCTTTAAAATTTTTTAAACTAATCATTTATTTCACCTTTGCTTCCTTCTTTGATAGCTAAACAAACTCTATCAGTATTTTTTTCAGCTAATCTCTTTAAAAATTTATATCTATTAACATTATCCCATATTTCTGTTAATTTTTCCTTGTTTAAATCACCTAAATAACTATCCTTAATAAAAGGACAACAATAAACTTTTCCATTTGGATCGATAGTGACTCTTGCAACACCAGCAGTACACTTCCAATTATCATTACCTATATATTCATCTTTTTTACTATTTAACGAATAAACCTTTCTCAATCCATCTTCATCTGGAACTTCCGAATAATAGATATATCCAAATTCTGGATGTTCTTTGTAAAGTACAGATAATTTATCTTTCAATTCCATTTGCAAATTTAAATCTACTTTTAAATCATTAGTTGCATTACCTTGAACAATCAAATTTGAAAGTTGTACATCTTTTACTCCCAATGTTTTCAATAAGACTACCATATCTATAATATCATTATAATTAATTTTATTTATAACAGTATTAGTAACAACAGGATAACCTTTTTCTATTGCATATTTGATATTTTCTATTGTTTTATCAAATGTATTTTTACCTCTGATTTTTTCGTGATTTTCCTTCAAACCATCTACACTAACATAAAATAATAATTTTGATTTGTCTTTAATTCTCTTATCTATTTTATTTAATACATTCTTTAATAATAATGCATTAGTAAATATATCAACTTTTATATCATTAATTAATAATTTTTCAATAACTTTCTCTATACCTTTGTAAGTCAAACATTCTCCACCTGACAACGTAACTTCCATCACATTAGAATCAATAATGGTATTAGTTATTTCCATTACTTTTTCAAAATCTAATTCAAAACCATTTAGTTTTCCTAAGTAACAATGTTTACATCTTAAATTACATTTATTTGTAATTTTCCATTGAATTTTTATAGGAGTGGTTAATTTCAAATTATCTTCATAATAATCTTTAGACAAAAGTTTACTTTCTATTTCTTTATACATTAATTGAATCTCACTTTTTTTATATCCTAATTTTTTGGATATATCATCAATGTCAACTTTACTATCAAAAGCTTCCAACAGATCATATGTCAAATCATTTACAACATAATATTTACTATTCCATAAAATGAGATTTCTGTCTTTTGACAAATTTCTTTTTAACATTATTCTACCTCCTTTATTATTTTATCCCTATACAATGATAAAACAAAATCTTGACAATTATCTATTTGTGATGGTAAAACACCTTCATTTAATTTTGTAATAATATCAATTGCTTGTTTATTATATTTTCTTGGTGGATTTGATAAACTTATATAATTGTTATTTTCTTTTCTCAACAGCGATATATTTACAATCATTTTTTTATTTTTTATTTCATTCCATAACTCATTTTTATAGAGATTAACATTATAATCATTAAATTTAGAAATATCTTTTGATAATTCAATTTTACAGCCACATCTACATTTAGATAAATTTTTACATGATTTGCAATATAATGGAATCCAATCAAATTTTCGATATTCTTCTAATTTTTTTTGATGCCAAATTTTCTTAAATGATTGTTTTTTTATATTTCCTAATTTAGTTGTAGAACTAGGACAGATTTTTACTTCACCATCACAATTTATGCTACCAAATAAATAACCAGCACCACAACCATGAGATAAATATTCTAATTCTTCATTCAATAAACAAGGAGTCATACAATCATTTATTCCAAAATTATATCCTTGATTTTTTAATTCAGATAATGTATTTGCAAACATACTTATATTAATTGAACATTTATTTTTCTTTCCAACTCCAATATTATTATATTTTGAAAATGATACTTCAACATTAAGTTTTTTTGCCAAATCCAATACATTTTTCATTTCTGAAATATTTTGATTTTCATTCATTACTGTATAATTAATTTTTGCATTAGTATATTTTGTTGTTAATTTTATATTTTTAATCAAATTGTCATAATTATCTCTGTTGGTTAAATAATTATGAGTTTTTCTACTTCCATGTAATGAAAAACACACACACATTAACTTATCCAATAAATCTTCATGTTTACTAATTAAAGACCCATTAGTCAAAACAGTTTGCCTAATCCCTAAAGTATTCGCAAATTCCACTATATCTTTAAATTTCGGATGCAACATAGGTTCGCCACCAGTATAATAAACATCATAAATATTATTCTTTTTCAATTCTAATAAAATGTTCTTTATCAAATCAATTGAAATAAAATTTTTATTTTTTTCATCTACCGAACAAAATTTACAATTAAAATTACAAGCATCTGTTAGTTCTATATATACATATAATGGTAAATCTAAAGTATTCAAATTTACTTTATTGTTATATCCCACTATCTCATATTTTATCATTTTTTTTATCCTTTATTTTTTTATCTACTTGAACGATTCTACACTGTGTCATTTCTGGTTTTAATTCTTTTAAATAGATTAATTCTTTGATTTTATTTTTCTTTTTAAATATATTTTTTAATTGCATAACTACCTCCAAACTACCCTTTAAAATTTAGACTATATACTTTTCTATCTAAAAACAAATATTCAGATCTGTATAAAATTTTATTTCTTATTATGGAAAAATTTTTAATTTTTTTCGTATTATTAAATTTTTCAATAATTTTACTATATAAATTATAATTATCATTATTTTTTCTGTATATTAAATTTAAATCTACTTCTTCATTTAATTTACTATCATTAACTATTTTTGAATTTCTCATATAGCTAAATATTCCTAATCCAAAAGTATCTATATATTTAAACTTAGTTATAAACCTTAAGGTTCTAAATATATTAAAGATATTTTCAGTAGGATAACCAATCATAAAAGTCGCTGATACTGATATACCTGCTTCATAAAAGTTTTTCATCACTTTTTTAGCTATGTTTAAATCTATCTGTTTATTCATATCTTCTAAAATTCTTTTATTATATGATTCTATTCCGAACGAGATTTCTCTGCATCCACTCTTATATAATAATTCAGCCACTTTATTATCCAATAGTTTTGAATCTATTCTTGTTTCTACCATCCATTTAATCTTAATATTATTTTCTATTAAAAAATTTGCTACTTTAATTAATATCTCAGGTGGAACACATTCATCTACAAAATAAATTGCCTCTATATTTTGTTCTTGATACATTTTTTTTATTAACATAAAAATTTTATCTAAATCATACTTTGCGTATCCATTATAATAAAAATATCTAGAACAAAAATTGCATTTTGAATGATAACATCCATAATTTAGAGTAAGAGGAATTAATTTTAAATTAGATATATAATCTTCTAGATTTAAATCATTAAATGATGGGACATATAAATCTTTTTTATATTTTGTACAATTAATTATTTTATTTTCTTTGACTTTATTATTTCTTTTAATAATTGTATTAGGTATATTTATATCATGATTATCATTAAAATACTCAATTAAATCTATAAGATATTTATATTCTCCAAAAAGTATGATTCCATCAATACAATCACATTTGTTCATCAATTCGTCAGCATTTTTTACAATATGAGTTATATAATCTCCACCAAAAATCACTTTAGAACTCGGATTATTACTTTTAATTTTTTTTGCAAATCTAATTGCATATGGTAACTGAAAAGGAAATTGAATAGATAAATAATAAATATTTTTTTGTTCTCCTTTTTGTATTTTTAATACACTATCAAATAAATCATTGTTTTTCTTAAATGCAAAATCCAAAACATCATCTATAGTATTTATTTTTACTTTAAAATCTAAACCTTTACGAGTCCAATTAATATTAAAACAATTACTATATATATTCAAATATTTTAATAAATCCGCATTTGCCTTTATTATTTTTTTTGAATTTATTTTTTTTGTTTTAAAAACGCTAATAGTTTTGTCAATATTTTTAATTATTTGTTTTTCTTCTTGACTTAGTGATATATAATTTTTTGGTAGTTTTTTATTTATATAACTGCTATTTACACATTTCTTAAGGAATTCAATTGATAAATCTTTTTGCTTAGATAATATATTATTTTGTTCTAGATAACCTTTTATAAGAGGAACACTAATATTCGGAGCGTTAAATGCTACACCAGGTAACGTATATAAATAAATCATTTTAATATTTCCTTTATTCTAGCGATTACAACATTGGAAAATTTTTCATTATTAACCCATATCTTAATAAACGGCACTACTTCATTAAATTTTTGAATTCCAGCTAAATCATTTAAATTATTATATACTTCTTCCATTAATTCCTTATCATCAAAGATTATTGAAATAAAGTTTGCAGATGATTTTATAACTTGAATTTGTGTTTCATTTTTTAAATTATTATATATTAAGTCCCTATTTTGTTTTATATATTCTCTGGTTTCAACAAATGCTTTTAAGATTTTTGGATCTTTTAATAATTCACAAAAGAACCTTTCAGAATAAGAAGAAACAGAATGTGGTGGTATTATTGTATTTCTCATACCAGTTATTTCTTTTTTTGTTATCATATACCCTGTTCTATATCCTGATGCTAAAAATTTCTTTGAAAATGATCTTAATAATATTATTCTTTCGCTTTTTAAGCATAAGTCTAACATTCCTTTTTCATCATTTGAATAATCAACATAAGCTTCATCTATTATTAGAGTACCATTAAAAATTTCCAATATCTCTTTTATTTGCTTTTTTGAAAATATCTCACCAGAAAACCATCTTGGTGAAGAAATACATAATAAATCATTTTCGTTTGATTTCTTTTTTTTCAAACTACTTATAAACTCATCCGTCGTAATTCCTTTTATATTTATTATTTTCTTTTCTGCTAAATCCGCTGTCCTTTTATATAATGCAAACTCTATTTCTGATAAAAAAATCTTATTCCAACATTTTAATCCTACAACTGTTCCTATAAATTGACTGCTACCAGCACCAACATAAATATATTCTCTTTTAATGTTTAAATAATTGGAAATTGCTATTACTAACGGATCTTCTAACGGATATGCTAAATTATAATTGAAATCTCCATTAGCTATACGCTTAAAATTTTTTTGTTCCCATTTTCTTAATAGTTTATTATTTTGCCAAACTGACGCCATTATAAATCCCCCTTCTTTACAACAACACACATTGAATTTTCAAATTCTGGAATATCAGTGGAAATCCATTTTTGTTCTATTTTCAATCCATTGTTTAAAATTTCACATTCTAAATGTTCCCAATTTACTATTTTACAAGAAGTTGCAGCAATTTCAATTTCAGTATCATTATTCATAACAGTTCTCTTTGTATTCTTAAATGCATCATCTATATTAGAAACATATTCTCGATTTCCATCGCCCAATACACAGATTAAAGAAATTCCATCATTTTTTAAATGTTCTCTTACAAATGATAAAAATTTATTTCTGTGTTCATCCAATACAAACATGTGTAATACTGCTATAGAATAAATAAAATCAAATTTACAATTCATTTTATCATTTATTAAATCAAACTGTTTAAAATATTTTTTATACTTATAATTAGATAATTCATTGCATTTCTCTATAACTGTACTAGAATAATCAACAGCCATTACATTATATCCAGCATCAAGTAAACAGATTGAGTCTCTCCCTTCACCACAACCCAAATCTAATATTTTACTTTTTTTATTTATTTTGTATTGATTTATAATTTCAACAACATCAGGAGTATTTTCTTTTGCAGACCAAAGCATATTATTTTCATAAACTTGAGAATATCTCTTTTCATAAGCTTTATAATAATTTGCTTCTATAACATTATTTTCCCAATTACGAAACTCTTTTTCAGATACACCTCTTGATTCACAAAATTCATCTTTTTTCATCATTAGACCTCCTGTTTTTCATAAAAAAGGGGACATGAAAGCACGAATGCTTGCCATGTCCCATATTCGATATTCCATATTGCAATTAATTAGGGCAAACACCCTGTCAAAATCGCATTTTATTATACAATTATTTCTTTTGTTTGTCAATTATTTTACAGCAAAAAAACAACAAAGTTGTTTGTTTTCTTGCAATAACCAGCATTTATCGTAAAAAAAATTGATGTTTTATAAACATATCATAATAGAAATATCACACAAAATTTATTTGTGTTATAATTAAAATGTGATTTATTTTCTACGATTTACTAATAACAATGAAGGATCAACGTTTAATCCTTTTGCTACTTTTTCAATTGTGTCAATAGTCACTTTTCTATTAGTTCTTTCAATATCGCCGATATAGTTGGTACTTAAATCTGATAATTCAGCTAATTTTTCTTGTGAAATTTTTAATTGTTTTCTGTAAAATTTCACATTACTTCTAAAAATTTGCCTTAATGTCATTTTTATCATACCTCCTTGTATATAATATGGTATGATTTTTTTAAAAATATAACAACCAACAACTTTGGTGGTTAGTTAGGAGATGGTATAATGAAATTTGACCAATACAGTAATAGTTTTGCAAAAAAAATTATTAGAGAGAATATAAACAACTTTATAGAATTAAATAATAAGTATAAATCAAATGGATTTGAATTTTATTTAAAAGATAATTTAATAGAAATAATATATAATAACAATAATTATACTTTACTTGCAATAAAAGAGAAATCAAACATATATTGGAAAATAAAATATTCAAATAAAATCAAATATAAAGTAAAAATTGATAATTGTACTGATTCTATTGAAGCGATAATTGATTTTATTAGTAAACAAAGGAGATTGTAAATGAAAGAAAAATTGGATGTTAGAAAACCATTATTAAAAAGAACATTAAATGAAACAAATATTAATTTAACATATATTCATTTAATATCAAAATTAATAAATGAAAATAAAATTGATAATTTAATATATAGAATTACTAATCAAAAAACAGTTATAAACCCTAATAGTAATAATAAAAAATATTATGACGCAAATGAACAATTTTTAGTATTAATTAATAACTTCATTTCCTATTTTAAATCCAACTTCTATTTTATAGACATTGAATTTAATTATATTATTGAATCTTTGCTAAAAAATAGTAATCCAAGTATGACAAAATTTCTATTAAGCAAAAACTATATTGGTAATAATGATTTTATTGATTATTTTAATTATAATTTAAACAGATTAATAACATTTAATTTTTATAAAAATTTAAAGTTTCTTAGTAAACATTCAAAAATAATAAATCAATTTTTTAAAAATAAAAAATTAAATATCAATATAAACTTAATTAATACATCTGATGGATTAGATAGATTACTTAAATATTTAAAAATGTTATGTATTGCAAATGTAAAAAATATAAACCATGTACTATTATTTGAAAATATTAATGTTTATATTACAGATATGCAACAAAAAAGACCTGATGCAAATAAAGAGACTGTATATAATGATGTTATAAATTATTTTGTAAGGGAATGGGAAAACATTATTGATAACTATTTAAAAAATGAGGAACTTATTTTTAAATTTTTCCAATAAAAAAGGAGAATAAATTCTCCAAATTCTTATTATAAATTACAATTCCACCAAAGTTGTTGGTTATGAAAAAGTTAAAAAAATGAATTATTTAAATAATAGTTCTTTCATAACTTCTTCAGCTTGTTTTTGTGTTAACATTTTTTCTAAATAGCCATCAAAACCTCTACTTAAAAATTTAGATTTTTGTCCTGTTGATACAGTTAATACAACAATAGGAGTTGAAAAGTTTTCTCTTTCTTTTAAAGTATGTAAAACATCAATACCATCACAACTATTTTTATATATATTATTAGTAACAATGACATCATAAGTATTTTCATTAATAACTTTTTTGATCATATCATCACCAGATTGAACAGTATCAACTTCAAACCCTAAACTCAAAAAGATTTTTCTCGTATGACTTAACATTTCATGCACATAATCCCCAATTAATACTTTTTTTCCTTTAAAAGTATTTTTCTGTTTGATTTTTTCGTTATTTAAGACTAATGGTTCTTTTTTTAATTTTTCTAGTTCTTGTTGTTTTAGAAAACTTATTTCTTTATCTAAAATATCAATTTCTGCCATCGCATTATCTCTATCTTGTTCAGCTAAATCACAATTTCTACTGTATTCATCTGCCTTTTCAATTGCTTCTTTTGACTTTTCAAATAAATTAATACAAACACAAACTAAAATCATAATTATAACAATAAGAATTGCTATTATTGTTTCCATAATTACCTCTTTCTTTTTACTACAACTGTATAAAAGACTTAAATTATTCCAATCTATATAATATAATATGTGATTTAAAGATTGGAGGCGTTATTATTTCTAAAAAAAGTAAAGATATTTTAGCAATAAACTTGAAATATTACAGATATAAATCTAAGCTATCACAAGAGAAATTCGCCGAAGCACTTGATACCACCCTTTTATATGAAAATCAAATAGAAAAAGGGAAAAGAAATCCTTCTTTAAATATGCTAGACAAATTATCCAACAATATTTCAAAATTATTAGGTTATTATATTAGTAGTGCTGATTTATTAACTTACGACCAAAATAAAGTTATAAATTCAAAAAGAGTTGATGAGAAAAAGTAATGCTTAATGCCGTTGTATTACTTTTTTTTATTCAAAAATCTCATATAAGTTAGATACTAAATTTTTGCACAGTTCTAAGATACTTTGAAAGTTTCTCTATTATTCACACTAAATAATAACTATAATTTTATAATTAAGTCTTTTGTTTTTGTGTTCTTTTGTGTATTTTTACACAATTTTTTATATTTTTCCTCCTTTCCTCAGTAATCCTAGATACTGCATTGATTACTAACAAGTATTATAGCATAAAATTTAAATTTTTGAAATTATTTTTTGCTCGTTTTGTTCGAGCAGTATAAAATCGTTATTTCCTATAAAATTATATATAGGAGGTCTAATGATGAAATCTGCATACGAGTTATTTAATTTAATTGGTAAAAACATGAAAATAATCAGAAAAGAACAAATTGGAATATCGCAAGAAAAATTAGCAGAAGACGTTGATATGAGTAGAAGTTTTTTATCACAAATTGAAAGTCCAAATGTTGATGTCGGTGTTTCATTAGATACTTTATTCTTTCTAGCTCAAAAATACAACTTTGATATTAGAATGTTCTTTGATGGTTATGAAGAACTAATGAACAAAAAAAGTGAAGATTAATAAGTAAAATATGTTACTTAAAATACCATTTAGAAACAATTGCATATAGCATTGTTTTTTATTTTGTAATTATTGTTATAATCCATATTTATCAATTATATAATCAAAAAATTTTTCTATTTCATCTTTTGACGTTTCAGCAAGACCTATTTAGAGGTCAATAATTAGCCCTAAATGATACTACAGCATACAATTTATTATTATACTCATAAACAGCTGAAGCCATAGAAATATGGCCATCCCTTAAAATTGTTGCATTATGTGATGGACTATTCTTCCATGCTTCTACAAAATCTACACCTATATCGCCATATCCAATTATTTCTCCAAATCCATAACCAGCACCTTCATGAGAATAATATGTTGATATTTCTTTTGCTCTTCTATCTGCTTCAGTTTGTGCTTCTACTGTAACTGGCAATTCGTTTAATCCTTTTGATTTTCTATATTCATTTATTTTAATTATATATTGATCAGATATATCTTTTCTAAATCTTGGAGAAGATACTGCTGTATTACTTGATGAATTTGATTGAGAGTTATTCGTTGAATTAGAATTATGATTATTATTTGATGAAGAAGAATTATTAGAATTACTATTATTAGTATTTGAAATTACAGTTTCTTTTTTAGATTCTTCTTTTTTTGTAATTTCAATCACTGTTTTTTTATTAGTTTTATTACCACTCTCATCAACAGCAATAACCTCTATTTCATACTCACCAGGAACTTTTGAATCGTATTCTCCTTCAATTGTAATTTTTACATCAGTTAAATCTGTTGCTTCAAATTTTGATTCTAAATCTGATATATCTGCGTTTTGCTCATATTTTATTATTTCTTCAAAGTTAGTAAATTCTGGAGAAGTTGTATCTACTACTTTAATTTTAAATTTTTTAATTTTTGTTTTGTAAGTAATTTCTATTTCGTATTCTCCAATATTTACAATATCATCATTTTTTGAAACTAATTTATTATTTTTAACTTTTAACTCTTTTGATGACAATTTATAAATTTTTATATTTTTAGTAGAACTGGCATCATCTAAATAATAAGATACTTCTGCACTTATCTCCTCTCCCAATTCAAATATAAATTGATTATCTTTTAATATTATATTATTTGTATCCTTGTATAGTACAATCAGTCCTACTAAAAATACAATTAAGTTTATTATGCCTACTACTATTATAAATACTTTTTTCTTCATACTACTCCTCCTACATCTATGTATCAAATGTGGTATTAAACCACATTTTTTTATAAATCTATTTAATCTATACAAAAATAGTAAGTTTTTTCATAAATAAATTCAACTTGATTAGAATAAACAGCCAATTGATAAAATGCTTTTGACTTGTTATACCTTATGGTTCTTTCTGGTATGTTCATTTTAATAGAAATTTCTTTATCCGTTAAACCATAAAAACATTTCCACTTAAGTATTCCTCCAATAACCTTTTCTCTTTTTTGTAGGCATAATATAAATTTTATAAAACTGCCAATTTGATCATCAGTCCAAGCAAGTTGTTCTATTAATTTTTTTTCATTTGAATTATCTCCAAATTTATCGCTTGAAAAAAATATAAAACTTGCTGAATTTATTTTGCTTTTTTTTAACTGTTTTATTCTTTTTTCAACAAAAGGTTGATATTGTTCATAAATTTTCTTTCCATTTTTTATTGTTTTTTCTACATCAATTTCTACTATTGCATCGTTTAATATCATTTAAATTATTCACTATCAACATTATCTGTTGAAATAAGTGAATTTTTTATTTTTCTTACATTAATTGCTTTCTTTTTCACTTCTTCATAATCAAATTCTACCAAATCATTTTCATCTAATGATTTAAATCCTCTCATGTTAATATCTGAATAATGCACAAAAACGTCATTTTCCAACCCTTCACAAGATATAAACCCAAATCCTTTAGCATCATCAAACCATTTTACTTTTCCTTGCATACTTTCTTATCTCCTTTTCTACTTGTTTCACTATTACCAACTGCTATATTATATAATATATCAATTCTATTTGTTAATTGATTAATTACTAAATTTACTACTACAAATACTACTAACATATAAAAATTTCTCATAAAACTTCCTAATACTAAAAAATTATAAACTAATAAACTACTTATAGGCAGAACAAACAAACTATTAACAACACTACTTAAAATTTGTTTTTTTGTATATTTTTGTTTTTTACTTAAATAAAATATTAAAAATAAACACATAATAAAAGTAACAATATAAATATCAAATACAAATGATTTGAAATTAGAAAAATACAATAAATTTTGTTTTGTATAATCTAATACCAAATTATTGTTCATACAAAAAATACTATTTGTCGCTAAATGTACGCAATATATCGCTAAAACTACAATTAAAATTTCTTTTAAAACTTTTAATCCTATAGATATTTTATGATACAATTGCATCCTTTTATTATTTCCTTCATTTTTCCAATACTTCTCCGAATTAAAACTACACAAATCTTCATAGAACTGCTTTAATTTTTTTATAATTTTTCCTCCCTCTCAATTTCTAAAGATACTGATAAAGCTTTGTTTATTAATTCCATAGTTTTTTCATCTAAAGTTTTAATATAATAAATGATTTGCTTTTTAGAAATAGTAATTACTTGCTCACATAACGCCATCTCATTATTATCAGTCATTACATGGACAGACATTTCTTGTTTTTTTATTTTTGAAGTTAAAGGTACAACAATTAAATTTGGTGAAAATGTATTACCAAAATTATTTTGAACAATTAAACACGGTCTTTTTCCCGATTGAATGTGTGCGTTTGTATTTTTTAAATCTACTAAATATACACTTCCTCTTTTAAAATTTATCATATAAAATAACTATTTACAATACATTCAATTTCTAAAATATAATAAGCATTTAAAGGATACTTAACATTCTTTTTAGGCTTATAAGTTTTGTTATCGTAGACAATTCGCAAAACACAAGGAAAACCATGTTGTTTCAGTATTCGTAAAATTTTATCCCTTCCTATTTTTTTAACTATTTCTCTTCCACAGCAACAATTACCATATTTTCTTAGATGATGTAATATCCAATCTGGAATCATAATCTTTTCATCAGAAAAACCCATAATAGTTGCTCCTCTCGTAAAGCTTATGAATATATTTCTTACACTACCTTAATTAAATCAAATGCAAAACAACTTTCAATGTCAAAACAATGTATTTCATCATCACCATCAAAGAAATAATAGATTCTATTGTTTCTTACTTTGATGATTGTTAAAAAGTAACCGTGATTTTCAGATAGTGGATTATAAACACGATACCTTTCTTTTTCTTTAAAAATCACTATCACCTCTCTTTTTATAGTTCACGATAGTAAACTACAAGTTCAAAAAAAATATACTTCCACTCCATTTATACAACAAAATTTTACTACTACTACTTACTAATACTACAAATATTACAGTTTCCTTATCAACAGATCACCTCCGTATTATATTAAGTAGTTCACGATAGTAAACTCTTATACTAAAATAATAACCTTTATTTTAATAAAAGTCAATACCCTCTTTTAAAAAAATTATTTCAAATAAATTGCTGTATAGAAATCCTATACAGCTGATACTATTTTCAATCCCTTAATGACTCAACATATTTATCTAGAATATTCAATGTCTTATCTAATTTTTCTTCGTCTTCAATTGAAATAGTACCGATAGCACCAATTATGTCATATAATTTCTCTAGCTTTATTACCAAAGAAGTAGATGCTGAAAGTTCCTTTATAGTTGCATCGTAATCTTCTTCAATGTTATTTAATTTTTGTACTACATTTTTAATTACTTCATAAGGCATATCTACTTTTTTATCAAGATATTCCTTTAATACTGCTAATACTACTTTTACTTCTTTTACTGCATGTCCTACTTTTTTCTCTTCTTTGTTCATCTTATCTTATTTCCTTTCCAATTGGCACTACTTTAGTGATGCTTTTTCCTTCAAGTTCTTTAGACACACCTCTAAAATGCGAATCGTTGATTCTATATCCAACTGGGTAGATAATTGCAAACCGTTTTTATCTGTCTTAATTAATATTTTTTTTCTACACCCTTGTTCTGAAGACTGCCCTTTATTCAAAAATTTCACCTGCCTCTCCTAGAATTATCAGGATGAAAGCATCACCCTAATTTCATTTGTCATATTTTACTACCTCCAAACTACTCATATAACTTTGTTATACATTAAATATAATACCAAAATTATTTCAAATTGTCCACCATCGTGAACAATTATTGCTAAATTTGTTCACGATAGTGGACATTTAAGAAAAAAGATAGTACAATAATGTTGTAGTGGTTTACGAAAGGAGATTTTAGATGACTAAAGAACAAGCATTAAAGCTGATAATTTTAGATTATTGCTCTGAACATAATCTGATGCCTATTGAATTCGCTAGAAAATGTGAACTTAGTAAATCTTACATAAGTAAAATTATTAATGAGAAATTTGGTTCTGTCGGTATTTCATTAACTTATTTAGAACGAATTGCTAATGGATTAAATATGAAAATTGTTGACTTGCAAAATTTAATAGATAAATATCAAACAAGTGCTAGCGATGATGAAATAAAAAGAACAAAGTTAATTATTGAAATTATCAATAAAGTAGAATCTTACGCAAATAAAGATTTGAATGTATTACATAGCATTATTCTAAACACAAATAGCGAACGTTTAGAAATTTTACATAGTTTGTTAAAAAATATGAAATAACATATTTTTTTATTTTGCTAAAAATAATCTAATTCATATTCATAATCGTTATTTTTTTCTGGTTCTCTAAACCAACCTAATTCCTCATCCCACTCTATTTCCTTATTCTTAAACATTTCAATATTATTTAATATTGATGTTTTTAAATATCCAAACTTATTTTCTATAATATTATCATTTTCATCTTTAAAATGTCGCTGGACTACACTCGATATTATATAATGTGTAATTGTAATTATATCTATAAATTCATATTCTCTTAAAATTTCATCAAAAAACTTATCATACTTATGTAATTCTACATCTTCTTTATTCAAATATTTTCGTTTGACCAAATCTTCAGTTATTTTATGATGACTAATTTTTTCATTTGAAATGGTTTTATCTATTTTATCTATTTGTTCTTTAATATTTTGTTTATTAGTATTTATTTGGGTATGATTTTCCACTGTTGGATAATCCACAGGTGGATTTTCACTACCTGGATTATTTTTTTCTTTTAAATTTTCTTGTGGAAGTTCATATATTAAATAATTATACTCAAAATAACCCTTTTCTCCTCTTATTTTATCAACTCTAACATAACCGTTTTCTTTTAATTCCTTCAAAGTATTTTTTATGGCACATTCTTGTTCTTTACATATAGAACATAAACCACTTAAAGAATAATCCCAATCTTCAGGCAAACTAAGCATATACGATAACAATCCTTTAGCTTTTAAAGATAAATTTTGATCTCGTAAATGATAATTACTCATAATTGTATAATTTTTGTTTTTTTCTACTCTAAATACAGACATATTACCATTCCTTTCCATAAAAAAAGAACCTATTTAGGTTCTCTCATTTTTTTTAAAATATCATTTTTAAATACTCTTATAAACGGATCAATAAAATAATTCCATCCTTTTGGATATTCATCATATCCTCCACGAGAAAATGTTTGACCATCATAATAATCTACATATACATTCCATTTAATTTTATAATCAAAATAATTTTTTAGTTTTAATGGCTCTGATTTTAATATTTGCGATTTGTCTAATCCTTCTAATATTTTTCTCTTTCTTGCTGGAGTTAATGAGGACATATAAGATTTTGTTATAAAATTATGGTCTATATTATAATATGATTTTTCTTCATCCAAATGGATTTCGTATTTCCATTTATCAGTTGAGGTTTCTATTATAAAAGTTAATACCTTTATATCTGATAAAATCATATTTGAAATATAATAAAATGGTTTTTTACATTCTGAACAAAACCTATCATAAGTTCTTCTTTTGATAATTTTACCATCATATTCTTTTGAATAATGTAAATTAGTATTAGATAGAATTGCTTCGCCTTTTTCAATTCTTTTTACATTACACTTATCTTTATAGTATTTTGATTCTTTTGGTTGTATATTATCTGTACAAACTATTGCTAAAGTCTTATAAGAGAAACAATATGGACATTGAATTTTTCCCATTTAATCAACTCCTTTTTAACTGTATAAATTCAAAATTTTAAAATTTTTTATTATTTCGCTTAAGACTATTTTATCATTTTTCCCTTTAAAATAAAGGGTTTCCACAGTTTTAGATTAAATTTTAGACTATCCCAACGCTATCGGTACACTATAGGTTGAAAATTTAACTCCATAACTTAAATCAAAATTATCTATAGCCTTTAAAAGACCTACACAACCTATTTGAAACAAATCATCAAGATTATCAACTCTAGATGCAAACTTCCTTAAAATACTTAATACTAATTTAAGATTGCCTTTAACTAAATCATCTCTAGCAAAGGGATCCCCATTTTTCATTTTGATAAATAATTCTTCCATTTCTTCACTGCTTAAAACTTTGATATTTGATGTATTCACGCCACTTATTTCAACTTTATGACGTGCCATAATAAAATCTCCTTTCACACTCATATTGAGTTAAAAGAAGATTATTTATTCATTATTTATTCATTATTTATCATAATTATCTAAAAAACTATGTCTTTCTTCACCAATTCTATATCCTATTACAGTATCTAAATTAATGTTTTCAACACTTTTAAATATATTATAATCAATATTTTTATTAATCTTTCTAAATTCGTTTATTAAATTTTTCATTTCTTTTCTCTTTGATGTACCATCAATATCTGTTTCTATTTTTTCTGTAAATTTACAAGCACAATTAAGAAAGTTTAGTTCTGAGTATTTAGACCATGCAATAACATCCGCTTCCTTAATTAAATACATTGGTCTAATAAGTTCTATACCAGGAAAATTGGTAGAATGAAGTTTTGGCATCATTGTCTTTATTTCAGAACCATATATCATATTTAACAAAATTGTTTCAATAACATCATCAAAATGATGTCCCAAAGCTATTTTATTACATCCTAATTCTTGTGCCTTACTATAAAGATAACCACGTCTCATTCTAGCACATAAGTAACAAGGATTACCTTCATCTATGTTATTTACAATACTGAATATATCTGCGTTAAATATTGTAATAGGAATATTTAATTTTTTAGCATTTTCTTCTATAAGTTTTCTATTAATTTCATTATAACCAGGATCCATAACTATAAATTCTAAGTCAAAATTGATTTTACCATGACGTTTTAATTCCTGCATACATTTTGCTAGTAAAAACGAATCCTTACCACCAGAAATGCAAACTGCAATTTTATCGTTTTCTTGAATTAATTTGTAAGTCTCTACTCCCCTTACAAATCTACTCCATATTTGTTTTCTAAATTTTTTAATTATACTTCTTTCAATTTCTCTTGCTTCCATAACATCACCAATTCACATATATAATAACACAATTTGACATAAAAATCTCAAAATTGTATAATATTAGCTCGTATATGGGGTGACTATTGTGAACGAACAAGAATTATTAAATTTAACAAAGGAAATTATATCGAGTCATTATATGCTTTTTAAAGAAGCATATGAAGAATTGAAAAATGAAATAAGTAATATAAATAATGAACTCATCATATACAATAAATTTTTGAGAATGCTAAAAAAACCTAATGATATATACAAAAAAATGTACTTCAATTTTATCACGGTAATGTCAAAAAATCTTTGATCAATTCCATTGATGAAATAATAGAAAGTTATGATGATGATATAGAAACATCTAGATATATTGAATTATTAACAACTACAGATGAAGGACATGAATTTGCAGTTGTAAGTGTTGTAAATATTAGAATTCAACAACTAAATGAAAAATTAGAATTACTTGATAATACTATTATATATTCTGAACAAATTAGTAAAATCAAACGTATATTAAAAAGTTTAAACTCTACTATGTTTTATGAAGATGAAACTTCATATAACAATATTATTGAATATATAATTAAAAGTGAAATAACAAGTGATATTGAAGATAAAATATTAAATTTTATTAAAGAAAAAAGAAATCAATATCTTGAGTTACAACGAAAACTTACTCAAGAAAGAGAACAGAGAAAAAAGTTGTTAGAACAACAAAAAGAATCTAGAAAATTAGAAGAACTACAAAAACAACAAACTACAAATATTAATGTATGCAAATTTAATGATACAGATTTTCTTAGTACAAAAGATTTAGAACTTCTTAAAACTCTTAACAATTTAATATATAAAAATATAATGGTATTAAATAGTATTAATGATGATACTGTAAAAATAATTAAAGAATCAATTAAATATAAAGAATTAGATATTAACTTAAACTCTATTCTTCCAAATCAAAATATTAGTAATTATAATAATATTGTAATACTTTTTGAAATTAGAAAAATAATAAATCAAATAAATACAATATTTGAATATATAAAAACAAATAATATTTCAAATAACGCCTTAGATAAAGCTAAAATAGAAGTCTCTAATTATATTTATAAAATTAACAAATTATACAGTGATTACGTATTTGAAGAAGTCGTTGAAGAAAAAACAGAAAACAAACAAGAGAGACATGTAATTTATATAAAAAATTCTTCTGGTGAATTATTATTAAAAAACGATATAAAAAACATTCCTGAAAATTATAAAGGATTCATTACCATGTTAGAAGAATTAAAAAATGGTACAATAACAAACAATCATGAAAAAGATGTAAGATTTACTAATAATGATAAACTTAGTGATGTTTGTAAAAAGAAGAATTACAATGCCAGATTAGCATATTGTCCTTGTGATGATTGTTATATTGTATTTGTAGGATTTATTAAGAAAAATAATAATAACAATTATGAAAACAATTTGGTTAAAAATAGATACAGTTTTTATAAAGATTCAATAGATAATATAATAAAAGATTTATCTGATCCAGATAAGAAAACAAAATTAATAGAAGAAAATGATAATCTTCATAATGAACTAATGAATTATTTAAAAACAAATTCAAGGGGTTCTAAGAAGAAAGAATTGAAAAAGGATTTATCATAATAAAGATAAATCCTTTTAAATATTTTCTTTTAATAATTTTTCTAGTTCAATACATCTAGTTTTATCCATTGATTCAACATTTTTTAATGGATAGTCTATATCTAATTCTTTATATTTATTTACCCCCATTGTGTGATATGGTAATAATTCTATCTTTTCAATATTTTTGATATTTTTTAAGAATTCAGCTAATTTTAAAATATATTCTTCGGTATCATTTATTCCAGGAATTATTACTTGTCTAATCCATATTTTTTTATTCTTCTTTTGACATAAGTTCAAAAATTCTAAACTTTTATTAATACGTAGACCTGTCATTTTATTATATCCACTATCATCAATTGCCTTAACATCAAATATAACTAAATCAACTAAATCTAAGACTTCATTAATATTTGTTCCTACACCTGAAGTATCTAAACAAATATTAATATTTTCTTCTTTTAATAATTTACATGTTTCTATTAAGAATTCACTTTGTAATAAAGGTTCCCCACCAGAAAAAGTAACTCCACCATCTTCTCCGTAATAATTTTTATATCTTTTAATTTTATTAACTAAAGCTAAAGGTGTATATTCTTCACCTTTTTTTAATTCCCAAGTTTCTGGGTTATGGCAGAATAAACACCTTAAAGCACATCCTTGTATAAAGATAACAGTTCTAATACCTGGTCCATCTACAAGGCCCATTGTTTCAATTTTATTTATATAACCAATCATTACATTTTTTCATGGAATGTTCTAGAGATTACTTCTTCTTGTTGTTTTCTTGTAAGTCTATTAAATCTTACTGCATATCCTGATACACGAATTGTAAGTAGTGGATATTTATCTGGATTATTCATTGCATCTATTAATGTTTCACGATTTAATACATTTACATTTAAATGATGAGCTCCTTGACTAAAGTATCCATCCATTAATGTTACTAGATTTTTTACTCTTTCTTCATCATCACTACCTAGAGAGTTAGGTATTATTGTGAATGTATTTGAAACACCATCTTTACAACATTTACAATAATCTAATTTTGCGACAGAGTTTAATGATGCGATTGCGCCATTTTCATCTCTACCATGCATTGGATTTGCTCCTGGTGCAAAAGCTACACCTTTCTTTCTTCCGTCAGGAGTTGCTCCTGTTTTAGAACCATAAACTACATTTGAAGTAATTGTTAATACTGACATAGTTGGTTCAGCATCTCTATAAGTTTTGTGACTAGCTAATTCACTATAAATTTTTTCTAGTACTTCTTTAGCTATACTATCAACGCGGTCATCATCATTTCCGTATTTTGGATAATCACCTTCGATTTCAAAATCAAAAGCGATTCCATCTTCATCTCTTATTGGTTTAACTTTAGCATATTTGATTGCTGATAATGAATCAGCAACAACAGATAAACCTGCTACACCATATGCCATATATCTATGAACATCTGTATCGTGTAATGCCATTTGTCCTGCTTCATAAGCATATCTATCATGCATGTAATGGATTATGTTCATTGCATCAGAATAAATTTCAGCAACACGTTCTAACATTTTAAAATATGATGCCTTAACTTTTTCATAATCTAATACTTCATCATTCATGATATCGAATCCATCAAATACTTTATCTTTTTTAACTTCATCAATACCACCATTAATTGAGTATAATAATGATTTAGCTAAGTTACAACGAGCTCCAAAGAATTGCATATCTTTACCCATACGCATAGCAGATACACAACATGCTATTGCATAATCATGTCCATATATTGGACGCATTACATCATCACTTTCATATTGAATTGAATCTGTTTTAATACTCATCATAGCACAGTATTTTTTAAAGTTTTCTGGTAATTTAGTACTCCATAATACTGTCATATTTGGTTCTGGTGCTGGATCAAGATTAGTTAATGTATGTAAAAGTCTATATGATGTTTTAGTAACCATTGATTCACCATTTTCACTTATACCACCAATTGAACATGTAACCCAAGTAGGATCTCCTGAGAACAATTCATCATACTCTGGAGTTCTTAAATGACGAGCAAGTCTTAATTTAATTACAAATTGGTCAATAAGTTCTTGAATCCCTTCTTCTGTTATTGTTCCATTTTCTAAATCTCTTTCAAAATAAATATCTAAGAATGCATCTACTCTACCTAAACTCATAGCCGCACCATTATTTTCTTTAATTGCAGCTAAGTAACCAAAATATAACCATTGAACAGCTTCTTTAGAATTTGTAGCTGGTTTAGATATATCATATCCATATTTACTAGCCATATCTTTGATTTGTTTTAATGCACGATATTGCATAGATATTTCTTCTCTTGTACGAATTAAATCTTCAGTCATTCTTCCTTTATATACATTATCCCATTCATGTTTTTTACATTCCATTAAATAGTCAATACCATATAAAGCAACACGTCTATAGTCTCCTATAATTCTTCCACGTCCATAAGCATCTGGAAGTCCTGTTAATAATCCAACATGACGAGCTCTTCTAATATCGTCAGTATATGCATCGAATACACCTTGATTATGAGTTTTTCTAAATTCATTGAAATATTTATCAACATCTTCATTTAATTTATAACCATATGCATCTAATTCTTGATAAACCATACGAATACCACCATATGGATTAACAATTCTTTTTAATGGTGCATCTGTTTGAAGTCCTACAATTACTTCATTATCTTTATCAATGTAACCAGCTTCAAACGCATCTATACTAGACATATGATCAACATCTATATCTAATACATGTTTTTGTAATTCTTCTTTTAATAAATCAGAACATCTATTCCAAACTTTATCAGTTCTTTCAGTTGTTCCTGCAAGAAATTTTTCATCATCATTGTAAGCTTTAAGATTCTTTTGAATGAAATCGCTTACATTAATTTCATTACACCAAGCACCCTCTTTAAAATCTTTCCATGATTCCTTCATAATTACTACTTCCTTTCTAAAACTTACTACTTTATTATACCATAATTTTATTATAGTGTTATTATAAAATCATTGTTGCAAAATATCCTATTGCACATTAATTATATACCCAAACGTATGTTTAGTCAATAATTTTTAAAAAAGAATTATTCTTTTTACATATTCAAAAAGAATAATTCTAGTCCAATGTTTTTATTTGTTTTACCACTCTTAATATTTATATCCAAATTAGCTAAATCTAGCAAATATTTTTCTATAGTTTTCCTTTTAATATTTTTAGATTTTTGTAACGCCAATTTAACCCTATAAGGATGAACTTTTAGGAAAGATGCGATCTCACCTTCACTTTTGCCTTCAACAATTAATATCTTACATTGTAACATTAATCTAAACTGATTTGCTACCATAACTATTATTTTAGTTTGTTCTTCACCATAGTAAATTGTAAGACCTTCATACAACTCAAATATCTTCTTTTTGTCATTTGATACAACTGCATCAATTAAATCGAAAATATTATCATCAATTTTTTTAGGGACAAGTTCTAAAACATCATTTTCAGTAATAACTTTTGAATCTAATTTATACATTATAAGTTTTTTAATCTCATTATTAATTGTAGTTAAGTCATTTCCAATTCTATCAAAAATTAGTGAAACAGAGTTTCTATCTATTTTATAACCAAACTTATTAAATCTTTTTAAAATAAAATCTTCAACTTCATAATCTTTTAATTTATCACATTTAATTACTGAACAATTTTTTTTAATATCTTTTACTATCTTTTTTCTTTCATCAATATTAGAATTAGTTATGATTAAAATATTATTGTTTTTGGCTTTTTCTAAATATTCAATTAAAATATCTGTATTATAATTATCTTTTTTTGCTTCACTAGTTAGAAATATAGATTTTTCACAAATAACAATTTTATTATTATCAAATAAATCAAAAGTATTTAACTCTTCTATTACATCTTCTATAGTTACTTCAGTCATATCATAATAAATAACTGAGGTATTATTTTTATCTTTAGAATTTATTATTTTGCTTATATTATTTTTAATTAAAAATGCATCGTCACCATAAATTAAAAAATTGTTATTCATTATTAATCATCCCCAAATCAATTATAACACACAATTGAATTTATTACTTAATAATGTTATTATTATATTGGTGAAAATCATGAAAATAGTTATTAATAATAAAGAAATAAAAATTAAAAATTGTACTTTATTTAAAGATAGATTATTAGGATTTATGTTTAAAAAAAATATTAAGTTTGGATTATTATTTGAAAAGTGTAATTCTATACATACAATATTTATGAGAGAGGATATAGATGTTATTGGTCTTGACAATAAAAATAAAGTTGTAAGTTATAAAAAGTGTTTAAAACCATATAAGTTTTTAAAGATAAAAAATGCAAAAAAAATAATAGAATTACCAAGTAATTCTATTAATAAAGAAATATTAAATACTAAAATTGATTTTATTGATTAATCAACATCTACACCTTTATTAAATAACTTAATATTTATAATATATTCAACAAATAATATTACTGTATACATTATAATGGATGTATAAATAATTAATTTTGTTGAAGAAATATTAATCATTTCATTTGTAAATATTAGATTCATTATATCTTTGTTAAATAATGCCATTAAAAATAATGTTATTAATATAAATGTTTGACTAGCTAAATATACTAAAAACCCAAATAATACTGAATAAAAAGTTTTAGTATTATTTTTTTTATGTCCTAATATTATTCCACTAAATCCACATTGCAACATATTCAAAAATTGAAGAAATAAAACAAACAAGAATAATATTAAAATTATAAGTACTGTACTATTATAGGCATCAGCAAGTGGAAGTAACATCGTCTTAATCATTTCTATTGTTTCTTTTGAGTAATATGCAATAAATAAGGTTAATCCTATAACAGCTATACTTGTAAACATTGTAATAATAGCTGTAATAATTTTTGATAAATATAATGTTTTCTTTTCTATAGGAAGTGTATGAGTTAAATAAGATTCATCGGCATATAAATTTTGTTTAAATCTAACCCATAATCTCATAAAATTATTAATTACTATACTAAACATCATAGATATTGCTGCACCACTACAAATTTCTCCAATTATATTAAACATAAATGAATTTTCAATACTGAAAAATATTCTAGTTAATATTCCAAAAAACAGTGCTAAACTATAAAATATTATTAAAAATTTAAACATATGTTTTAAATCGTATTTCAGTAATTTTTTTAACATTTGAACATCCTCCTAAATATCTCATCAATTGAGCCGTTTTCTTTTTGTCTAAGTTCATCAGAATCAGAAGTAAGTATAATTTTACCTTTATCTATAAATATTACTTCATCTAAAATTCTTTCTACATCAGATATTAAATGAGTTGAAATAATAACACTCGCGCTCTTATTGAAATTTGTTAGTATTGTATCTAAAATATAATCTCTTGTAGCAGGATCTACCCCACCCAATGGTTCATCTAAAATATATAAATCTGCTTTTCTTGACATAACAAGTACTAACTGAACTTTTTCTTGCATACCTTTGCTCATTTTAGATAGTTTTTGGGTAGTATCCAAATCTAAATCTTTAAGTAATTTTCTAGCTTTTTTAGAGTCAAAGTTATCATAAAACTCTTCAAAATAATTAATTACTTGATCAACTGTCATTGATTTATCTAAGTATGTTCTTTCTGGTAAATAAGAAATGATTTTTTTACTTTCAATTCCAAGTTTTTTACCGTTAACTAATACTTCACCTTTAGTTGGAGTTAATAAATCATTTATAATCTTAATAAGAGTTGATTTACCTGTTCCATTTTTTCCAAGTAGTCCTATAATTTTTCCTCTAGGTATTTTTAAATTTATATTTTTAAGTATTTTTTTGTTTCCAAAACTTTTTTCTAGATTAATACATTCTAATAATTCCATTAATTATTTCCTCCTAATTTTTCTAAATATTCAATAGCTTCTTTATTATTATAACCAATATTATTCATACTTAAAAAATATCTATTAGATAATTCTTTAGCATATTCTTTTTGATATTTGTCTATTAGTTTTTTATCTGTTGTAACAAACTTACCATTAGTTCTTTCTGTATAAATTAAACCTAAATCTTCTAATTCTGTTAAAGCTTTCTGCATTGTATTTGGATTAACTTTTGATTGTAGAGCTAAATCTCTAACCGAAGGTAATCTATCCCCTGGTTTTATTCTTCCTGATATTATATATATTTTTAATTGTTCAACTAGTTGTATATATATCGGAAGATTATTATCAAATTCAAAATTCATACGATATCCTTTCTACCATTGTATTACATCACTAACACAATAATACACCTTAATAAATTAATTGTCAAGAAAAAAACAAATCTTGTTTTTAGATTCGTTTTTTTAAAATTAACTATAAGTTATTGTATCTAGAACAAACGTTTGGTATAATAAATGTGGATACATTTGAAAATATCAGGTGTTTTCCCTTCAATTATCGAAAGATAAAGGAAGGTGGTGGTAATTATGACAAATAGAGAAAAGTCTTTATTTATTATAATTCTACTATTATTTTTTATAGTAATCACCTTACTATTTAGATAATAAAAACATCTGATTTCAACAACTATTGATTTCAGATGCCATCCATAGAGATTACATCTGATTCACACAATCAAATGTATCCTTTTTTATTTTATGCAAGTTTCCTTGACATATTCATTATAACACAAAAACATATTTTTAACAATCTTATTTTGTTTTCCTATATAATTTAAGTGCTTTTGGAATAGTAATTTCGTTAGATTTATATTTGATATTCTTTTCTTCTAATACCTCTCTAAATGGAACCATCCAGTCATAATAACTTTCATTTGGTTTATAGTTATGGAAATGTTCTTTCTCTAATATACCAGAATTATATATCTCAAAATCATGTAAATTATATAATCCTTTTTTTTGTTTTAAAAATAATGTGTTAAAATGTAAATGATCGTATTCTACATTATTCTCATCAGGAAAACATCCTGTAATATATGATAAAGATGCATCACTTTTATTTAAGATATAATGTTGTGGTGTGTTAATATTTTTACTCATTCTTTCCCCAATTTCAGGAGAAGTACATTTATGACAAAATGCTAAATTTCCAACATAAAAATCATCTAATTTATATGGTTCACAAGTATAAAATTTTTCTGTTTTATATTCATAATCTTCGTTAAATAATTGTGCAAACATTCTAAGTGCATCTTTGTTACTAATTTCTTTAGGACAATTATAACTAACTTTTGGTAAAAGATTATCTAGTCTAAATAAATTTTCACAAAAATCTTCACCTGTTAATCTATAAGTATTTCCATTATGTAGACATATATAATTATCATTTTGTTTATAAAAAATTGTCAAATACCCATTGTACCATCTTAATCCATTATCCTTACTCAAATAAAAATGATCTTTTATATCAATCGCACCATTCATTGTTGTTTTATTTTGAATATCATATTTAATTCTGTTTTCATTTGTTATTTCTTTTTTTGTGGATAATACCGGTCTATTTATCCCAGTAGATATATATAATTCTCCAACATAAAAATTTTTAATATCGTATTTTTGAGTTTTAAACATTTAAATCCCCCTATGCTCTAAGTTCAAATAAATAATCTAATATTCTAACAGTATCTCCTTCTTGAGCACCCATTTCATAAAGTTTATCATCAATACCCATTTTTCTTAATTTATTAGAAAATCTTTTAATACTATCATCAGTAGTAAACTTAGTCATTTTAAATAATTTTTCTACTTGTTCACCAGATACTACCCAAGTTCCATCTGGATCTTTTGAGATAGTAAATGGTTGTTCTTTTTTAAATTTATATAATACGTGACTTTCAAATTTTTCTTCTTCATATATAGGTGTTTTTTCAATGCTATCTAACATATTAGCAAGTTCAATTAAAACACTATCTACACCTGTTTTAGATACTGCACTAATTGGAAACACTTTAACACCAGACACTTGTTTTTTAAACTCTTCTAAGTTTTCTTTCGCACCTTCTATATCCATTTTATTTGCGATAACTACCATTGGTTTTTTAAGGATTTTTGGATTAAAATCTTCCAGTTCTTTATTTATGATTTTATAATCTTCAACTGGATTTCTACCTTCAAACGCACTCATATCTATGATATGTGCAATTACTCTTGTTCTTTCTATGTGTTTTAAGAATTGGTCTCCTAACCCTTCACCTAAAGAAGCTCCTTCAATAAGTCCAGGTAAATCTGCAACAACAAAACTTCTATTATCGATAGTTTTAACAACTCCTAAATTAGGGCTTAGTGTTGTGAAATGATATGCAGCAATCTTTGGTTTGGAAGCACTTATAACAGATAATAATGTAGATTTACCAACACTAGGCATACCAACTAAACCAACATCTGCTAAAAGTTTTAATTCAACCTTAATTTCTCTTTCTTCACCAGGTTCCCCATATTCACTAATTTCTGGTGCTGGATTATCGTGAGTTGCGAACGCTCTATTTCCTCTACCACCACGTCCACCAGTTGCGACTACTGCAGACTCGCCATGTTTAGTTAAATCTGCAACAATAAGTCCAGTTTCATTATCTGTAACAGTTGTTCCAGGAGGTACTTTAATAATTAAGTCTTCTGCCCCTTTACCATTTCTATTACTACCTTCACCATGTGATCCTTTTTTACCTTTGATAATTTTTTGATATCTTAAATCGATTAAAGTTCTAAGACCTTCATCTACTTCAAAAATAATACTACTACCCTTTCCACCATTTCCTCCATCTGGTCCACCCATTGGAATGTATTTTTCACGACGAAAAGAAGTACAACCATCTCCACCCTTTCCTGCAATAACTTTAATTATGACTTCATCTATAAACATAATAATCACCTGCCGATATTATATCACAAAATAAAAGAAAATAGTAAAATTACTTTCTTTATTTAAAGAAAATAATAATATACCTATATACAAACTAATTTTTATATCAAACAAAAAAAGACAATAAATATTGCCTTTTAAATTATATCTAATGTAAACTAAATTGTTTCGTAAACACTTACTTGTTTTTTATCTCTTCCTAAACGTTCATATTTAACATATCCATCAATTTTAGTGAATAATGTATGATCATTACCCATACCTACATTTGTTCCTGGATAAATTTTAGTTCCACGTTGACGATATATAATGCTTCCAGCACTGATGAATTCTCCATCACTAGCTTTAGCTCCTAATCTTCTACCAGCAGAATCTCTACCGTTTGAAGATGAACCTTTACCTTTTTTATGCGCAAATAATTGAATATTTAACTTTAAAAGTTGCATATCATCGCACCTCCTCTATCTTTATATATTTATTATAATCTTTCTCTAATTCTTTAAGTAAATTAATCATATTTTGTATTAAAGTATCTAATACTTCTGAATGTTTCTTAATTGAAATTTCAATATAACCGTCACTAGTTTCATATTCTAATGATTCAGAATCAATACTAAGTATTCCGTTAATAGTAGTTATCGCAATACTACTAACAGAAGCACATACTATATCTTTACCAGACTCATCATAACCAGAATGACCAGAAATAGTTATTTTGTCTATTTCATTATTAATATTTCTAATACTAACTTTTACCATAATAATCACTATGCTTCAATTTTTTTGATAGTAACTTTAGTATATGGTTGTCTATGACCTTGTGTTCTACGATATTTTTTCTTTGGTTTATATTTATAAACAACGATTTTCTTTTGTTTACCGTGTTTATCAACAGTACCAACTACTTTCGCACCAGCAACATATGGTCTACCAACGTTACCATCAACCATTAATACGTTTTCGAAAACAAAATCTTTTCCAGCTTCAGCTTCTAATTTTTCAACATAAATTACTGAACCTTCAGAAACAACATATTGTTTTCCACCAGTTTCTATAACTGCTTTCATTTTATTACCTCCTTATTTAATTTTCTAAGACTCGCCATTAAGGTACTCAAAAGTTTCTAACCTTTTCTGTGCGGTTGTAGAGTTAGAGGCCCTACAAACATTAAAGATTTTACCATATTATAAAGATTAAGTCAAATTTTTCTGAATAATTTTTTTAACTCTTTTTTTTCAGTTATATATTCATTTTTAGTTTTAAATACATGTTTATAATCTCTATACATTTTTTTTAGATTTTCTTCATTAATTATTTTAGTTTTATCAAAGTTTAAAGAATATAAATATCTTTCAAATATGAATTTGTTACAAAGTATATTATGATTTCTTTTTTCTCTAATTATTTGGTGTATTAAAACACTTACTATTAATACAAAATTCATACTAAGTCCAAATACAATTGATATAAAAGTAAATATTAACATAAATATTATAGATATTAATATTGATACATAATGGGCATATCTATAAGGCATAAATTTACTTAATATCAAGTTTATTATTTTAATTCCATCTAATGGAAATATTGGTATTAAATTAAAAAGTAATATAGAATTATGATAATGTTTAAATGATTCATAAATATTAAGTGAAATATAATTTATATTATATAGAACAAGAATAATTAAAAAATACAATGTTTGACTAATAAGTCCAGATATTACTATCATCATTTCTTCTTTTATCGGTTTATTTAATATCTCATTAAATTCTATATAACCACCAAATGGATAAAAGTTGATTTGTTTTATTTTCCACTTATAGTATAAAGCGGCTAGGATATGACCTAATTCATGAAAAAGTATTATTGATGAAAATACTAAAAAATCTTTAAATAATCCTGTAATAATTGCTGCAAAGGCTAAAAAAAAGAATATTGGATTAATATTAACTTTCTTCAATATACTCTTTATAATCAACATATTTACCATCTTTCTGATAAACTAAATATAAATTAGTATCTTTTGTTTCACCTAATAATGAACCTTTTTCTACATAATCATATAAATTTACATTAACATTATCTAAATTACCATACCACATATCTACTCCATCAACTTGTTGAACGATAATTATATTTCCATATCCTTCTTTTTCACCTGTAAATACTACTAACCCACTTTCTTGTATTGGCACTAAATAGTTTTGTTCAACAGTTAGTTTTACACCATCTAAATATTTATTTGCTTCCGTAAACGATAATTTTTCATTAAATGTAGTTTTTGTCTCTTCTTTAAATATTTTGACATCTTTAAAAGGAAGTGCGGAACCTAAATATTTAGTATAGACTTCATTTACTTTAGAAAAAGAAAAATTTCTATCAAAGACATTTTGTTTAATTATTGCTTTATATTTATCTGAAGATTTAGTTACAATTAAAACTCCCAATACCAAAACAATTGTTATTAAAGATTTGTATATCGTTGATTTTAAATATTTACCTTTTTTAGATATTTTTGCATTTTTCTTTTTTTTATTGTTCTTATCTTGCATTTTTAATTTATGTACTACTGCATATAATTCATCATTCATTATTATCACCAGTAAATAATATGAATTTGAAAAGATTTTTATGAATAATACAAAACTTATTTCTGATACTTGGATATATTAAGTAAAATTCCCATACCTATCATGGTTATAAGTAAACTACTACCACCATAACTTAAAAATGGTAATGTTACTCCTGTTACAGGAATTAATCCGACGACAACCATTAAATTTAAAACAGCTTGAAAAGAAAGTTGAAAAATCATACCAAAAGCTAAATATTTTCCAAATAAATCATTGGAGTTTAGCGCTATTTTTATACCACGATAAATAATAGTTAAGAATAAACTACTAACTATTACAATACCTAAAAATCCCAATTCCTCACTAATAATAGAAAATATAAAATCTGTTTGAGGTTCTGGAAGATAAAAATGTTTTTGAATAGAATTACCTAATCCCATACCAAGTAAACCACCTGGACCTATTGCGTAAAGTGACTGAATGATTTGAAATCCAGCTCCTAAAGGATCTACCCAAGGATTAACAAATGATACAATACGTTGTAAACGATATGGTGCGACAACTATTAAAAGAATTGCGCCAATAAGACCTACTACTCCTATTTTCATAAAAAATCCCATTTTTACACCACTTACAAATAACATACAAATAATTGTCATAACTAAAATAGTTCCAGTACCAAAATCTGGTTGCAACATAATAAATCCAAAGGCAATTAACGTCATTCCTAAAATAGGAAAAACTCCCTTTTTAATATCACTAATATATTTATCATTTTTTTCTAAATATTTAGCTGTAAAAATAATAAGAGCTAGTTTCATAAATTCACTAGGTTGAATACCAAAAGGACCAATACCAAACCAACTTCTAGAACCATTTCTTACAGTACCAATACCTGGTATTATAACTAGGATTAGTAATACAAAACATACACCAAGTATAATATTTGCACGTGATTTATATTTTGTGTAATCGATTTTAGAAACTATTATCATTAGTACAACACCTATTATTAAAAATAAAGATTGTGATTTTAAATATTTAAATGGATCATCAAATTTATATTCTGCCCAAACACTAGACGAAGAATATATCATTACTACCCCAAATATAGATAGTATAATAACTGCTGCAAAAAGAATTAAATCAAAATTTATTTTCCTCATGTATTACACCTCATTTTCACATCTATATTAATTTATATGTGAACTTTTAAAGAAGTATTTAAAAAAAGATTTCATTTAGACTTTGAAATCTTTTTTCTTCTCTTTAATACCCGAAATGTTGTCTTTGCTTGTTAATAATTCCTTATCTCTTTGTAATAATTCTATTTTTTCTTCTCTTTTTAATTCTTTCTTTTTAACGCATTTATCTTCTTCAACAATGTTTTCTTGTTCCGTATCTTCTTTAACAAAATCAGGAAGCCTCATATGAGAATCAGATTTATTTAATATTTTGGCATCAACATATTCAACAAAGGTTGCTGCCTCCATAGTTCCTGTTATTAAAATTAATAGATTGACTATTTTTTCAAGTGGTAATTTTAATCCAGATGTTAATAATCCAAGAGATACAGTTGACATTAAAGCAATAGTTTTTTCCCTACCTGTTTGACTTACTTTTACTTTTTCTGCATCTACTACTAGTTTTTTTATATATTCTTTATTAAATATCTTTTTTAGTTCAACATCTTTCATAAAATCCTTAATATTTACTATAGCTATACCAGACTCTAAAATAAACGGCGCTAACATTAATGGATTTATTGTAATACCATTTAATAATAATGCACTCATAACTAGCATTTTATCTGCTAGTGGATCAGTAACTTTACCGTATGTACTTTCTACATTCCAACGTCTAGCTAAAAAACCGTCTAATGCATCAGTCGCACACGCTGAACCAAATAAAATAGTAGCAGGTAATAAGTTGCCAGTTAAAGTAAGAATCCAAAATGCTGGAACCGCACCAAGTCTTAATGTTGTTAAAATATTTGGTATATGTTTTTTATACTTATCAAAAAATCCTTTCATGATGATTCCCCCTCTTATCCGACTATTATAATGTTTATTTGAAAATTTGTAAACAATTATATAAAGAATTAATGTATAATATTATTGAAGTTGGTGAAATTATGAAATATGAAATAAGTAATAATATTATTAATGAATATATAGTAAACAAATCTAGATTTATTTGTTTACTACAAAAAGTATATGATGTTAATGATATAAATAATATATTAAATGATATAAAAAAAGAATATAAAGGAGCAAATCATTATTGTTATGCATATATAATAAATAATATGGAAAAATGCAGTGATGATGGAGAACCTGGTGGAACAGCAGGATTACCAATTTTAAATGTTTTAAAGAAAAATAATTTAACTAACATATTATGTGTTGTTGTTAGATATTTCGGTGGAATTAAATTGGGTGCTGGTGGATTAGTTAGAGCATACTCTACATCTGTTAGTGAATCGTTAAAACTAGTTTCAATAAATGAGTATGTTAAATTTGATACTATAGAAGTTATTACCAATTATGAAAACATTAAAGATTTAGAATATTTATTAAAAGATTATGATGTTATCGATAAAAAGTTTCTAGAAGATATTCATTTTATAGTTAAAATTCCAAGTGATAAATTAGACTCTATAGTTAGTAATTTAAGTAAAAAATATAATGTAAAACGAGAACAAAATTAAGTTCTCGTTTATTTGTTTTTATTAATAAATTCTATCATATCTTCTTTTGGCATAAATCCAATGCTTTTATCTACTTCTTTTCCATCTTTAAATAATATTAAAGTTGGTATACTCATTACTCCATATTTTTGTGCGATATCACTATGTTCATCAACATTAACTTTTACTATTTGTACATCAGCTAACTCAGATGATACTTCTTCAACAATTGGTCCTATCATTTTACATGGTCCACACCACTCAGCATAAAAATCTACTAATGTTAGACCACTACTTATTATTTCATTAAATTTTTCATTTTCTAAATGTAATACACCCATAACTATCTCCTATCTATATTTTTCTATAATACTTTCTGAACCTTCGATTTCTAATTTACCACTTTCTATTAATTTTTCAACTGAATCAACATCAATAATTTCATGTTTAAGTAAAATATCTAATGATTTTCTACTGTATTCTTCCTTAGTTTCGTTATTATCCTTTAATTCATAAACACTTTGGAATGCGTCTAAAGTATTGCCTACTGTATTTGTTAAAATTGGAGTATTGTTAAGTATTTTATCAGTTACTTTTGAATCATTTACTATTCCAATATTAAACATTGGTAAAGTTAAAAAGTACATTATTATAAATACATAAATATATGTTTCAATAAATCCTACAAAAATACCAATTATTTTAGAAGGAATTCCTAATATTATTGTAAAATTTAAAGCTTTTTCTATTGTATTAGCAATATTACTTAATAATCCTACTCCTATTTGAAGTATTGCGAAAACTAAGAAAAATGCAACTACTTCATACAGTAAAATATTTAAAACTGTTATACCTTCAAACAATCCTCCAAAATTAAAGAATGGAAGATGTTCATACATAAATCCTGCAACTGGACGTCTTAAGATTGCTGCTAAAACTATAGCTAGTACTAATCCAACAAATGAAACACCAGTTTTTATTGCACCTCTTTTAAACCCTAATACTGCACCAAATGCTAGTGATAATACTATAATTACGTCTACAACATTCATATTACCTCTCCTTTACACCATTTATAGTATTAGTATATTATATTTCTAAGAAAAAATAAAGAAAATGTGATAAAATATTTTTAGGAGCTGATATTATGGCAAAAGCTAAACAAAAAACTATAGTATTAAAAGTTAGTGATGAAATTAAAAAAGAAATGATTAATCATTATGCATTTATGAGAAGAGAAAAAACTCCACCTTACGCTGTTTTTCAAGCACAGGATGCAGATACAATAATTACACTTTATGAATCTGGTAAAGCAATGTTTCAAGGAATAAGTGCGGATATAGATGCAAATATATGGAAACAAAGAGAAGCTTTTTTACACCCTGAATTAACTATTGAAGAAAAACCAGTTGTTAAAAAGGAAGTTACAAAAACTGGTGAAGTTTGTCCTAAGTGTGGACATGATATGGTTGTAAGAACTAGTAAGTATGGCGAATTTGAAGCTTGTAGTAATTATCCTAAATGTAAATATATTAAAGGTCAAGAAAATAAGAAACCAAAAACTGTTGATAATACAGATTATCATAATGTATGCTCAATTGGATCTGATGAAGTTGGTACTGGTGACTTTTTTGGACCACTAGTAGTTACTGCTGCATATGTAACTATGGATGATATTAAATTTTTAGAAGATTTAGGTGTTAAAGATTCTAAAAAAATGAGTGATGAAACTATTCTTAAAGTTGTTCCAAAAATTAAAGAAAGAATTCAATATGAAACTAAGATACTTAGTAACGAACAATATAATTTAATGTATTCAGAAAAAATAAATATGAATACTTTTAAAGCATTAATGCATAATGAAGTATTATATAAGTTAGAACAAAAACATAAAGATTATGATTATATTATTGTAGATCAATTTGTTAATCCTAAAAAATATTATGAATATTTGAAAGATGAAGAAAATGTTGTTAAAAATATTACATTTATGACTAAAGCTGAAGATAAGAATTTAGCAGTTGCTTGCGGATCATTAATAAGTAGATATACATTTCTTTTAGAACTTGATAAGTTAGGTGAAAAATATGATATGTTTTTACCTAAAGGTGCTTCTAATTTAGTTGATGAATTTGGAGTTAATTTTGTAAAGAAGTATGGATTTGATGAACTTAAAAAAGTTTGTAAAATGAATTTTAAAAATGTAAATAAAATAAAAGAAAACATATAAAAGATGCTAGTCAAATGACTAACATCTTTTATCTATTTAATAAATCATATATTTTCGCACTTACTACATGAGATGTTGGAGCTCTATAAATAAAGCTTGGTTTATCAGTTTCGATAGCTTCTATAATTTTATCTGTAATAGTGTTTAGTTTTTCTTTTTCCATTAATTCAAACATTAACTTCTCTTTAGCTTTAATTTTAGGAATTTGTTTTTTAAAATATGATGATTCTTGCATCCAATCATATTTGTTTTCTGCCATAAGTTGATTGAATCCTGTATGATATAATCCTGGTTCAATTAAAATTATATCAATATTATTACTAATTAACTTCATTTCATTTTTTAAAGTAGTCGCAAGTGTGTTTATTGCAGATTTAGTAGAACAGTATACTCCCATAAAACTAAAAGGCATAACTCCAGCTAAAGAACCCATAATTATAATTCTACCCTTATCTTTTTTTATCATATTTTTAAGTACTACTTGTATAAGTTCAAATGTTCCAAATACATTAACATTAAAATTTTCTCTAACATATTCAAAAGGTATTTCAGCAATAGAACCTCCATAACAAACTGCTGCATTACTAACTAATACATCGATATCTAGTTCTTCTACTTTTTTTCTGTCTTTAGGATCAGTTATATCAAGTTTAAAACATTTGACGTTTTTAATATCCTTATACTCTTTTTCAATACTTCTAAGTTGTTCATCAGTTCTAACTGTTAAAAATATTGTGTAATCCTTTTTTAATAAGTCATCAATAGTAGATTTTGCTATCCCACTACGTGCGCCTGTAAATAAAATGTTCATAATATCACCATTAATATTATGGACATTTTTTAATTATTTATTATGACGAATTTCTACTTTTTTTAACCAACCTTTTTTGTATTTTAAAGATATAAACCCTATCATTGATATGATAAACGCACCAAGACCATCTACTATTAAATCTTTCATGGTATCCTTTAATGCAATTCTACCAATTAAATCAGTTCCATCTTCAAGTGCAAATTTTTGCATATTTAATCCTAATATTCCATCAAAAGTAAATTCATATATTTCCCAAACTACGCCTAAGGTTATTGAAAAACATAATGCGAAAAATGCAACAAATGCTGGGCTTAAATTTAATCGCCATCTCTTATTTTTATTCATTATTGTTACTACAGAAAAACCAAGTGCTCCTAACATCGCACCACTAAATGTGTGTAATATTGTGTCCCAATGTGGAAAAGTATAATAAAAGTTTCTAACTTCTCCTAAAAATATTGCGCAATATAAGAAGATAACATACAATATTTCCATACTACTTGGTATTTCAAATTTCCATTTTTTCTCCAATATACTTGGAAGAAAAATTGCCGCTATTCCTAATAAACATTGAATCAACATTAAAACATAATCACTTTTAGTTTTTATTATTTCACTACTAATATTTTTATTTGGTGAAACTACTATCATTATTATAACAAATATTGTTGATAGCAATAATGCTGCTAAGACAAATCCAGTTAAAATTTTATCCCAATTTGTTATTTTTTTCTTTTTTGATTTTTTCATACTACACTTCCTTATAGTTATTTTATCATATTTGATAAATAGTGTGCATATAATTACTATAACAAATTTAATAATTAGAATTGACATTAAAAAAAAAATATCGTATAATTTAAACTGTTATTGAGAAAACGCGCGAGTATGGCGGAATTGGCAGACGCGCTAGACTTAGAATCTAGTGTCTATGACGTGCAGGTTCAAGTCCTGTTACTCGCACCAAACTGTCCTGGTAGCTCAGTTGGATAGAGCAATCGCCTTCTAAGCGATCGGTCAGGGGTTCGAATCCCTTCCAGGACACCACTGAGAATTAAAACGACTTGTCAAAAAGTCGTTTTTATGTTATTATGAATATGTCAAGGGAACTTGTATAAAAATATAGCGTGAATTAAACGCTATATTTTTTTTATTCTTCATTAAAAACAGTTTTTTCTATTTCTTCATTATCAACATAAAATACTATTTCATCTATATCAAAATTATCCTTTATAGATAAAGATATAGTATATTTAACTTCTTCTAATATATTCATTTTATCTATATCATCTATTAGATAATTATTAAATTCTAATTTCATCTGTTTATCTTTTATTTCATAATTTAATAGTTCAGTATTAGAATTTAGAAAACTCATTAAATTATTTTCATAAGTAGGATTTCCTGCTAATTCCTCAATTATAACTTTAACTTTATCATCAGTGTTATTTGTATATTTAGTTACTGGTACATAGTAGTAATTATCATTATACTTGTTTATATAATAAACAGTTACTGGCTCTACATCTTTTAAACTAGTTATATTAAAAACTTTATTAATACCAAAACTTCTATCTAGTATCGTTGGTAAGAATTTTTTACTCTTTGGTAATTCTGTTAATAAGGTTCCATCTACATAAATTAATACTCCTTTTACCTCTTTAATACTTGTCAAAGTGTAACAAATTGACTCTATCATTTTTTCTTCATAATCTTCATTTATATCTAAGAATTCTTTTGAAAAATCAATTTTTAAAGTTCCATCTTCAAATATTACACTTAAAATTTTAGTATCAACAGGAATTATAGCTTTAAATCCATTAGGTATCAAACTTTCTTTAGTACCACCTATTATCATTGCTTCAATTAATTCTTGTGCTTTTGATTCTATATTTTTATCTTCAGTATTAACATAAGAAATTGTAGTTCTAGCAATATAATTATTTTTATCTAAAAGATAGATTTCATGCATATTAGTAGTATCTAAGTTAACATATTGCTCGGTTTGTGGCACCTCTAAATCCTTTGTATTATCTGGCAATAAATACATTAACATCAGTACAAATAATGTGAATGTTGCTAAAGTAATTTTTCTAATAGAAATTCTTTTTAACATAAATTCCACCTCTAATTAATGATATGTGAGTTTAATAAAAAAAGTCGTTTTTTTTACGACTTTTATTTTATATTGATAATTCTCCTAATTTTAAAAGTTCTACTACTGCTTGTGCTCTACCCTTAACTCCAAGCTTTTGCATTGCATTAGATATATGGTTTCTAACTGTTTTTTCACTAATATCTAATTCACTAGCGATTTCTTTTGTACTTTTATTTTTTATAAGTAACTCAAATACCTCTTTTTCTCTTTTAGTCATTATTTCCTTACTCATTGTTTCCCTCACTTTCCTCACAATAGAGGTGGTTTATATTTTCATTCATAATATTGTATGTTTATTTTTAGTTTTAGTGAGGGACAAAAACACAAAAAAACTAACCTTAGTTAGTTTTGAAATTTTACAGATATATACATCTTTGTATCGAAATCTTCTTGGATACTTCTCATAATATTATTTGCTAATTCTGTAGTATGTTCACTACCAGAGACTACTACTCTTACTTGATTGTTATCATCGATTTTTACAAAAGAATCTAATTTGAAATTTTCTTTAATCTTTTTTTCTAACAATTGTTCTTTTCCTTTTAATGAATTCAAATCTTTTAATTTTTCAAATGCATTATTTTTATCTTCTGTACTTGCCTCTTTATTATTTAATGTTTCATTAAGTGAATTAATTTCTTCTGTTCTTTCTTCTTCAGCTTCTACTCTTAATGCGGTTAATAATTCACTTTCTTTTATTACTGCCTTTTCTTCACTAGTCTCACTAGTTGTTTCTTCAGTTTGATTTGAATTATTAGTTAATAAAAGTTCATTCGGCATTGTAATATAATATACACTTAGTACAAGAATTAAACTGAACAATGTTAAAAACCATATACTTTGCTTATTAATCATATATATCCCTCGCTTCAATAAATTATATTATGATTAATAACAAATATTCCAAATTAAATTAATTTTACATAAATGGTATAAAATGATAGAAATAATCTAGTACAAGTACTCCTATTGCGATAATAATTAATACCAATATAGTAATTAATATTTTTATTAAAACATTATTTGATTTAACGTTTTCATTTAAATCTGATAATCCTTCAAAATCTCTCTTTGAAAATGTAAATGAGTCAGAATAAAAACTTTCTTCTTCATCATCTTCCTGTTTTTTTGTTTCAACTTTAATTTCATCTTTTACGTCCTTTTGAGGAGGTACTATATCAGAATTATTAGATATATCAGCAAGTGGTAATGCACTAGTAGCATGTAAATCTGATAGTAATCCTAATGGATCATTATCTTCCTCTTCATTAACTATTTTATTGCTAACTTTATTATTTTTATTAGTAATAGAATTAATTAAATCTTTTAAATCTTCTTTTTGTTGTTCTAAATCATCAGTTGCTTTTTCTTTTTTACTTTTAATATCTAAATTACTTAAAATATCATATTGGGTATTTCTTAATTTTCTCATTTTATCTTTTTCATCTAATGTATCTTTTTCATCTTTAACTTTTTGCAATAAAGCATTTATATCATAATTTTTTTCTTCGTAACTTTCTTCTTCAACTTCTATATCATCATAGTCAAATTTTTTATCATTTAACATATTTCTATATGATTTAGTACGCTGATAATCTTCTCTACTTTGAATTATACTTTTTAATTTAGTAATATCAATTTCATTATTTGTATCTATGACTGTTTCGTTTGAAGAATACACACTATAATCTGTTTTTCTATACAAATTTTCATTTTTAGCTGCTCTACCTACAAACTCATCATTTTGATTATAGTATTTTTCCATTCTACTCTTCATAAACAATCACCCTCGACTTTTACTATATATACCAAAATAATAACATATTTTCGACAAAAATAAAACATATAATACTTTTTTTGTTGCTTTTTTCTCTATTAATTTATATAATTTAAAAGAGGTGAATATAATGGTAAAGGTAAATAAAGATACTTGTATTGGTTGTGGAGCATGTCAAGCATTAGTTAGTGATGTGTTTGATATTGATGATGATGGATTAGCATATGTAATGGATGATGCTAAAGTAGAAGAAAACATTGATGAAGTTAAGGAAGCAGCTGATAATTGCCCTACTGGTGCGATAGTTGTTGATGAATAAAAAATAAGCGATTGCGCTTATTTTTTTTGATATTCAATGTTATATTGTTGTTTTAGTTTATCTATTTCTTCTTTTGATGTATAAATTAGTATTTTGTTTATTATTATCCCTGATATATCTATATTAGGGATTTCATCTGAGAGATTATTTTTCTGTAATATATTTTTATAGTGAGAAACAAAATTTTCTAGATTATCAAAACTATATTCTTTAAGTTCTTCTTTTATTTTTTCATTCCATGTTTCTCTGATATTTGAATATAATTTTTTTATTTGATACTTATTTTTTTCTAATATTGAAAACTTTTCATTAAAATTTTTACTGCTTAAAGTATTTTTAAAATCTACTAAATACTCTGAATAATTATTTATATCAGAAACTGTTTCACTAAATACCATTACAGTTTTATTCTCATTATTTATAAATATATAATATTGAAATACTAATACTATTATAAAAAGAAAACTAAGAATGGATCTTGCGAATTTTGTCATAATAATCACCATTCTTAGTATTATCTTTTATTTGTTAATTAAACTTATTTTTTATTTTTTTATATACTTCCATAACTATCAATACAATAGTTGAGATTAAGAATAAATATAATATATGAATAGCTGGAATTGAAATTGTTTGAAGAAACTTAGACATAAACGGTACTTCCATAACAATTATTTGTAAGAGAACTGAACATATAACTCCACCAACGATTAATTTATTAGTTTTTAATGGAACACTAAATGCTGAATTACTTTCACTTCTACAGTTAAATACATGGATATTTTGTATAAATACCATTAATGCCATAATGTAACCTCTTGCCATTGTAACTTCCATATTTAATACATTTATTAAAATGTACCATGTAATAAATACTACAGTTCCTATTACTAAACCTGATACTATAATTTCTCTAAGCAAGTTTTTATCGAATAATGGTTCTTTTGGATTTCTTGGTTTTTCCTTCATAATACCATTTTCTGCTTTTTCAAATGATAAAGCAAAATCTTGAATACCATCCGTTACTACATTAAGCCATAAAAGTTGTATTGCGACTAATGGCATTGGTAAATCAAATAAAATTGATAAACAGAAGAATAATACTTCAGCCATACCACAAGAAATTAAGAATAAAATTATTTTACGTATATTAGAATACGCTACACGTCCTTCTTTTACACCAGCAACAATTGATTTAAAATTGTCATCAATTACTATCATATTTGCAGTTTCACGCGCTATATCAGTACCACTTCCCATAGCGATACCAATATTCGCACTTTTTAATGCTGGAGCGTCATTTACTCCGTCACCAGTAACCGCAACAAACTCACCTTGTCTTTTTAATGATTCAACAATTTCAAGTTTTTGCAAAGGTGTTACTCTTGTAAATATTATCTTACTAGATACAAATTTATCAAATTCTTCTTTACCTTTTGATAAGTATTCATCTACTTCTTCACCATTAGTTACATCATCATATGTATTAGTTAATTTTAAATCTTTTGCAATAGAAAATGCAGTTAGAGGATGATCCCCTGTAATCATTAAAACTTTTATACCTGCATTTCTACATTCATTAATAGATGCAACTGCTTCTTTACGTATTGGGTCAATAAAACCAACCATACCCATGAATGTTAATTTCTTTATATCATGTTCACAATAACTATCTTGTTTTTTAACTTTACCATTTGCGATAGCTATAACTCTATATCCATCTTTCGCAAGACTTTCATTTTGTTCTTCTAGTATATTAGAATTTATTTTTTCATCAATTAAATTAATATCACTACAAAATTCTTTTACTTTTTCTAATGAACCTTTTACTGTACAATATGTTTCACCATTCATTTCATAGAATACTGCTGAATATTTATTTTCTGATTCATATGGAATAATTTCTAAAGTTTTAATATTGTGAGTTTTTATATTTAATTTTTTACCTAGAACTAGGAAAGCAATATCTATTGAGTCACCTAGTCTTTTATTTTTATCAATACTAGCCTCATTATTTAATACACCATATAAAGCTAGATCTTTTGCATACTCTATGTTTTCACCTATTACTTCACCTTTAATATCATAACCAGTACCAGATATTTCATAGCTAGTGTTATTTGGAAGTAATATCTTCTTTGCAGTTTGTTCATTAACTGTTAATGTACCAGTTTTATCACTTGCAATTACTGTACAACTTCCTAATGATTCAACAGAGTTTAATTTTCTTACAATTACATTTTTCTTAGCCATTTTATTAGAAGCAATCGTTAGAGCCATAGTTAAAGCAAGGGGTAATCCTTCTGGCATTGCAGAAACTGCTAATGCAATTACTGACAAAAATATTTCATGATATGGTACATTTTTAGTTATTAGTAGAAATGTAATGATTACAGCTACAATTAATACTAACATACTAATTTGTTTAGAAAACTTTTCCACACGTATTGTTAATGGAGATTTTTCTTCTTTTGTCTCATTTATACTGTGTGCGATTTTTCCTATTTCAGTATTAAGTCCTACTGCAACAACTATAGCTTTAGCTCTACCTGTTACTACATTTGTGCCAGCAAATAACATATTACTTTGTTCTGTTATAGCAGCATTACTTTTTGAAACTATATCACTTGTTTTATTTACTTGTACACTTTCACCTGTTAATATTGATTCATCAACCATAAAGTTATGAGCTTCTACAATTCTTAAATCAGCCGATATTTTGTCTCCTGATTCTAAAAGTACATAATCTCCTATTGTTAATTCAGTAGAATCTATTACAATTACTTTGTCGTTTCTTACAACTCTAGTTTTAACTGTTACTAATTTTTCTAAAGCTTCAGCTGTATTGTTAGCTTTATTTTCCTGATAAGTTCCCATTATAATATCAATTAATACTATAGCTATTATTGCAACTGCATCAATTACTTCACCAACTATTAATGATGCTAAAATTGCAAACAATAACAATATTATAATTGGATCTTTAAATTCATTAAAAAATATTTTTATAACACTGTCTTTTTTCTTTTTTGGTAATGTATTCTTGCCATATTTCTTAATTCTTTTATTAGCTTCTGCACTACTTAATCCTTTACTACTTGTATTTAATTCTTTTTCTAAATCTTCTATTTTTTTATTGTAAAACATGTTACTCCTCCATTCTACTAAAAAAGACTTATCTGTATTATTACAGACAAGCCTCGTTAATTGATATTAAATATTATAATATCGAGGTTGTCTATTTATTACGTAGAGTATATTATTAACTACTCCCTCGTATATTATAATTATAACACTTAAATGAAATTAATCAATTCTATTCTTTTTATTGTTAAAATTAATTTTAAAACTTTTAGTTTTTTTATTATCTTCAGTTTTTTCTTCGTATTCATTTTGAATAATATCAATGTCATTATTTTTAAACATTTCAATTGCTAATTTAGTAGCATATTTAACACAACTTAAATCATGAAAGTCCATATTTTTTTCATCTATTACATCTATTTTTGGAATCTCTTCACCATCGAGAAAATCACTATCTTCCATTTCATCATATTCTTTTAAAAAAGTATCATATTTATAAAATACACTTTCTAAACATAATTTTTTTGTTACGTAATTTATTAATCCTATAGTTGAAATTGTCATTCCATATTTATCAACATATTCTTCAACTTTCTTTTCATATATATTAACTTTTTCTGAATTAATTCTATTTACATAATTATCCCAATTTTTTTCTATTCTACGAACTGATTTTTTAATTGGTTCTAATAAATCCAAGTGTACTAAAGCATATGATGATAGATGTTTGTCGTACTTTTTAATATAATCTGTTAGAAAAGTGTTTATACCATAGGCTTTAAGTTTATTAAAACTTTTAAAATTCATATGTAATATTTGTTCTAAAGTGTAGTCTTCGTTTTCATAAAAGATTTCATCAATTAATCTTTTTGCAAAGAAGTTACAAATAGTATTACTTTTTTCATATGTATCAAGAATATACAAAAATCCTAATCCATATTCTTCTTTTAAACTTTCGTCTTTTGTTTGTTCTAGTGCAGCAGCAAGTTTAATTAACTCTATTTCATAGAAAGATGATGCTTGTAGTTTAAAACTACATAATTTAGGATCTTCTAATGCCATATCACTAGTAATACCTTTAGATATTAAAATAGTTAATTCATGTGCATTTATATCGTCTTCATCAACTGTTTTTAGATAGTTGTTTCCAACATCTACAATAAAGTTAAAATCATTTTTAAATGTTTCAACTATAAATTTTACAAAATTATAATTCTTCTTAACTTCATCAGAGCATAGATTATATAAATTTTTATCTTTAGTATGTTTTATTACCTCTATCATAAATTCATAATCATTTTCTAATTCATCAATATCATAATCAACTAGTTCGTTTCCTACAATATAATCAAAAACTAATTTTTTACTATACTTTTTAACCATAAAAATCCCCTTAATAAATTTGATAGTATATAGTTTACAAAATTTTTATGATTTTTTCAACTTAATATTGAGTTTTTCTGAAATATATATTATTTTTAAGACTTGACTTTTTGTAATAAAAAAGCATATTGGTCTCTTCAGGGGGACCGTTACGAATAGTTCGTAATTTGAATAACCCTTTTTAAATCTTTATTACGATTGGTTCGTAATTACCTGCTTATCCCCTATTTTACCCCTATAAGTTAGTGTGTCGGTTCCTATATGGTTCCTGATATAAAATTCTACATTCAAAACGGTTCCTAGAATATTTTTTATTATAAATATTCAAAAAAACAGATATTTCTATCTGTTTAATGGACTTGACGTTTGACTTTTTGATGCATTTTGTTTCATTTCTATTTCTACTGCTCTTGCAATATTAACTAAATCATTTAAATTCATTACTATATTAAAATTCCTAGTACCATCATTATATTCATCATATAAATAAATTTTATCTTCTACAACACTATTGTCTTGTTCTTTTAGTGCTTTAAATCTAAAATGAGCAACTGAATTTCTTAATTTATTTATTATATAGTTCTTCATATTTGTAAAATCTCGTTGTTCATTTGTTTTATCATCAATAACAAATTGTTTTAAATATTCTTCTTGACCAAATTCAATACCTGTATTTGTTCTTATAAATTGAATTGAATCATTGTATGAATTATGTATAAATTGTATTGGTTCAATATTTATATTTTCAAAATTTATTGTTCTATCGATATTGCTAAAAACACTATTTACATATATTAAAGAAGCTACAATTTTAGGATTATCAATGCCAAAAATACTTTTACAAATATTAACATTATAATTAGTAAGCATTTCATTTAATAGTTCTGTTTCGCAAGAAAAAAATTCATTCGGAAACTCATCTAATCTTTCATAATTCATACCGACTCTATTAAGTAAAATTTCAATATTATCAAAATTGAATTTACAATTCATCAATTTTACAGGCAATTTAGACATATCTATATTAATTTCTTTTTTAGTAAAATAATCTATTATTTGTGGTGAAGATATATAATTTCTATACATTTCATCAGCTATCATTGTCACATCAATATTGTTATTTTTGGCATTTTCAAATAATCTAATAATTGATTCTATTCTATTATTATGACTTACCCAATTAGGTAATTTCATTAATGCATCCAATGAAATATCATATTTTTTGGCAGCTTCAAATATTTTTATTACACCATCTTCTCTTACGAAACTCGACATCCACATCGCTGTTGCAAATCGTTGTTCTTCGTTCTTTTTATCATTTTCTACATATTTACAAATATCGGAAATATTAATGTTATTTTTTTCAAAATAATCTGTTAATTTCTCAAATGACTGCGGATAAAAGAATATATCACTTGGTAAACTTGACATAATAATATCGCCATATTTAGTTCTTATTTTTTTATAAAAATTAAGAGATTCTTCTAAATTATCCCACATTTCTGGCAAAGGTAATTTAAGTGCTTCCTCTATGTCTATATCTGATCCTTTAATAAATTGCAGAAAATATTTAGTACTATCGTAATTTCTAAACATTACGTCCGGGAATTCAATTATTTCTTTTAATGAAATATTTAATACTTCTCTATTCTTTAAAAGTTCAATTAAGACATCGTGATTAAAAAAACCATTAATATGAATTTTTAATAAATCTTCCATTGCTACATTTAGATTTTTTATATCAGTTAAAAATCTTACAATATTTTCTTCTTCTAAAATTGAATCTGTTTTTATATATAAACTTGGTAATAGGTCCATCGACATACTATTCTTTTTTAAACTTTGTGATACTATCGCTAGTCTTTTTAAATTCACTTGATAAACTTCACTATTTTTTAAAATTTCAAATATTTTTTCTAATTCTATATTATTTTCCTTTGCATAATTTATAACATTAATAATTTCATCACTATTTGAAAAACTTTTAATCTCATATACAATATTTTCATCTATGTCGCTACTTTTCAAATATTCATAAGTCTTTTTAAATTGTTCTTTGTTACGTAAAATTGAATACCTATTATTAGAGCAAAACACTTTTTCAATATCTAAATTGTTATTTATAATATATTCAATAAAATTTATTATTTCATGTGAATTAAGCCAATCTGATTGAGTCATTTTAGTTATATATTTTGTATCTAATTTTTTATTAAAAAAATAATCTAATAATTCACAATCAAAGTTTTCTATTTTATCTGTTAGAGAGCAAAATGCTGGAGACGGCAACAAAGATAATTGTTCCAACGAAAACATACCTTTTTTTACATAATTAAATATAACATCTATTACGTATTCTTCTTTACCAAAAATTTCAACTGGTAATTTATATAATTTATGAATATCGTTATCACAATAAGCGATTAATTTTGTCATAACATTTGGACTTACATTATAAAAGAAACTATTTAATTGTTTTGGATCAAATTGTAACTCTCTTAATATTGGATACGCTATCGAATCTGTTGTTTCTCGTATTTCTTTATCCTCTTCTTTGGCAATAATTCGTCCTCTATTAAATCCATCTATATAATCACTAGGAATAAGTACTTTAAAAAAATTCTTTTTATTATCAATTTCAATTAATTTACCTAATTTTAAATTTGAGTTTCTGTGTTCAAAAGAATCGCGTATTTTTTGAAAAATTAAAATAGCTTTTTTTAATTCTACGATTTCTTTTTCTATATTTATTTGAGAATTCGTATTTAATCCATGTATTTTGACTTTTGAAAGCTCACTTTCTTTACCAATTTTTTGAAAATAAGTATTAATAAGTGTTACATTTTTATTTAACTCTGCTATTTGATTTCTTATTTCGTTTGTTGATGGTTTGATAGATTTAAGTCTATGTAATTCTTTTCTTAATTCTTCTTGTTCTTGATTCCATTGTTTGAATATATATTGAGAAATAAAAATTATATCCCATATATCCTGTATGTCTTTATCTAAATCATAATTAATGTCTTTATCCACTTTACTAAGAATCAAGTCTTTTTTCTTAACAAAATGAGAAACAATATTTTCATAATATTCACTACTATTGATATCTAAACCATTGATACCATATAATCTTTGTTTAGCTAACTCAAGTGATGATTCGTTTAATATTTCCTTTACTAACTCGTACAATCTTTCCACAATTTCATCTCCTATTTAAGGTGTTTATTTTAAACTATTAATAATTCCATGTTCTAAATCTTCTATATTGTATATTGTATCCATTTCATTAAATGTTTCTTCAAGATTTTTTCTAGCACTTAACCATCCTAATCCATCAGTAAACCAAATAAAAGTTACACCATTTACTTTTTTAGATTCTTCGGCTAACATCTTATAACTTCTTGCTGTTTCATTTAATTTTGAACCACCACTTGAATAAAAATTAGTTTCTATTACATATACTTGATTCTCTGTTTTAATAACAAAATCAAATCTTTTTGTTGATACATTGTTGCCAGACATTGCAGACAAATCTAAATTCCATTTTTTCTCAATATCAGATAAGTACATTTCTTTGAAGTAACTAACGTCTTTTTTATATCCTCCTTTTTCGATATATTCTTCAACAAGATTTTCCATTAGATGTCCACCACGATTTTTTCTACCATTAGAATCTAAGCCAACTTCTATTCCTAAAACATAATCATAAAGGTTATTTATAATATGATTTTGTAATAAATCAAATAATCCTGATTCTCTCATAAATCTTATGTAATCTTCTATGGAATAAATCATTTTATCAAATTTAAATAAGTATTCATTCATTTGATCTTTAATAAATATCTCACGAGAACGAACTGCTAATAATAATGGAATACATTCCAAAGTTTCTGGATATTTAATTAGTATATTTTGAAATTCTTCTTCGATATTTTGGCTACCGATTAATGAATTTAAAATATTTAATTCTACTTTTACTTTATCAACATTTTTATATATTTTTTCAAAATCAACATAATAAGTATAATCTGAGATACTTGTTTTAAATTTACTTAACCATTCATTAAAATCTCTTTTCATTTAGACTCACTATCCTTTCTTCTTATTGTTAAATCTAAATATTCTTTTTCTTTTTCAATACCGATATATTTTCTATTTAACCTATTAGCTACTATACCTGTTGTTCCACTACCATTAAAAGGATCTAATACTAAATCTTTTTCATCTGTAGAAGATAATATTATTTTTTCTAATAATTCAATTGGTTTTTGAGTGGGATGCTTCCCACATTTCTTTTCGCTTGGTTTTGTTAATGGTGTTTCCCATACATCTTTCATCTGCTTATTGTTATTTAGTTTTTTCATAACATCATAGTTGAACTTATGTTTAGCTTTAGACATGTCTTTTTTTGCCCATAAGACGGTTTCTGTTGAATGAACGAAAGCACGACAACTAATATTAGGCGGAGGGTTTAATTTCTTCCAGGTAATGTTATTAATTATCTTAAACCCCTCTTCTTCAAGTGCCATTCCTATTGAATAAATATTATGCATAGTGCCACTTATCCAAATAGTACCTTCATCCTTTAAAACTTTCTTACAAGCTCTTATCCACTTTTTATTAAAATTATGTTTTTCTTTGACGGATATTTTTTCATCCCACTTACCTTTATTTACCGATACCATTTTTCCACCACTACAAGTGATTCCATCTCCTGATAAAAAATAAGGTGGATCTGCAAATATCATATCAATACTTTGTGGCTCTATCTTTTTCAATAATAAAAGTGCATCTCCATGTAGTAATTTAAAATCGTCTTTATCATAGTAGAACTTTTTACTCATGTTATGCACCTCCTAATAATATTATTGTAAAATTATTCTTCAAATCCTCTTTTATTTTCGTAATTTGTTATAATTACTTCTTCTACTTTTCCCCTTTTCTTTCCATTTGAATTTATATTTCTTTTTGCTTCAATTACATGAATATTAAAATCTTTATATAAATCTTTTACTAAAGTTGTGTTATGATTCGATAACATCACGTAACATCCTTTATCTGCTAATTCTTTATATACTCTAGCTAATCTTACTTGCTCTTCTTTTCCAAATCCATTTTCTGTATAACTATTGAATGTTGACGTTTCAGAATCATATGGAGGATCAAAATATATAAAATCTCCTTTTTTAGCATCTTTTACAGCTTCTTCAAAATCTTTATTTAAAATTTTTACATCACTGAAGTTTAAGTATGAATGAATAATACCTAAATTTTGTCCATCATATGTATTAACTTTTGCCTTTCTATTGAATGGTACATTAAATTCATTTTTACTATTAACTCTATATAATCCATTAAAACAAGCTTTATTCAAATAAATTGTTCTAGCGCTTCTTTTATAATCCGGCATTCTTTTAAACTTTGTTTTATCTCTATCTTTATTTCTTATTTCATAATAATATTCTTCTGAATGATTTGCTTCATGATGATTTAATTCATTACACATTTTATTAAATTTTATTTCATCTTTAATACAATTAAAAACATTCATCAATTCTTCATTATAATCATTTATTACTGCCTTTTTTGGAGATAATTCAAACAATAAAGCTCCACCACCAACAAATGGTTCGTAGTATGTATTATACTCATCAGGAGCATACATTTTTAGCTTGTCAATTATTTGTCTTTTTCCCCCTGCCCATTTTACAAATGGTTTTCCCTTTATCATATTGGTACCTCCTGAATATTATAATCACTTTAGTTCATTATATCATATTTATAAGAAATTATTGAAGAAACAGAAAAAAATTTAATTAAAATTTTTTTCTAAGTGTGGTAAATCATAATAAAGTAATCTATTAAAATTACCTTTAACAAACAATGAATCTTTTCTTAATATGCTTCTAATTTTTTTGTCTATTGTTATATCCCAACGCCATGGTCTACGATATTCTGCAATTAATAAATGTAAAACACCAGATATATTACAAATGTATTTCTTTAAATAGTTCGAATCTAATGAGTTGGAATCAATATTTTCTAAATCATATATTATTTCATCAATGTTTTCGTATAACAACTCTTTAACTCTTAAATTATCAACTCCTATAAATTTTTCATTACTATTAACTAAAAGCCCCATTTTATTTATATATTTATTATTTAAGTATAATAAATATTTTTTTAACTTTTCACCTTTGCAATTTAATTTAACATTATTTTTAAGTTCACTAATTTTTCTATAAAAGTCATAATAATTGTCTTCATCTATATATATACTATTAACTACTTTATAATTCATGAGTGACAACAAATCATTTATATACCATTCTGACATGCACATTATAGAATAATATATGTCATATTGATTTATTAGTTTATTATGCCATTCCATTTCAGAACTATAAATAGTTAAAAAAACTATTAATATAACATTTGTTATTAAAAGTTCTTTCATTTCCCATAAACCTTCAAAAAAACTATTATATTCTCCAATATGTATTCCTAAAAAAATTATAGCAATTATAACAATAAGAATAAATATAATACTAACTAAATTAGTTTTATTATTTAGAAATTCTCTTTTTATAAATCTTTTTATTCGATTAATTTTTAAGATTGTTTTTAAATACTCTATTGTTATCTTATTTTTCAAACTAACTTTATACTTTGATTTAAAATGCTTTTTTCCGTATTTAACTAATGCCATGATTGTCATTCCTTTCTAATGATAATTATTATAATATATCACATAAGTTTTTAACAACTAAATATTAATTATTTACCAAAACCACCGTAATTATATTGAAAAACGCTCTTTTTTCTATTTTATCTCAATATTTATAAAATTTTTATTTTTACATCTTTAATTTTATGTGTCAAAAATAATATCTAAAAGGGGCCTAAATTGTACCTATTACAGTTATATTAGTTTACAAATTTGTAATTACTGAGTTTAAGACACAAAAAATGGAGCGCTATGCGCTCCTTCAGGGGGTTTTGGTTGAATACACTCTCACATAGAATCGTAAGAGTGAGCGTGTTATCTTATCACGCTACATTCATGATATTAGAAAATGACAAAAATGTCAATAATATTTATACCAATATTTTCTAAAATTTTAGTGATTAATTCAAATTCCTAATGTTTTCAATGGTTTTCTTAATATGGCTATTTGTGTCAAGTGTGTCAACTAAATCTGTTTTTAAAAACTCTAATGAATCTTCTTTAGCTTGCATAAGTATTTTAAAATCATCCTTAATATTAGCAATCTTAAAGCTCATATCACCACTTTGTTTAACACCAAATAAATCTCCTTGTCCTCTTAGTTTAAAATCTTGTTCACTTATCTCAAAACCATCATTAGTATTTTCCATTATCTGTAATCTTTCTTTAGCTTTATCACTAATCAAAATACAATAAGATTGTAAATCATTTCTTCCTACTCTACCTCTCAATTGGTGAAGTGTTGATAATCCAAATCTATTAGCGTCAAATATTGCGATTACAGTAGCGTTTTTTACATCTACTCCAACTTCTATTACAGTGGTACTTATTAATATGTTGATTTCATTTTTAGAAAACTTGTCCATAATTTCTTCTTTTTCATCTGGACTCATTTTACCATGTAACATTTCTATATTTCTATTTGGAAATGCTTTTTTAAACTTTTCTTTAAGCTTAACAACATTTTCCATATCAGACTTTTCACTTTCTTCTATTAATGGCGCAATAACATATACTTGATGATTATTATCTAATTCTTGTTTCATTAGAGTTAAGACATCAACTATTTCCTTATTAGTTTTAACTTTAGTAATAATATCTTTTCTACCACTAGGTCTAGTTTTAATACTTGATATATCCATGTCACCATAAATTGTTAAAGCATAAGTTCTAGGTATAGGTGTCGCACTCATGTATAAAATATCTGGCATAGTTCCTTTGTTTCTTAAATTAGATCTTTGATTAACTCCGAATCTGTGTTGTTCATCAGTTATAACTAAACCTAAATTATTATATTTAACTTCATCTTGAATTAATGCATGAGTACCAATCACTAAATCTATTTCATTGTTTTCTAATTTTTTATAAATTTCTTTTTTCTCTTTCTTAGGAGTACTTCCTGTAAGAAGTTCAACATTTATTCCTGTATCTTTAAATAGTTTCTTAATATTATCATAGTGTTGTTTAGCTAAGATTTCAGTTGGTGCCATAAAAGCAGATTGATAACCACCTAAATAGTTTATATAACACGCTATTATACTAACTATAGTCTTTCCACTACCAACATCACCTTGTAAAAGTCTATTCATACGTTTAGGTTCTGTCATATCTATTTTGATATCATCTACAGCCTTTTTTTGGTCTACGGTTAAGTCAAAAGGTATAGTGTTAATAAAATCAGTTAATTTATTTTCATCTATTGTTCTTTTAAGTCCTATATTATCACTTTGATTTTTTAACTTCAAACAATTTATCTTTAACATAAATGTAAATAGCTCTTCATACTTTAATCTTATTTGAGCCTGTTTAATACTGTTTATATCATTAGGACTATGAATTAGTTTAACAGCTTCTTCTTTGTCCATAAAATTATATTTTTGGACTAGATAAGGAGGTATATCATCTTCTAATTCATTTATATTAGATTTTATAGCTTCTTCTATATAATTAGATAAATTCTTTTTAGGTAATCCATTAGTAGTTCTATAAATACTTTCTATTTTTGTACCATTTATTTTTTCAAATCTAAAATCTGAAGCAACTATTGTATTTTTCTTACTATCCCATTTTCCTATTATCAAAACAGTTTTACCAATTTCAAAATGTCTTTTCATAAATCCTCTATTAAAGATTACAACATTAACAATCATATTATCAGTTTCAATTCTAAAACTCATTTTATTCATGTTACCTCTAAGTCTAATTAGAGTTGGTATTTTTTCTATTACCCCTTCAACACAAATTTTATCTCCATCGCTCATTTCTGTTAAATTATTTAATTTGATTACTTCATATCTAAATGGATAATAATTTAGTAAATCATTAATTGTATAGATATTTAATTTGTTTAGTAGTTTTAAAGATTTGGGTCCAACACCAGGTAGTTCAATAAGTTCCAAATTATCATCCCTTTCTAATTTAATTATATATAATTTTGAAGTGAAACAAAAGAAAATGAAAAAAATTTTAAAAAAATGTTCAAAATTGTTGACAAATCACTCAAGATGAATTAGTATAAGAGTCACCAATTCCCAATTAGGCGAATTGGTGCTAGTATCACACTAGCCAACCCCTTTTTATTCTTTTTTGAAGGTTACCCTCAGGGGGTGTAACCTTCTTTTTTTTGTATACAAATATAAAAAAACAGAGACTTTCTTAGTCTCTGTTTCTTCTTGCGTTTCTTCTAGAATTTTTGATTCCTTCTTTTTTTTCTATTCTTCTTTTTACACCTGGTTTATCATAGTGTTTTCTTTTTTTAATTTCAGAAGGGACTCCACTTTTAGCAAATTTTTGTTTAAAGATTTTAAGTGCACCATCGACATTATCGTTTTTAACTGATACATGTACCATTTTATTTCCCTCCCTTCTTGCTTTCGTGTTTAATTATAACACAACACTTTGTTTTCCACAAGAAAAAAATAACTTAAAAACACAAAAAAGGACAAATATTGTCCTTTTAAAGCATATTAATCAATACTTCTTGAATTAATCTTAATGTAGTCCCGCATATTCTACCACAATTTAATATAAAATCTATAACTATATTAAATGTTGATAAAATTATTGGACTAAGTAATATTACAGATAAAATAAAAAGCGGCTTCCTATATTTTTGAATATATTCCATATTATCCTAGAGAACATGTTTGTCCACTATTTATTCTTCTAATCGCAGTACCTAAGCTTCTTCCTACTTCTAAAATCGAGTTGATTGCTTTGGTAAATGCAGAAACTAAACTTCCTGATATATTTATTCCACCTTCTATTTCTAATAAACCATCTTTATTTAATTCTTTCATTAATATCTTCCTTTCTAATTACAATTTAATGGTCTTACATAACCATCAATTACTCCTACTAAAAATATAACCGCACCAATTATTCCAGCAATACCCCAGGCTCCTATTCCTCCGCTAACATTCATCATTTCTTCTTTAGTTAATTCCAAATTATCATTCCTTTCCAAAAACTAATTCTTTGATTATTTCAAAACCATATTTATTATCATAATTTATTTTAAATTCAACAATTGAATTATTAGATTTATTAAGATCATCAACTTCTATTACTATACTTTGATATGGTATATCATTTTCTATTACTGGGATTGAAACGTCTTTTATTTTGTAAGAGAATTTATTTTTATTAATAGTAAGTTTATTATTATCTAATAACTTATAAGAATCAGTATAACTTATTTTAGTTTCTATTATACCTTTATTATTAACTATTCCAATTCCTTTGTAATAGTATTGATATTTGAAGAATAACAGTGAAATTAAAACTATAATTAGTATTATTAAGATTAGTGTAAAACTATAAAATTTTTTTGGTAATAAAATTTTTGGACTTTTATATTCTTCAATATTAACTAAATTATCCATTAGAACCATCTTTTCTTTCTAAAATATTTTTAATAATACCACTTTCCATACTAACAACCTTATCAAACAAGTCCATATTTTCTAACCTATGTGATACTACTATTATTGTTTTATCTTTCATATTTTTAAACATTCTTTTAAGTATTCTTCTTTCCATATCTACGTCTATTTCATTTAGAGCTTCATCTAAAAGAATTATATTAGAACTCTCCATGAGCGCCCTACATAATATAATTCTATTTCTTTCCCCACCTGATATATTAAAGCCATTTTCTTCTAATAAAGTATCATAACCTAAATATTTATTATTACAAATTTTATCTACTTCTGTTAACCTAGACTTCTTTAAAAATTCATTATAATCTATATCTTTATTTAATACTATATTGTTAAATATTGAGTCAGTAAACAATGTTTCATTTTGTGAAACATAGGTAATATTTTCTCTTAATTCTTTGGTATTGTAATCATTGATATCTTTATCATCGATAAATATTTTACCTCGCTCTATTTCACTATATTTTAACAGTGATTTAAGCAATGTTGATTTACCACATCCACTATTACCTATTATCATTATTTTACTTCCTCTAGAGGTGTTTAAATTAATATTATTAAGTATTAAATCTTTATCATTAATAGAATAACTAAAATCTTTAATTGTAATATTACCCATTATTTTATTTCCAGTATATTTATGGTCAATTTCTAATTTTTCCATATCTATCTCATATAATTCATTTACTCTTTTAAAAGAGGATAAAGCATATCGTATTAGGGGTTCTAATTCTAATATATTTTTTATAGGATTAAGAAAATATATTAATAATGAATTATATGTGATTAAATCACCTATAGAAAGCGTACCCTTCATTACTTTTAAATAACCAACAAACAATATTACAAAAAGTCCTAGTCCTCCTATTAAATCTTTTAAAAACTGACTTATATTATGATTCTTATTAACTTTATGCTCAATATATAAATTATCTATATATTGATTTTCAACTTTATTAATTGTTCTATTCTGTAGATTCATACTTTTTATAGTCTCAAATCCATTTATAGATTCAATTAAATTAGAATTTATTTGTGCGTTTTTTTCTTGGCTTAAATTTATCAATCTCTTGTATATTGGAGAAAAAATTAAAGCTACTATTAGATATAAGACAAATATAATAATTGTAATTAAAAATAAATCTTTATTTATTCCTAATAATATTGCCCCTGAAATTATAATAAGTAATAAATCTACAAAGAGTGTTACAATAATTTTACTTATTGCCTCTTTTATATAATTTAAATCACTTATCCTTGATAATATCTCTCCAGTTGTTTTGTTTTTGAAATAATCGTATGGAAGGTTCATAACATGACTAAAGGTTTTGGTGAATAATTGATAGTCTATCTTTTGATTAGAATACAATATTAATTGATTTCTGAAGAACTCACATAAAGTTTTTAACAGGATAAGTATTACAAATAAAAATGAAATAATATAGAAGTTATTTATAGAACTTACCACTAAATCATCGATGATTATTTTAAAATAGTATGAATTAATAATATTGAACAAAGTTATAAATAACGATAATAATACAATATTGACAAAAACTTTTTTATTACTAGAAACAAGAAATTTTAAAACATTTTTTACATTATTATCTGTTTTATAGGTTGGTATTTTTTTAATTGGATAGAACGTTATTATAACTTTAGACCACATCTTATCAAACTCATCAAAACTTAACTTTTTAACTCCGTAATTTGGATCCATAATCGTGACTATTTTCTTTTTATAATTTAAATCATAGACTACTACGTAATGTTTATAAGATTTATTTATGACTAAATGTGCAATAAATGGAACATCAATTTTATTATTTAAATCATTCAAAGATTTACACTTTATGCCTTTAGAGACAAATCCTAATTTTTCCGAAGCTAAAGTTAAATGATAAGCAGTAGTTCCTATTTTAGTTGTTTTTGTGAGTTCTCTTAATTTTTCTAGACTAATATTTCCACCATAATACCTGATTATTGATAGAAGACATGAGGCACCACAATCTTTTATGCCTTCTTGTTTAACTATTGGTATTTTCTTTTTCATGTTATGACCTCCACACTTATATAATCAACATTTTTTGTGTAGAAGACTTTAAAATAAAAAAAATAAATCAATTTTTTTGATTTATTTAACATTTCTCATTGAATGATACATATATTGAAGCGCAATTCCCGAATAGCTACCATATTTTTCTTTCGCAAATTTTATTATTTCTTTCTGACTATTTTTAACATTAGGGTATAATTCTTTCATAGATTGCATAACCCAAGTATCAACAGGAAACACATCATATTTTTTATAAGCAAATAATAGAATACAAGACGCTACTTTAGGACCTACTCCTTTTATTAACATCAAATAATTTAAAGCATCATCTGTATTCATATCATATATTTTGTTTAAGTCTATCATACCTTTATTAATTAGATTTAATGCACTAATTATATAAGTATCTCTAAATCCTACTCCTATATCTTTTATATCTTCAATAGTTATTGATTTAAGATCCTTATAACTAGGAAATAAATAGTAATCATTATTTTTAAAAGTTACTTTTTTACCATATTTAATTGATAATAATTCTACTGACTTCATTATTCTTTTAACATTATTATTCTGTGATATTATATATGATATTAACATTTCAAAAGGATTTTGATTTAATATTTTAAATCCTCTTGATAAATTTATACTACTCTTCAATGTTTTATCTTTTTTTAATATTTCATTATTGATTTTATTATAATCGTTATTTAAATCAAAATACTCGATGATTATTTCTTCTAAATTATCTTCATTACTAGACTCTACAATTAAATTATTATTATCCTGTTTAATATTAATAACTCTATCTGATAGAATCATAGTAAAACTATCATCATCCATTTTATAAAATCTAAAACATTGTCCACAGGTTACTGTGTCACTTAAATTAATATCAGTATCCTTAATTATTATCATTTAAATCACCACTATTTTGCTTGTTTAGTTTTCATTAATTCCGAATAGCTAATTACAGCATTAGCTTCTTCCTTTTTTACATCAATTATTTCAAAATACCATTTTTGTTTTTGCTCATCCCACATTTTAACCATTACTTTATTTTTTAAAATATTTCCAGTAAATAGATTAATAAGATTTTCTTTCATCTATTATACACTATTTGATTAGATATTTCATGGTTAAAACTAGATTTTTCTATATGATCTACTCTAATTACTGCAAAATAAGCAAAAACAATAAACATTAATAAGAAAATAATCATTCCTTTCCCTTCTCTTAAAACATTACTTAACATACTACCAACTTCCTTTCATGATTACATTCTACAACAAACAATTGTTCGTGTCAATATATTTTCGAACAATTGTTTGACAAATTTGTAAAGTTGTGTTAAGATGTAAATGTAAGGAGTTGGTTAAATGCAAGAATTAACTGAAAGACAAACTGAGATACTTAATTTTATTAAAGAATTTATCGTTTCAAATGGATACCCACCTACTGTTAGGGAAATAGGAAAAGCTCTAGGATTATCTTCACCAGCAACTATTCATTCACATTTAAATAATTTAGCTGCAAAAGGATTTATTAAAAAAGACAGTTCAAAAAATCGTGCGCTTGAATTGTTAGTTGAAAATGAATATGAAAATAAAGCTGAAGATGTTATCGAAGTTCCTTTACTTGGAAAAGTTACAGCAGGTAATCCTATTGAAGCAATTGAAAGACCTAATGAGTTTTTCTCATTACCAGCATTTTTAGTTCCAAAACAAAAAGAGGTATTTACTCTTGATGTTAGTGGTGAAAGTATGATTAATGCAGGTATATTTGATGGAGATATTGTTATAGTTCAAAAACAAAACACAGCTAGAAATGGTGACATCGTTGTTGCGATGACTGCTGATAACGAAGTAACATTAAAAACATATTATAAAGAAAACGGGTATTTTAGATTACAACCAGAAAATGATAAGTTAGAGCCTATTATATTAGATAGTGTTACTATATTAGGAAAAGCAATAGGACTATATAGAAAATTTTAATACAAATAGAGCTAATATTTATGCTTAAAAGGCCAAAGTGTCATATGACACTTTGGCCTTTACAAATTTCTATCTTTTGATTTAGTTCTTCTTTTTTTATTATCTTACTTAATTATAATGTACATATTGTGATTAAGAAGATATTCCATAAGGCAAGCCTTATGGAATCAAGAGAGGGCGGAAGGAGTTGGCGGCGACGTTGTTAGCAGAACCAGCGTGGCTGTCAGAGTAAAACACCCCTACCCGTGCATTGGAAGAATAGCTACCACCACGCATAAACCAAGGAGTACTAGCGGTCACGAAGACATCATTATCGGAATACCATTTCATTGTTTCCCAAGTCGCATCTCCTAATATTGCTTTTTCCTTTGTTATATTACTTAAAATTGTTCCATTATATAAATCATAATATTTTGAAGATGGAAATGTTGTAAATCCTGATGAACTGGTAGTACTTGCATAGTTTCCCATAGTATATTCAAATAATCCTCCACTCATATCATATACTCCATATATTGTTCCAGTGGTACTCGCTCCTGTTCCTGCATATGCAACCTTATCTCCTGTACATTCTGCTACATCAGTTGAACAGGCTTTATCATTATATGAATATGTTCCATATGTTGAATATCCAATTGCTGGTGGTACTCCACTACTTCTTCCTGTATATGAACTTGTGCTAGAACTATAACTGTTATTTTTATATACTTCTTTATTTGTTCCTGTATAATTTGCATTACCCATTTTTCCGTACTGGCTTTGTGAAAGAATTGCTACTGCTCCCCATTCTGTATTCTTCATCATATGTGTATCTGTTGTATTAGTTGTTGTATTTAATCCATATACATTATTTTCATTTGCTGTAAATGTTACTTCTCCTGTACTACTATCAAATGTTCCTCCTGCAAATTTTAATGCAGTAATAAACCGTGTACTTACTGTTTGATAACTTAATGATTGTACATCTGGTTTTATGATTGGTTCTACATCTGCACAGTTGTCAGCACTACCTGATGTATTACAAGTTTCATTGCTAGTCCCTGGTTCAAATTTCGCTACCCAAAAACCTGTTATTTCTTCGTCCCATGCTCCTCTTGATGTTGTACTGCTGTCATATTCTATGTTATCTAAATTTCTAAATGCTGGATGTGTATAATAATTTGTATTTGTTCCATCATCTGATATACCATTTCTATATACAGTTTCTGTAACCCCATTTGTTTCAGTTCCGGTCTCAAATACTACATCTATTTGTGGTGGCTCTGTAATAGCACTACTACTCCCAATATTACTTGATATATTATATCTATATCTAGGTATCCATACCCACATACTATTTATATCGTCCATTGGTATTGGTGTTCCAGGTTCTGCGTTTAAATAAGTACTTCTATTTGTACTTGTTACTGTCACTGCATTTGCCCATACCTGTTCTTGATATGCATACCATCCTTTTTCAGTATCTGCTTTAACCCATACATCATTATCATCATCATACACAACTGGTATCATTCCATCCGCTAATACCGGTTCATTTGCGCCACTTGTATCTGTAAATGTTGAATATGGTAGTGCTTCTTCTATAACATTCATTTCATTTCTGCCTGTATTAAGCACTACAGTATTTGCTGCATACCCACCTTGTACACCTATTTCCAAGGTTGCCGCTTGTGATGAAGTATTTGTTATTATTATTCTTACTGTTTTTGATAAACCAGACGCAATTAAATCTGTTACTGGTGATTCACTATTACTTGATACACCGACATCTACACCAAGTATTGTAACGTCGCCTGCAAATCTATAATACATTTTATATTTTGTAGTGTTTGCTAATCCATTTGTAATTGTAATATTAAATGTTTTTGTTTCACCAGATGCTACCGTAATAGTTCCACTATTTCCATTTATAATAAAATTATTTTCATCTGAAGTCAAAGTGAAATTTATCTCACTAGCTACTATTGATGCAATTCCTACTCTTTCTACTGATTTTTCAAACAGTGCAAAAGAAGTATATATTAGTGAAAATAATAACATTGCACCTATTAATAACACTGCATATATTTCTCTTACTGACATAGTTAATATCCTCTTCATGCCTTCACCACTCTTCTTTATTATGTAACAATTATAACATATTTTTTCTAATTTTCTACCTGTAATAACAAAAAGATTTGGAAAAATTTCCAAATCTTTATTTTGCTTCTTCTGTTGCTCTAGTTTCTCTAACTACAGTAATTTTTACTGTACCAGGATATTTCATTTCTCTTTCTATTTTTTCTTTTATATCTCTAGCGATTTTATAACTAGTCAAATCATCAACTTGATCAGGTTTAACGATAACTCTAAGTTCTCTACCAGCTTGTAACGCATAACTTTTATCAACGCCATTAATATCTGTAGCGATTTCTTCAAGTTGTTTTACACGTTTTACATAGTTTTCGAATGAATCATTACGTGCACCAGGTCTAGCTGCTGATAAAGCATCTGCTATCATTACTAGTGATGAAATGATACTAGTTTGTTCGTGATCCCCATGATGAGATTCTATCGAATTAATAACTACTTCATCTTCACCATATTTTTTAGCTAAATCTGACCCTATTTCTACATGACTACCTTCCATTTCAAAGTCGATAGCTTTCCCAATATCATGCAATAAACCAGCTCTTTTAGCAAGTAATACATTTTCACCAATTTCAGCTGCCATAATACCAGCAAGATTCGCAACTTCCATTGAATGTTGTAAAGCGTTTTGACCATAACTTGTTCTAAAATGAAGTTTCCCTAAAATATGAATTAACTCAGGATCCACTTTAGTAATACCAAGTTGGAATAATGCATCTTCACCTATTTCAGTTATTCTTGCATTTATATCCTTACAAGTTTTGTCATATAATTCTTCAATTCTAGTTGGATGGATTCTTCCATCTTTAATTAAAGTTTCAATAGTTACTCTAGCAATTTCCCTTCTTAATGGATCAAAACTAGATAGAACAATAGCTTCTGGAGTATCATCAATTATTAAATCAACACCAGTAACAGCTTCGATTGTTCTAATGTTTCTACCTTCTCTACCAATTATTCTACCCTTCATTTCATCGTTAGGTAAAGTAACAACGGTAACAGTTTGTTCATTAGTTACATCAGATGCATATTTTTGCATACTCATTACTAATAAATTTTTAGCTTTTCTATCAGCTTCTAGTTTAGCTTCAGTTTCTCTTTCTTTAACATATTCTGCTATTTCTAAACTCATAGCCGCTTCTACTTTTTTCATTATTTCTGATTTTGCTTTTTCTTTTGAATAACCAGAAATATTTTCAAGTACTTCTAATTGTTGTTTTTCCAATTCTCCTAAATTTACTTCCTTATCTTGGAGTTCCTTTTGTTTTTGTAATAAATTATTATCTCTTTCATCTAAAAGTTTTTCTCTATTTTGTAATGCTAAATCTCTTTTATCAATATTTTCTTCACGTTGTAAAAGTCTATCTTCAGCTTCTTTAGCTTCAGCTTTTCTTTCTTTTACTTCTTTATCAGCTTCTTGTTTAAGCTTATAAATTTCTTCTTTAGTTTCTAAAATAGAATCTCTTTTAGACTTGTCAGCTTCTTTTTTAGCCTTTTCAATTAATTCTTCAGCCTTTTTTAAAGCGTTATTTCCTTTTATATTATTAATAATAATTGATACAACAAATCCAAGAAATATACCAACAATAGTAAGTAAAATGGAGAACAGAATATTATCCATATAAATTCCTCCATTCTCTAATTTATATATGTTAACAAATTATAAAATTTAATTTAACGTATATTTCTATTTTATATGTAATATGTCAATTAGTCAAGGAGGAATTTCCAAATAATTTTCTTTAAGTAAAATATCACAATGTTATTGCATAAAATATCATTGATTTTTAATTTGATAAGACTTAATTCTAATATCATCAATCTTTTCTAGTAAATCATTAAAAATCATTTCCATATAGATAGTGTTCATAATATCATCTCCATCTGAATACTATCATAAAAATTGTACATATTCATTAGTTTCGACAAATGTTGTCAATTACCGTCAAGTTAGTTTTGTAGTATAAGTTTTGATAGAAGAATTATAGAACTTTATTTCAATTTGTAGTATAATATTTGTCAGGTGAGAAAGATGAAATATCCGAAAGGGACCAAGAAAAATTTAAATAAAAATATTTATTATGGTAACCGAGGAATGAACTTAGAACAAGATATAAATATTACTAATGAATATTATTTAACAAACGATATTGCAGTAATACATAAAAAACCTACTCCAATAACAGTAAATAAGGTAGATTATCCATCTAGAATAGATGCAGTAATTACAGAAGCACATTATAAAACACCTTCTACTACTGATTATAATGGGGTATATAAAGGTTTATATATTGATTTTGAAGCCAAAGAAACTAAAAATAAAACCTCTTTCCCACTTTCGAATATACATTCCCATCAAATAAAACATATCGAATCAGTAATACGACATGGTGGAATAAGTTTTGTAATTGTTAGTTTTACAACGATTAATAAACTATATTTATTGGATGGTAATGATTTAATTTCTTTCGTCAACAATAATGAAAGAAAATCTATCCCACTTCTCTATTTTGAGGAAAAAGGAATAATACTAGAATATAAGTTCCAACCTAGAATTGATTATCTAAAAGCAGTCGATAAGTTAATTGAGGTGAAATATGAAAAATATAGTAGATAAAATTAAGAGTTTTATAAAGGAAAAAGAAGATATATTACCTATTATAATTTTAAGTATTATAATATTTATAATTGGTATATTTGTAGTAGGTTTTATAAAGTCATTTTTGCTTATAGCAATTATCGCACTTATATATGTTGTTTATGAATATGGAGATGATATTATGAAAAGGATAAAAACGGGAAAAGGAAATAAAGTTAAAGTTACTACAAGTGAAAAAACAACTACTCCTAAAGTTAAGAAACCAAAGGAAAAGAAAAAAGGAAAAAGAAGAATATTAAATAACATAATGATTTTTATATTATCACTTATAGGGTTAGGACTTATAGCAGTTGGCGTATTCCTAGGTTATATTGTTAGTAATGCACCAGAATTTGATGCGGATAAGTTATATTCTAAAGAAAAAAGTGTAGTTTATGATAGCAACGGTAATATTTGGGCTGAGTTAGGTACAGAAAAACGTGAAAAAGTTACATATGATGAATTACCACAAGTACTTATAGATGCAATAATCGCTACAGAAGATGCAAACTTCTTTAAACATAATGGTATTGATCTAGGTAGATTTACTGTTGCAACAATTAAACAATTAATGGGTAAAGATGGTGGTGGTGCTTCTACCCTATCGATGCAAGTTGTAAAAAATCAATTTACTTCTAAAGATCAAACTTTAACAAGAAAATTTACAGATATATACTTAGCAGTATTCAAATTAGAAAAGAAATATACTAAAGAAGAAATTATGGAATTCTATGTTAATATACCTTATTTAGGAAATGGTGCATATGGTGTTCAACAAGCAAGCCGTGTTTACTTTAATAAAGATGTTAAAGATTTAACACTACCTGAAGCAGCAATGATAGCTGGTATGTTTCAAGCACCTGGTTCTTATGATCCTACAATAAATCCAGAAAACACTAAAGAAAGACGTTCAACAGTTTTATATTTAATGAAACGTCATGGTTATATTACTGAGGAAGAAAGAAAAGCTGCAGAAGCAGTAGATATTCAACAAATGATTTCACAAGGAACTGCTTCTTCAAGTAAATATCAAAGTTATTTAGATGTTGTTATTAAAGAAGTTGAAGAAAAAACAGGAAGCAATCCTTACAATGTTTCAATGCAAATTTATACAACATTACAACCAGATAAACAAGATTATGTTGAAAAAATATTAGCTGGTGAAGTTTACAAATTTAAAGATGATTTAGTTCAAACTGGCATAGCAGTTACAGATATACACACAGGTGCGATAGTCGCAATCGGTGGTGGTAGAAATAAAGGGGCTGCCAAAACATTCTATAACAATGCTACTATGATAAAAAGGCAAATCGGTTCTACTGCAAAACCTTTATTCGATTATGGTCCAGGTATAGAATATAACAATTGGAGTCCTGCAATGACATTTGTTGATGAACCGTATTCATATAGTGATGGAAAACCTATTAGAAACTCTGATGGTTCATTCTTAGGAACATTAACAATGAGAGAATCATTGATTAGGTCTCGTAACATTCCTGCTGTTAAGGCATTCCAACAAGTAAACAAAAAACAAATAATTCAATTTGTACAAGGATTAGGTATTGAACCTGAAATTAGTAATGGAACAATTCATGAAGCACATGCTTTAGGTGCATTTAATGGTTCTAACCCACTTCAAATGGCAGCAGCTTATGCGACATTTGGTAATGGCGGATATTATATTAAACCTTATTCAGTAACGAAAATAGTTTATGAAGCAGATGGTAGCGAAGAAACATTTGCTGTTAATAAGACAAAAGCTATGTCTGATTCAACTGCATTTATGATAACTGATATGTTAAACTATGGTATAAATAGTGGATATATTGGTGGTGGAAGAGTTAGTGGTGTTCAATATGCTGCTAAAACTGGTACTTCTAACTTTGATGAAGATACAATTAAAAATAACGGACTTCGTTCTAATGCAATAAATGATTTGTGGGAAGTTGGTTTTGACCAAGAATATGCAATTGGTATGTGGTTTGGTTATGAAGAAATTGATCCTAATTACCATTTCACTACTAATAACTGGGGAGATAGAACTCAATTATGGAATGCTATAGCTAGAGGAATATTCGAACAAAGCGGCAAAAAATTTGAAGCGCCTGATAGTGTTGTAAAAGTAAAAGTAGTTAAAGGTTCTGATCCATTAAAACTAGCTAGTGAATATACTCCTAGTGATATGGTAGTTGAGGAATACTTCAAAAAAGGAACCGAACCAACTGAAGTTGATACTTCATATATGCAAATTCCAGATGTATCTAGTTTAACTGCAATTGGTAGTGGTAAAGAAGTAACGCTAAAATGGAATGCACCAGTAATGCCAGATACTAGTGGACTTCCAACATACATTATTTATCAAGATGATGTTGAAATTGGAACTACTGATTCAACAAGTTATAAAATTAAAATTACTGAGAAAAAGAAATATACATTTACTATTAAAGTAAGTTATTCTAATTTAGAAGGAGCACAAAGTCCAGGTGCTAGTACAACAATCGATTTATCAGAAAATGAAGAAATTACAGTTAAATTAAATGGTAAAAAAACTATTGACATAGATCTTAATGAAACATTTGAAGACCCAGGAATTATAGTACTTGAAGGTACTAAAGATGTTACTAGTAAAGCCACTGTATCAATTACACCTAGCAAAATTGATACAGGCGTTGTGGGAACATATACATTAACTTATACAATTAGTTATAACGGTCAAACTAAAAAATTAACTAGAACAGTTAATGTTGTTGATGATAATAGTAATAATAGTAGTTCTACACCTGATGAAAATACCGGTGAATCTACTGATACTGAAACTCCTACAATTCCAACTACATAATAAAAGAACATAAAGATTTGAAATTAATCTTTATGTTTTTTTTCTTTACAAATGTTAATTAGTTTGCAATTTTCACATTCAGGTTTTTGTGCTTTGCACTTATATCTACCAAATAAAACTAATTGATGATGTCTTTTACTCCAATTTTCTTTTTTTATTTTTTTCATAAGTTTCTTTTCGATTTTATCCACATCATCTTTTTTATATGCTAAACCAAGTCTTTTACTTACTCTAGAAACATGAGTATCAACTGCAATTGCTGGCACATTATAAATGTTACTCAATACCACATTACAAGTCTTTCTACCTACTCCTGGCATACTTTCTAGTATTTCTCTATTATTTGGAACAATACCTTCATATTCATCGTATAATATACGTGAAATTTCTTTTACGAAGATAGCCTTTTTTCTGTATGTACCTATTTCTTTTATAATATTTGAAATATCTTTTATATCAGCCTGTTTTAAATCTTTTAATGAAGGATATTTACTAAATAAAACTTCTGTGACTTTATTTACCCTTTTATCTGTTGTCTGCGCACTTAATACAACTGCAATCAACAATTCATAATCTTTATTATAATTTAATTCACATTTTGGATTAGGAAAAAGTTCATCTAAATAGTTTTCTATTTCACTAATCACTTTTCGTCACCATTTAACCAATCATAATCAAAGATTTCAATTTTTTCTTCTTGTTTGTTTCTTCTAATGTTATTCTTTCTAACATCACTTACAGTTTTATAACCTTTTTTCTTCCATTCATATAATATTTTATCAATATATCTAAGGCTACTAACACCATTAAATGTAGCTTCTTTTAAAGCTTCTATTATTATTTCATTACTAAATTTTTCTTTAATCCAACCATTAATGATTTCATATTCCATTGGAGATAAAGTTCTTCCAAATTCATCTTCAAATGTTTGAAATAAATTTGAATCTATATTTTCATTACTATTCACTTCATCCATCATTAACATAGAAATTTTATTGTAGAATAATTCACAAGAAATAAATTCTTCCATTACTCCCATATTATTTTTAACTAAGTCTATAGATATAATTTGTTTTTCAGTTAAGCTGTTTATCAATTCTAATACTTTCTTTAACGTGATATCTAATTCTTTAGAAATAACCTTAGGATTAAATGGCAATAGACCATTATTATTAATTAAATAAATAACTAAAATAAATTCTTCAGAGTTTAAATTAAGTTTTTTATAATTCAAAAATATATATTTAGGAATAGTTATATTACCCATTTTCATAAATTCTAGTAGTTTAATAGTATTTGTTCCGCTCATTTTAATCCCCCTATCTGTCCATATTTATTTTTTTGATAAATTCTCCTGTTAATGCATCATAATATGAATATGTGTATCCATCTTTATTTTCTTTTTTTATTCCGTATATTAGCTTTTCATATTTATAACCAACTGTATAATTTTGATTTTTTATTTCATCAATTTGTTTTAAAGAAGACTTTTCAACATTCATTGTTAAATTATAATCTTTGTCCATAACTCCAATATAATCATTGTTATCCTTGGTGTAATAAGAAATATAATATACTTCTTCACCATAATATACATTTGTTTTACTAATATTTGCAGCCCCATAATTAATATATAAAACATTTTCTGCTGATTTAATGTTGGCATTAGGTTTACTATTTCCTAATTTTGACATTATTAATATTGCCACTAATACAATTAATAGTATAGAAACTATTGTTATAATAATTTTTTTCATATAATCACCTATTAACATTATAACACAATTCTTAGAATCTTTTTGTAACAAATATCGCAATTAAATCTATTACAAAGATAAGTGTAAATATTATGGTTGCTAGTCTAGGTATTCTTTTTATAAATCTATCTAAAAACGGTTTAACAATATATACATAAAGTAGCGCTAGTACACCCCAACATAACGATACTTCTAAGCAAATATATTTTCCAAAGTTATAATTTTTATTTGTATAATCCCATAAATCAACACCAAATATCATGTTGATTAAATGTCCACCTATCCACTCAATTAGTGTTAGTAATATGAATGAGGAAAAAAATAATAATACTGGTTGTAAAAATTTATTAATTTTTAATTTTTTGTATATCAAATTATACAAAGATAAAATAATCAATACACCTATTCCATAGATAGGAGTTATAGGTCCATAAAATATACCACTATGTCTATTGGAATCCATAAATTTATACATTGTTGATTCTATAATAAAGCCTATAACGGAATATATATAAAAAGTATTTAAATAGTACATAATAATCACCATTATTAATATGTATATTTTTAATAATTTTATAATGTTTGAATATATTTATATTGGTGATGATATGTATAAAATTAGTCCATTATATTATGGATATTCTAGTTTAGAACCTTATATTGATACACATACGATGGGATTACATTATAATAAACATTATAGAAATTATCTTAATAATTTAAATAAATTATTAATCAAGAACAACTATGATTTTAGTTATCCTATTGAACAACTCTATTTGCACTTAAATATGTTTAATGAAAGTGATATTGAAGATATTTTATTTAATCTTGGTGGGGTTTTAAATCACGAACTGTATTTTAGAATTATTGCGCCAAATAAAAACAAAAGTGATAATTTACCTTTACTTAGCCTAATTAAACAAAAATACGGTAGTTATGATAATTTTAAGGGAGAATTTAGAAAGTTTGCTAAAAGTTTAAAAGGCTCAGGATATACTTCATTAGTTATGAATGATAATAACGAAATATATATAATAAATACACAAAATCAAGATAGCCCTATATTTTATAATTTAATACCTCTAATTATAATTGACATGTGGGAACATGCATATTATATAAATTATGAAAATGATAAGGATAAATATATTGATGCCTTTTTTGATATTTTAAATTTAGAAGAAGCTAATAAACTATTTGAATTTAGTTATAGAAGATAACATTATTTGATATTATTTTCTATTTTTTCATTATTTACATATTTATATGGTAATGAATTATCTTTACTAATAACTGTTTTACCAAGTTTAGTTTTTAGGTCATTTCGAGCAACCTTAGCAACATCTCCACCAATTTGAGCCATTTTCTTATTTTGATCTAATACATCTGTACTATAATATTTTCCATCTGATGATTTTAACTTCAGTTGTCCGATTTTTTCGGACAACTGACTTCCTTCTTTTTTTAAGTCAGTTTTCAGATCATGCCAATATTTTCTTGTTCTTTTGCTATCAGTTAAAGCTCCAATAACATCAACTACACTATAATAATATTCTTCTTTTTCAATATCCCAAATACTTCTAATTTCATTACCTTCAAAAAGGCTTGTAATTGTATTTAGTTTATCGATTTGTAAATTATTTGTTTTTGTCATTTTTATCACCTAATAATTATATAGATAAAAAATGACTAAAAGACTTCTTTTCAAACAAAAAAGAATAATAAACTTAATTATTATTCTTAAAATAAACTTAATTGATTTGATTCATCCATATTATCTAGAATACCCATTAATTTCATCTTAGCGATAGTTGTAGAAGAAATCTTAGCTCTAACTTGTAAATCTTCAATACTTAAGAAAGGTCTAATGTTTCTTTCTTCTATGATTTTCTTCGCAACAGTATCCCCTAGTCCATCTATTGTTCTAAATGGAGGAATTAAAGTTTTTCTATCTTCATCTATAATGAACTTGTCAGAATCAGATTTATTTAAATCTATTGGTCCAAACTTAAATCCACGAGCAGTCATTTCAAGAGCCATTTCAAGTTCACCAAGTATTGATGTTTCTTTATTAGTTGCTTCATATCCTTTATTATTTATTTCAAATATTTTATTTTTGATAGCTTCATATCCTTCTATCATCGTTTCGATATCATAATCTGAACTTCTTACACTAAAATATGTTGAATAATATTCAATTGGGTAATAAATCTTAAACCATGCAACTCTATACCCCATCATAACATATGCAGTGGCGTGTGCTTTAGGGAACATGTATTTAATTTTTCTACAAGTTTCAATATACCATTCATCAATTCCTTTTTCTCGCATTAGTTTGGCATATACATCCCATTGTTCTTTATCTTTACTAGCCTTACCTTTACGAACAAATTCCATGATTTTGAACGCGTCAATTGGTTCTAATCCATGATACATTAAATAAACCATTATATCGTCACGACATCCTATAACATCCTTAAATTCGCATACTTTATTAGTAATTAAATCTTTAGCATTACCAAGCCATACATTAGTACCGTGTGATAAACCAGATATTTTTACTAATTCTGCGAAAGTTTTAGGTTTTGTATCTTTAAGCATTTCTATAACAAATTTAGTACCAAATTCAGGCACACCTAAAGTTCCTGTTTCACACATTATTTGTTCAGGTTTAACACCTAATATTTTAGGTGATGAGAAAATGCTTAATACATTAGGATCATCAAAAGGAATATCTTCTAATTTTATACCAGTAATATCACTTAACATTCTTAAAGCTGTTGGATCGTCGTGTCCAAGTATATCAAGTTTTAAGACATTATCATGAATTGCATGGAAGTCAAAGTGTGTTGTATACCATCTAGAATTTGCATCATCAGCAGGATATTGAAACGGACTAAAATCATATATATCCATGTAATTAGGCACAACAATAATTCCACCTGGGTGTTGTCCGGTTGTTCTTTTAACACCTACACACCCTTTAGCAAGTCTTTCAGTTTCAGCTGGTGACATTTCAATATTGTTATATTCACAATAGCCTTTAACAAATCCATAAGCAGTTCTGTCAGCAACTGTACCAATTGTACCGGCTCTAAATACATTATGTTCACCAAACATAACTTTAGTAAAATCATGTGCTTGCCATTGATATTCACCTGAAAAGTTAAGGTCTATATCAGGAACTTTATCAGCATTGAAGCCTAGGAAGGTTGCGAAAGGCATATCTTGACCCTCTTTTTTCATTTTAGTTCCACAATCACATGTTCTATCAGGTAAGTCATATCCACTAAAATATTTAGAACCTAAACTAACTCCATTTTCTTCAAATATACTTTTCTTACAATTTGGACAAACATAGTGTGCAGGTAATGGATTAACTTCTGTAATACCCATCATAGTAGCAACAAAACTACTACCAACACTACCCCTACTACCAACAATATAACCATCATCATTAGATTTCTTAACTAATTTTTGAGCAATCAAGTAGATAACATCAAATCCACCACCAATAATACCTTGTAATTCTTTTTCAATTCTCTCTTCTATTATCTGTGGTAAAGGATCACCATACACTTCTTTAGCTTTAGTATAAACCATATTTTTAACTTCACTATCACTATTGTCCATCTTAGGAGTATATAGTTTATCTTTAATTATTTGAACTTCTTCAATCATATCAGCTATTTTATTAGTATTAGTTACTACTATCTCTTTTCTTATTACCGAATCGATAAAGTAAAAACTATCTAACATTTCTTTAGTTGTCATCATATGAAATGATGGTATATTTTTGATTACACTTGGTTTATATAATGGATGAAATCCTCCTATACCAGGAGTTTTTTGATTTATAATAACTTCTCTGTATATTTTATCTTCTGGATCAAGATGATGAACGTCACCTGTCGCGACAACTAACTTACCTTTATCACGTGCGACACGAATTATCTTTTTAACATTTTCTTCTAGTTCAACTGTATTTGAAAAATCTCCAGTTTGAACTAAATGGTCATACACACTTAATGGTTGAACTTCTATGTAATCATAAAATGCCATAAGGTTTGCAAGTTCTTCGTCACTTTTACTCTTTGCTTGTATAAATATTTCACCATTAGAACAAGCACTACCTATAAGTAATCCTTCTCTATGTTTTTCTATTTCACTTCTTAAAATTCTAGGATTTTTATATAAGTATTTAGTATTTGCAAGTGAAACTAATTTAAATAAGTTTCTTAAGCCTTCTTGATTTTTTACTAATATATTTACATGATATACTGTACCAAATTTATGAATATCATCACTTTCTACTATTGTTTTGATATCACTTATTTTTTCAATATTACGGTCTTCTAACCTTTTTAACATCTTATGAAGAATAAGCGCAGTAGCTTCAGCATCGTAATCTGCTCTATGGTGATTATCTTCATCAAATGGTATATCGTATCTTTTAACTAGAGCGGATAAACTATGTCTATTGTAATTACTATCCATTACACGAGACAGTTCCAAAGTATCTATTACTGTATTTGTAAATTCACCAAATCCATATTTTTGATATGCGGCTTCTAAAAATGACATATCAAATTTTGCATTATGCGCAACCATTGGTAAATCTCCAGTCCACTCAATAAATCTTCTTATCGCATTTTCTTCATTATCTTTATCCTTAAGCATTTCATCAGTAATACCAGTTAATTCTGTGATTTTATTTAATAGTGGCTTACCAGGATTAATTAACTCATCAAATCTATCGATTATTTCACCATTGCAAATTTTAACCGCACCAACTTCAATTATAGAATCAGTCCCACCTGCATTAAAACCAGTAGTTTCAAAGTCAAATACAACATATGTGGTATCTAGAAGTTTATTATCGCTTTCTCTAAATACCATGTCGACATTATCATCTATTAAATTTAATTCTACACCGTAGATTACTTTTATACCTTTGGCATTATTATAACTTTCAGGGAACGCTTGTACAGCATTATGGTCTGTAATCGCAATAGCTTTATGACCCCATTCCTTAGCTCTATTTATAAGCTTAGTAGGACTCACCAATCCATCCATTTGACTCATAAATGTATGTGTATGTAATTCCACTCTTTTTTCTTCTGCATCATCTACTCTAACAACATCTTTAGATTCAATATTCATAATTGATCTAATGTTTAGAACCAAACTTTTAGCGTAATTATCATTTTTAGTATATCCTTCTAACCTATACCAATTACCTTCTTTAAGTTTAGATTTCATATCATTAAATTCATCTGCATTATTAAAAAACACTTTACAATAAATACTGTTAGTATAATCTGTTACTTTCAAAGTTATGATTTTGAAATCACTTTTGCTAGATTCAAATAAATCTATTCCAAAAAGTTTACCTTCTATAATAACATTGTTTAACTCTGTATCAACATTATCAAGTCTGTTTACTTTACCAAAGATTTCTTCTCCATATAAAACATCAGAATTTCTGTTATTATCTACTTTTGTTTCAGTTTCATCTTTTGGCAACTCAATTTTTTGAATTTCTTCTTTCTTAGGTTCTTCTTTTTTATTGTTTAAAACAGACTCATCTTTTAAATAATACTCTACCTTTATGTCATTAATATTACTAAACTTATTTTTCATTAAGTCTATAATTTCATTAGTTATGTTTTGTTCAATACTTTCTTTTACTTCAATTAAAATTCTATAGGTTTTAGTTTCTTTATTAACAAATATTTTCTTTATATTTGCACCATTAAACATTTCTATTTTATCTTTTTCTAATCCTATTGAATTTAATATTTCTGATAATTTATTTTGCATACTAACACCTTCTACCCACTAATAAAATTATATCAAAAAAAAGATACCTATTGAACAAAATTTGGTATCTTTTTCATTGTTTTATTTATTTTTTTTCTAGTTCCAAAAGAATTCGCATATCCAATTGCGCTAGTTAAATATTTATTATTTTTGTTTTGTTCTTTAACATCATCAGATAATACTAAAGCATAGCTAAGTTCTAATTCATTATCTGAAGAAAATATAGAATCTAAATTAGATACAAATAAACCATTTATAATGTAATCATTTAATACTTCTTTAGAATCTAATTTGTTTTTTAAATTAGTCATTACCTGATTGATTTGTGTATTTGTAGTTCCTAGTAAATTTTGTTCTACTAGATTTAACATATACATTTTGGAAATTTGTTTTCTATATTGTTCTATTACTTGTTGCAGACTTTCTTTCATATTGTTATATAAAGTCTCATCATTTTTTTCTTTTAATAGCCAATATAGATATAAATTCTTTTCATCTAATTTTTCAGTCATACTGACCAGTTCAGACACGTCAGAGTCAGTAATATTTATTATTGTCATTTTTTCATCCCTTTATATTTGTTCAATTTTCATAAAATTTGTATGTCTAATTTGTTTATTAGGGAAACCACCAGTAATTATGATAGTATCACCTTTAGTTAATAAACATGTTTCTTTGGATACTTCGATTGCATTATTTACTATATCATCAGTATTAGAAAAATTTGGCACCAATACTGGATATATTCCATAATTTAAAACTAAAGAACGAACAGTTTTTTCATTTTGTGATGTAGCTATTATCATACAATTTGGTCTATATTTACTAATTGCACGAGCTGTATAACCACTTGTAGTGCAAGCTACTATGTTTTTGCACTCTAATTTTAATGATGCATCTACTACGCTACTTGCGATTACTTTAGTAACTGAATGTTCATCATCATAAAGTTTTAATTTTTCTTTTTTTAATCTTTGTTCTGTTTCTTCTGCTATTTTGGACATTATACTAACTGCTTCTACAGGGAAACTTCCAGATGCAGTTTCACCACTTAACATTATTGCATCTGTTCCTTCTATAATTGCGTTTGAAACATCACTTACTTCTGCTCTAGTAGGTCTTGGTGAAAATTCCATAGAAGCTAACATTTCAGTAGCAACTATACATATTTTTCCACATTCGTTAGCGACTTGTACTAAGTTCTTTTGAATTGATGGTAATTGTTCCATAGGAACTTCAACACCCAAATCTCCACGAGCCACCATAATACCATCACTAACTCTTAAAATTTCTTTAACATTGTCAACAGCCATTTGGTTTTCTATTTTAGATATTAATTGAATATGACCGTTATTATGTTCTTTTAAAATTTCTCTTACTCCTAATACATCTTCTTTACCTGAAACAAAAGACAAAGCTATAAAGTCTACATCATTTTTAATTGCAAAATTAATATCTTCTCTATCTTTTTCTGATAAGAATGGTATTGAAAGTTTTATTCCAGGTAAATTTACACTTCTCTTGTTTTTAATCGTTCCAGTATTTTCTACTACACATTTTACATCATTTTTACTAATTTCAATAACAGATAATTTAACTAATCCATTATTTAACAGTATTGTACTTCCCTTTTTTAAATCTTTGGTAAGATTAGGATATCTGATAGTAAATTTATTTTCATCACCTAATATTTCTTCACTAGTAACGTAAACAATGCTATCTTTAGTTAAAGTTACTTCACCATTCCTAAAATCACCTGTTCTAAGTTCAGGACCTTTTGTATCTATAAGTATCCCAATATGAGAAGTTAGTTCTTCACTCACATTTCTCACAGTATTAATTCTATTAATACACTCTTCATAATATGCATGACTCATATTAATGCGAATACAATTTAAACCATTTTGTACCATTTGTTTTAATATTTCATACTTTTCACTTGCAGGACCAACTGTTCCTATAATTTTCGTTTTTTTCATAATACATCTCCCCTTTTTAAAGCAGCTTTCTGATTATACAATAAAAAAAAGGTTTTGTCCACCTTTTATAGCATATTTTTCTTTTTTAGAATATAAGCAACAAATAGAGCAAAAATCAATGATATTATTATTATCACTAAGAATGAAAACTCACTACTAGCAAAAAATCCTAGTGGGACATTCATTCCCATAAAACTCGCGACCATTGTAGGAATAGATATTACAATTGTAAATGCGGCCAATATTTTCATTACCATATTTAAATTGTTTGAAATAATTGTACCAAAAGCATCTATTGTACTGTTTAATAGTCCATTATATATTTCTGCCATTTCTATTGCTTGTTGATATTCTATTATTGTATTTTCTAATAATGTTTTATCGTCATCATATAGTGTAATTATATTTTTTTGAGTAATTCTATCCAATACTATTTGATTACCCTTTAATGAGGTTTTAAAGTAAACTAGTGTTTTTCTAAGATTCATAAGATTTAATAAGTCCTTATTTTGTGTTGATTTTTGCATTAAATCTTCTGCTTTATTTATTTCCTCATTAATTTGTTTTAGGTCTTTAATATATGTAAGTGCGATTTTATACATTATTTGAAACGTAAATCTACTTTTTTTATCAGTAAAAAATTCTGGTACTTCTCCTTTAATAAAATCATCCAATATATTATTTTTCTTAGTACATATTGTTACAATATACTCATTTCTTACTTGCATTATTACCAAAGGATTAGTAATATTAATAGAATAATTTTTTCTTCTTACTTCTGTAGGTATATCAACAATTATCGTTTGAATATCATCTTTAACATCAATTCTAGATTGTTCCTCATCATCAAGTATTTTTATTAAATATTTTTCATCTATGTTTAATTTTTTTGATAATTCTGTTATTTCATCATTTGTAGGATTTGTTACATTAATCCATGAATTAGTTTCTAGATTCTCTATTTCATTAATTTCAGTATTAACTTCATCATTTTTATAAATTTTTATCATACTATCACCATGATAATTATATTATAAACAAAAAAATAGAGCAAGTATTGCCCTATTAAATTACATAATATTACCTATCACAACTACCTGTCAAGAAAAGTTTTCCACAGACTTGCATTTTTGTAAAGTTAGTGTTAAGATATAGAAGAAAGCGATGATGAAAGACTAGTAACTGTAATCAATGTTATATAGAGAACTAGTGGTTGGTGAAAACTAGTAATATATTACTGTGAATCTACTTTCTAGGCAATAGTTAATAGCTATCGGATAAGTCCGTTATAATTATTAGAGTAAATCTAAGGATGGTACCGTGAATTAATTCACTCCTTTTTGGGAGTGAATTTTTATTTTAGAAAGGAAAATTTATATGATTGAAGCAGGACAAAAATATAGACATTTTAAAGGCAATATTATTACAATTTTAAATATTGCAAAACATTCGGAAAACTTAGAGGAACTAGTTATATATGAACATGATAATAGTGTTTGGGCTAGACCGCTCTCCATGTTTATGGATAAAGAAGATATTAGTAATAGAAATGATAATGTTACTGGTCAAAAATATAGATTTGAACTTATAGAGGAGGAATAATATGTTAGATATTAATTTAGTAAGAAATAACCCAGAATTAGTAAAAGAAAATATTAGAAAGAAATTTCAAGATCAAAAAGTTGAATTGGTTGATAAAGTTTTAGAGTTAGACTTAGAATATAGAAGTATTAAGACTAGTTTAGATGAATTAAGGGCTAAAAGAAACAGTATTTCAGCTGAAATTGGAGTATGTATGAGAAATGGTCAAAAAGAAGAAGCTGAAGCTAAAAAAGAAGAAGTTACCCTACTTTTAAATGAAATTAAATCATTAGAAAAACAAGAGGAAACATTAGGAGCTGATGTTAAAAGAATTATGATGGTTTTACCTAATATTATAGATGATTCAGTTCCTATTGGTAAAGATGATAGCGAAAACGTTGAAATTGAACGTTTCCTTGAACCGAAAGTTCCAAACTTTGAAGTACCATATCATGTTGATATTTTAGAAAGTGTGGATGGAATAGATTTAGATAGTGCTAGAAAAACTAGTGGAAATGGATTCTACTATTTAACTGGTGATATTGCAAGACTTCATTCAGCAGTTTTAACTTATGCAAGAGATTTTATGATTGATAAAGGTTTTACTTATGTAATTCCACCATTCATGATTAGAAGTAATGTTGTTAATGGTGTTATGAGTTTTGATGAAATGGAAAATATGATGTATAAAATTGAAGGTGAAGATTTATACTTAATTGGTACTAGTGAGCATTCTATGATTGGTAGATATATTGATACTATTTTAGATGAAAAGAAATTACCTATCACACTTACAAGTTATTCACCATGTTTTAGAAAAGAAAAAGGTGCTCATGGTATTGAAGAACGTGGAATTTATAGAATACATCAATTCGAAAAACAAGAAATGATTGTTATTTGTAATCCAGAAGAATCTATGGATTGGTATAATAAAATGCTTAGCTATACTGTAGAATTATTTACTAGTATGGAAGTTCCTGTTAGAACATTAGAATGTTGTAGTGGTGACTTAGCAGATTTAAAAGTTAAAAGTTGTGATGTAGAGGCGTGGAGTCCAAGACAAAAGAAATATTTTGAAGTTGGATCTTGCTCTACTTTAGGTGATGCACAAGCTAGAAGACTTGGCATTAGAGTTAATGGTGAAAATGGTAAATATTATGCTCATACATTAAACAATACAGTTGTTGCACCACCTCGTATGTTAATTTCAATTTTAGAAAATCATTTAAATGAAGATGGTAGTATAAATATACCTAAAGTTTTACAACCATATATGGGTGGTAAAGAAAGAATAGAAGTTAAAAAATAAAAGTGGAAATTTTCCACTTTTTTAATTTTCATAAATTCGATATAAAAGAATATGATTAATTGTAAATAATTTTAAGGAGGAAAAATAATGGGAACATTAAAAGTTAGTTCTAAATCAAATCCAAATTCAGTAGCAGGTGCTCTAGCAAATGTTTTTAGAGATAAAGGTGAAGTTGAAATTCAAGCAATAGGTGCTGGTGCATTAAATCAAGCAATTAAGGCAATTGCGATAGCTAGAGGATTTGTTGCACCCAGTGGTAAAAATTTAGTTTGTATTCCTGCTTTTACAGATATTGTAATTGATGGTGAGGAGCGAACTGCTATAAAACTTATTGTAGAAGCAAAATAAAAAGTGGAATTTCACCACTTTTTTAATTATCTAAGTTTTTTAATAAGGCGTGAAGTTTTTTTGATACTTCTATTGGTAATATTTCACTTAATTCTTCAACGCTTAGTTCTTTCATTTTCTTCAACGAGCCATATTTTTTTAAGAGTTGTTTTTTTCTAATATTACCTATTCCTTCTACATTATCCAATATACTTTCTAGTGATCCTTTACTTCTTATTTGTCTATGGTAATTAATTGTAAAGTTATGAACTTCATCTTGCATTCTAGTAAGCAAATGAAATACATTACTACTTCTGTCAATATTTATAATATTATAATTACTATCCATTAAATCACTAGTTCTATGTTTATTATTTTTAACTAATCCACATATTGGTATATTAAGATTTAATTCATTAATAACTTCTTTAGCGGCAGTTATTTGACTTTTACCACCATCAACTATTATTAAATCAGGCATATTTTTTCTTTCTTTTAATAGTCTAAAATATCTTCTATATATTACCTCTTTCATTGTATTGAAATCATCATTTTTTTGTTCAGCAATACTAAATTTTCTATATTCATTTTTATTAGGTTTACCATTTTCAAAGACTACCATACCACTTACATTAAAACTACCAAATATGTTAGAATTATCAAATATTTCTATTCTATTTAATCCATCTATATTCAATATATTACCTAGTTCTTCATTAGCTATTATGGTTCTTTCTTCATCTTTTTCTATTAATTGAAATTTCTTTTCTAAAGAAATCTTAGCATTCTCACTAGCCATATCTAATAACTTCTTCTTCTCACCTTTTTTAGGTACTAATACATTTATATCTAATACATTTTTTAATATTTCTATGTTATCTTCTAAAATGTTAGGAACCAAGATTTCTTTTGGTTTTAAATTATCTTTTACATAAAATCTAGATATAAATTCTTCTAGTTCTTCTTCTACTTCACCTACTATTGGATGGATATGTGAATCTCTTTCTACAAGTTTACCACCACGTAAGAAGAACACTTGAAAAGATATATAACCTTTATCAACATAATAACCAAATATATCCCTATCAATATTATCATGTAAATCAACTTTTTGTTTAACCAGAGTTATATTAATATAATCTATTAGTTCTTTTAATTCTTTAGCCTTCTCAAAGTTTAATACCTCACTTGCACTTTCCATATCTTCTTTTATTTTATTTATAACTTTATCATAATTACCATTTAAGAAATATATTATTTCATTTACAATTTTATCAACAGTTTCTGTGGATATGTTTTTTTCACAATATCCCAAACATTCATGTATATGATAATATAAACAAACTTCTTTGGGCATTGTCGCACATTTTCTCAATGGATAAATTCTATTTAATAAATTAACAGTTTTACGTGCTGCATAAACATTTGGATATGGTCCATATATTCTTTTATGTTTATGTTTTTTAAGATTTATATTTCTAACTACTAGTAATCTAGGATATTTTTCATTTGTAAGTTCTATATATGGGTATGTTTTATCATCTCTAAGTAATATATTATATTTGGGATCATATTTTTTGATTAAGTTTAATTCTAATACTAATGCTTCAGTTTCAGAGTTAGTAACTATGTATTCAAAGTCTACTATTTCACTAACTAACTTTTTAGTTTTACCCGTGTGTTCTCTATTGAAGTAACTTGATAATCTTCTTTTTAACTTCTTTGCTTTACCAACATATATTATTGTACCTTTTTTATCATGCATTAAATAACATCCTGGAAGTTCTGGTACTAAGTGTAATTTATCTTTAAGCATTAAACATCACCCACTTGTTAAAAGTATAACACCTTTATCTTGTTTTTTCAAAATTTTCTTTATCAAAATTTCCATCGAAATATTTAAAATTCCAGTAATCAAGTCCATCATGTCTATATATGTCTGTCCTTTCTTTGTCTGGTTTATGATAATTTTTACCATTAACTAAAAATATTCCCACTCCTTCTTGTTTTGCTTTTTCAATATCCTGTTCTTTTATAGTATTGATACAATATAGTGCCATTTTTTGTAATCTAGGAATTGATTTATCCATATCTGTTGTCTTATTACCCCTTTCCAATATAAGTATTTCGTTATATTTGTGCCCTGTTTGTTGCATTAATTCATCAGGCATCATTAAGGTATATACTCTATTTGTGGCATTTTTAGATAATGAATAAGGTTTATATAGTGTAAAAGAATCGAATGGATATGTATGAACTATTTGGTTTGGATTTAAAGAACCAGTATCATAAAGATAAGTATCAGAATCTTCTGCACTTCCAAAAACTGTCATACAATCATAGCCAATCAATGAAAATGAATGTCCTGTAGGTAGCATATGACCACGTGAATTAGTGCCTGTTTTTACTAAAGCAAAAAAATTATTATCTTCAATTGTATAAACATCTATTCCATATTCTTTAGATAATTTTTCATTTCTGTATTGTTTAATAGATTCAGAAGATAGTGAATATTCTTTTATCGCTTCATTTACAATTTTCCTTGATAATGACATATCATCATAAAACATTTCCATTATATTAAAATTTTTAAGCAAATTATGTAATTCTATCTTTTCTTCCATTTCTAAATAATCTATATTAGATATTTTATTGTAAAGTTCTATTTTTTCTTCAGATAAATTAATATTGCCTGCAAAATAGAAGTTTAATAATTCTCTTAAATCAAGCATAATATTATGATAATTTTCTTCAAAGTGATAATCAATTATATAATTAGATATCATATTTGAACTTAATTTTTTAAAATATTTTTCAACACCTGCTAATCCCTCATTAGAAAAAATTTCTTTAATATCATTAATAATGTATGAATCAATTTTTTTACATAATTCAAAATATTGTTTTTGATTATAACTATACTCATCATCATTATTACTATTAATAATTTTAGAAAAATAATTGTATAATTCATAAAATGGACTAATCATATCATAAGATAAAGAATTTAAAATAATTTCTTCTTCTTTTTGTTTAACAAAGTTATTTAACTTAGTAGTATCAGTTATATAAACAGCATCATTAATTAATGCTCTTAATTTAAAGATGTCATAATCTTTCCACATCTTATTACATAACTCATCAGTTATCATTAATGGAGATATTTCAATTGCCTCTATTTGTTTATCAAACATATTCCGACTTTGTATTTCATGATAATATGCTACTTTACCATGGATAATTAACCCTTCAATATTAAGTTTATCGTTTGATAAATCAATATTATATTTTTCTAATATTTTGTTTATTACAGGAACATTTTGCTTATTTAAAATAGGATATAATAAACTATTAGGATATTTCCAATCATCTAATAATTTTAATTGGTATTCAATAGGAAAATAACTAAATAAACTTATAAATGTTTTTTCATTGTTAATAACATCAATAGAATTTAAAATTAAATCATAAGTTTCTTTTGATAAACCACTCATACTTGCATAATAAGAACCAATATTTGAATTAAGGAAAATACTTAAAAATCTTTCATTTTTAAATAATTCATTTGCATATTTTGAATATGTTAATATATAACAAATTATATCTTCTTTATATCTACAATTGTTTAATAGATTCATATATTCATTATTAAATAATTGTAAAATTTCACCAGTAGTATCATTTTGTAAAAAATCCATAAATTTTCCCTTATTGAAATCCTCAAATAATTCTTCTTTATTCATTGTTATCACCTACTATAATCTTATCATAACAATTATATTATTTCAAATTAATCATTAGAAAATATAATAAACATAATACCTTATAAATTTAATATTTTTATTAATATTTCTAAATATTTATCATCACTAAATTCATTAATTGCAAAACATCTCTTACCTAAGTCTTTAAATGATGCTCCACATGAATATAATTTATTTCTATCTAATATTATAAATCTATCATGAAATGAATTGTTGTTTATAAAAGTTACATTATTATATTGTTTCTCATACTTTTTCTTTAATGTTTCATCTATATTTTTAGACACTATTATTACTTTTTTGTCTAATTTCTTTAATATATCCAAAAGCTCTTTACCAGCATAATTATCTATTATAATTATTTCTTCTTTAACACTATTAAAAATATCTAAAAGTAGTGAATACGCATCGTATAACTCTCTTTCGAAAAATATTTTATTTATTTGCTCTTTTTCTTTAAATTTATCAAATGTTTCTTCTAACTTTAATAATCTATTTTCATGATTAAGCAATATTTCGTTGTTTGATATAGTATTTGCAAAATATTTTCTCATTTTAACAAATGCATCTATAATTTGAATATTTACTTTTACAGCAATATCACTTTTAAGTAATCCTGATAGCATCATTATACCCTGCTCAGTTAAAACGTATGGTAAATATTTAACATTATAACCTCTTAGGTTATTACTTTTGTTCAAGGTCACAAATTGTGACCTTGAAGATAACTTGTCTATTTCTTCATTAGTTAATTGAAAGCAAAATGTATCTGGAAATCTATTTATATTTCTTTTGATAGTTTGATTTAAGACTTTTGTTTCAACTTGATAAAGCTTAGCTACATCTGATGATAACATTACTTGTACACCTCTTATTTCATAAATCATATCTTCAATTAATATTTGATCTTTTTCTGTTATTTCATTCATTATATTTCCTCCTTCTAAAACAATAAAAAAGAAGACACTTATTCTATAAATAAGTATCTCCGCATCATATATATTTCTATTTTGCCTCTAGAAATATACCCTATCGATTAAATTGTCATATAAATATCAGGCAAACTATTTAATATATATTAATTATACATAAATCATATGTTTGTTACAATGTTTTTTTATAAGTAATGTATATTTTATCCCATTACCTGGCCACCATTATTATGTATTACTTGACCTGTTACATAACTAGAATCATCACTAGCTAAAAATACAAATGTAGGAGCTAATTCATATGGCATAGCACCTCTTGCCATAGCTGCATCACTACCTAGAGATGGTATTTTCTCTTTTACCCAACAAGCAGGTTGAAGTGGTGTCCAAAAGAAACCAGGCGCAATGGCATTTACTCTTATATTTTTTAAAGCAAGATTTCTAGCAAGAGACCTAGTAAACCCTACTATCGCACCTTTTGTTGTAACATAATCAATTAATTGTGGTTCTCCATAAAAAGTTGTTACTGATGATAAATTTATTATTGAAGCTCCACTTTTTAAATGTGGTAAAACTTCTCTAGTTAAATAAAACATACCATATACATTTACTTTCATAGTTCTATCAAATTGTTCGTCTGATATACATTCTAAAGTATCTTGTTGATATTGTACTCCCGCATTATTAACAAGTATATCTATTTTACCAAATCTTTGAAGTGTAAAATCTACGATATGTTTACAGAAGTTTCTATCACTAATATCTCCTGATAATAATTCACATTCTCCGCCAAGCATTTCAATATATTCTTTTGTTTCCTTTGCATCTATATGTTCATCATAATAAGGAATTACTACTTTTGCCCCTTCTTTTACAAAAGCAACAGCTGCTGCCCTACCAAGACCACTATCTGCTCCTGTTATAATTGCAACTTTATCCTTTAATTTATCACTGCCTATATAATTAGGATTATCAAATATAGGTCTTGGAGTCATTAAATACTCCATTCCTGGTTGTTTCCTTTGTTCCTGCTCTGGGGCAAGTATCTCATATTTTAAACTCTTTATACCAGTATTACCATAATAGTTATAACACTGATTCCCAAAACTATAATCACAATTCATAAAATCACCTATATTTAGTTTATGTAATTTGTAAATATGTGTGTTATTGTTTTATTTATATATTTAGTATTTTTAATAACATATTTAAATATTCTTTATCATTAAATTTATTGATTGCAATACACTTTTTACCTAAGTCTTTAAATGATGCTCCACATGAATAAAATTTATTTCTATCTAAGATTATAAATCTATCATGAAATGAACTATTATTAATAAACTTAATATTTTCATACTGACTTTCATATTTTTTCTTTAATATTTCATCTATATTTTTAAATACTATTATTATTTTCTTATCAATTTTCTTTAATATATCCAAAAGTTCTTTACCAGCATAATTATCTATTATAATTATTTCTTCTTTAACACCATTAAAAATATCTATTAACAATGAATAAGAATCATAGAAATCTCCTTCAAAGAATAAATAATCTTTAACTATGTCTTTAGGATTAAACTTATCAAACAATTCATTTATTCTCTTTGTATTATCATCTACTTTTTTCTCTAAAAACATGAATTTATGTGGTAAAAAAATCCTTGTTATAATTTATATAATGTCTCATTTTTATAAAAGTATCCATAATTGCAATTGAAACTTTTGTGGCAACTGTAGATTTTAATATTGTTGCAAGCATATATAAACCTTGTTCTGTAAAAACTGTATGTCCTTTTCTTGAACCCCCTTTTGAAGTCGAAAATTTCGACTTCAAAAAAATATATTCTTCTTCTGTAATTCTAAAACTAAATCTTTCTGGAAACTTATCAGGATTGTTCTTTACTGCTTCATTTACCCCTTTAATAATTTCGCTATATCAGAATCCAACATTACTTGTACTCCCCTTATTTCATAAATCATATCTTCAATTAATATTTGTTCTTTTTCTATTATTTCATTCATATTAAATCCTCCTTTTTAAAATAATAAAAAAAGAGACACTTATCCTAAAATAAGTATCTCCACATCATATATATTTCTATTTTGCCTCTAAAAATATATCCTATCGATTAAATTGTCATATAAATATCAGGCAAACTATTTAATACATATTTATTATACATAAGGAATATGTTTATTACAATATTTTTTTCATAAGAAAAGACTAGATTTCTCTAGCCTTTAAGTTTTATTAATTTTTTTTAACATAAGTATATGAGAGTGTTTAATTTATGAAGAAATTTAATAAAATATTAGTTACATGTCCAAAATATCTTTGTATTTTATATTTTTACAATTTTTTGATATCTATTAATCCTCTAGTATGATACCCTTGTTTTCTATAAAAATTAATTGCTAATTCATTGTACGCAAATACATCAATAACAACATATTCACAATTAATGCTTTTAAAATATTCTTCCATTTTTTGCATTAACTGTTGCCCAATTCCATTACTTCTAACATTTTTTGAGATTATTAATTCTGTTATTTCTCCTCGTTTCGGACATTTATAATCTAAATAATCATATTCATCATAAGTACCAACTATCCCCATAATTAATCCCACAGCTTTGTCATTTTCAACAGCTAGAAAACATTTTCCGTTATTTTCTTTTACTTCTTCCAAATCTAATACAGCCATTTTATCACGATACTCTGGATGTAATTGATCTAACTCATCCTTATCTATAGTCAAAATATATTCTTCTAATTCAACAAGCAAGTCTTTTACATCTTCTAAATATTTTTCGTCATATTCAATTATTTTCATTACATCACCTTATATCAATTATACCATAAAAAAGACCAAGATTTTCAAAACCTCAGTCTAATTTTGTATTATTGATTTTCCTTAACAGCAGCTTGTGCCACAGTCAAACTCGGGTAGCAATTTACCATTTATAAATAAATTGCTACTAGATGAGTTACTGCGTCCTTTTATATCTACTTCTATTATATCATTAATATAATTTAATTTCCATACAAATCCTTCATTTAAAACAGTTATTTTATCAACAAAAGATTCAACTATTTCATCTGAAACATTTGCATCATCCCAATTTAATATTTTCTTTATACAATTCTTTAATTTTTTTATTCTATCTAGCAAAGTTTCTTTTGGAATATTTCTTTTTTGTTCTAATTCTTCATTTTCTTTTTTTAATTTCGTAATAACATCCTCTATTTCGGTTTTCTTTTTAATATACTCTTCTTTTTTTATCATATCTCCGCTCAAATACATCTCTAATAGTTTTTCTGCTTTTCTATTATTACTTTCAATTTTGTTTAAATTACTTTTGATAATGTTATCAATTTCATTATTATGATCTTCTTCTTTTATATTTTCATCTATCATTTTATTTGCCATATCAATTATAGATTCTTTATCTTCCCAAATCATATTAAACAATACATTAGCTGTTAAATTTAATTTCCATTCTTGAACAATCGGTGTATCGCATGCACCATCTATTTCAAGTCCTCGCTTTTGTCTTGCTCTAGCTGTTCCCATATTTTTTTGTTTATAACACTGATAACAAAAAGTTGTCTCATCATTCTTTTTGTGATAAATTCTTTTATTATATGTGGATCCACAATTACAAATAAGTTTTTTACTCCAAACACTCTTTGGATTTCCATATCCTGCTTTTTTCTTTTCTGGGATATGAGCAGAACGAACTTTAAACAATTCTTGAACCCTTTGAAAATCTTCTTTAGATATAAGAGGTTGATGTCTTCCTTCTACAATTACTTGCTCTACATCGCCTTTGTTAATAATTGCCTTTTGTTCTAAAAAATCAGGTACAAAACTTTTTCTATATACAATAGTTCCGCAATAGAACGGATTTTTTAATATTCTAGTTATATATGACGCACTCCAATTTTTTAATCCAGTTGATGTTAAACAGCCTCTTTTTTCTAGTTCATATTTTATTGCTGTTGAACCCATACCATCTAAAAAAGACGAAAAAATAAATCTTACTATTTCTGCTTGTTCTTCATTTACGATCATATCCTTGCCAACTTTATCATAGCCTAACACATTACCTGTACCATAAAACACACCGTTTTCAAAAGAAATTTTTTGACCTGCTTTAACTCTTTGAGAAGTCTTTTTACTTTCATTTTGAGCTAGTGTAGCCATAATAGTTAATTTCAATTCACCATCTTCATCATTAAAAGTCCAAATATTATCTTCAGTAAAATACACTTCAACTCCAAGTTTTTTTAAATTTCTTGTTTCTTGAAGTGTATCTACTGTATTTCTTGCGAATCGAGAAACCTCACGAGTGATAATTAAATCAAAACATCCATTTTTCGCATCTTCCATCATTCTTAAAAAATTTTTTCTTTTTTTGATAGATGTTCCAGTAATCCCTTCATCTATATATCTATCATAAAGTTCCCAATCTGGATGTTTTGCTAATATATCATCATAATATTGGACTTGGTTTTCTAGTGCTGAAAGTTGTGCTTCATGTTCAGTTGATACCCTTGCATATATAGCAACAATTCTTCGCATTATTAACCCCTCCTTGTTTGTCAGTTTCAACTGACATTAAGTTTATAGTAATTTTCCGTCAATGTTAAAAGTACGATGTATATTTAAAACTAATGTGTCGAATTCCTTTTTGGTTATATAATTATTTCTATATAAAGTTTCAAACACAGAAATAATTAACTTAACATTCATTATTTCTTTTTGTTTCGCTGTAAATTTAAATACGCCTTTTGTTTCATTCATCTAAATTTCCTTTCCTGTTATTTTTCGGTAAACCTAAAATCTATTTATAAAACAAAAAAATCGTATTTCTACGATCTGCATCTTTACAATTTTATTATTTTTGCATGAACATAATAACGATCATCTTTTGCGTGTCCTCTTTCATGAGAACATGAATATAAGGTTACTATCTTATCTTTAACATAATCAACTTCAACATCACTTTTAATTACACTATAACTTTTCATCAAATCAATATAATCTTTATATACTTCATCTGTTATAAAATTCATCTGATAAGATTTAGATGATGCCTTATCTACATGAACACTAAATATTTCTAATTTATAATTTTGATTTGTTGTATAAATATATATTTCTTTATGGCTATTATAAAAATCTTGTTTCATATATTTTCCCAATTGTCCAAACATACTTCCATCAGAAGTATAATGTCCATATATAAAAGTGTTTTTTGATTCAAAATTACTATTTGCAGTAGCATCCATATAAATACTTCCTGCGTTACTATATTCCTTATAAAAAGAATGTTTTAAATAATAAGTATTGTTAGTTCCTTGAACTATTGGATAATTAATATTTGTATCATTTATTTTAATCCATCCAACAAAATCTGGGTTTATATTAATTAACTCCTGAAAATTTATTTCGTTATTTTTTTCTTCTATTTCTTCTACCTTTTCTGGTATTTCTGCTATTTCAATTAATTCATTTTGTTCTTCTTTTATTTTTCCTTGTTCTTTTTTTATCTCATAAGCCTTATAAAAGCAAAATACTGCCATTGCAACGAATAATAACACATATAATATTTTTAAAATTTTTTTCATTATTTTTCTCCTTTTTATTTTTCTATTTCTTCATTAACTAAATCTTTATTTTTAATAGCCTCTAAAACTTCTTTATATTTTTCTTCACTTATAATTGAACTATGATTTACTGAATATATTTTATCAATATCAATAGTTTTTTCTATTAAATCTTTATAATTTGCATTAGTAACTTTTTTTGTTTCATCAATATAATCATTTATTGTTGTTCTTATTTCTTTAAAATCTTTGTATTTTGTTATAAAATCATACCTATCATTTAATAATGCCAAAACATCTGGTATATAATTTAAAATACCATCAACATCTACCTCATCATTTGTATTTTCAATATATTCCATTTTTAGTTTTAAATTAGTAAAATGATTTATTAAATGTTCTCTTAAACCATAAGCACATTTTAATAAATTTGCAATATTCAAATTTGCAAAAGGATTTATAGATTCTAATTTTTGTTCTTCCAACATTTCATAAATTTCTTCTATTCTTTTAGCAATTATATCATCTATGTCAATTTTACCTTTTATTAATTCTTCAATTTCATCTAAATCCAAAAAATACTCATTGTATAACTGATACACAGTTCTAATAACATTCGCTTGTTTTTCATCTACTACATACTTATTTTTCTTATCATCATAACTATATCCAAATATATTAATACTATTGTTTTTTTCCATTATTTTTCCCTCTCTTTTTATATTATCTTTCATATTCTTCGTTTTCCTTTTCTATATTGTTTTTAGTGTTTTCTTTCATTTCTTTCCATATATCATCTTGGTCGATAAAATCTCCTCTTGAAATAAATTCAGCACAAATTCTTCGATAATCTTCTTCACTATTAGGACGATAATAATTTAATAATTGTCCGTAATATGGAGACCTACTATAAATATATATTGTGCTATTGTCAGGCGATACATAACCACCTTCTATTGGTACATCTCTCCATCCTTTTTTTTTTACTTTTTCTATATAAGCTATGCTTATTTTTTCGTATTCTTCTAATGTTATTTTGTTATTACATAAGTCTTTATACTCTTTTAAACAAACTCTTCCCATAAATATATTCCTCCATCTATTTTGATTTATAATATTCGCTTATCTTTTGTTTTTCTTCTTTTGATACTTTTTCTAATTCTTCACCACGAATTCTTTGAACAACTTCATTCTTGTCATTATATAAATTATATTCTTTATCATCTATCAAATAGATAACACCTCTATTATCAAAACTAAACCATGCAACATTATCTTTAGGAACATAAATATATAATTCGCTATAAGGAACTCTTATACAGTATTCTTTATCTGTCGTTCTATTCACATCTATCATTTTTTTAGAAAATGAAACACTTTTTATATATCCTTTTGAATTTTCAATTGATGCGCCTTTTATTTTTTCTAATTCATTAACCTGCTTTTTTAAATAATTTAAATAAGCATATTGTCTATTTGCTTCGATTTTAGTTTTGTTTGCTGATGCAATTATATCTTTAACTTCATCTACATTAGATACCTGCAATTCCTTTTGTGTATCTAAAAATATTTTTACTTCATCACTTAACTCAATATCATCTTTTACTATTTCCTTCTGCTCTAAATATCTTTCATAATAATCTAAATATTTTAAATATAATTCACATAATGGTACTCTAAGTTGAAGCGTTTCATTTTGTGATTGTAGATCGATAAAAATTTTTTCTTTTGAAATAATTTCTTGTGATAATTCATTAATTTTATTTTGTAGATCTTCATAACTAAAAATATTATTATCATTAAGAAAATTTATTGTATCCACTATCTTATTAAACCTTTTAACTTCTAAAAATCTTGAATTATAATATTTAGGATAAGAAACTTTAACATCTAAACTTTTCATACTTAATAATATTGATTGTTTTGATATATCCGCTAACATACTTTGAATATTTAATAATTCACTAGAATTATTTTTAATCTTATAACTTTGAAATGCAAATGCCTTTTGATTACTTCTTTTATCATAGAAAAATTGTTTTAAATTTTCTTCAGAATAATCCTCTCCTAATACTTTCATAGTTACATAATTTTCTTTTCCTAACGGTTTGACTTTTATATGTTTCCCATCTTTAATTTGATAACCTTCCATTAGAAATCTCTCTAAAAGTTCTTCAAAAGAAAAACATTCTTCTTTTAATGATTCTATCATTTCAATAATTTGTTTTTTCCAAGATTTATTTGCTGTTGCATATAAATATTTATTTTTATGAAATCTACTTATTTTAGGAGCATCTTCTATTATTTTTAATCCATGTTCTAAAGCAATCTCATCACTTACATCTCTTAGTCCATACAAACCTTCTTTGGGATTAGCAAGTCTATCTTCTAACTTTTTACCATTCATATCTACCGCATTAACAACAAAATGATTATGCAAATGTCCTTGATCGATATGAGTTGTTACTAATACTTGATAACTAGGATATAGTCTTTTCATTAATTCTATTCCCATCTGATGAACTTCTTCAGCTGTTAAATCTTTTTCTTTCGGATCAAAACTTTGATAGCCATGATAACAAGTTCTACTTTCCTTTTCCTCGTTAATATGAAATTTATCATTATTTAATTTCATTTCATAAGATGCAAATTCAGAGGAACAATTAATTCCTGTGATTAAAGTTCCTCCATCAGTTTTCTTTGCATCTTTTATATAATTAATACAATCATTTCTTCCTTGAACTCCGTGTACTGCCCAACGTGCTGTTGTAGGAATGTTTATCCCTCCTTTAATTGTAGTTCATCTTTTGTATTACAACTATATAATTTCAATTTGTTATTTTGATTAACTTTTTCTTTATATTTATTTATGCTTTCTTCTTTCTCTTTGAAGTAATCAGCCAAATAGATATTCAATTCATTATTATTAGAACTAAAAAATAAATAACACTTTTCTCTTAATGCTTTTTCTCGTTGTAAATTTATAATTGTAATTGCACTTGTTTCTTCTAATGTTTTTATATCTAATGTTTCTGAATTATCTAAACTAACTAATAAAAAACCTTCTTTTGAATTTTTGATTCCCAATGTGCTCGGTAGAACAATAACAAACTTTTTATTAGATACATATTCTAAAAATTTTTTTGTTATTTTATTTTTTTCAACTAATCTTAATCTCTTTTGAAATTTAGGAACAGAGTTTGATGATAACTTTGTTATAAGTTCTTTTGATAACCTTTCAATAGCGTCAATAATTTTTACATTATCCTGTCTTAATATTTCAATATTTTCTTTTGATAAAGTTATATTTTTAGACATATCAGTTTGTTTTTTTAATATATCTTTTACAATTAGAATAAATTCACTAACAATTTTACAAACATCTTGTTTTCCAGATAAATCTTCTACATATAACTTTTCATAAATACATGCATCCCTGACATACTCTGCAAGACAATCGCCATATCCATATTCTCGTGCCTTATCACTGATTATTTTTCTTTCTTCAGGAGTTACTAAAATATTTATTTTTTCTCTACGCTTTTTGTTAGTGTTGTTTGTCATATTGAATCTCTAACTTTCTTTTTAAATCTTCTAAATATTTTAAATAAGATTTACGATAATATTTTTCATTTATATATTTAACTCCTTCAGCTTTAATAAAAATAATTCCGTCTTCAACATATTTTAAATTTTTCTTATAACGCTCTCCCATTTTTGAAATAGCCATATCAATACTTTTTAAATTTTTATTAAAAAATTCCATCATTTCTTTTTTGCTCATATCACTATAATCAATTTCATTATGTGGAATATTTAACGCATCTTCTAATTTTCTTATCAATCTCTCATAAAAATCTATTTCCAAATCTAAATAGTATTTATCTTTCCTTAAATATACTTCTTTGATCCACTCTACAAATTCAAGACTACAATACTCTGTTCTTTGATTATTATTCGGTTCTCTTACATAAATCCAATTTTCTGCGGGATGTCGCTGTTGCATCTTTTGAATTATTCTGTCAAGTTGTTTCGTTGTTAAATTTAATTCTTTTTCTACATACCATCTATCTTGAAATTTTTTACTCACTTTTATCTCCTTTCTTTCATCAAAATTAGAACATACCAATTGGTATAGTTATATAAACTATCAAGCATGGTGTATCTACACCCATTTTGCTTGTTAGGGAATACCCTAAAACCCTTTAAATTAGTCTCCGACGGTTTAATAAAAAATTAAAAATTTTTCTCTATGTCCATATCATTTTTTTGATTATAATTTGCAGAATAATAATTTAATTTATCAAAAAAAGGCACATCAAATATACTTTTGTTTTGTGCCTTTTCTATATCCTTTTTAGTTATTATTCCTTTATAATACATATCTGTTAAATTGTGAGAAAGTGTCAAAGGATTAATATTTTCTTGCATATTATTATTACATATATTAAATAAAAGTGATGATTCCTCATCAGATATTTCTGGAATAATATCATAAATTCCTTGTAATATTAAATAACTTTCTAAATGATTTTTATGATATTCTGGCATAATTTTATAGCAAGTAATTAACTGTTCCATCACATCATCTCCATTTCTTTTTCGTTGGTTTCATTTGATAATTTTTCTTTAATTTTATCCAAATCATTCTCAACTTTTTTCCAATCAATACAATCTTCTAAAGATGATATATACTCTAAAACTTTCTCTCTATTTTCTAAATCTAATTCTATAAAATTCTTCAAATAATTTTGATTATTTACTCTTCCTGAATAACAAATAATGTAATTATCTAAATCAACATCATATTTCTCACAATACATTTTTATTGCTCTATATTTAATTTCTATACCGCCCAAATGCACATCAGTCATATCAGTATTTCGATAATCCCAATCTCCACACAGTCTATTAAATTCTTTAAGTTTTTTATTAATTTCTTTGTAATTCAATCTTGTAGAATTTGAAATTATTAAATAATTTTTATGGTGCATCTTATTTTGGATTGTTTCAACAGTAGGTAGTTTCTTTTTTATATTATAATATCTTCTAACTACTCTATTTAGATCTTTAGATAATTGATATTCATAATCCATTTTTTTATTTAACCCCATCTTCTTTAGTTCTAATTCAAAATTATAAGAAGTAATATATTTATCACCATTATACACATCTAAACTTATTAAAACTCTTTGACCTCGTTTATCTTTTATATCACTTACAATAGTATACAAATTGTTATATTTCATGCTCATCAAGCTCCATTTCTTTTTCATTATCTAATGTTTTTATTAATGATTTTTCTTCCATATAATCAACTATTTTATCAGCATCTGATATTGCTTTAAAAAGTTCATTTGGTTTATCTTTTAAAATATCTATCCAATTTTGAATATACGCTTTGTGATTATTTAAGTGATTCTCATCATATTCTAAACCTAATTTTTGCATTAAGAAAGATGAACTTATTTCAGCTCTTAATTCTTCTTTTGCATATTCAGGGTTTCCAAATCCACCACTTAAATCTCTATTTAATCTGTTCTTATGACCAGTAGAATGTGCTAATTCATGCAATTGTGTAGAATAATATCCATACTTATTTTTAAATGTATTAATTGGTGGTAATACTACCATATCATTTCTAATATCGTAATATGCACTATTACCAACTTCTTGATATTTAACATCTATATTATCAATAATATTTTTAATATATTCCGAGGTGTTTATTTGTTCTTTTTCTGGTTCTTTTTGTTTAGGTATTCCCTCAATTAAATCACCATTAAACACCGTAGTACACTTAGTTATTATTCTAAAATTTTCTTCTTGTTCTGGATCTTCACGAATTATTTTTTCATATTCCTTGAAAGAACAAATTTTCCTCTCTTTTATATTATACCTGCTCCAATACTCAACACATACACCTTGTCCTACCGCAGACTCTTTAAATTTCCAATTCTTTTTCTTAATTTGATTATAGGTACACCAACGATTATCTTTATAACCCTTTTGAATTGCTATATATGATAATGCTAAATTATTTACACCCCTATATTTATTACCAGAAATTGCATTAATCGGTTGTTCAACAGTCCATAATTTTTCCCAAGGAATAGCATCTTCTTCTAAACTTTTAATATACATATCAACTAAATTTTGTCTAGCTTTAGTATATTTCATTTAGTAATCACGCTCCATTTCTATATCTAACGGATCGTAACCAGCCATAATTTTTTCTACAACATTCAATGTATATTTATTATAAACATCTTTATTTAAATATTTATCGTCATACACTAAAAAAATATCAGAATTATTTTTTTCTAAGATATTATTTATGTTTGCTATATTTACTATATCTCTTGATAATCTATCTATTTTAGGAGTAAAAATTTGATGTTCTTTTAATGTTTCTAAATCATCTAAAAGTAAATCTAATGCAGGAGGCAATACTTTTCTTGAACTAAATCCATTATCAATATAATAATTAATATTGTTTTCATCTAATCCTTTAACTTTAGATAATAAAGTCTTTTTACAAATATTTAATTGATTTTCTATTCCATATCCATTATAAGTTGCACATCTACAATATATTGAATATTTATTATGATCTAAATTTCTATTTTCTTTTATATGTTTAAATATTTTTTCAATGGCGTTATTTACCCATCGTGACGATATTTTTTTTGTTTCTTTCAAATTATTATCATTATCAAAAAATTCAATCCTAATTGACTTATTATTATGAAATTCTATTGATAAATTTTTATCTTCACCTATTAAAACCTTTATTAATTCATCATCTGATTTTATATAATCTAAAATACTTTCTTTTGAAGAAGTATCAACAAGAATTTCTCCTTTTTGATGTTCTATATCTTCCTTATCAACAAAAGTTTCTTTTGCTTTTAATAAGCAATCAGAGTCTCCATCAATAAAAATTACATACCTTCCATAATCCGTTTGAATATTAATTAATTCTCCTGAATACCATAAACAATTATTTCTTTCTTTTACATACCCACCTATATTATTTGTTATTGTTTTCATCAATTGTCCTTTCTTAATACATATCATCGGTAATATCAATATCTATATCATTTTCTTTTTCTTTTTTGATAAATGTTTCATTATAAAGCTCATTCACATCATTAAATAATTTTGCTTGAATAATTGATAATTCTTCTTTAGTTAATGTTTGGTTTTTATCAATCGTATATCCAGATACAGCAATACCTCCTACATTTTCATTCAATTCTAATTCACATATAACTTCTTTTCCATTAATGTTATAGTTATATGTTTTAAGTTTATTTTCCTTATTAGAAAATTCAAAGTTACTTACTATTTCAGGGTTAAGATCTATATATTCTAAAGTTTTAGGATAAGTATCTATAATATTAAATTCTATATAATCTTCTACGCCTAACTCTTTCAATTCAGATTCTAAATCAATTATTTTATCTATTAAATCATTGTAATTAACTTTCCAACTATCTACTAAATCATCAGCATAAAGTCTAATATATTCACTATCACAAGATGACAATGCCTGTTCTACCAATCCTCTTAACTCTGGTGAAATACGAATTATATCAGTTTTATTTCTAACATTAAATCCCATTACTTTTTCGAGTAATAATTCATCAGTTATTGTTTGGTTATTTAAGTTAAAATAATCATAGCCTTCATATAATTTTCTACCATCTTTAAAACAAATTTTATAATTCAAACGAACTCTATCATCATTTGAATCAACATTTAATATTTCAATGTTATAAAGATTTTGCAATCTTTTCTTTTCATCATAATATTTAGTTTTTGCATCCTTAACTTGTAGTTCTGCATTTAAAAAATCCATATCAGAACTATTAACCATCTTTTGATAATAATTGATTGAATTAACTAACTCTCTTGAACATTCTATAAAATAACTGTTAAATTCATCTTGCGATTTTTCAGGATATTCTAAAATAAACATTAAATCTTCATATAAACTAACATTTTCTTTTATATTTAGTCCTTGCCATTGTTTACTTTTATTATTTATACCATTTAGAAATTTAATAGCAATTCCTCCAGCATCTTTCCAATCAAATAAATTTTTGGTATAATCGTCTATTAAATAATCAAACTTGGATACACCATTGGGAATTATTAATGTCTTATTATCGCCATATTTAACGAATAATCTCTTATTTTCTGGTAATTCAGGTAAATACCTATCTAACCAATTTTTCTTTTCATCTAAAGCATATTTACTATCATTTAAAAAGGAAGAAAGTATATAAATATCTTCTCCCTTATTAATTAATTCTTTAATAGTTTGTAATAAAAGTTCATTTGGTTTTAAATTCTCATAATACCCTTTTTCATATAATACATCTGTCGATTCATTTTCTATCCATTCAGCTAAAGTTCCATCCATATCCACAAATATTCTTCTATTCATTATTAGTTCTCCTGAATTTGGTTATCTAATTCTTGTTGCATTTGATATATTCTTTCTTGTTTCTTTTTAAAATCATATAGAACTTTTAATTGCTGATCTAACCCATTAATTTTTTCATCTATCTTTTGTCTGTTTTCTAATTCTTTTGATTTCTTTGCTTCTAAATTTTCTATTTTCTTTTCTAGTGTTTTATTCATTGTTTTCTCCTTTTCTTTATCTTTCTAATTCTTCATCAATTTCTTTTTCTTGTTTTTTGTTTTTTATGCTATTTATAGATGTACTAATAATCGTTGCTTTTTCATCATCAGTAAGAAAAAAAGCAGGATCAAAATTTATTTTTTTAACAGTTTTAATATCATTAACGCTAAAATTTCTCGTAATAAAATCTATGAGAATTTCATCATTATTTTCTTTTTCATTATAACGATTAAATAAAATTTTTGATTCTATGCAATCATTTTTTATTAATTCATCAGATAAAAATATGCTATTTGAACTTTCTGCCCAACTACCGACATATTCTTCATTTTTACCAGTATAATCACCAAGTTCTCCATAATTTCCACAAGCAAGTAATAATCCTAATGGATGAAATTTATCTCCTGTAATAAAGTTTATAGGTTCGATATACCATAGCGACTGAATTGGTTGTTTTTTTAAATCAAAATACTCTTTTTTAAATGTATTGTAAATATATCTTGAAGGTAATCTATTAGAATAAAAAGATGTTTCTTTAATTATTTTATACGGATAAGCATATATACTTTTAATATTATATTTAGAATTTTCATTACGAACTTGTTTTAAAAATTCTTTATATTTAGAAGTTTCATATACATCAGATATATAATCTCCTACAACTATAACACGATTATCTTTCCATTCTGTTTTTAACAAATGTTCAAGATGCAACATTAAACTATTATTTTGATAACACCATTCAATAAGTTTTCCAAATACAGGAGTTTCTATTTGTTCTTTTTTGTCTATATTCATAAACTTATGTCTTTGACCCATTTTTATATCATTCCTTTAACATTTTTCAATTTCATAATCATTAACATCTTTTAAATAATTTGATACTTTATTTTTCATGTTTTTATAATCTTGTTCCTCTATTATTTCAATAAAATTATCCGCTTGTATTCCATTTAATTTTATATATGGTTCTGAAAATTGTAATATATCAAATGCTTCTATTAATTCCTTCGCTGTCTCTTCCATTGTTTTATTTGTATCAATTTCTTCATATTGACCACCATCGATAATTCTTCCATTCTTATCGTAAAATATCAATATTATCAATACAATAATCATTCATTAATTTTTCAATGTCGTTTTCTATTTGATTTAATAATTTTCCAAAAGAAGAGATTTTTACTATTCTTGATTTTTTTAACATTTTATCTACATCAAATTTAGTATTATAAAGAACTTTATCTATACAATCATAATAACCTTCAAAATCATATTCTCGATCATTCATTATGTTAGGCTCATATCTCCTAGAATATAGTAGGTAAAATCTATCATTATATTGTTCTTTATAGAACTGCTTACGTTCAAAACTATACTCTTTATCAATATATAAATAGTAACTTATTTTATCATTAGCCAAAAATTCATCTAATGCTTTTTTATTAAACATATTGCCACCTTTCTTTAAAATAAAAATAATCATCTTTATCGCTTAGAGAATTAATATATTCCACTATTTTTTTAGATGATTTTTTATTATTTTCATATTTTATTAATTTTAATAATGGTAAAGTATTTGATCCGTATAAGTATATATACGGTCTTTCAAAATCAATTTCTTGCTGTATTAAATTTATAATTTCTATTGTTAATTTTTCGTCATTAAAATAATCATATACGCTTTCTAATACACCGCCAAATAAATAATATCCTTTTGAGTTATAAAGAGTATATTCTGCCTGATAACCAAAGTTTGTTATTTGAAGTATCCTATTTTCTTTACTAATTACAATAATATTCATTACTTTTCCACCTCATCATGTTCTATATGAGTTTTTGATAAAGGAATACTTATTATCATTGGACAATCTTTTTTAATTTTACTAATTAAATAGTTTATCTCTTCATCTGATAATGACACATAATCACAAATATTGTCATCAACTTTAGCTACAATCATATTTCCACGAATAATTTCACTACCATCCCATATCATCCTATTTTTAGGTAGATCTATCATTTTTCCTTCTTCATTAACAATAAAATCATAATTTGTTTTATCAGAAAAAAAAGAAGAAACACATTGTATTAAACCACCTACAATTTCCTGTTTATTTTTTAGTGTATTGTATATTTCTTTCATATATGGCTCTTTTTTAGGTTCAACTATTATTACTTTTATTTTTTCAGGTTTACTTATAACTTCAAATTCATCTACTTCAGGAATTAATGCTAAAGTTCTCCCATTTTCCCATTTCATGTGTAATTGTCCTTCACTATCAATATAATCTACTATACCAATAGTTCCAGCTAAAATTGGTTGCTTATCATCCATATCTTTTAGTAATTTTATTTTTGTTTCAGGAGGATAGTTTTCTTTTATTTCATTCAATTTATCTTCTGAAATCATTTCTATTTTCTCCTTTTCTTAAAATACATACACCATAAGGAAAGCAATAATATTTACAAGTATTGCAGGAGTTTTTATCCCTTCTGATAATAGGATTAATTTTGAAATCACCATCTAAATTTTGATTAGGTTGTATTACATAATTATTGGGTAAATAACCTGTTACCTTCAATAATTTAATAAAATCAATTCTTAACACTTCACACAAACTAATTAATGTTACAAGATTAAAATTTTTTCTTTCACCATTCTCAATCCTTGATAATTCTGTATCACTAATTCCAACTATCCTAGCTAAACCTCTGATAGAATAACCTCTTTCAAGTCTTTTACTTCTTAATAAATCGCTTAATAATAAATAGTTATATCTCATTTTTATTCTCCTTTTCTATTTTTATAAAACAAAAAAGAATCTATTAAGATCCTTTATTAATTAACTTCCATTTCTATTTCAAACTCATTTTCTTTTGTTTTAGACAATTCTTTGCCAATTACTTCTTTTAATTTTATAAAACAATCATACATTGTTGTTCCATTATATTTCACCCAACTTTTAGATTGATTTGAACCAAAATCGTAGGAATAAAGATTATTATTAATAAAACCCTGTGTTGCTAAAGGAACATTAATATTATATTCTTTAAATAAATATAGAAAATTATTTTGAATAGTTTTTTTATAATAATCATCATCTTTATAGTATTCGTATGCTTTTGACAAAACTACTTTTCCTTCATAAATCGCTGTTTTCATACTCCATATTTTATCAAAAAATTCTTTATTTTTGTTCTTAACAGTATTCTTTCTATATTCTTCTCTTTCTTTTTGTTCTTCCTGTTCTTTTGTTCTTTTATCCTCTAAATATTTTTCTCTTGATTTGACAGCGTCTGGATATAATTCAGGGTGATTTTTATTTAAGTATTCTAATTCTATAATATTAAAATACTTATTTTCAATAATTCTATTTTTTATATTATCAATAAAATTATCATAATATTTTTTTATTTGTTCTAGCTGATAATCACAATATACAATATGTCTTTTTTTATCAAATTCTTCTACCAAATTATTAATTGTTTTATCAAACATATCATAACTAATATAAAAGTTATAAAACATCCAATACTCACCATTTTTGTCTTTTATAAGAATATATGAAGCATCATGCTTTGTTTCGTTTAAAATGTGGAGTTCATAATCTTTATATTTAAAAGATAAAACATCTTTTCTTCTTGCAATATGATTTTGACTTTTACTTAGGTAATGAACATTCTTCTTCTTTACATTCATTATTTTATATTTTCCTCCTTCTCCTTATAATTTAGTGCATACTTAATTCTTGCATCTGCAATAGGTAAATATTCATCAATTAACTCTATTCCAATAAATTTATAATTAGCATTTCTTTCTTTATTTTCAAAAATAACAGCTTTACCTGTACTACCACTTCCCATAAATGGATCACAAACTGTTCCTTCCTTTGGTGTCACAAGACGAATTAAATACTGCATCAATTCGGTTGGTTTGACCGTTGGATGAGTGTTCTTTGTTATAGTTGTAAATCTTTTTTCTACATCTTTCATATCTTTACTTGATATATTACTTTTACCATTAAAAACTTTTATTTTGTCTTCAAAATTTTCTAATCCCTCATTTCTATCCTTTTGACTAGCTTTAGCACAATAAAAATATCTTGATGCACTGCCCTTATCACCGTAATTACATAATCCAGTTCCTTTATTAACATCAAATCCACAGGTTTTTGAATTAAAACTACTACCATCTTCTTTAATACCTATACGCTTTACCTCACTATTTAATTTTATTTTCCCACCTGAAGTTATAGGAAATCCACTACATACCTCTTTATAAGTATTATCATCATAAGTCAGTATAAGATCTGCAGGAAATCTACCTAATTTATTAACTTCATTCTTTGAACTTGTAAAACCTACAACACCATTACTCTTCAAACCTTTAACAGGTAATTTATAACCTGCCTCTTTTCTATAAAGTGGATTAGTTGCTGGATTTTTTGTATCTTCAAACGGTATTCTACATTCATCAATGTTGATACCTCCTACACCATTCTTTATTACATTATCAACTAATGACCCAACAAAAGGCTTTCTAGCAACTATAATAGGTTCATAAGCCGGCTTTAAAGTTGTTCCCCATCCTTGCCATTTCTTTGCCAATTCTGTTGATGGTAAATAATGCTTTCTGGTTGTTTCAATTATATCTCCCATAGCACCATTATTAGTTTGTTTTATCTTATAGGATTCACCTTCACAATTCTGTTCTACAACTCTTTTTGTTCTAGTATTTGCTTTCCCATATTTTTCTCTTGCTTCTAATCCTTTTGATATATTCATAGATTTAGGAAAACCACTTCCATAAATCCACATTATGCAATCTCTAATTTCAAATCCTGCTTCTTCAATGGCTGACGCTATTTTATGATAAGTCCTTGCTCCTCCAAACGCTAATAGATAACCACCATTTTTTAATATTTCATAACATTTTCGCCAAGTATCAACATTATATTCAATACCAGAACCGTCCCATTCTTTTCCCATAAAACCTTTAGATAGTCTTGAAAAAGCACCATCACTTCCAAATTGTGCTGGTGATGAATTTTCTTTTCCAAATCGTTTTACAATAGTTGTCAAACCATAAGGAGGATCTGTAACAATTGAGTCCACACTATTTGAAGGTATAACATTTAACATATCAAGCATATTGCCATGATAAAGAATATAATCGTCATTCTTGCTGTAAATTTTCATTTATATTTGCATCTCTCCTTTAATTATTTTTCTATTTCTAAATCTATATCTTGTTCTTTTTTTTCTTCATGATGTTGATTAAATAATTCCTTCCAAGATTCTATATCATAACCCACATCAATCATTATTTCCTCTAAAGAACAAATATCAAAGTAATCATTTTTTGAATATTCACTTATACTAGAGAATGTAAATCCTTTTCCTAATTGATATTCAAAACATATATCTTCGATATTACAATATTTAATTCCTGCATTATAACAAAAACCTTTTTCAAATCCATATTTATCATATATTTTTTTAATATAATCCACTTTAGATAATCCTAATTTTTTCATCAATTGAATAAATTGCTTAAATTCATTTTCACTTCTTACATTTATAACAACCGCATTTGATAAAAACAATTCGTATTTATTTTCCAAAAAAGTCTCCTTTCCAATTTAGTAATCCAGTTCAATCATTTCTAGTTCTTCTTCACTATACTCTTTAATTTTGTCATAACTAATTAAATTATTAATGCACTCTATAATTTTTAATTCCGCTTCACCAGAAACAATACTGATTACTTCATCTAATGTTAAATCTTTTCTTGGTTCATTTTTATTAAAAGTTACATCACATTCTTTTATGTTTTCTTGACTTGTTATATCACTTATATAATCTAAAATTATTTCTTGAAAATAAGGTTTTACTATATTTTCTCTAAAATTTGTACCACTTATATCACTTCTTTGTTTTAACAATTCAGATAGTTTAATCATTTTTCACTTTATTTTCCTTTCATTCATACATAAGTTTCATACCTAAATAAATACCATTTTCGTCAGTTATAGGTTCGCATCTTCCTGAACCACCATAAGATTTTAATTCTTTAGCACAAGCATCTACAACATTATTAATCGTATATCCATCTTCAAAAAGGAAATATTTTGGCGATGTTTTTTGAGAAGGAATAGTTGTATTCTGTTGTGGTTTAGTTTCCTCTTTTTCATTTTTTGAAGGAGTATTATTTTCAATTTTTGGTGGTGCTGGTGTTTCCTCTTTTACTTCTGGTTCTACTTCTTTAGGTGATTCTTCTATTATTACTTTTAAGAAAGCCTGACTATCATTGTTAGAACTATCAAAAACAAAATATAAGATTTTATATTCTCCAATTTTTGAAGTATCAATTTTAGAATATTGAACTTTATCTTTTAAATCCCCATCCTCTTTATCAATAACACTTTTAATATAAGAATTATAATCTAACTCACTATTCACCTGAATTTTAATTTCAGTATCTGTTAATTCTAAAATAGGTGCTTCATCATTTTTTTGTTCTATTACTTCATTTTGAATAGGTATATCTTTAGGTTGTTTTTCTTGTATAGATAGATAATACAAAATCCCTGAAATTAAAAAACAAACAAAAAGAAGAGATATAATTATTATTAAATTTCTCTTCTTTCTATATCTTTTATACTTTAATAATAACTCTTCATCAGTCAAGATATATCTCTCCTTTCTTAAAACATATCGTCTGTTATATCTTTATCTAAAGATATACTTTTTTGATTATATATTTCCTTTGTTTTTTCAATCCATTTCTTTATGAAATTCATATCTTTAGGATCTGTTATATCCCTATTTGAAGAATAATATGCTTGTCTATAATCAGAAAAGTCATTATTAAGTTCTATGGTGATATAACTTCTTTCTGGATTATCGTTTTTTCTAATAAAGAATATATTGCTAGTTCCTTTTGCAAATCTTTCAATATATCCACCTACACAATTGTTATTATTACGCCCTTCTTGAAGTAAATCTTCCATATCTTTAGGAACAATTGCTTGCAAATATTCATCCTTAAATTCATATTTTTCAAGTTCTTTACTTCTTTCTTTAAATGGTTTACCTAAACTAGCCTGATATTCTTCTTTTTTAGCTTGTAATAATATTTGATAATTTCTCATTGTTACATCATGTTCTCTTTTTAATGAATTACTATTAGTTACAGGTTCAATTCCACAATCTAATGCCATTCTTATGTAATCTCTTAAAATAGTAATTGCATCATTAGAACGAATTGCTTGGTACATATCAACACGAGATAGATAATTAAGTAAAGTATCTAATGTATAAAGTTTTTTTCCATTATATTCTGAATTTAAAATACTTCTTATAGATTTGATTACCTGTGTATCTCTTATTTTCAAATTTATAATTGTTTCTAATTGTTCTTTAGATAAATTATCTTTTTGAACCCATACTCTAAATTCATTCCATTTAGTTATATCTCTTGACATACCTTCATCTTTTAATAGTTGCCAAGCAAATTTAGGTAATTTAGTTATTTCGTTAATATTATTACCATTTTTAAAACTTCTTGAATAAAGTTGAAGATTATTAGTATCATGTATCCATTTATATACAATATCATCTAATCCTGATTTTACTAATTTTTCTATTTGTGGATGTTTAAGATAAACAATTGCGTACACTAATTCTTCAATATCATTAGGGTAAAAATTAAAACCACAATATCCATAAAAATTTCTGAATGCTTCGTTATTCTGTCTAAATTTAATTTTATCTTTATATTCATCAATAGAACAATAAGGGTTCTTTTCTCTAAATAATTCTAATACTTCAGGAAAGACAATTGATTTATTCTCAAAACTTTCGTAATAATGATGTCTGCAATCTGCAATATCATCTATTGAATAAATATTATTTATACTATAATTCATAAGATTATCATTAACTGTTTCTCTAGGAAAACGATATTCAAGATCTTTTACTATATGATCTGGTGTCATAAAGAAAAAACTATTTAATTCTGGTACATAAAAGTAAATATTCTTTGCTTCCCATTTATGTCTCCAACTATAATAAGTACAATAATATTCATAAGTTTTATCTTTATAATTTACTAATAATTCATTTAATTTATTTTTTACAATTTCTTGATCTATTAAAGTATATTCAGATAATGATTTAGGTTTTTCCATCTATTAATCCTCTGCTACATCTAATTTTTCTCTTATAATTATATTAATAATTTCAACTGTTTCATTACCTGCATTATCTTTAACTTTATACTCTAACTTATATTCTCCAACTTCCGAAGTATCAATTATATTATGTTCTACTGATGAAGTAATATCACCATCAACATCATCTTTTGCTGAAACAATAAATGCTTCATAATTTAAAATATCATCTTGATAAATAATTAACTTCGATTCTTTTAAAATTAGATCAGGAGGTATGGTATCAACTTTCTCATCATTAGGTTGATTGTTATTACCCTTTTCTTCTTTAATTACTACATTTTGAATAAAACTTGTTAAAACAATTGAAAAAATCATAAAACTAAAAATTATAATTAATGCTGTTTTTTTCTTCATATTTTATCCTTTCTTTTATAAATATATAAAACCTACTAAATATAATCCGCTTGATTTACTTGCATCTTTATATGCTTGTAAACTAGAATAAGTTTTAGTTCTAACTAATTCGTTTGCGTGCTGATTTGCATATTCTACTTGACTACAATTTGCTTCTTTTTTACTACAAGCATTACCAACATTACCTTCACTAATTGTTATCTTTTCACCATCATAAGATTCAACATAAGCAACATGACCATAAGACCTTCCTGCTAATACTGCTATACTATTAGGCATAGGATAACTTCCTGTATCTAATCCCATAGCAACTGCACTAGATAACCAAGTATAAGCATTTCCTGCTGGTACTTTTTTATTTGTACTTTCTAATGCTCTACCATGCGAATACCAAGTACATTGTCCTTTAAATCCTGAAGTTGTTAGTATATTCTTTGAATTATAATTATCACTAGATAAATTTCTTTCAACATCGTTTTTTCCATACTTTGTAGGTATATCTAAAAACTTATTATCAAATTCTTCAAACACACTTTCGGAAGTATATAAATAATTAATTGTTTCTAACTGTAAAGTATCAAAATTATTATCAACATAACCAATTATTTTTTTATCATTCATAAATTTTTTTATATAACTAAAATTGTTCTTACACCATACTAAATAATCTTCTAGTGTTGCATTAGTAATTATCATAACTTTTTTTGTTGTTTCTGTTTGTAAATCACCTGTTCCGCTAGTTGTTGTTTGCTCTATAATTTCATGTTTTTCAAGCAAGCCTGCATCCTTAAATTTTTGGATTAATTCTTTTTCTGAATTATCAAATTTAATATCTGCTCCTAATCCCTGCATAATTGCAAATGGTACTCGCCAATTAATTTTTCCATATCCGCCTCTAACTCCAACAACAATTCCAGTTGGATTATCTCTTAAAAATTGTTCTACTTCCTTGTCATAACTTTCTTGAATAGATTCCATATAAGTTTCATAGTTATTTCTTGTTTCTGTTCCCCAACTAAAAATAGAACAAACTGCTACTATTATTAAAATAACTAATGCAAGTGGTAATATAAATTCAGATATTGCTGACACACCTGCTATAAGCAATTTTAAGACCTTTTTTAAGAGAATTTTAAATGCTGATGCAATCTTCCTTTTAAGAGGTGCTGTTGCTTTATTAACAGCCTTTTTTATAGGTTTTTTGACAGGATTAACAATTTTTTTCTTTATTACTTTTTTAGTATTTCTAGTTGCCCTAGTTTTTAAAAAGTCTTTACCAGTTCCATCACTAGACATAGCTTTATCTAAATCTCTTGACGCCTTTGTTATAGAACTTCCAACTTTAGTTATTCCTTTTCCTGTTTTAGATACAACAGTTATTGATTTTGAAATTTTACCTTGATTATCATTAAATTTAAAAGTCTTATTTATAACTTTTGTAATACCTGTCTTTAATTTACTTTTTGAAACAACATTTTCAGTATTATCTTCACTTTTGCTATTTTCAGTTATATTTTGGTTATTAACTCCTGTCTTTAATTTAGTAGTAGGAACATCATTTGTATCTATTTTATCATCACTACTATTTTCAGAAGTTTTTAATCTAGTATTATATTCTTTACTTTCGTTTGATGATTCATTTTCATTGTTATCAATATTATTGTTTTTTTCTTCATTCTTATCTAATAAATCAGTTTTTAAATTAGATACCTTTTTAGCTGTTTTATCTAAATAATCAAATCCTTTTTCTATACTATAATTTTTTGCTAGCTTCGTTCTTTCTAGTGATTTTGTAATATCATCCCTATTTTTGTTATCCATTATCTAGCCTGCACTTTATTATCGGTATTGTTAATCTCATACATAACATAATTTGTAGGTATTGTGTTTGAAAATGGTATTACATCAGAACCAAATACTAGCAATCCTTCACCAGCCTTTGCATCGCCTTCAATATATCTCGATTCTTCCTCGCTAATATTGAAAATACCGCATATATGCGGTAAATCTAATGCTTTTTGTTTTAATATAACAGCAAACTCTGAATTAGATAATATCTTCCTACCTTGTTCATTTTCCAACATATCTGCAATATTTTGAGTTATTATCGTATTCATACCTAAAAATTTTCTTCCAACCTTATAGAATTTTGCAACATATTCTGCTGAATATGGATTTGCAAGTAAGATATGAACTTCATCAATAAATATCCAAGTATATCTACCAATTTGTTTGTTTAATGTTAATCTATTCTGAATGTGATCTAAAACAACTAAATAACCAGTTTTTTGTAATGTTTGAGATAATTCACTTATATCAAAACTAACCAATCTATTTTTAATATCTATATTAGTATTTTTTGAAAAAATATCCAAAGAACCAGTTACATATCTTTCTAATACCAATGCTAAATCCTGTGCTTCTTGTTCTGGTTGTTCTTTTAACTTTTTATAAAAATCAGGTAATTTAGGAAGTAATGTTTTATCTTGATAATGACTATTTTCATAATCTTCAAAGATTAACTTAGTGCACCTATCAATTATTGTTTTTTGTCCTCCACTTAATCCATTTGCACCTATAATACTTTCTAAAAAAGCAATTATATACTCTGATTTAGACTTAATTGGATTATTATTACCACCATCAGTTAAACCATAATTCAAATCTAAATCAAATGGATTAATGTGTGTTTTAGATGTTGTAGATATTTTTATTGTTTGACCTTTAAAAACTTTTAACAACTCATCATACTCATTTTGCGGATCTATAATACAAACTTCATCCTCTGGGTAACGAAGTAAAATTTGTTCAATAAGCATTTTAACATTGAAAGATTTTCCTGCTCCTGATGTTGCCAAAACGCATCCATTACCATTAAGTAATTTCTTTCTATCACAGAATATTGCATTTTTACTAACTAAATTTCTACCATAAAAAATTGAATGTTCATGTAAAAAATCTTTACTATTAAAAGGAACATTAACTGCTGTTGCTTCGCTAGTTAATGTTCTTTGAAATTGTATAGAATTATGTCCAAGTGGGAGTGTATGTTGTAATCCTTCTAATTGTTGCCAAAGTAAAGTTCTCATTTCTACTAACATCTCAGAAGCAATTTCATGAACTCTTACTGTTTGTTCTTCTAACTCTTCAAATGAATTTGCTATAATACATACCATAAAATTGTTTTGAAAAATCTTTTGATTATTTTTTTGTAAGTCATATTGCAATTGTTCTGCATTAGAAATTCTTGTTTCTAACTTTTTATCTTTAACATAGTTATAATCCAAATTATTTTTACCTGCTCTTTTTATTTTTTCTAATCTTTCTGTTTCCATAGCTGATAAACTTCTATCCACTTGTTTAATCATTTTAGCAGAATTTGTTGGAGTAATATTTAATGTTGTCATTAAATTTATATTATCTAATGTTGTTAAACGATTATAAAATCTAGGTGTTAAAGATTTAGGAAGTTTATTAACAAATAAAATTCTCATAAATTTCTTTTCTTCTATCTCTATAAAATCAGATTCACGCATTGAAGCAACTTTAGGAGCAAGTGCATCATATAATGATAAATTATTATCTTTAGCATAATCTATAATATTATTTATTTTGCGGTCTTCTAGTGTTTGAATATTAATAATATTATGGATAAATTCCAGCCTTTCTTTTACTGACACAATTCTTACATTAGATTTTAATTCCTTGAACTTCTTTTCTGTTTTTAAATATATATTTAGAAATAAAGCATTTGCTTCCTCAAAGTTCTTTGCCTTTAGGGATATAACAATATATCTTTTGTTTTGAAGTGTATCTTCTTTAGAGCCTAATGTTTTTTCTATTTCCATATTAAGTTCTTCCGCTATTTGTTTTTGTTTTGGATCATCAACAATACTAGAATCAAAAATAAATCTTTCTTTATATCTTTCAGTTTTTATTGGTGTTCCTGCATTTACTACTTCAATATGCGTATCCTCTCTAAAGGAATGTAGATATTCAAGCCATTTAAAAAAGATGTTTTCAGCATCTTCATCATTAGCTTTTGCAAATGATACATCAGAATATTCCATACATATTGAATATTCATCTTCTGTTATTCTAAATATGCCTGTTTTTTCATCTACTTCTTTAAATAAATATGCAATCATATCTTGCGTAGTTTCTGGTATATAAACTTTATGAAACAGAGTTCTTTTTTTCTTTTTCTTCTTGTGTACCACTTTCTTTCCTTTTTTCTTCAACTAGATTATTCTCCTTTCTCATAGCTTGTTCTACGAATTTTAATAACGCTTTTGTTTCTTCGCTACTCAAAGAATAAGCATCCTCTTTTTTAGGTAATTCTGTTCCAAACTTCTTTCTTGCTCTTGCTAAATCTCTTTGTCTTTGTCGTTCCACTTTTAATTGTTTTTGTTTTTCTTTTTCTTCTTTTAACTTTTTCTTTGCTTCTATTTTTTGTTTTTTAGATATTTTAGGTTTCTTTCTTTTTTGTTCTTTTTCTAATCTCTTATCTTCTTCTGTTTTATAATAAAGAGGTTTTGCAAAATTAATATAATTTCTTTTCCAAAAGAAAATTATTTTTTCAGCATTTAATCCTTGAATAGGAATAAATCCAAAAAAGCCTAAAGGTAATGCAATAAAAATTACTATCCATCCTGTTAGATCTGAACCTAAAATAGGATTTAAAAATATATAGACAGGAACAACAGTAATAACTATTAAAATTGCAAATAACCATTGTCTTATTGTAAAACTATAAAATTTTTCTTTATAATCTTTTATTTCATCATGAATACGAGGTTCTATTCTATCCATATTCTATCCTCCTGTCCATTTTTCTGCTAAGTTACTTGTAATTGAAATTAAAGCCATTAAAAAGCCATTTAAGAACATAATTGCTATTAATGTACTTATTGAACCAGCATTAGTTAAAGAACCTAAAGCTATTGAATAAATTGCTGTTGCAACAACAATCATTGATGCTTCAATTCCTAATGCTATTGTTGACATAAAAAATCTTTTACATACAGAAGTTCCATCTTCCCAAGCTCCAAGAGCAATAGGAATGGGTGAAAAAGCAAAACTCAATATTAATTTTCCAATACGGACAAAAACTTGTACTAATATTCCAACAAGAGTTCCCATAAAAGGGATATACAAAATTAATATAATAATAGCCATTAAACCCCTGTCTATCATTCCACCTGCGTTTGATACTAAATCACCCATTTGCTCCGCTAAATCAGGAATTGAAGTTACACTTCCTAATGACGAAGTAACCTTAGTCAATAAATCATTTGAAATACTCATAATAGAAGATAATAAATGAAATGAATTTTCTAATAACATCTTAAATATAAAGAAACGAATACACATAAAAACAACTCGTTCCCAAGTTAATCTTTCAAAATCCATTACTTTTTTTAGAAAATCCATTAAGAAGAATAAAGTTAGTAAACTAAGTCCAATAGGAACAACAACATTATGAAGATTTGATGCAAGCCCCCAAATTGATGTTCCTTTTATAACATTCCAATTACATAAACTTCTTATTGTTCCAACAAAATTTCCAAAATCGATATTAAAGCCAAGAACAGAGAAAGTTATTTTAAATATATTCTCTATTAGTTTATCCATATATCATCTCCCTGTGAAATTCTTTTATAAACCAAATAAATTCTTAGATAACGCAATTCCGACAACCATTCCTCCAGCCATGATTGTCATTAATGCCCTTGATTTTCCTTCTGCATCTTCTCTTTGAAAAGATAATGCAAACATTACTCCACCAACTAACATTACAACACCACCAATTTTAATTAACCAATCACAAACAAAATCAATGAATGTATCAATGCTACTTGTATTACTATTTAAAGCATATACTCTTGTTGTGCTTAATATAAAACTACATAAAACAATATATAAGACATTTACAACTTTTTTAAAACTACATTTCACACCTGAAATAAGTTTCTTCATCTTATTCTCCTTTTCTATTAAATTTTATAAACTGTCTAATAATTCATCAGTTATAGTTTTATTTGATAATAAAATATCACTATCCATTTTATTTAATTCAAATTCTGTAATAGGACGCATTTCTAATTTTTGTACTTTAGCAAAAGGAAGACCTAATTCATTTAACATCGTTTGATATTTATTCATTTCCTTTGTCATTTCCCTTTGTTGTTTATGATTATAATAATTATGTGCTGTTCTTTCTTTATCCCAAGGTTCAAATAATTCACTATATCTAGGATGGTTTTTAATATTATAAACTTTTGATGTAAAAGGACGAAGCCCAGAAACTAATAAAATACAATATCCTTCTTTCATTCTTGCAATCTCATCTACCGTTGATAATTCTCTACCTACTATATCCCAATTTGTAGATGATGAACCTTGTTTAGAAAAAGTTCTACCTGAACTCTTTTTATACCAAGTTTTCTTTCCCATAAGTAAAGAGATGTATTCTAAAGTCTCTTTACTTCGTGATCCAAGAAATAAAGTATAATCGCAACAATCTAATCCTGTTTCCCAATTATCTTTATATACTTTTTTATATTGAGATAAACTCTGTAATCCTATTGTTACACCACAATTTAATCCTCTAATATAAGCAAGCATTTCTAAAAAGCGTGGTATTGTTCCAAGCTGACTCCATTCATCCATATAAATTTGACAACCTGATGGTAATGAACCATTATGCTGACTTGCATTATAATCTATTATTGTAAATATTTGAGAATATAAGATATTTGCAAGAAAGTTAAAAGTAGAATTATTTGGACTTGTTATTATAAAACAAGCGATTTTTCCTTTATCACCTGTTTCCCCAATTCTACTCAATTCTAATGTATCAGTAGTAGTCATATTTTCAAGTTCTGCTATATTAAAAGGTGCAAGTCTAGCTGAAGCAGTCATAATAATTGTTGACATCATTTTTGGAGACGATGCGGACACTTTAAAATGATTCCATTGTTTTATACCAACATTATCCGGATCTTTTCTTTCCCATGCATCAAATAATCTTCCAAGTTGCGAATTACCTTCTTTATCTGGTTCTGCAAGTCTAATAAGTTCAAGAATAGTTTTAAAATTCTTATCCTTGTCTTCATAATTAAAAATAACATAATACATAATAGCTTGTAGGAAGACCATCTCTGCTTTTTCCCAAAATGGATCACCTGTATTGCTTTCAATGGTATCAGATTTAGTATTTTGCATTAATACATTTATAAGTGTCATAACATCATCTTCTTGTATTCTTTCTTTTTGAATTTCTTCGGATATTGAAAGCCCATTATTCAAATCAATTTCTTTATATTCTTGTTTAATTCTTCTAATATACATCAATGGATTGAAATTATCAGATTGACTTTTATCTACTAAATTTAAAACTTTTATATCATATCCATTGTTTACTAAGGACATTCCGCAATCCCTTAATAGTTCTCCTTTTGGATCAGTTACAATAAGTGATTCTCCATTTGCACTTAATATATTAGGTTTAAAATAACTTCTACTTTTCCCAGTCCCAGGTCTTCCAATCAAAGTTACATTTCTATTTCTTTTTGATATTCTCATATTTTTAGAAAATAATTCTGTTGATGTAAATATTTGATTATTTTCAAAAACTGGATCTCTAAACTTTTTTATAGCATCAGGAGTTTCCCAATCAGAAGAACCATAAGTATTTTCTTGAATATTCTTTTTTATAGATAATTGATAATTAAAAATAATTACAAAAGTCATAAAACCAACAAAGATAGATATACCTATTGTTTGACTATTTATTATTAATGGTGTATTAAATTTATAGATTGTATTTAACGCCTCATTCAAATAATCTATTTTAAAATCACCACCATTTTGTTCTACTAAAGTACATACTCTTAATGTGAAATAAGAGGCGATTAAAACTATTAAAAAAATAAGAACATAATTTATTTTATGTTCTCGTTTAACGATCAATTAGTTGTTCCTCTTCTAATTCTATTGAAGGAGCAATATCTAAAGTATTCTCCTTTTCTTCAGCAAATTCATTAGCCTCTCTTAACAAATCTGCTGTTGAAGACTTTTTTTTAACTTCTTCCGCCATTTCTTTAGTATCTTTTTCTCTTACATAAGCATTTATAGTTCCATCAGAATTATGGATAGCAACAAAATCTTTACCCTTATATGTGTTTTTAAATGCACCAAAGTCATTATCATTATTTAACTTAACACTAATTATATTATTGCTATTACTTTCTGCTTCTATTTCTTTAGCTCCACTTGCACCATATTCTTTTATAGGTTTATCAAGAGGAGCAAATTTTTTATATTCTTCTAAATCATCCGAATTAATTGCAACAATTACCTCACCATTAGGCATTACTTTAGCACCATGTGATTTTAATTCAAATAATTGTTCTCTTATTTCACAATACTCTGATTTAGATATTTTTTGATGACAGAAGTTTTTAGTATAATCTCTAACAAAACAAGAACCATAGTCTGTTCCTATTTCTAATTGTTCTGGAGATATATTTATATCTCTTGAAACAATCTTACTATCTTTATCTATTAAGCCATTATCATTTATTTCATCAAGATCTTCAGATATAGTTCTTTGTGTTCTCTTCTTTTCTAATATTTCTAATTGTTCATTAAAAAAAGCAAGATGACTTTTATTACACAAAATAATATATCTTTCATCAGGATACTTTAAATTGTCTTCTTTAGAACGTTCTCTAAATTTATCAGCTCTCTTTTGACTAAACTTTCCCAAAATAGGAACATTTTTTAAAACCTTTCTTCTTTCATTCCATCTTTCAAATTTTATTTCATTCTTTGCTAGTTTTTCCTGTTTATACAAAGATTGATTTTTTCCTTCATCTCCATCTGGTTGCATCTTTTTTACACCAACTAATATTCCATTTTCTCTTGCGTTTGTAATTAACTCTTTTGCTTCTGCCCTAGTTAATGGTGATGATACAGCAAGTTCTTTTGTAGCACCATCTTTCTTTAATGCTTTTAAAGATGAAGAAAAGTGTTTTTGATAATACTTTCTAGCTTTAGATGTTGCTTTTGCCATTAGTCTTGCTAATATTCCTGTGCTTTTAGTTGATGCTCGTACTGCTCTTTCTGATGCGTGTTCTAAATCACTTTTTGCATTTCCATCAGTCATTAAATTATGCTACCTCCTTCTCTAAATACTTATCTTTTACTTCTGTTAATTCTTTTCCTTGAAAAAAAGTAGTTAAAAAAGCAACAACTTCATCAGAAGTTTTAAACATTCCATTTTGAACAAGTTCATTTCTATATGGAGCAACATTTCTTCCTTCTGGTTTATACAAATATACATCATTTAATTTAACATGAACTACTGTTTCAAAACATTCATAATCAGGTTCTATCGTTGCTGTTTTAAATTCTAATCTATCTAATCCTGATTTGTAAGTTACATCTCTAAAGGATTTGATTAACTTATTAAAATCAACTTTATCATTTTTAGTAAACGAAATAATTTTACTTTCTTTTTTTGATAAACCCTTTCTTATATCATTAATACCATAATTACCAATATAATTTCCCTCTTTTGTATAAAAACTTAATTGTTCATTTTTAGATAATTCTAAAATAATATTTTCTTTATCATCTTTACACTTTATTAAATTAATTGAAATATAACCCATAATATTATCTATATTTATTGGTATTTTAATAAAGTTACTACAATATTCACAATTAGTTTTAGGTACTTTTATAGTTTCTTTATCACCCTTTTTATATGAAGCAGGATAAAATACACTTAAATATTCTGTTATTTCATTAAATGCTAATCTTTTTTCATAAGTCTTTTCTTCCCCATCAAACTTATATTTTGATATTCCTGTTCCTGTTAAAAAGTTTTTTTTAGGATGAACAATTAGATAACTATTATCTTGATTCCATTTACATATTTTTTTCATAATAAAAAGTAAAATATTCTTATCATTTGTTTTTACATAATAACCGTTATCTGTTTCTTTAAAAATTCTACTTTTAAAAACTTTACATACAGGTTCTTTTTGTGGAATAAAAGGTTGAACTTCTTTTATTGTTTCATCGGCTGGTATTTCTTCTTTCTTTTCTTCCTTTGAATTTTCACTTTCAAAAACATTGTTTTTTTTACTTGTTTTATCCTCCCAATAATGTTTTAATTCTTCAGCACTTTTCTCATATTTAAAATTACCATGCTTATTATATACTTTATATTTATTACCACTTTTTAATTTAGTAAAGATTATTTCACCAGACCAATTACATTCATTTTTAGGTATATAAAAATAATCTTTTGCACTTGTATTAGGTATTCTCACAAAATAATGAGTATTAGTTTCAAAAGATGGATTTAAAAGTGTTTGATTTATAGAAAATACATAATCTTTATTTACATCTTGTTCTTTATGAATTTCTTTTTTTAAACTCTTCTGCTCTAATCCATTTTCTTTTATTAATTGTTCTTTTTCTAATTTCATTTTACCATCTAAATTATTAAAGAAAAGTATTGTTTTGTAATTGCCAGTTTTACCTTTAAATTCATTACTAATAAACTCTTTATTAATATTTAAAAATAAACATCCATATTTAAAAAAATCCATATTATCTGGATTTAAGAATAATCTATCTTGAATGTTTTCTTTAAATAACTTCATAATATCATTATCATAAACAAGGATACCATCTAAATCTTTTGTATCATTAATAATATACAATTCCTCAACTTCTTCTAAAGCAAGTTTATCTTTATCACTAAGTCCTTTTTCATATTGTTTTATAACTTGTTGTTTTTGTTCAAAAGTAAGATTTACTCTTGCACTACCATTTATATTTTTTATATAAGTTTTATCAAATAAATCTTCATATTTAAAACGATGTAAGGTTTCATAATTTGAATATTCATTGTCATTATTTAATACATCGTATATTAATAAAGCAGTATTTAATTTCATAGCATTTTTAGATAAATATTTAGTAGATTCTAAATGAAATAATCTTAATGCTTCATTATTAATTTGTTCTTTTTTTAATTCGTAATATCCTGATAATACTTTATCATTTCTTTTATCTAAAAATTCTGCTAATTCATTTTTAATACGATCATCCATAACAATTGATTGAAAATTACTAATTGGATTAACCTTTGTAGAAATATTTTTAGGATAGATTATTTCATCTAATTCTTCTTTAGTAAAATCAGTCTTTTTTAATAAATATTCTTTATATAAAGATTCATCCAATGTTGATGTTATAAACTCATCTTTCTTTGACTTCTCAAAAATATCATGAATATTTAAAACAGATAATTCTTTATCCGTAAAGTAATAATAATCCATCATAAATTCAAAAGCAGACATTCTAGCTTTTACAATTTCTTGTTTAGGAATATTATCATTACCTATATCACCAAAATCTTTATAGTTACCTAATTTTGAAATATCAAGAACATCAACTTTAAATCCTTGCTTCAATAGATTTGGAATTTGTTCAATCATCTTTTTTCTACCTATATTTTCTTTATCATTTTTAAAGTCATTATCTAACGCTAATACTAATGCTGAATTATTTTTCTTTAATAAATTTATATGCTCTTCAGTTATTGCTGTACCCATTAAAGCAATTACATTATTAAATCCTAATTGTTTTGCTGAAATAACATCCATATAACCTTCAACTATATATAATTCATCATTGTAAGAATATTTTTTTGCATCATGATAATTATATAATAATTCTTTTTTATGAAATATAGGTGTTTCTTTTGTATGAAGATATTTTGGTTCTTCATCTTTTATTGTTCTTCCTGCAAAAGTAATAACATTACCTTTTTCATCACAAATCGGAAACATTATCCTATCAACAAAAGTTTCATAATATCCTTTATCACCTAATTGAATTAATCCCAAATCAGTTAATTGATGTGGTTTTATTTTTGCATTTGGATCATTATTTTCTGATATTCTTATTATTTGACCTTTGGGAGCAAATCCTATATTCATTTCTTTTATTATTTCATCCGTTAATCCTCTATCTTTTAAATACTTTAAAGGTGCATCTCTAACAGCAGTTAAATTATAATTAAATAGTTTTGCCATATAATTATTTACTTCTATTAAAGATTGTTCATCTTTATTATATTTTCTTGTTGTTGTAGTATATTGATAATTTATTTGATTCTTTTTTAATTTTGATAAATCAATTTTTAAATTACATATTTCAGCAATTTTAATTAAAGCATCATTTGATGAAATATGATTATGATTAATTTCAGTTTCATACTTTTTTACAAAAGTTAAGACATTACCTCCAGCACCACAAGGAAAACAATGAAATAAATTCTTTTTATCATCCACTTTCATACTGGGAGAATGATCTGCATGAAAAGGACAAATCGCATTTCCTTTACTTACATTTATTCCATAGTAATTCATTACATCTACAATATTGACATTATTTAGAACCTCTTTATATATATCTGATATAATTATCCCTCCAATCATCTGTCAAGTTCTAAATCTAAATTTTATATTATTCGTTTATTTTATCAATTTCTTTAGCTGTTTCTTTTGGAAGATAAAGTGCTAACTTATACAATTTCCAACTAATTATTTCTGATTTTTCTAGTATAGATTTGTAAGTAGGATATTTTTTATTTCCTTTCTCTTTTATTAATTTTTCAATATATAGTTCTATATCATAATCTTTACAATATTTTATTAATGCAATCAATGTATTTAAAACTACATCTGCCAATTCTAATTCAAAGCAAAATTTACTTTTATATCCTATATCTATACTCAATAACCATAATTTATCTTCTAATTCTTCAACTTGCCATCCACAATTCAAAATAATTGTCTTTAAATTTTCATTTGTTAAATTTTGATGCGTTTTCACGATATTCTTCCTCCCTTGAACATCTTCCTGAAACCACACAACATGAGTAAAAAAACACCAACAACAAAATAAGGAAGATAATCCCTATAATTAATAAAATTGTCTTAAACATATTTTCCTCCTCTTAAAACCTATCATCTACTATATCTTTTTCATGATTAGTAGTTGTTTTTTCTTTTTCTAATTCTCTAAACCACAACTTCATTTTTTCACCAGTATCTTTGTTATATGCTAACCAATAAATATCTGCTTCAACATTAGGAATTACTTTACCCTGAATTATTAAATTAAAATTACGATTTTTCATATAATTTATTACTTCTTGTTGAAAAGTTTTTCCTTTTATTTGTATCTATTACAGCAAAAGTTTCATTTGTTTCATAGTTATATATTTCAATCTTTTTCATTTTATTATCTATCCAATTCTAAATCTAAATCCTGTTCTTTTTCTAAACAAGGTTTTAAGATTTCTTCTAATTTTTTACACAGTTCAGATTGATTTTTAAATCTAAATCGTTCATAACTTTTGCTATATTCATTACTTTTACAATCTAAATCTAATTGAGCTGTCGCTATTTCTAAATCCTTAAATGACTCTGTTATCCACATTCTTTTGTTAAGTATTTTACTTTCAATGATTATCCATAGAGGTTGATTTTTCTCTACATAGTCCAGATTAGTTCGCATCCAATTAGAACGGTCATTAATACGATCTAAATCAGCATTAAATAATAATTTGTATATTTCTCTATATTTCTTATGATAAATAGGATTTAATAGACTTTCTGTTCTTCTCATAACTATCTATCTCCAAGTTCAATTTCATCATTACTCTTTTCTTCTCTATTAAATTGTAAGAAATAATCTTTTTCATAATAGCAACCTGATTTATTGCTACATATAACTTCAATATTTGAAAGTTTATCTTTCGTTGCTAAATCTAAATCAGAAAAGTTTGCTTTTTTTATTGTTCTATCTTTTAAAATTAATGTATCCCATTTGAAAACATCTTTTAATTTTTGAAAATTATATAAATCTTCTTTTTTGATAGAAGTACCTATATCAAAATCTTTATAACTGCGAAATATTTTTACTTCAATATTATCAGAACCATGTTCTTTTCTAAATTCATCTATTTCTTTTTTTATTGATAATTTTATAAGTTCATCATCAACATTACGATTAGTTGGTGGTAATTTTATTGTTTTTCTAAAATATGGATTTAAGATAACAGCCATAGTATTATCATTATAATAAAAATTTTTTCTATATTCTTTTTCTATTTCTTGTAGTTCTAACAAATCACTCATTAACAAATCTATATCGTAATCAATACTTATATGATTAGAAGTTAAAACTTTATCTTTGTATAGTTGTTTTACTGCTTTATAAAGTTTTATATCTGAATACTTTTCTTCTAATTCATATCTATCTTCCCCACCATTTCCATCTTGCGACCAAAAGCCTATTTTTTCATCACCTAAATATAAATCACCTTGAGTCGCATAACCTTCACGCCCTAACCATGTTGTAGTATTTTTTATATTTAATCCGTTTATACTAGCCAAATAATCACTCTCCTTTAATAACAATAAAAGAGGAACAAAAATGTTCCCCTAATATTGACTTGTGAATTTTTTAGTTCCTAAACTACGAGTCCAAGTATCACCTATTCCATTTGTACATGATACAGATACCCAATATAAATATGGGAAATTATAATTAGTATAATTAGTATGATTTGCAATATATTCTCTTTGAATATCTGCTTGAGCTCTAGTTAATGTATAATCAGTTACTACCCAATAAAATCCAGGGGCAGATGGTGCTTCTTCTATTCTTCCAGTCCATCCTGCTGATTTGAATACATTCAACAATCCTTCCGCATTTCCATAAGGACCATGCCCTGTCATAAGCATACAATAAGATTCAGTAATATTAGCATACAAATTAACTGTGTTTGTAGGCATTTTATCTACCCATCCATCCCAAGAATTAAATTTATGATAAATGTCTAAAGCATTTTGAGCGTTCAAATTTTCTGGTGTTGTGTTATAAGCAACTTGTCTAGTAGCCCACAATGAACCTTCTACATAATAATTAACTGTGTAATAATTTACATTCCAATTCGCTTTATAATTTCTATTTCCGATTGAACCTTTATTAATAGACACATTTTTAGATACAGAACTTACATCAGTTCCAGTCCATCCTACGAAAGTATATCCTGTCTTAGTCGGTGTCGGTAATGTAAATGTATTTGTTTCAACATTATATTTTTGTACTAAAGATGAAACACTTCCACCATCCAAATCATAAGTAATTGTATAATCAATAACTTTCCAATTTGCTGTATAATTACGATCTCCAACATTACCTTTACTAACTGATACAGATTTTGTTAAATCGTTTAATCCAGTTCCAGTCCAACCTGAAAATGTATATCCTGTTCTTGTTGGTGTTGGTAATGTAAATGTATTTGTTTCAATATTGTAAGATGTAATTAATGAACTAGCAGTTCCTCCATTTAAATTATAAGTAATTTTATATTCTTGTACTTTCCAATTTGCTGTATAGTTTCTCTCACCAATACTTCCTTTTTCTATTGTTATATTAGTTTGAGGCACACTTCCATTAGAACCAGTCCATCCAGTAAAAATATAACCTGTTTTAATTGGTGTTTCTAAAGTAAATGTTTCTGTTTCAACATTATATTTAGACGGTAAATTTGCTGTCCCACCATTTAAGTTATATTCCAATTTATAATCAATTACTTTCCATTTAGCAACTAACTCATGATTAGAATTAATTTTTAACGAAGTGTCTTCATTAATTAAAATATCATTATAATACCATCCTTCAAATGTGTATCCTATTCTTGTTGGTGTTGGTAAAATTCCATATTCGCTATCAAAAGGTACATATACATTACTTATTAATACATTTCCGCTATTTGGATTTAATGTAATATTATAACTGTTAGCTTGCCAATTAGCCTTATAAGCTCGATTTCCTGTGCTACCTTTTTGGATTGTAATATCTAAAGTCTTTCTTATACCATTACTTCCTGTCCATCCGATGAAAGTATAACCTTCTCTTGTAGGATGTTCCAATACAAAAGTTTCTGTATCTACATAATATTCAATTTCTTTAGTATCATTTTCCTTACCTCTATTAAAATCAAATGTAATAGTATATTTATCTTTTGTAAAATTAGCAACATAATCAACATTATCTTTTATAGTTGTTATTTCAGGTGTCCATCCTGTAAAAGTATGCCCTTCCCATAATGAAGTTTTTGGTATTGTAGGTTTCTTTCCATATTCTACTATTTGTTCTGATAATAGAATATCAAACATATCATAAAATTTAACAGTAAATTTCTTTGTTTCCCATTTTGCATATAAAATAACTTCATCATTTAATATATCGGTTAGATTCTTTATTTGTTCTCCGTCTTTAAATAGAACTTCACCATCTTTTGTTAAAGACCAACCAATAAAGTTTTTACCTTCATAAGTAAACATATTTTTAGTTAAAGTTCCTTCTTTATCATAAATATATTTACTATCTTCCATAGTTCCAATTCCACCGTTTGAATCGTATTTAACATTGTATGAATTTGGACTATAATTAGCTACTAAATTAATATCTCCAATCGAACCTTTTTCAATAGTATATTCTTTTATTAGATCGCCTGAATTATTTATTTTCCATCCAATAAAAGTATATCCTTCTTTTTTAGGTGTTCCAATTGTAAATGTTTTAGATTCAACATTATAACTCTCAATTAAATCTTTTAATTTTCCACCATTTAATTCATAAGTTATTTTATAATCATTAATCTTCCAATTTGCATAAATATTAACATCTGATGCTTTATCTAATATGTTATCTGCTGTTACTACATTTCCATCTTTATCCTTCCATTCAACAAAGGTATATCCCTTTTTTTCGGGAACAATTAATTCTCCATAATTAGATAAAAATTCAACTTCTTTTGAATTATAATTATTTTCTGAATCAGTATTATATTTAATAAAATAATTATTAGGTTCATAATGTGCTGTCAATTTTATATCTCCAGTTGTTCCTTGTTCTATTTTATATTTTTTTACTAATTCTTCATCATTTGAATTTGACCATCCTGTAAATGTATATCCTTCTTTAGTAGGTTCATTTATTTCAAAAGATTCACTTTCAACATTATATGTTTTAAAGTCATTTTCTAACAACCCACCATTTAATTCAAATGATATATTATAATTACTTATTTTGTAAGTTGCTTTATAAGTTGTATCTTCACAAACTTTTTTTAATTCATTATCCCATTTATCAAAAACATAACCTATCCTTATAGGTTCAGGAATATTTTCTATAACACTATCATAAGTTAATGTTTGCTCTAATAAAACAGTTTCATCATAATCAATAAATGAAATCTTATATTCATTTACTTTCCATTTTGCATATAAAGTAATCTCATTATTTGAAAGATTTGTTTCATCAAAAACACTTTTACTATCATAAAGTAAATCACCATCTTTTGTTAAAGACCATCCTTCAAAGGTATGACCATCTTTAGAAAATGTTTTTTCTGTTATTAAACATTGTTTCCCTTTAATACAAGTAATCGCATCTACTTTACCATATCCACCATTAGCATCATATTTAACTAAATATTTTTCTGCTTTAGGTTTTTGAATATTGGGTTTTGATGGTTTAGTATTAACTTCTTGTTTTGGTTCTTCCTTTTTCTCTATTGGTGGATCAGGTATTTTTTCTACAATAACAGGTTCATTATCTACTACTGGTGTTTCTTCTTCCTTCGGATTAATAAAAAAGAACAATAATATTAACAAAAGAAGTAATAACAAGAAAAGAAGTAAAAAAGGAATACGAGTTTTCAAAATAATAAAATTATTATTATCAACTGAAATGTATCCCTTTTTCCATCCAAAATATTTTTCTTTATATCTATATTGTTCTTCATTATAATTTAAAATTCCAAACTTATCTGAATTAGTATCTTCATCATATTCTTTTAGAACTGTTGCTCCTACTAAATTACTATTTTCAATTTTTTTAAATTCTTTTTTTGTAATATAAGGAACATCTTTTTTATATTTAGAATTCTCATGTTCAATTACTAAATATTCTTTCATTTGTTCCCCCTATCTTTTATTCTTTTTCTTTTTGCATAGCAATACAGTTCCAACTAATAATCCAGCAATAGATAAAGTGCCAACAATAATATATAAATTAGCATCTACATCATAAGCAGTTTGAATAACTGGTAATAGATAGTTTTGATATACAATACTGTAAGTAAGTTCTTCATCAGTTTCTACCAATTCATCATTAACATATAAACCTTCATCATTTAAAACTATTTTTACAACCTCTTCTGAAAGTGAGTAACCTAATGGTGCAGATGCCTCTTTTGCAAACCAAGTACCGTATTTTACATCAATTAAAGCTGTTCCTGTTTCTTGATCTGCGTAGAAAGTATCAACAACATTTTCACATTCAGCATCAGTACATAAATTAAATGAGAAATCTTTACTAATAATGTTTTCCATTGATAAACTATCTACTTTATTAATTAAAATATAATTTTTAATTGCTTCATTATAAACTGTATTAGATGTTTCAACTTTTTCTTTATCTTGTCCTTGATATTTTGTGTTTACAGTAACGATGTCTTCACTACTATAATATCCTTCCAAACTTTCAATCTCTTTAACTTCAAAATAAGTTTCATCATCAAATGATAAAGGTAAATCAGCATTGAATATTACTTTACCATCTTTATCACTTATAGCCGTTTCAATTAAAGTACCAGCCTCGATTAATATATTTCTATTAACAGATCTAGGCATTGGTTCTCTATACTGTCTTAATATATCTTTTGTGGCATATAAACCAAAAACAACACCTTCTAATGGTGTTTCATCATCTTTATCTAATTTAGTAATATCTAATTCAACCTTTTGTCTTTCATTTGTAATTGATAATGTTTCAATAACAACTTCTGTTTCATTATCTTTAAATGTTAAATCAATATCGTATTTATTTTTATCTAAAATCATTCCTTCAGGAGCTGAGGTTTCGTACACTGTGTAAGAGCCTAGTGGCAATTCAGAAGAGAAATTTTCACAACTATAATCTAGAGTTGTAATTGTATCAACAACAGTTCCTTTTGCAAACAAAACTGAACCATCAGCAGGATCAATTATATCTTCTCTAGCTTCTATTTCAACTGTCATACCTCCAAGACATACTTTGTTATAATCAAAAGTATAACTTCCATCTTCATTTTGAGTTACACCAGTTAATACTTCACCTTGTTTCTCAACATTGATAATTCCTTTTACTGGTTCATCATACATTACAACAGTAGTAATAGCATCTCCGTCAGGATCAGTTTCTATGATGTTAGAATTAGTTACTTTAAATTCTACACCTTCATTATTCATTAAATATAAATTTGGCGATTTGATTTCAATTAACTTATATGAACCTGCTTTTACTTCTAAAGGAAGAACAAATTCTCCAGATTCATTAGTAGTCCATTCTTCTATTGTTTTATCACCAACTTTTTGTTTTAATGTTTCATTAGTGCTTAAATCTAAAATTTTAAATGTTGTATTTGACAATGTTATTGTCTTATCAGTTTCAGCATCTTTCTTCACTAATCTAACATAAGACATAAATATTTTATTATTAACAATATATTTTATTGTATCTTGATTTTCTCTTGAAACAGTAAATGTCCATTCATCCTTTACCATTTCTAAATCCATTTGTCCTTTGACTTGTTTAATAACAAAATTTCCATAAGCAAGGTCTTTAGATTTAGCATAACCATTTTTATTAGTAGTTAAATAATCATACTCTTTATTAGTAAATTCAGCTTTGTGATCCCATGCTTTTTCGATAGTACCATATTTATCTACATATTTTTTCGCTACTACCATAAATTCAGCACCTTGCTCTTTTTCAACTACACCACTATCTTCATCACCACTTGTAATTACTTTTTCAATTTCAAAATTACCTGTAATTACTTTTTCTGATACAGTTGTTTTTGCTGTTACCGTTTTTACTGATTGTCCTTCATACTCTAAACTTATTGGATAAGTATTAGTATCTAGTTTGTATCCTTCTCCTGCTGTAATTTCTTTCCATATATAAGAGCCTAGATACAAGTCTTCAACTAATCCTTCTCCGTTTTCAATTCTAACTCTTGCAACTTCTTCTCCTGCTTTATAAATAATTGAAGCATCTGCTGGATCTAAAATTGTTTCGTTAGCGTATAATCCATAAATAGCTCCATCCAAACTTGCCTCATTTTGAGCAACAGTTGAATCATAATCTATCTTTTGAATTTTAGCACTACCAGTTACTCTTTCATTTTTTAAATTTAAAGTAATACTTCCACTACCAGTTAAAGAATCACTAACAGTCTTATTATTGTCATCTAACCAATATTTTGTTTTTGTTTGAGTTTCTACTACACTATATCTATGAGTTTGTGATGCTAGTGCATTTGCATTTCGTTGTGCTTCTGCATCAGCTGAAGCCTGTGCATCTAATTTATATTTATATGCACCTTTATCTATTACTTCTTGTTTTCCTTCATCATCAAGTTCATCATAATTTGTACAATATTCTTTTTCTTCTGATGTTGAAGTAAATGTTGTTGTTGATGTTGCTTTTGCATATCCGTCTTCTCCTGTTGTTCCAGTTGCAAATTTTACACCATCTCTATAAAAATCTACCGTTACTCCTGACAATGGTTTACCAGTTTCATTATCAATTTTATGAAAAGCAACTTCTACTTTTTCATCAGCAGATTTTTCTGATGATAATTTATCATATTCAGGTTCAACTTGTGTAAGTCTAAAAACAGAAATGAAGTCATTACCATTTACCCATGGTGGAGCTGCCAAAAGCATAATACCACCATTACTATTTGTATTACTCATAGCAGTAGCATTTGTATTAAAGTTTACACCTGTTGCATATACAGAATCATAAATTCCTCTTGAGCCTGCACCATAACTTGCAATCGTATCTCCGTAAATGTGCATAAATGATACATGACCATTACCATCTGGTTCTGCTTTATCTTGAATTCTTTCTATAATAAGATCTCCATTTTTAAATAGATGTGCATTTGCTTCTATATCCTTCTTATATCCTTGCCAAACTAAAACAGCATCTTCAGGATGGTTCATAGCATTTCGATACATTGCATCTGGAGCATATCTTGCACCAGTTCCTTCTGGTTGTACTTTATCAATATCATAAGGATGAATTCCAACGATAGATTCACCTATTCCTAACTTATTTAATGTTCTGGTAACAAATCCAGTACAAGTACCAATTTCCCAATAACCCCAATCTGAATAAGTTTGAGCTGTTTCAATAATTTTATCACCATCAACCGTTGCTAACGCATGAGCTTCAGGTAATTTAAAAGGTATTCCTGTAAACGACGATAAAAATACTCCTATAACCATAAAAATACTACAAGTCTTTTGAAAAATCCTTTTTAAATTTTTCTTCACTCTTAATCTCCTTTCAACTATATACGACTCATAAAACTAAAAATACTTTTAAGACTATTTTTATATTTTATTCTATCGTTCCTCCTTCCTTTTTAAATCATTAAATATAGATAAATTTTTAGACAGAAAAAAAGAGAAATAAAGTCATTTCTCTTGCCTTTTCATTATAATTTATCTATATTACCATAATAGCACATTTTAAGCGGAAGGTAAACGGAAATTCAAAAAATTTTAACATCAATTTTCCCCTTGTTTTATAAGGGTTTGCGAGTTTTTGAAAAAAATATTTTTTTTTGATTTTTTAAAAAATCGAAAAATTTATAAATTATAATATTATTTCTACTCATCTTCTATTGAATTAAAAATTTCTCCAGTAATATTTATTATTTCTAAAATAGGAATTTTAGTTTTATCAATTAACATAACATATTGTTCTACCATATCAACCTTTTTAACAACACCCATTTTTTCAACATATTTCCCACCCGTTTTTTTTTCATCGTAAACAAAATATGTAAAAATTATCTCAGGTTTTAATTTTAAATTTTCTAATATATATTGTAATTTATTATTTAAAATAATTTTTAATCCATCATCTATTTCAATTCTTTTATCTGTAAGTCTTGCCGTTTCTTTTATTGCTTCATCGTATCCTGTTAAAGCCGAGAAAGGTGCAAATTGTGCAGAACGAGCCTCAATACTCATTTGGGGATGTTTTTTAGATACATAGTGAGGAAGATTTATTATATCATCATAATTCTTATCCATTATCCTTTATGACCTCCTATTTGTCCATTTCTATCAATTGTAGTTCCACCTTCTTCTAAATTCATACCCTTTAATATAGCATTTTTTCCATACTTATTTTTTATTGAGAGCAATACATTTTGTAGTTTATTTTCTTCTTGTTCTTCCTTCTTCTGCAGTTTGTTCTTTTCATCTAATTCCTGATAATTTGTAAATAGATCAAATTGTTGATACTGTGGTTTATCCTTAACTTTTTCCTTATCAATAACATTATTTGCAACAATATTAATTCTTCTAATTAATAAATCTTTATTAACTATTCTCTCATATAATTCTACCATCTTCTCAATAATAACCTTTGACGAAGAAGTATGATGGTCTATATTAATTGTTCCATGAGAATGTTTAGGAATATCTCTCCCATAGTGGTCGGTAGTTATTTCACCATTATATTTACTTCTAATAGACGGATTTGTTAAATTCTCAATATCATATCCTACTGTCATAACTAATTGGTCTGTTACTAATTTTTTTGATACTAAATCTAATGATAATAAATCAGCCATTTCCTTAACTATTAACTTTGCTTTTTTATAATTATATGGACAATGCAATACTTGTCCTGAACCTAAACTTTTCCTATCTGGTTTATATGCTTTTATATCTTTTATAGTACATGGTTCCCAACCCCATGCATGATCTATCAATAATTCTGCATTAATACCAAATAACTTATATAATAAATCTTCATTTTCAATTGAACATCTTGCAATATCACCCATTGTATATAATCCATTTGATTCTAATTTTTTTGCATATCCATTCCCAACTCTCCAGAAAGATGTTAAAGGTTTATGATTCCACAATGTTTTTCTATAACTTAATTCATCAAGTTCTGCCATTCTTACACCAAATTTATCTGGTTCAGTATGTTTAGCAACAATATCCATCGCTACTTTTGCTAAATACATATTTGTTCCTATTCCTCCAGTAGCGGTAATTCCTGTTGTTTCATATACATCATGAATCATTTTAGTTACTAATTCTCTTGGTGTCATATTATTGTAATTAAGATAGTTTGTAATATCACAAAACACTTCATCTATTGAATATACATATATATCTTCTGGTGCTATATATTTTAAATAAACATTATAAATTTTAGTGCTATAATCCATATAATACGCCATTCTTGGTGGAGCTACAATATAATCTAATTCTAAATTTTTATCTCTTTTTAATTCTGAATCGTTTACGGATTTATTTGTAAATGATTTATAGTAATTTGCTTTTTTTCTTTGATAATTAACTTCCTTAACCTTTTGTACAACTTCATATAATCTTGCTCTTCCGCCTAAACCATATTGCTTCATTGATGGAGTAATTGCTAAACAAACTGTTTTTTCTGTTCTACTTTCATCCGCAACAACCAAATTAGTAGTTAAAGGATCTAAACCTCTTTCTTTACACTCAACAGAGGCATAAAAACTTTTTAAATCAATACAGGCATATATTCTATTCATTTTATACCTCCTCATATATTTTATTATACCACGAAAAAAGCAGTTCTATTTCAGAACTACCCTATAAATTGTAATTTGTTATTGTGGAGGTATTTGCATATTACCATTCGGTTTTTCTGGTGGTTCTCCCATATTACCATTCGGTCTTTGCATTTGACCATTTTCATTTGGAGGAATATTACCTATATCATTATTTGGTTTATTAAAAATCAGAAAAACTAAAGCCATAATAATTGCACCTGTTAGAACACCAATTATAAAGGTTAAAATCTTATTTTTCACTTGCATCTCTCCAATTAATCTATAGTCTTACTATATTCAGTTTTTTCATCATTTACATATATGTAATATGTTCCTGTTGTTAAATCTGAATTACTCATTATTAATGTTTTAAAATCTTCATCAGCAGTAAATAAAATAATTTCTTTATCATTTAAATCCTTCAAACTAATTTTAGAATCTTTACTTATTCTTGAATTTAAAGTAAAACTAACATATTTTTGTTTTGAAGATTTATCAGGATTTTGAAGCATATCAGAACCTAGTGCGATTACTTCGCCACCATTTATTTCAAAACTTCCATCAGTATCAATTCCAGCATCTCCACCGATTGAAGAACCCATTGTATATACTTTTCCGCCATTAATAACTAAATTTTTATTTGAATCAATTCCATCGCCACTAGCTTTAATATAAATATTACCATCATTTATAGTAATAGTACCACCATTATCTCCACCTGCATTTAATCCGTCATCTGCAGATTCAATATATATTTCGCCACCATTTATAGTAATATCATTATCAGTTGTAGCAATTCCTTCTCCTTCTTCTTGATTACCATAGACATTTAATTTTCCATTACCTTGAATTGTAAGTTTACCATTTGAATATATACATCCATCATATTCACTTGAACCATTATCTTTTAATGTACTTGTTGTTCCTGATGGTAAATTAATAACTAATTCTCCAGTGTTTATATTTGCAATAGAGGCAGTTATTTCACTATTAATATTTACATTATTTAAATTCAAAATTACTTTTTCCGTTGAATTTACAATCAATGAATAATTAAAACTTCCTGAAATATTATATTCTCCACCTTTAGTTATATTAATATTACTTTCATAATTATTTAAGTTAATATTTTCTTCGTTTATTGTTTCTCCATTACCTACATCATCTTTTGTTGTTTCTTTTTCTACTTCATCTTCCATAGGCATAAACATATAGTTTCTATTATTGCTATTCTTAAATATAACAAATAGTAATATGCTTAAAACAATACTTAATATTACTATAATTATTAATTGTACTTTTGTTTCTTTCTTCATACAATTCCTCTTTCTATAAATAATTATAATACAAATTTTTTTAAAATATAATTAATTATTTAACTTTTTTCAAATCATATATTTCATCAACTATCTCACAAACATTTGGAGAATGAGTTACTATAATTACACATTTCCCTTCTTCGTGAGCTAACTTTTTAAATATATCTAATATTTCGCTTTCAGTTTGTTTATCCAAGTTTCCCGTTGGTTCATCAGCTACTATCATTTTAGGATTATAAGATAAGCTTCTAGCGATTGCTATTCTTTGTTGTTCTCCACCTGATAACCTTAAGATTTTACGATCTGCATAACTTGATTTTAATCCAACACTTTCCATAAGTTCTAATGCTTTTTGTTTCTTATTTTCAATTTTTTGTCCACTTGCATCCATTGAAAGAATTATATTTTCACTAGCCGTCATATAAGGTAGCAAATTATAACTTTGAAAAACAATACCAATTTGACTATTTCTATAAGTATCTAAATTTATATCTTTTAAATCTTTTCCATCAAATATTATAGAACCTTCTGTACATCTTTCTAATCCGCTAATTAAAGATAATAAAGTTGTTTTACCACTACCACTTCTTCCTCTAATAGCATATATTTTTCCTTTTTCAAAATCATAACTAATATTCTTTATTGCATATTCATCGCTTGTTGCATCACTATATTGATAACTTGCATTTTGAATACTTAATATTACATTATCCTTAATATCTATTTTTTTATTTTCCTTTATTTTTTTTGCCATGTTATGACCTCTCTTTCAATATTGTAAGTGGTGAGAATCTTTGAATACTTATCATTGATGCTAAACTACTAACAAACACTAATGAAAGTCCAATAACAAGTAACTCTAAAATAACTGTTATATTTACGACTGCATCAATTGAATCATACGCTTGAATATTTGGTGTTCCTGACATTTTGTTGAAATCTGGCATATTTCCACCACGATCTCCACCATTACCATCTGGTCTTTCTCCCATACCCCCAAAATTATTTTTCATTTGTTCTGATGAATTAGTAGAACTTTCTATTTCACTTGATAATAGAGAATTACTTACTGGTTTTGACATTGTTGCTCCAATACCTGCACCAATTATTAAAGCAACAAATGCAACAACTAATAATTCTGATGCAAATTGCATAGTTAATTTTAATTTACTAATACCGATTGTTCTAAATACACCAATTTCATATTTTCTTTCTCTAATATTTATCATATTAAGTATAAATAGTACAACTCCACCAATTAGTAATGTAATAATTAAGAAAGTAGTTGCAAACGATTTAACATTTTTAACTGATGTAACTCCAGCTTCTGCTGTTTCTTGATTAGTTTGAACTACATAAGTTTCATCCAAACCATTTTCATAAAAGTCACTTTGAATTGCTTCTGCATTCTCATAATCATCTATTATGAAAGTAGGATTAATAGAACCTTTTATACTATCATTAGAATTATCAATATTAACTAAAATATTTGCATTTGTTACTATTGTATTTGCAGAATTAGAAAACATACTCATCATAGAATCAACGGACTCTTCATTATCTTCAAATATACCTATAATTTCAAATTCATAAGTATTTCCTTCCTCATCTTCTAATTTGATTTTATCATTTAAAGCTAATTCATTATAATTTGCTAATTCTTTATTTATAAATACATAATTACCATCAAATGCAATATCCCAAGCATTATCTGTTATCTCGCTCATTGTATATGTACCATTTATAAATTCACTCATAGATTCAATAGAACTATAGCCATTTAAAGTAAAATCTAATGAATTTTTATTTTGTCCTTTACCATTAGGTCTTCCACCAAATCCTCCTGGTTGTGATTCTGTTTCTATTTCAGCTTTTTCAATACTATTGCCATTTAATGAAAAACTATAAGTATAATAATAACTTTCAATATGATCGTTTTCAGCAAATGTTTTTACATCATCAACTGAATATGATGCAATGTTTTCAAACTTTTCTTTTGCTTGTTCTCTTCCTTCTTCTCCTTTAGTATCAAACTCTTTCATCATTTGTTTTCTATCAAATGATAATGTTAATTCTTTTTGATAAGAATTACTATAAGAATCAATTAAATCTGATGCTGTATTATTAATTGCAAGTGTTATGGTACAAGCACAGGCAATAACTAAGATAATAGCACCTATTAAAATATTCCTTCCTTTATTTCTAGTAATAGAAATCCACGCATTTTTAAATATGAACATTTTGTTCCTCCTTTATTTTCTTGATTTCACATTAATTCTATAACTTAAATATTAAAAAAACATTAAAATCATACAACTTTAATGTTATTTTTGTTTAAATATTACTCTGAAAGTAGTGAAATTATCTTTAGAAAATGCTTTAATTTGTCCATCATGATTATTAACTATATTCTTTGCAATAGCTAAACCTAAACCATATCTATTAGAATCTCTATTTCTTGATTTATCACTACGATAAAATCTTTCAAAAATCTTATCACATTCATCACTAGGAATATCTTTTCCATTATTGATAATATCTAATACTATATTATTTTTGTCTTTATATAAATTAACTTTTATAATACTATTTTTATAACTATGCTTTATAGCATTATCAATTAGAATACTTATAACTTCATCAATTTCGGTTTTGCTACATTTTAACATTATATCTTTTTCAATTTGTGTTTCAATATTAACATTATTTTCAAATGCTAAACTTTCAAACACTAATGATCTTTTTTCTACTATTTTGGATAAATTATTTGCTGTATATAATTCTTTATTAGTTCCACTTTCAGATTTAGATAAATCTAATAACTTGGTAATTAAATTATTCATCCTATCTGATTCTGATTTCATATTATTAATGTATTTCTCATTTTTCTTATTTACTTCTATGCAATCAATACTAGCCATCATAACTGCAAGTGGTGTTTTAAGCTCATGCGAAGCATCTGCGATAAATTCTTTTTGCTTATTAAATGTTTCTGCTACAGGATCGGTAATCCATTTTGTAATTTTCTTTGATACATAATATACTAATAATTCAGATAATCCTAATATAAGAATTGAAATTAAAAGTAATGATAATAATCTATATCTAATATTTGATGTATCTACAATAACTAAATATTCTCCAGATTTAAAGTTGTAAGATGTATCACTAAAGTATAAAGAATTGATTTTAATATTACTACGATAATTATTAGAAATAATTTTACTTGCTTTATTAATAATCTTATTATCCAATCCATTTTCATTGTGACTTATTTGATGAATTATATTATTATTTTTATCTAATATGAAAGTATAAAAATCATAATCCATTATTATTTTATCATTCAAATCATCAAAATTTTGATTAATAGGTTTTCTATTGGGATGTCCACCAACCATCATATTCATTCTTGTTAGATTTGTTTTAATTCCATTATATTCTTTACTATAACTTTGAATATTAAATACTATTATTGATACTACTATAAATAAAGAAATAATTGAGAATATTGTATAAAAAGTTTTTTTCTCTAATTTTTCCATTTATACCTCCAACTTATAGCCCATGCCTCTAATAGCTTTAATAGTAACATCTGAATCTATTATTTTTAATTTTTTTCTAACAAACGATAAATATGCTTCCAGATTATTTGATTCAAAATCTGTGTCAATTCCCCAAATTTTATCATAGATTTGTTCTTTAGAAATAATTTGATTAGAATTATTCATTAGATATTCTAATATCATTAACTCTTTATAAGAAATGTTTATTGTTTCATTATTTTTAATGCAAAGGATAGTAGATGTTCTAACATTTAATTCTATATCTCCAAATTTTAAAATATCTTTATTTGTATTTTTCTCACTATTTCTTAATTGGACATTAACTCTAGCAATTAATTCTTCAATATGAAAAGGTTTAGTTATATAATCATTTGCACCATTTTCAAATCCAATTAATTTATCATCTAGTGATGACTTTGCAGTTAGCATAATTACTTTCGTATCTATATGGTTGTTTCTAATTTCTTTTAGTATTTCTATACCATTTTTTTTAGGTAGCATTATATCTAATATAATAAGGTCATAAATATCACTTAAAGCATTATCTAATCCTTCTTCACCATCTAAAGATATATCTACATTATATTTTTCTTTTCTTAATTTAGTTGCAATTATATCAGCTAAACTAAACTCATCTTCAACAACTAATATTCGCAAAATAATCACCACCTAGATTTATTATAAAATTTAAAGATTAAAATAATATTAAAAAACTCCTTAATTAATTATAGCATAAAAAAAGCAAATCATATTATATTATTGATTTGCTTTATAAATTTATTAATTTGAATTTCTTACAGAGTTATTAGTTTTTTTATTTAAAATCTTTTTATAAATAAACATTCCAAATATCGATAAAAAAATTGTTACAATAAAAACTAAAAACGAAACAATATATTGTTTGCTATACAAAGTTGACCCACATATAGTTGATGAAATAATCGATGGTATTCTAGCAATTCCGCTAATAAGCAAAAAAGGAAAAACTTTAACAGGTAACAAACCGACAAAATAAGTAAAACCATCTTTAGGCAATCCAGGAATTAAATATAAGAAAAACAATAAAGAATATATGTTTTTAGTATTTTTAAAAATAGAAAATACTTTCATATTTTTAGTAGGCATAAAAAATTCAAATACTTTTTGTCCAAATTTTTTAGTTAAAGCCAAAATTATAAGCGTTCCTATTAAATTTCCAATTAAACAATATATCATACCAGGTATAGCACCCCATACATATCCAGATGCTATTTCAAATGGTTCTGCAGGCATAAATTTTATAACGGTTTGAGCCGTTCTTAATAAAATAAATATTATCTCGTCAAACACTCCAAACTGACCTAACCATGATTTAAACAATGTAGGATTCGATATTATTGATGTTAATTCTTTTCCATAATTTATAAATAATACAACCCATAATATTAAGAAACCTAGAAATCCTATAGTTGCAATTTTTTGTGCTGTAGTGGCTTTAGTTATATTAAGTATAGATTTAATTTGTTTCTTTAATTTACCAACAGGAGCTGGTCCTTTATTTTCAACATTTGGATAAAAACAATTTAATTCGCCTTTATATCCATCTAACCAGGGTTTATATTTTCCATTATAATGTATAATTGCTGTTTCTTTTTCAACTGAATTTAAATCAAAATTCTTTTTATTATGCTTAAATGCACGCTCATCTAAATTATATATTTTTTCATCTAGCAATATCATATTACTACCAAATAAAATATTTACTAAGTCTTGATCTCCCATGATAAGTTTTTGAATATTATCTTCCAAACTTTCAAAAATAGATTCTACGGTAAAATCCTCTCTAATTTGTTTAATATTCATAAGCATGATTCCAGAATTTATATATCTTTCTTGATTAGTAAGATTTAATCTTGCCTTATTTATGAAATTTATAAATCCATATAAATGGCTTGCTCCTGCAATATAACAATCTCCCATTTCCATATTATATAAAGGTAATAAAGATTTTCTGATATAAATATCTGGATCTAAATATAAACAACACTCAACTTCTTTAGGTAAATAATCAAATGCCATTAATCTATAAAAAGATTCTTTAGGGAGTCGTTCAAGAACAGGTGTATCTGAAAACCAATTCTTAGTAATTTTAATACTATGTACATTAATATTCTTATCATTCACTTCATCTATAAGTAAATCAATATCTTTTTCTTCTAGTGCAGAATGTACAAGATAAACATCAGTGGTTACTTCACTATGGACTTTACTATATGATTGCATCATTGTAATTAACGGCGAAAGATAATTTTTATCTATAGTAACAAGTAAATTGATATGTTGTTTATTTTTTTTATTATTTTTACTTCTCATAATCATACTCCAATACTTTTTTAGTAGCAATATTCATATTAAAAGGTTATCGCTATTGATAACCTTTTTTCATTTACTTATATTTTTAATTTATAAGCAAGATCTTCCATTGTTGCAGTAGGTACAAATCCTGGTTCAGATTTTATTAAATCTGGTAAACGATTTACTACACTAGCACATGTTAATTCTACTGTAGATGGTCGCCTAACTGTAACTGTCGTATTAGGTTCACCAATAATACTCCATTCATTAATATCAAATTCATCAGGAGCATATACTTTTCCAACACATTTAGTTTCTAATGTTATTCCTTCATTCGTTTCAGTAGTAACAACAGCACTCATACCTGTTGCATCTCCTGCTTTTATAACCATACCAAGTGTACTAGATTCAATATCTTCTTTATATGTTTCAGGAACACATTTTTGTGTTTGACTTTTAACAGTTAATCCAAGTTTTTTGCACATCCAACCATTTACATTCCACATATAACTTGGAGCGTATTCTCCATTATCTATTAATTTTTGTCTTTCTTCATCACTCATTCTATCAACACTAGCAATCTTTTTATCAAATTCTTCTAATGTTAATCCTGCTCCATGAGCTTCTGCTAAAGCAATTCCATAATCTTCAACATTATACCAAGATTCTCCAACAATTTTTTTAATACTTTGTGTAGCACCACAAATAGATGTTATTAATTGTCCCCAGAATATATCTTGATAACCACTTCCTGTAATAGTGCAGTTATTCTTTTTAGCAAGTGCATCTATTTTTGCTGTTAAATTTGGATTTGAATTCCAAGAGAAGAAAGCTTCTTCACAAGTTGTTATTGCATTAACACCAAGTTCGGCACAAAGTATTAATGCTTCTTCAATATCACTTAATAAACTCATTGTTGTAATAATACAAGCATCTGGTTTACTATTAATTAAAATATCTCTTGCTTTATCAACACCTTGAACAGCAACTCCTTTACCTTCACATCCAATTATAGAACCAATATCTTGTCCTATTACATTTGGATTATTATCGATAGCACCAACTATTTCGCCACCCTTTTCATAAACATACCTCATAGTATATTTACTCATTTTTCCACAACCATATTGTACAATTCTCAATCTATCATCTCCATTTTATAATATTTCCATATAAAGAAAAATTAATCTCTTTTAGTGTACTTTACATCTGACTCATATTTTTTAAGAGCCATATATGCTGATATAGTTGAAACCACAACACCTAATATTGCTTCATAAATTGCTGTAGTTATTGTGGATAATTCACAAGTATTAATACCCATCATTTGTTCAACTATTACTGAAACTACAACAAAACCAATTACTAATGCTACTAAAGCATAAGGTATAGTTCTTCCTAACGCTTTTCCAAAAGGCAACTTACGATCTAAATGTTTTGCAGTTCCTTTTAAAACTATAATACAGTTTAATAATGTAGGTACAAAACAACACATTGCTCCACCTATATAATTTGGCATTGGATTTTCTGTATTTACTCCAACTAACATAGTAAGACAGAAACCTAAAATTAATCCCACTATTACACCAGGTAATAGCTGTTTAAAAATATCTTTTCCTTTCATTTTACATCTCCTATAATTCTTTAAAAACTGGTATTCCAGTATAACTCTTTGGAGTTTCTTGTTTCCTTAAAACTCTAAGTGCACCACTCGATAATGCTTCTAGTTCAAATTCACCAGACATTACAACAATTTTGGATAATTTTCCAACATATTTTTTTATTGTTTTCACTAAATATTCTTCATTAGCAATACCACCAGTTAAAATAATTGCACTACAATTACATTTTAATGCTACAAACATAGCACCAATTTGTTTAGCAATTTGATAAATCATCGCATCATATAATATTTTTGCTTTTGTATTACCTGATTCAATAAGTTTTTTTACTTCTCTAACATCATCTGTTCCAAGCCATGATATTAGACCACCATTTTTATTGATTAAGGCATTAATTTCTTTTTCTGTGTATTTTCCACTAAAACACATTTTTATCAATGGTTTTGCAGGAACAAAGCCACTTCTATTTGGAGTCATTGGTCCATCACCATTAACATTATCATTAGAATCTATCATTTTACCATGATTGTGTGCTGCTATAGATATACCACCACCCAAATGACAAACTATTAAATTTAAATCTTTATAATTTTTACCTATCTTATCTGCATATCTATTAGCAATTTCTTTTTGATTTAAAGCATGAACTCTACTTTCACGATATAAATCCTTTATACCTGTTATTCTTGCTTCCATTTTTAGTTCATCAACATCTGGAGGGTTTACACAGAAGGCAGGTTTAGAATATTTTTGTCCAAGTTCATAAGCCAAAGTAGCTCCTAAAGTAGCAGGGTGTTTTACTGTAAACATTGTACTTGCATGTTCATAAAGTTTGTCATTAATTAGGTATGTTCCACCTGGACAACTAACTAATCCTTCACCTCTTCCAGCAAAAGCATCAATTGAATTAATATCAACTTTATTTTTTTCTAATACATCTATTAGAACATTTAATCTAAAATCTTTTTGATCTGAAATTTCCTTAAAAGGAGCTAGTTCTTCTTTTGTATGTTCAATAGTAGTTTTAAACAAACATTTTTCATCTTGGAATAATCCTATTTTTGTAGTAGTAGAACCAGGGTTTATAGCTAAAATTTTAAAACTATTTTTTTGCATTTTTTAAATCACCTGCTCTAACAATTGAAAATAAAATATTACCTACTAATTCAGATACTGGAGCACTTCTTGAACAATCACTACAAATTTTTCTAAAACCTTGTAATAATGGTCCATAAGCATCTGCACCGCCAAATTGTTGGATTAATTTTACTCCTATATTACCAGCATTTAAATCAGGGAAAATTAATATATTTGCTTGTCCAGCGACATCACTTTCTCTTTTAACTTTTTTTGCTGCTACAGCAGGAACAATTGCAGAATCAAGTTGGAATTCTCCATCTATTTTTAAATCTGGTCTTCTTTCATTTGCAATTTTAACTGCTAATTTTACTTTTTCAACTAAATCACCTTGTCCAGAACCGTCAGTTGAATAGGAAAGAAGTGCACATCTCGGTTCCCAATCTGTTATTGCATGAATTGTATCACAAGTAGAAATGGCTATACTAGCAAGTTCAGAAGCAGTTGGATTAGTACATACAGCACAATCACCAATCGCAATTAAATTTCCACCATCAGCAAAATTATAATTAGGAAGTTCTGCAATTCCTACAGAAGAAACAACATCCAAATTATCTTTTAAACCAACTATTGTTTGAGCTGCCAAGATAAAATCTCCAGTAGTACTTGTAATTCCTGCAAATGTTACATCTACTTCATCTATTGCTTCCATCATAAGTGCAAAGTAAAGAGGTTCGTTCATTCTTCTTCTAAGAGATTTTTCACCATAAACTAAATTAGGCAATTTTAAATATTTTGCTAAAACTTTTTCCTTATATTCTTCATTGTTTATATCAATATATTCCCAAGAAGAATCATCTATTTTATTTTCTTCACAAAGTTCATGGATTTCATATACATTGCCTACTACTACAACTTTACAATATCCTTCTTTTGAAACTTCGTCCATCGCAGTTAGCATTTTTAAATCATTAGCTTCAGGAAAGGCAACCCTACCAGGGTGTGCCTTTGCCTTAGCTTTTACATTATCCATTAAATTCATTAGTTTCCTCCTTATCTGTAAATGAATTCTCCATCTTCATATCTAGGAGGAACTTCAGGAACTAAAAGATATGATTCATATTTTCCACCAGTATGAATTACATGTTCACCTTTGTTATCCGCAAACCAAACAAGTGGTTCAAACCATTCATCACGAATATATCTTCCTGCTATTTCTAATTGTAATTTTTGACCTTTATGCCAGAATCTTGATAATGGCCAAATTTCAATATCAACAGGAACAATTTCACCTGGTTTTAATTTTTCATCTCTATCATGTGTTAATACCGGTTGATACTCTGTAGATAATTCTTCATCTAAGTGACGACGAGAAACTCTAAGTTTACCCCAAGCACCAGGATGACGTTCACTACCAAATATTGTTACTGGTAACCATTCTCCTTTAGTAGATAGTTTTTTAATAGTAACAAATAAATCCATATCATCATGACCTTTTGCTTCAACCCACATACGAAGTTTTAAATATCCTGTAAGTTCAGTATCTTTTCTAAATGTATATTCAAATGTAGTTAATCCTGTTTGTCCATCATAGCTCACTTTACTTTCATTTTTAACTGGAGCATCTCCTAGTTTTCCATTTGCTGCATTTAAATATAATTTTTTATATTGTGTTCTAGCAAGTGGCCATTCATTTTCTGGACGATTAGTTTGATATGGATATTCAAATGCATCCATAACTTCCATACGAATTTTTGGAGTTAATTCCCAACCATTATGAATATTTTTTAAATAACGGTCAAAGAATAATTTTAAATCTTGTAACATGGCAGGATCATATGTATCAGGCCATTCAAATTTTTGATGACATCTCATCCATTTTTTCTTAGTTTTAATTTTGTTAAAACCTTCCCAAGAACCTCTTAAATGGAAGTGATTCCAATTACATGTTGTATAAACTGGAATATTAATTCTTTCATAATGAGGTATTTTATCTTGCCAATATGGACTTGTAACAAATGGTTCTTTTTTAGCCATTGCTACTGTATTATCAATATATCCCTTTCCTTGTGCTGCGATTACAATTGAACCACCAAAGAATCCAGGAATACCACCTTCCATAATACTTTCACGATATTGATCTCCTGTTGCTTCCCATGGAGCAATACAAACTAAATGAGGAGGACATTCTGCTGCAATTCTCCATTGACTCATAGCAACACCAGAATTACCAAATAAAGCTACTTTTCCATTACACCATTTTTGTGTAGCAGCCCATTCAATAAAGTCATATCCATCACGACCTTCTTGTGTACCAAATTGTTGTTGATCACCTTCTGAATTTCCTATACCACGAGGATCTACATTAGCAACACCATATCCTTGATAACACCAATACATTGGATCTGATGATTCAAATTTACAAACATTAGATACTGCTCCTGTTGGAACTCCCATTGGTCTAAATATTTGTACTGGTTGATGCCAAGGTTGTTTTCCAAAGAATGACCAACTAATAATTAAAGGCACAGGATCTTTTAATGCTGTTGCTGGTAAATAAATATCCGCATAGATAGTTACTCCATCTCGCATTTTTACTGGTTGATCTTGAAGACAAATAACTTTTTTTTCATCGTCAACATAGTATTCAGTTGTGTTAATCGGAACCTCAACACAATAATTCATTGCCTCTTCTCTTGGAACTTTTGCTAATTCCTCTTTTGGAATTGGCTGTGTCATTTTTGTGAATATTACATCACAATTGCTACCATCTGGATAAGTAATATTAACTATTTTCTCATCTCTAGGTGGCATTTCTTTTGGTAATGACAATTCATTTTCAATTACTGCTTTCTTTTTTTCTTCTTTCATTAAATCACCCTTTCTTATTCTACTTGTTTAGCAATAATTTCTGCCGATTCTTCAATTGTATCGGCATGCATCAAATCCGTGTACTTGATATAGCAATCATATTCTTCTTCAAGTTCAGAAATAATTCCTACCATTTCTATGCTCTTTAAGTCAATGTCGGTTTTGATGTTAGTCTTGCCAGATAAAGTACTTGAATCAATGCCTAATTTAGCTGCTGTTTTTTCAATCAGCTTCTGCATAATTTCATCTTTCATCATTCATCTTTTACCTCCTATACTATAAATATTATCAATAAATAATTATGGAAATATTATCAGTTTATTAAAAATTATTAAAAAAGAAAAAAAGTAGCATAAGCTACTTTCTTTTAACAACATAAATTAAATAAAAAAATAACGCTGACAAGACGCTATTTCTAGTTTGAATCAACTTTGATTTTAGTCGAATCAAAGTCGCTTGCTTTTCTGAAGTTTTCTTTCTTCATACGATCGTATACTTAATAATAACAAGACCAAATTACTTCTGGCATTCATTCGTGCACCTTCATATAACAAAATATGATAAGAAATTTTAATAAATAAACATTTCGTAGATTTATTAAGATTAATTGCAATATCTTTATTAAGTGATTTTATTATAGCATTCGTTTTTTTATATTACAATAGGTTTATTTGAATTTAATTTTTCTTAATAATTTCTTAATATTTTATAAGATATTTGTTCTATTTAACATATAAATTTCACACTATATTCAAAATAATTCTATATAATTTATATGAGGTGAAATATGAATATTCTAATAGTAGATAAAGATGAAATATTAATGAAAGAAATACATAATTGTTCTTTAAATAAAAATTTTAATTTAATTTATTGTAATGATATAACTAATATTAAAAAATTAATTAGCAACAAAAATCCAGAAATAATTATTTTTGATCTAGACAATTTAAGTAATAGTAAAATTAAATCTTTTAAATATGTAAGATCTTTAATTAACAAACCTATCATTGTTATATCATCTAATAATAATACAGATGATATAGTTTTATTCTTTTCTTTAGGTGCTGATGACTATATCGTAAAACCATTTAGTGTTAAGGAATTAATAATGAGAATTCAAGCAATATATAATAGAAATAAATAAAACTTTATCACAAATTAATGTTGATAAAGTTTTTTAATAATAAATTATTATATTTTTATAAATACTATTTAATTTCAATATGTTTAATATTTTTATTTTCAATTGTTTCTTCTTTTTTAGGAATTTCAATTTTTAAGATACCATTTTTGAATTCAGCATGAATTTCTTCTTCAATAATATCTTCTCCTACATAGAATTTACGTGAACAAGCTCCATAAAATCTTTCTTGACGAACAATTTTACCATCTGTTTCATCTTTGTTTTCTTTTTCAGATTTTGCTGATATTTCTAGATATCCATTATTTAATGTTAAATTGATATTCTCTTTTTCAAATCCAGGTAAATCAATATCTACGATATATTTATCATCCTTTTCTCTAATATCAGTTCTCATTAAATCTCTTGTTCTTCCTTTAAAAAATTCATCTTCAAAAAAATCATCAAAGAAACCAAATCCATTTCTTCTTGGTACTAACATCATATACATCATCTTCCTTTCTTTTTTTATATATTTTTTAATACCATTTATTATTATTATTAACTTAAATTATATACTATATTACTATAATTTATTTTGACATTATTTCTGTCATTAAATTACTTATTTCTGTTGGATTTTCAATGGATAATCCTTCTATTAATCTTGCTTGAGCATATAAAACTTTAGCATACTTTTTCAAAGTTTTTTTGTCCTCTTTATAAAGTTCATTTAATTTTTTGGCAATTTTATGTTTTTCATTAATCTCTAACACTTTTTCTGCACTAATTTTATTATCTATTGGCATAGAATTAAGAGCTTTTTCCATTTCTACACTTATTTCACCAGCACTAGATAAACATACTGGATGGTTAGATAGTTTATTAGTAAATCTAATATCCTTAATTTCAGGAATTGCCTCTTTCATTATATTAAACATATCTTTTGATTTTTCATTTTTCTTTTTTAGTTTTTCTATTTCTTCTTCAGAATCTAATTCTAATGAATCGGTACAAACATTTTTAAATTCTTTATCAGCATATTTGTTTAACATTTTAATAGCAAATTCATCCACATAGTCTGTGCAATATAGAACCTCATACCCCTTGTTTTTAACTGCTTCTACTTGTGGAATTAAATCAACTTTATCAACTGTTTCACCACAAGCATAATAAATATTTTTTTGTTCTTTTTCCATTCTTTCAGTATATTCTTTTAAAGTTACAAATTGTTTATCTTTAGATGAATAAAACATTAATAAATCTTTTAATTTATCTTTATTCATTCCGTAATCGTTATAGACTCCATATTTAATTTGCATACCGAATGCGTTATAGAATTTTATATAATCTTCTCTAGCATTTTTTTGCATATCTTCTAATTCTTTTAAAACTTTAGTTTCAATATTTTTAGAAATAGTTGCTAATATTCTATTTTGTTGAATAGTTTCTCTTGATATGTTTAATGGTAAATCAGAAGAATCAACAACACCTTTAATAAAACTTAAATAATCTGGAACTAAATCAGGACACTTTTCCATTATTAGAACGCCGTTAGAATAAAGTTGTAAACCTTTTTCATATTCTTTAGTGTAATAATCATATGGCATATGTGAAGGAATGTATATTAATGATCTAAATTCAAGAGTTCCTTCTGCTTTTGTGTGAATATGTCTTATAGGTTTCTCATAATCAAAGAATTTATCAGAATAGAATGTATCATATTCTTCATCCTTTATGTCTTTTTGATTTCTTTTCCAAATTGGAATTAAATCATTTATTACTTCATCATGAGTTACTGTTTCGTATTCATCTTTATCATCTAGGTTTACTTTTTCTTTTAAATGCTGATGAGTTACTTCCATTTTTATTGGATAAGTTATATAATTACTATATTTTTTTATCAAACCTTGAATTTCATAATCCTCTAAGAATTTACTATATTTTTCATCATCTGTATCTTCTTTTATTGTTAAAATTACATCTGTTCCGTAGTTTTCTCTTTCATCTTTTTCAATGCTATATCCTTCAACACCTTCGCTCATCCATGAATAAGCTTCGTCACTTCCATACTTCTTAGATACAACTTTAACTTTTGATGAAACCATAAATGCTGAATAAAATCCAACGCCAAATTGTCCAATGATATCAATATCTTTTTTCTTTTTATTATTTTCTTTAAAATCTAAAGAACCACTTTTAGCTATCGTACCTAAATTGTTCTCTAATTCCTCTTTAGACATTCCGATTCCATTATCTGAAATTGTTAAAGTCCTCTTATCTTTATCTACATCGATGCGAATATTAAAACTACTTGTATCAATTTTTATTTCACTATTTGTTAGTGATTCATAATGAAGTTTATCTAATGCATCGCTTGCATTTGATATTATTTCTCTTAAAAATACTTCTTTATTAGTATAAATAGAGTTAATCATTAAATCCATTAACTTTTTTGATTCTGTTTTAAATTCTTTTACTTTCATATTTTCCTCCAAATGTTCTTAACTTAATACTTTTAAAAATTTAACGATTTCTTTTTCAGTTAACACTTTTCCTTGACTTATTACCTTATCATTTATAATTAAAGCTGGAGTGTTAGTTATATTATAATTCTTTATACTTCTTTCATCCTCCTCTATTGTTGGAGTTACATGCATTTTTAAACTATCAATTGCTTTATTTAAATTTTTCAAAAGTTTTATTCTATTACTTGATTCACTACCTATTATTTTAACATTCATAAATTATTACCTTCTTTCTTCTATAATACTATTCATATTACAACACTTTTTCTCCAGAATAATTACAAATAATCTTTTGTTCAATTTTGAACTATCGTCTTAAATTTTGAGTCTTTTTTCAAAGACTCTCTTTTTAAGTACAATTTAATTATACCACTTAAATTAGCAATGTCAATATTAGAGTGCTAATTTTTAAAATTTATTTATCAAATCATAAACATTCTTTCTCATTTGTTCTAATACCCTATTAAATGTTTCTAAATCATCATTAGGAATTCCTTTTGTTATAGTACGATTAATAATTTCTTCTCTTGTTCTTAAATCATCTAATAAATCATTTGCTGTATCACTTATATATAATCGTATTATTTTTTTATCTAATTCATCTTGAATTCTAATAATTATATTCCCTTTTGCAAGTGAATCTATCGATTTTGATATATGTGATTTTGTTGTAACTAAATTTTCAACTATTTCAGATGCTGTATTGTTTGCTTTATTCTTATCTAAATATAATAGAAACATTATCTCATTCATTGTTAACCCATACTTAATTCTTAAATCATCGAAAGAATTATCATATAATTTTTTTATAACTTGTGCTTGAACTGGTATTTTCATGTTTGCTCTACTCCATTCTATAAAATTGTTAGTATTTCATTTACAAACATTATACCACGAATATTTTATTTTTTTATTATTCTACACTATTTTATTATAAATTATCTCTTCTATGAGGTGCATAGTTTTGATATTTACCTTTATTATTATGTTCTTTACTATTCCATATTTTATCTGCTTCTTTTGCCCAACAAGCAGCATATTTATCACATTTAGAACATAAATGTTCAACATCTTCAGGTGATTCTAAATCCGTACTTTTCGCTCCCGTATCCTTAACTATCTTTCTTAATTTTTCTGGGTTTTCAAGCATTGGACAAGGTCTTAAATGATTTCTATTAAATGGTTGTTCATTATAATAAGCCATAAATAATGGACTTTGTAAAATTTCTAAAATTGACTTATCACGAATATTTGAATCAGAATAATGTATAAATACACATGGTTCAGCATCTCCAGCAGAATTAATATGAAAATAATTTCTTCCTGCTGCTATACATCCACCAACAAACTCACCATCATTTTGAAAATCCATTGGAAATAATCCAATATCTGATTTATCTGAACGAATTTCTCTAATTCTTTTAATCATATACTTTCTTTGTTCTACAGTTGGCATCAGTTCTGGAACAGCATTATTTCCAACTGGCATATAATGGAAGTAGAATGAATATCTTACACCATTATCTACTAACATATTTAAGAATTCATCTGAAGTAACTGTTTCAACATTATCTTTTGTATAACATATAGATGCTCCAAACAAGATACCATATTTTTTAAGCAACTTCATTGCTTTCATAACATTTTTATAATGACCATTTCCTCTTCTACCATCATTGGTTTCTTCAAAACCTTCAATAGATAATTGGAAAACTATATTACCAAGTTTTTGAACTTCTTTGCAGAAATCCTCATCAATTAATGATGAATTTGTATAAATAGAAAATTCTACATCATTATGTTCTTTAGCTAATTTTAAAATATCTTTCTTTTTTACTAATGGTTCTCCACCTGTTAGCATATAAATATAAACACCAAGTTCTTTACCTTCTCTTACAATTTTATCCATATCATCATAAGATAAACTATATTTGTGTCCATAAGTACCAGCCCAACATCCAATACAATGCATATTGCAAGCTGAAGTAGGATCAAATAATATTAACCATGGAATATTACATTTATATTTTTCTCTATTTTCTCTAATAGTTCTTGTCCCATTAAATGCTGCACCATATCCTAAATTCATTACAGTTTTTTTCAAAACATTAGGATGTAATTCATCAATTAAATTATTAACAAACTTCATCCATCTATGATCTGGATTTTTGATTATTGCTTTAACTTCTTCATATTTTTGTTCTGATAATCCCGAACCATAAAATTTCTTTACCCAGTCTAATAATTTTAGATATTCTGGTTCTTTATCCTCCTTTCCTAATTTTTTTAAAACATTATCAACTATAACCTCTACTGCCTTCTTTTCAGCTTTTTTTGAGATTGAATTTGAACTTTTTACCATATTATTACCTCCATAATATACTTATAATAATACAGCATAAAAATTATGAGATAATTATTAAATAATTAAAAACAATTAAGATTTATTATAAACCTTAATCGTTCTTATCTAAACTATCATATTCATCATAGATATTGCCAACAATTTCTTCTACAGCATCTTCAATAGTAACTATTCCTATAAAATTTTTATCATCAAATATTGCACACATACTTTCGTTTAACTCTTGCATCTTACGAAATACATCATCTATTTTTTCGCTCTGTGAAAACTTATGGATTGGTCTTATTATTTCTTTTAAATTAATATCTTCATTTTTATTTTTTTCAATTATAAAATCTTTTACATTTAACACACCAATGATATTATTCTTATTTTTTTCAAATACAGGAAATCTAGAAAATTTAGTTTCTTTAATTTTTAAAATACTATCCTTCAAAGGAGCATCTATATCTATTAATATTACATCCTTTTTGGGAGTCATAACTTTGTTAACATTTACATCATTAAAATTAAAGATATTAAGAATATATTCTTTTTCTTTTTCCTCTATAATTCCTTGTTCTTTGCCAAGAAGAACCATTTTCTTTATATCTTCCTCTGTCAACGTATCATCTTTTTCTTTTATTTTTAACAACTTACAAATTAATTCAGTTGAAAAAGTTAAAAACTTTATTAATGGATAAAATACAACTCTAACTATATTTATTATACTAACAAATGTTCTCGCTATTTTATAAGGATCATTTATTGCTATTTTTTTTGGAACTAATTCACCAAATACCAATGTAAAGTATGATAGTACAATAGTTATTAAAATAACCAATACACTTCTTAAAACTGATGTTGAAAGAAATGAAATATTTATTATTTTTAAAAAGTAATCGGCAAAATAGTCTGCCGCAAATGCACTTGCTAAAAATCCAGCTAAAGTTATTCCTATTTGTATTGTTGATAAAAATGTAGATGGATCTGATAATATTTTATTTATAGAGATTGCTTTTTTATCACCTTTTTTTGTATCTTCTTTCAATTTAATTTTATCAAGCGATAGAAATGCTAACTCACTAGCTGAAAATATACCATTGATGCCAATTAAAACAATTAATAAAATTACACTTAAAAACATATTATCATCCTTTTTTAACTTATATATATTATAACATATATTAAATTATTTTCTCACATTATAAACTATTATTTTATTATCGTATTAAAATATATACCATATACAAAGCATACATTAATAATAAAATTAAACTTCTCTTTTTATCTACTCTATTATGTTTTCTTAATACAAAATAGACTACCACGCTTGCAAAGACCATAACGAACACATCCAAAAATGCCTTAATATCAAAATTAATTGGACTAATTGCACTTGATAAACCAAGTACAAATAAAATATTAAATATGTTTGAACCTACCACATTTCCTATCGCAATATCTGATTCACCCTTTTTAACTGCTACAATAGAAGTTACTATTTCTGGTAAAGATGTTCCTATTGCAACAATTGTTAATCCAATAATTCTTTCACTTATGTTAAACATATTTGCAATATCAGTTGCACTATTAACAACTAATTGACCGCCTATAATTATCCCAATTAACCCAACGACAATTAATATTATATCTTTGAATTTAAAATTTGTTTTTTCTTCAGTTTTATTTATCGATTTGACTGTATCTCCAATTAATACATATAAATATAATATTAAAAATCCTAATAACATTAATCCATTGATTCTAGTAATAATACCTGTTGCATCTCCTGAAACATAAAATGCAAAAGTAAGTATTAATAAAACTACACTTGAAAATATCAAGAATCTAAAATCTCTTGTCATAACTTTCTTTTTAGCTGTTAATGTACCAAACAAACCACTAAGACCTAAAACAAGAAGTAAGTTACTTATATTTGAACCAACGACATTGCCTAAAGAAATATCATTCATTCCTTTTATAGATGCAGTGATGCTAACAGCAGCTTCAGGAGCACTTGTCCCTAAAGCTACAATTGTAAGCCCAACTATTAATGCAGGTATCCTTAATGCTTTTGCTATGTTAGAACTACCTTCAACAAACCAATCAGCACATTTTACTAATAAAATGAATCCTATTATTATTAATACAAAACTCACAAGTGATTGCTCCTTTCAGGCAAAAACAAGCCTTTGACTATTAGTCTTGTTTTATCTATTTTCAATACATTAATTTGAATTTCTTATTGAATTATTAATTTTTTTGTAAATTTCCATAACCACCAATATTAATAATGCTATTAAAAACAAATAAATTAGATGAGTAAATGGTATTGATACAGTTTGCAAGAAATTAGAAAAGAATGGAACTTCCATTACTATAACTTGTAAAATTATAGAAACTGTTACTCCTCCTACTATTAACCAATTGTTTTTTAACGGCAAACTAAATGCTGATTTATGTTCACTTCTGCAATTAAACACATGAATATTTTGAATAAATACCATTAATGCCATAATATATCCACGAGCCATTGATACTTCCATGTTTAACTTATTTAATAAGAAATACCACACAACAAATACTACTACTCCAATGATTAATCCAGATACAAAAATTTCTTGAAATAATTCTTTATTAAATATTGATTCTTTTGGATCACGAGGACGCTCTTTTAAAACTCCTTTTTCAGCTTTTTCAAACGATAAAGCAAAGTCTTGAATACCATCTGTTACTACATTTATCCATAATAATTGAATTGCAACAAGAGGCATTGGTAAATCTAATATTATAGATAGACAGAAGAATGTTACTTCAGCAAGTCCACATGATATTAAGAATAAAATAATTTTACGAATATTAGCATACGCCACACGACCTTCTTTTATACCCGCAACAATTGATTTAAAATTATCATCAACTATTATCATATCGGCGGTTTCTCTTGCTATATCAGTTCCACTTCCCATAGCAATTCCGATATTAGCAGCTTTTAATGCAGGAGCATCATTTACTCCGTCCCCTGTTACCGCAACAAATTCTCCTTGTCTTTTTAATGATTCAACTATTTTTAATTTTTGTAATGGAGTAACTCTGGCAAATACAAATTTGCGACGAATGAAATTATCAAAACTCTTTTCTCCTTTTTCAAACTCTTCATCTACTTCTATACCTGTTGTTACTTCACTATAATCATTTGTAAGTTTTAAATCTTTTGCAATTGAGAATGCTGTTAAAGGATGATCCCCTGTAATCATTAAAACTTTAATTCCTGCTGTACGACATTCATTGATTGAAGCAACCGCTTCTTTTCTAATTGGATCAATAAATCCAACCATTCCCATAAAAGTTAAATCTTTTATATCATCAGTAGTATATTTATCTTGCTTTCTTATTTTACCATTAGCAAGAGCAATAACACGATAACCATCTTTTGCTAATCCCTCATTTTGTTCTTCTAAAATCGTTGATTTCATGCCATCGTTAATTAAATTAATATCAGTACAGAATCCTTTTACTACTTCTAAAGAACCCTTAACTGTACAATATGTTTCTCCATCTTTTTCATAAAATACTGCCGAATATTTATTTTCAGATTCATAAGGAATTATTTCTAAATTTTTAATCCTATGAGTTTCTATATTAAGTTTCTTACCTAATACTTTAAATGCAATATCAATTGAATCACCTATTGTTTGATGTTCGTCTACATCAGATTCATTATTAATAACACCAAGTAGTGCGATTTCACGAGCTAATTCAATATTATTTCCTGTTACTTCGCCTTCAAAACTAAATCCAGTACCAGAGATATTGTATTCATCATTATTTGGTAAAAGTATTTTTTTAGCTGTTTGCTCATTAACAGTTAGAGTACCTGTTTTATCACTTGCTATTACAGTACAACTTCCAAGTGATTCAGCAGATTTTAACTTTCTAACAATTACATTTTTCTTAGCCATTTTATTAGATGCAATAGTTAGTGCCATAGTAAGTGCTAAAGGTAATCCCTCAGGCATTGCAGAAACTGCAAGTGCAATTACTGATAAGAATATTTCATGATAAGGAACATCTTTTATTATGAGTAATACCGCTATAACAACAGCAACTATTAATACCAACATACTAATTTGTTTTGATAGTTTTTCTACCCTAATAGTAAGTGGAGATTTTTCTTCTTCTGCATTATTTATACTATCAGCAATTTTACCTATTTCAGTTCTAATTCCAATACTTACAACAATTGCTTTAGCTCTCCCTGTTACAACAGTTGTTCCAGAAAAAGCCATATTACTTTGCTCTGCAATAATAACATTGTCCTTATTAATCACTTCACTATTTTTATTTACTTGTACACTTTCACCAGTTAATATAGATTCATCTATCATTAAATTATGTGCCTCGACAATTCTCATATCAGCACTTATCTTATCTCCTGATTCTAATAGTACATAATCACCTATTGTTAAATCTTCGGCATCAATAGATATTACATCATCATCTCTAACAACTTTTACTTTTGTTGTTACAAGTTTTGCTAATGCCTCCGCTGTATTATTAGCTTTATTTTCTTGATATGTTCCCATAACAGCATCTACTAATACTATAAACAATATTGCAATAGCATCTACGACTTCACCAGCGATTAAAGATGCAACAATAGCTACTAATAATAAAATAACCATAGGATCTTTGAATTCGCTAAAAAATATTTTTAAAATACTATCTTTTTGTTTTTTGGGCAATATATTTTTTCCATATTTTTGTTGCCTAACTATAACTTCTTCTTTACTTAATCCTTTGTTGCTTGTTTGCAATTCTTTTTCAAGTTCTTCAATATTTTTATTATAATACATTCTCTAATTCTCCTTATCTAATAATATAATTCTTTTATTTTTTTCTTTTTTTAGATAAAAGTATTTTACCTACTTATTTATTTTGTACTAATTAAAAATATACAGTATAAAAATTATAATATAATTATCAATTTATTAAGAATTATTAAAAAAGAGCAATTACTCTTTTGGTTGCTCTTTAGGTATTGTAAATTCTATTGTTAATCCTAGATTATTATATGCTTTAATTGTTCCTCCATGCATCTCTACAAATTCTTTACAGATTGATAATCCCAGACCTGATATTTTTCTTGAATTATCTGTTGTAAATAATGGATCGAAGATTTTATTAAGGATATTTTCATCAACACCTTTACCATTATCAGAAATTATAAATTTATAATAATCTTTTATAGATTCAACTTTAATCTTTATCCTGCCATTTGTTTTAATATAACGGACACTATTATCAATTATATTAGAAAGAATTCTTCTAATTCTTTTAACATCTATTTTAATTAAATCATCTGTACAATTAGACTCTATCATAAGTTTAATATTGGCATTTTTTAAATCAAACTCATAATCTTCTTTGATTTGATTTAATAGATCTTCTATTTTTACAGATTTTAGTTTTAAGGATTGAGAAGTATTATTTACAAGATATTCATCAAAATTATTCAAAATATCTTTCATGTTTTTTGCTTTTGAATTTATTTTTTCATTATATTTTGACATTTGCTCTTTTGTCATATCTTTTTCTATCATTAAATTAGAATAACCAATTACAGAAGTAAGAGGAGTTTTTAAATCATGTGATATACTAGCAATTATTCTATTTTGTTCTTTTTTTTCTTCTTCCAACGCATCAGTTAGAGAAATAAATTCGTCTTGAAGAACAGATATTTCATTGTGGACCTTTGGCATTTTTTGAGGTTTTTTTCCAAATTTATAATCTTGCATATCTGATCCTAATTTCTTTAAAGGAATAATTAAAGTTTTATTAAGTACAAATACCGAAATAAGCGCAATTCCAATTGCTACAATACCATGTGCCTTTAAAAATCCTATTGCTAAATTAGATATATCAAAAGCATTATTACTATATATTTTAAGTAAATAATTTTTATTATTTATTTCTATCAGTTCTGAAAATATATTAGAATGTTCTTTTTTATTTACAATATTTTGATCTATATGATGTTCTTCACTTTCAATACTATAAGATATTTCAGGAATACTATCCAATTCAACCACCAACTCTTCATAACTTTCATATTTTTTATCGTAGAATTGATGATATACCATTTCTTCTTGCTCTCTTAAAATTTCTTCTTTAGGATTAAAGTATAAAAGTTTCCAAACAAATATAGTTGAAATATTTAATACTGCAAGTAATGTAAAGAAAACATAAATAAATTTTCTTAAAGTTTTTTTATTTTTCATCCTTAAAATCCCTTACAAATTTATAACCATAGCCCCATATAGTTATAATGTACTTGTTATTATCTTGTAATTTATCTCTTAAACTTTTGATATTTACAGCAACAGTACCTATATCACCATAATCAAATCCCCAAACACTTTCAAAGATTTTTTCTTTTGATAATGATATACCTGCATTTTTCATTAGATATTTTAATAACTCATATTCTCTTGTAGATAGAATTATCCTTTCTCCATTTTTAGTAACTTCTAAACTTTCTTCATTTAATGATATTTCTCCGATTGTTATTATTTTTCCATTACCACTTGATTTACTTCTTTTATTCATTCTAAGATGTGATTTAACTTTTAACACAAGATCAATATTCTCAAATGGCTTTGTTATGTAATCATCTCCACCTATTTCATATCCTAACATTCTATCAACTGTTTCTTTTTTTGCAGATAAGAATATAATTGGAACATCTATTTTATCACGAATCTTTAAACATAATTCCGTACCACTTAATTCAGGCATCATAATATCAAGTAATATTAAATCATATTCTCCGCTACCATTTTCTAATAATTTTAGTGCTTCTAATGGATTATTTATTATATCCGATTCAATTTGTTCTTGTTCTAAAACCAAAGACACTAATTCTGAAATATCTTTATCATCATCTACAATTAATACTTTTGCCATAAACTTCCCTCCTTTATATAAATACCTCTTTGTAAAGTAAGTTTACACATATATATTATACAACAAAAATATACATTTTTTATACCTTGTTCACTATAATTTCACTATTTATTAATTTTTTTAGTGTTCTTCTTTTTTTTCTTCCTTCCATATCAGAAAATATTTCCAATTCTGCCATTGCCCATATTAATACCCAACCACAAATTAGGACAACTTCTCTAAATACTTCTCCTTTAATTAAAGTTGAAATAAACAATATTATTACACCTATGATTAAATAAATTAATTGGATAGCGCTAATATGCAAATGTTTCTTATAACTTTTTTCATATTCATTTTTTAAGCTTTGTTTTATTAATTTTTTACAATCTACATTTTCGCACAACTTGTTGTTGATTATAATTTTTAAGTTATCATCTTTTCTAAATTCTGGTGTTTCTTCAATTATATAGTTAATTAAAGGTTTTGAAACTTTTTTTCTATTGTGTCTTTCAAATAAATCGTATGTTTCTAATATATCTACTTCAATTACTTTTTCCATTACACACTAACTTCTTTCCTTTTAGTCATTAAATTACCTGCTAATTTATATTTTTCTTCATTTTTGACATATAAATATCCAAAAACACTAAATGCTACAGCACCAATAAAATTAACAATTAAATCAGACATTGTATCATGAAGACCAATATCTAAATAACCATCAAATCTTACTAATTCATTATTATTCTCATCATAAGCTATTGTATAATCAATTCCATCTATTGTAACAACATTATTATCAAACTCTGGATCTAAATCTACCGTGTTTATTACATTAACATATTCATCTTTTTGCATATCTGTTTTAAATACCACATCCATACCGTATTCAAACATTTCCCATGCTATTCCTACGGTCATTGAAAAACAAAATGAAACCAAAGCAACAAATATTGGAGATAACTTCATAAATCGAGTTTTCTTATTTAATAAATATATTAAAGAAAATCCTATACTACCACATAAAAATCCATTTACTGTATGCAATGCTACATCCCAAAAAGGAACTGTACCATAAAAATTGTTTATTTCACCTAATATTTCTGCTGAAAATATAAATACAAATACAATTCTTTCTAAAACGCTGGGAAAATCAATCTTAAATGTTCTTTCAATAATATAAGGCAATAGAAATAAAAATAAAGTTAAGATACAAAACATTACATTTTCAAAATCACCATTTAGTATTTCTCTAATCATACAAATTACGATTAATACTCTTAAAAATATAAATACAAATAATGACTTTTTATCATTTTCTTTAAAAAATCTTTTAATTATTTCAAACACTTTCTTCATAACTACCTCTCCATAATTTTTAGAATATCTACAATTTAGTATTATACTAATAAAATATTAAATACCAATAAACAAATTATTAAAAATTATTAAAATGACATAATTGAAGAAAAAAAATAATAAATACGCTTCTTTTTAGTATATAATATATATAAGTGTGGTGATGAAATGGAAAAACAAAAAACCAGATATTATAATTCTTTTGAAGATGATTTTGTTACACTTAAAAACCAAGAATACCAAGTTAAAGACTCATATAAATATATACACAACAATATTTTTTACAAAGTATTTTCGTTTTTACTATATATAATTTTTTATATAGTTGGTATTATTTATTTAAAATTATTTCTACATGTTAAATTTAAAAATAAAAATATATTAAGAAAGTACAAAGGATACTTTATATATGCTAATCACACCCAAGTTGTTGGAGATCCTTTTATACCAGGAGTTTTATTATTTCCTAAAAAACCATATATTATTGTTAATGCTGCAAATCTAAAGTTACCTATCTTTGGAAAATTCATGCCATTTTTGGGAGCTTTACCAATACCAAACGAAGTACATAAGTTTAAAGAATTTATGGATGCCATAAATGAACTTAATAGTAAAAAGAAAAACATTGTAATTTTTCCTGAAGCACATGTTTGGTCATATAATACCTTTATTAGAGATTTTCCTACAACTTCATTTAGATTTCCAGTAGAAAATGATGCCCCTGTATTTACAATGACAACTACATATCAAAAAGCTAAATACAGAAAGAAACCAAATATAACTATTTATTTTGATGGTCCATTCTACCCTAATGAAGGTGAAACAAAAAAAGAAAAAAACAAGATATTACACGATAAAGTTTATAATAGTTTAGTTAATAATTCTAAACATAGTAATTATGAATACATAAAATACATAAAAAAAGATTAATCCTTTTTTAATCCTGCTATATCAGAAATAGAAAATTCATAATCTAATTTAGTGTCATACGATAATTCGTATGATTCTTTTTTTTGCTCATAATCTTTTTTAGAAAGTTCAATGCTATTTGCCCTATCACTCTTTCTTTTATCAGGTATAAGTGGCTTTAAGATATGAACCTTATAATTAACTTTATAAAATTCTTCATTATCATCTTCAGATAAATCATTCATTTCTACAAAACACGAAATAATTGGAACTTTTAGCATTGAAGCAAATTGATATGCTCCTCTTTTACATGGTCTAGGTTTTCTATAATTAAACCACATTTCTTCTTCTGGATAAATAAGTACAAGATTTCCTTTACTTAAAACACGCTCCAATTCTTTTTTAAAAGTATCTAATATATAATTAGGACTATTTTTTAATGGAATTGTATTCATATAATTCATAAGTAATCCTAATTCATTTGGTAATGCTAAATTTGTATCTTGAATAACTATATACAAGTCTTTCCTTAGTAAATTTGCAAGTTTTCTAATGGTATAAGAATCTAATGGATTAAAATGGTTACTTGTTATAATTGCACCATTGCTTAAATCTATACCGTTTAAATTTTCTAAACCTTCCAGTTCAATAGTTGGATAAATTTCCTTACCTAATTTTTCTACAATAGTATTAGCCATGTTTCTTTTGAAATTATATAGAGTTTTATTTTTTTTATTTTTATAAAATTTATTTAATAATTCATCTATTTCTTCTTCTGATAAATTAGGATCATCTATTTCTACTTTTTTATTTAATTCATTATTTTTTATATTTTTTTCTATATTTTTTATTACTTCTTTTTTACTTCCACCGATTATCATAATTTATAGTCTGCTTTCTTTACCACTTTCAAAAAGATTTAAAAAAGTATTTTTACTATTAGCAATATTTAAACCATTTTGAATCATAAGTTCCATGTGTTTATTATCTTCTTCTTTATCCTTATCAGAATAGTTTTCTTTTATTTCTTTTATTTCATCATAATATTCAGTCTTTTTTGCATATTTCCAAAAATAATCTTCATAATCTACATTATCATAATGCCATGGTTTTAAAAATAAGTTATAGTGAACTAACGAAGGATTATCTATTGGTTTTACTCCAGGAGCTGGCATTGTATCCCATGTATTGTCTAAATAATGTATTTTACCTTTGCACATTGCATTTAAATAATCTTGATCTGGTGCTATACAATTTATATGATATTTATTAAACAAATATAAGAATTTTTCATCAAGTTTAACTTCTCTTAATTTTTTAGAGTTCAATAGAAGTACACCTGAATTTAGATAATAATGTTTATCAACTCCAATAGCGTTTTCTATATAATAAGCAAGTGGTTCAACATCTACTACAGAGTTATCTCTTACTGCACCTATTAAATTATCTCCTAAATCTTCATTATATAATTTACTAATATCCCCAGGTACTACTATATCACTATCTAAGTAAATACACTTGTCATATTCTTTAAACATCTCTGGTATAAATAATCTAAAGAAAATAGTTAAAGTAAAGAAATCAGCTCTTAGTCTTGTACCCATCTTATCTGTTATACACTCTAATCTTTTATCCATTTCATAAAATTCTATTTTTGCATAGTCAGTTTCTAATTTTTTTAATTTTATTTTATTTTCCTCTGTTAAATCTTCATGTATAACATGAATTTTATAATAATAATCTTTGCTTGCATTCTCTATTAATGATTTAACTGCAACTGCTAAAAATTTAGCATATCCATCATCTATTGTGAAAAATATTGGTATAATTTTTTTATTCATTTTCTTTGTTCTCCTTCCAAATAATATAATCATCCAAAATATCATCGAATCTATATTCATTTAATATATTGTGCAAATTTTCTATATGCCATGGCTTTATAGTTTGCTTTCTTATATATGGGAAAAATCTAAATGTTGTACTAAAATGTCTGAATATTGTATCATCATGTGTTTTCTTTTGTTCATTATATTTTCTAGGTAAAATATATTTCTTTTTAGATAATTTATTTAAAGCACTTTGATCTGGCAATAACATTTTTTTATTACTACACATTATCCTAGCTTTTTCAAATAATTTAGTTTCCTTTATTAAATCTAAGTTAATTAATAAAACACCTGAATTTAGATAATCCTTTTTTAAAATCTTTCTTCTAAAAAAATGGCTACCATAATAATCTAAAACACCAATTAATTCATATTCCCCATTATCAATATTATAGAAGTCTATAAAATTGTTATTACATACAACATCATTATCTAAATATAATATTTTACTTGGTAATGGGATTAAGTCAGCATATAATCTTAACATACAATATGGTGTAAACATTGTTTCTACATTTGCTTTAGGTACATTTTTATTATAAATATCTGTTATATCTATTTTTTTAACAAAACTATCTTTGTTTATCTTTTTTACTATAGAATTTAACTCATTAATCACCTTATCACTAACTGGTTTATAATCTTCAAATCTCATTGTTAATACATAAATGTTTAATATTTCACTTGTATGCTTTAAAATAGATTTAATTGATATATATAAACCATCTTCAATATTTTTATCGCCACAATACAATATATTCATTTCATTACTCCCAAACATTTTTACTCATAAATTGTAATTATATAGTCTTCATATTCAATCACTTTAAATTTATCAATCATACTTATAGTGTCCACATTTTTCAAACCATAGCCAACGCCTATTCCGAGCTCTTTGACATAACTTTCTTTCATAGTCCAAATAAGTGTAAATGTTTTTTTCTTATCACTACTTTTATTTAAATATTGTTTTTCACTTTCTGTAAAAGTTCTATTAACAATCGCATCATTGTATTTTATTTTTTGAATATCAATTCCTATTTCTTTATCAGATACTGCTGCTACAACTACTGAGTCTGAATTACTAATATTAAAATAAACACCATTATTTTCAAAGTATGGTTTCCCATATTCGTTTTTTATTATTTTATAATTTTTAATATTATAGTCATCAGCAATTTTTTTTATTAAATCTTCTGATTTTATCTCTTTTAAAATATATAATTTATTCATGTTCCTTAATGTAATTCACAATATCTTCAACTGTTTGTAAGCATTTAATATCTTTATCATGGATTTTCACTTGATATTTCTTTTCAAATTCAGCTATTAATGTTACAACATCTAATGATTCAAGTCCTACATCTAACATTAAATCAGAACTTAAACTGATACTTTCCACATCAACTTCTGCAACATTTGCAATTAATTCTATTACTTCTTTTTCTACATTTTTCATTTATTCTTCCTCCAATACCTTACTTCTCAATATTTTTTTATTGTTGTTTTTCTTAAATTCTGTTGTCCTTAATCTTACCATTGCAATCTGATGATTCTTAGGAACACTACGATTATATTTATATATCAATGAGTTAAAATATTTCTGATTTCCTATATAATCATCAGTTGGATAAATGGAAGCGATTATTTTATTGTCTTGTTCATATACTACTACCTCTCTAATATTTTTATTTACAAGTAATTTTGCCTCAATTTCTTCAGGAAGAATATTTTCTCCGTTACTTAGTATGATCAAGTTCTTTTTTCTACCTGTAATATATAAAAATCCATCTTTATCAATATATCCTAAATCTCCTGTATAAAACCAGCCATCTTTTATTACTTCAGCAGTTGCTTTTTTATCCTTATAATATCCAAGCATTACATTCTCGCCTTTGACTAGAATTTCATCATTTTCAATTTTTACCTGGCAATCTTTTACTATTTGTCCTACACTACCATCTCTATGATATAAATTTCTATTTACTGATACAACAGGAGAACATTCAGTAATTCCGTATCCGTTTAGTATTTCTATTCCAATACTTCTAAACCATTCTATATATTTTTTATCGAGATATGCTCCACCACATATCATATATTTTAATTTTCCACCAAATTCATTTAAAATAGATTTAAACAATTGCTCTTTAAAATTTAAACCTATTGTACTAAGTCCATTGTTTATGCTAATAGCTAATTTTAATTTACCATCCATTTTTCTTTTTCTCGCATTAGACCAAATCTGCTTATAAAATGTTTCTACAAAAACAGGTACTACAAATATTGTTTCTGGTTTTGCTATTTTGAATTCATCCATTATATTTCTTAAACTACTATTAATAAATATCGGACATCGATAATTAAATGCTTTTAATATCCCAGTAATTAATCCAAACGAATGATGAAATGGTAACATCGCTAATACATTACCATTTGGTTTAAATAAACTACTAGCTGCCACTATATCATAAGCAATATTTCTTTGACTTAATAAAACTCCTTTATTTGCTCCTGTTGTTCCAGAAGTAAAAAACATTACAGCTGGTTTGTCTTTATCAATAACCAAATTTATATCTTTTAATTTTTTGGAATCGTTAATATAATTACCTATATTTTCTATCGTATATTTATCACAAATTTTATTATTATTTAAAAATTCACAATAGTTTTCAGAATAGAATACACTCTTAACATCACTCTTTTTTAATAGTTTTAGCAAATCTTCTTCTGCTAAATCTTTATCTATTATAACTGCTAAATTGTTACTTAATATTATTCCAAAAAAAGCTACTAACCAGTTATATGAATTTTCTCCAACAATTGCTATATTTTTATTTTTGTATTTATTACCTATAAATTTTTTTAAACACCTAACATCATTATAAAAATCAAGATATGTTTTATATACTGTGTGCTTGTTTTCATCGTTATAAAAAAAAGCAATAGAATCTTTATTCTCCAACGATCTTTTTAATAACTCATCAAGATTGTTAATATCTTTATGCTGGTAATATGGATACGACTTCATAAACACACCTCTACCATAATTTTATTAAAACATTATTATCATAATATTAACAAATTATTAAAAATTATTAAGAAATCATCATTAATTCTATTGCACACTATTATTTATGTCTTTTTAGTCGCTTCTCTTTGTATTTTAATAAGTAATCAGAAAAATATTCTACTTCTTCCCCATTCATTAATTTTTTAAAATAAATATCTAAAGGTTTAATTTTTAAGGGGTGAATTACATCACTGTAGATTTCTTCCAAATTGATATCAGATGCTTTTTTAGAAATAAATCTTTCTAAATCAATACCTATTAAAAGTGATAGACATGATAGCATTACTTTTATATTGTCAGTATAAATTGAAGCTACATTAATTTTATAAGCTTTATTATTTGGTTTTATTAAATAGCATTGCTGAAATTTATACTCATCACCTGGGAATCTCATATAATCTAAATCTATGATATATCCATCACCATCACTAGATATTAGAAAATTATCAGAATGAACATCACCTAAATAAATATTTCTACTATGTAAAAATTTTAATGCTTCATATACATCACAAATTGCTTTTATTTTTAATTCTTCATCAACATGTCCACCAATTGCTTCTCTAAATGTTTTTGCATTTTTAATATACTCCATAACATATCCAGAAAATTTACCATCTACATAAATTTTATCAAATATTTTTGGTGTATTAGGAATAGATTCTCTTATTTGGAAATCTGTATTTCTTTCTATTTCACTTTGATATGAATAGAATTCTTTGAATATTTTATATAACAAATCATCTAAAACATATACATTACCACCATTATTATGAGTAGAATCTGATAGTTTTAATGTAGATAATTGTTGCAATTCTTCTTTAGTTATATTTATTATTATACATCACCTAATTTCTATCTAAATATTTTTTTAAAGATTTCACTTTTTTCCTAGCATCTTTTTGTCCTAGTTCATAAACTTGTTGTAATTTTTCTTTACTTTTTTCAATTAATTTAATATCTATTTTTTCAGAAGGGCGAATTACAAAAATTTTATTTTGTTTTTCTAATTCTATGATTTTTTCAATCGCACTATTATAATTATTATGTCTATCAATCATAGAAGCTAATAAATTAGGATATTTTTTGTATCTTTTACTAACCATTTTTTCTTTTGATGAACTTAATTTATGTTTTCTATAATCTAAAGGTTGAGTAAGAACAACTATTATTTTATCGTAACCTAATTCAATACATTTTTCTATTGGAATGCTATCTGATACACCACCATCCAAATATTTTTTACCATCTATTTCAACTACTCTTGATACAAGAGGAACAGCTGATGAAGCTCTAAGACACTCTAACTGATTAATTGGATCAGTTATTTTTAAATACTCGGCTTTACCAGTTTCTATATTTGTTGCTACAGCATAATAATCTTTATTTGCTTTTACAAAAGTATCATTATCAAAAATATCAAGTTTTTTAGTTACTTTATAAAATGCAAAATTTTTATTTACTACATTACCAGTTAATAATAACGAAGTTTTACTTATATATCTTATATCTCCACAAAATCTTTTACTATATCTAATAACTCTCCCTCGTTGGTTAGAAAAATAATTAACACCAAATAATGCACCTGCACTTGTTCCTATTATTCCGTCAACTTGAATATTATTATCCATGAAAATATCTAATACACCAGCAGAATACAAGCCACGCATTGCTCCGCCTTCAAGAACTAATCCTACTTTTGTCATACTATCTCCTAATCTACACTTTTCAAACTAGCAATCATATCTATTTTCTTTAAATTAAAGTGAGTTACAAAATTTACAATTAATGTGAAAATTATAGTTATAATTGCTGTATAAATATAGCTATTCAAACTAATATTATATATAAATCTTGCCTTTTCTATCTCGACAGTCATTATTACTACCTTAGTTAAGAAATATCCAAAAAATAAACCTAACAATATACCGAAGATTGTAAATATTATATTTTCTTTTGTTATGTAATTATCTACTTCTTTGTCATGGAATCCTAATACTTTTAGAGTAGATATTTCTCTTTTTCTTTCATTAATGTTTATGTTAGAAAGGTTATATAATACTACAAATGAAAGGGCTGCTGATAATACAATTATAATAGCAACTACCTTATTTAAAGATGTAAGCATATTATTAGCACTTTCCAGTAATTCCTCTATAAATGAAACATTAAGCACTTCTTCTCTATCCATCAATTTTTTAGATAATTCTTCTTCTGCGGATTCAGTTGTATTATTTAAATTTAAATATACTACATTTGAATTATATTCATTGTTTTCTTTAAATGTATCTTTGTCTATATAAATATAGTGCATTAAATAATTTTTAGCAATACCACTAATTTTATAACTATAAGCTCTATTATTATCGTCAATAACATCAAGTGTATCACCTACTTTTAAATTAGTTAAATCAGCAAATTTATCAGTAATTATGACACTCCCAGATTCTATTTTTAATTGATTACCTTCTTTATCAACCAAATTAACAATTTTAGAAGATTCATCTTTATCTACTATAAACATATTAGCTGATATAGTATCTTTTTTTACATTAATATTTTGAACCTCAATCACATCATCAATATAATCACTATTAAATATTTCAGATGTTTTATCTTCAATATCATTTACATATATCATTGCTTCATAAGTAAAAGTTTCTTTATATTGCATGTTTGCTATATCAATAATAGCATCTCTAATACCAAAACCACAAAGCATTAAAGCACTACATCCAGCAATTCCTATTACAGTAACAAGTCCCCTTTTCTTATATCTAAATAAATTTCTAAGCGTAACTTTATTAGAAAAACTAATTCTTTTCCAAAGAAAATTCCATTTTTCTAAAATAATTCTTTTTCCTGATTTTGGTGCTTTTGGTCGCATCAAGTCAGATGGTTTTTCTTTTACCACTTTTAATACAGTAAATATTGTAGTTCCACATATACATAATAATGATATAACTAAACTAATAATAATCTTACTTAAATTTAATCCTACATAGAAATTAGGAACATTAAATAACATACCATAAATACTAAATATTAAAGCTGGCAATGTTAAAATGCCTAGAATTCCACCTAACAAACCTCCAAATAATGTTGCTATAGTAGAAAACATTAAATATTTCAACATTATTTCTTTATTAGAAAAACCTAGTGATTTTAATGTACCGATCTCAATTCGATCTTCTTCAACCATTCTATTCATAGAAATTAAACTAACTAAAATGGCAACTGCAAAGAATACAATTGGAAATATTTTTGATAAGTTATTAACACTTGTTGTATCATCTACATAATCTAAATAAGTTTGATGATTAGTTCTATCATATACATACCATGTTGGTTTTTCTATTTTTTTTAATTCTTCTTTAGCTTCTTCAATTTTATTTAAAGCATTTTCTTTTTGAATATTATATTCATTAACTGCTTTTTCATATTCACTTAGTCCATTATTATATTCAGATACACCTTGTTCGTATTTACTATATGAGTAGTTATAACTATTCACGCTATCATTATATGTCTTTTCATTTTGTTCAATTGTTTCCTTAGTAGTTTTTAAAACCATTAAATTATTAAGGTTAGTTTCCAATTCTTTTAACTTATTTAAATAAGAAGTATATTGCGGAGAATCTTTTGGAATACTTTCAATAAGTGTTTTAATTTGTGAAATACTTTCATTTAAATTCTCTATGTTACTAGATATTTCACTTTCTTTTATGCCATAGTTATTTAAAGCATTATTATATTCTTTTTTAGCATTATCTAACTGTCTTCTTGCGTTATTTAATTCATTTTTATATGTTATAAAACTTTTCTTTGTAGAATCTAAGTAATTCTTTGTAGAATCTAATGTTTTCTTTGCATTATCCAATTCTTTTTTTGCTTTTGCAAATTCTTCATTAACTTCATTCTCATTCTTTTTAATTTCATTTTCTGCTTCGCTATATATACTATTATATCTTGCTGTTTCTTGACTTGCTTTTATTTGATTGACATTATTTTTTACATTTTCAATTAAACCATTATAATCCTCTTCTGCAGTAGGTTTATCTATTGCACCATCTACTGTAATATATATGGAATTATAATATTCTTGATTAAATGAATCTTCTAAGATATAAGTATAATAACTAATTGTCCCAGAACCTATAGTAGTAGTTCCTCTATCTTGCCCTAATTCATCATTATTAAAATACAAACCACTTTCAACAGTTCCTACAATTGTATATGATTTTTCTTTCAACTTTTCATCTTCGATACTAATTGAATCACCTATTTTATATGATGTCTTTTTTATAAAATTTTTTTCAACTACTATTTCATTATTTTTCTCTGGAAATTTACCATCTAAAAGTTTTAATGAATTTACTTTTTCTGGAAACGAAGATATATTTATTACTAAATCATTTTCTTCAATTTTGACAATTTTATCAAGAGAATATGAGTACTCTACATTTTTAACTCCTTCGACTTGTAATAAAGCATTGACATCGTCTTCCGTTAACCCACCTGTTGATACAACTTGTAAATCATAAACATTATGTTCATCTAAAAAATTATCAAGCGTTGTCATCATATCTGGTTTTATAGATTGAAGTCCAGCAAATACAAATACACCTAAAAAGCTCATTACAAATAAAGGAATAAATCTAGAAAATGATTTTTTTATTGTTCTAAAACTATTTGTAATTATTCTATTCTTCATAATTACCACTCTATTTCTTCCACATTTTTAGGTTTTTTATTTTTAATAACTTCTTCTACTTTACCATTTTTGAATTTAATAACTTTATCTGCCATTTCTGCAATAGCACTATTATGAGTGACTATAATAATTGTCATATTCTCTTTTCTACAAGTTTCTTCAAGCAACTTTAAAATTTGTTTTCCTGTCTTATAATCAAGTGCTCCTGTTGGTTCATCACATAAAAGTAATTTAGGATTTTTGGCTATCGCTCTTGCTATTGCTACTCTTTGTTGCTCTCCACCAGATAATTGTGAAGGAAAATTATTTTTTCGTTCTTTTAAACCTACTTTATCTAAAACTTTACTAGGATTTAAATGATCCTTACATAATTGTACTGATAACTCTACATTTTCTAATGCTGTTAGATTTTGAACCAAATTATAAAATTGAAATACAAAACCAATATCATGTCTTCTATAATCTATAAGCCCTTTACGATTTAATTTAGTAATATCTATGTCATCAACAATTACTTCACCTTTAGTTGCTGTATCCATTCCACCTAGAATATTTAAACAAGTTGTTTTACCTGCTCCAGATGGTCCAAGTATCACAATTAATTCTCCTTGCTCAACAGAAAAAGATGCTTTATTCAAAGCATTAATTTCTACTTCACCCATTTTATAAATTTTACTAACATTCTTGAATTCAATATATGACATTTTACACCACCCATTTCCTGAATTTAATTATATTTTACTTTTTTATTATTAGTAATTATTTCTATTTTTTCTTTTTTAAATGTAAATAATGTAACTCTATTTTTGCAATGAGGACATTTAGCATGTTTTATACCTCTTTTTGAAGGTAAAGGCAATTTTAAAGTTGTCTTACACTTTCTACATTTTTTATAAATATGATCTTTATCTTTTATATTTCTTTTAATATTATGAAATGGTGCTACAAACTGCTTTTTTAATTTCAAAAACTTTTGATTTTCATTACTTCTAATATATATTTTTTTTGAAAAAAAACGATAAAATGCAATAAATATTACTACTAATTCAAGCATAATTATTATATCATTTTTTAAAACTAAATTTAAAATAAATAGGAATAAATGTAGTTTTACTAAAAATTTATATAAATCGTCAGGTCCGTACCTTCCATACATAAATTTTTGAAACTTATTCAAAAATTTCATTTTGCTTCCTCCAATTAACAATCTCCTTTATAGCACTAATATTAATAGTATCTGAATAAGATATTTTTTCATTATCTAGCTTTTTCTTAGCCATTAAATTCATTTTTTGGTCAACTCCCCATATATCATTGGACAATTTTTTTAATTCTTCCTTATCTGAATTTGATAGTCCTACTTTTTTGTAATTCAATCGATGCTCACTTGATGCCCAAAAATCCATAGCGCATGTTCTTATTTGAATTTCTGTTTTTATATTTTTTCTAATTCCATTAATTGTAATTGGTATAGATATTATTATATGATAACCTCTATATCCACTACTTTTAGGAGTTTTAATATAATCCTTTTCTTCGATTATATTTATATCTTTATTAGTTTTCAATTTATCAATAACTCTATAAACATCATCTATAAAATTACATACTATTCTCGCACCAACGATATCACCAAGAATAAAAGTGTTTTCAATATTTAGTTTAAGATTTTTTCTTTTTAGCTTATCAATAATACTAGGTAAACTTTTCATTCTTGTTTTTATGTGATTAATTGGATTAACACTACTTAAAGCTGAAAATTCCGAATTAATAATATTTAATTTAGTTTCCAACTCTTTCAATGCAGATTCATAATATAATTTTACTTTGCAAAATTTTTTAAAATCTAATTGATCGTTTCCTTTCATATAATTAATCATCTCTTCTTCCAAACATTAGAATTAATCTAAGTATTTGTATTAATGTTGTTGCAACTGATGCTACATAAGTTAATGCTGCTGCTGTTAGCATCGTCCTGCCTTGTTTTAATTCATTACTATCTAAAAAATGAGAATAATCCATCTCTTTTAATGCTCGTTTACTAGCATTTATTTCAACTGGTAAAGTTATTAGTTGAAATAATAATATAACTATTTCTGCAATTATTCCTGCCCAAATTAAATTTATAGAACTAAATAATACACCTAATACAATAGCAAAATATCCAGCATATGAGGAAAAATTTACAAAAGGAACTAATTTTGCTCTTATTCTCATAAATGTATAATTTTCTTTATCTTGAATTGCATGTCCACATTCATGACATGCAACAGAAACAGCTCCAATTGAGTCATTATGATAATTGTCACTAGACAATCTAATTACTTTCCTTGTTGGATCATAATGATCACTCAAATATCCTTTTGTTTCAACAACATTAATATCTGATAAACCATTTTTATCTAATAAGTATCTTGCAGCTTCAGAGCCAGTAATACCTCTTTTGTTTCTAATTTTTGAATATTTACTATACGAACTAGAAACAAAACTTTGTGCTATAAGTGTAATAATAAGCGATATAAATGTCAGTCCATAAGTTATAAAATTATAATCCATTTTTTCCCTTTCCTTCCTGTTGTTTTTTTACTTATATACATTCAACATTATTACTTTCATTATCATATTTATAATATTTTGCTTTTCTAATCACTCTTACATTAACTGCTTTATTTAAATCCTTATCATAGTCAAATTCAACTAGATCTCCTTCATATAATGTTTTAAAACCTTCTTTTTTAATTTCTGAAAAATGAACAAATATATCTTCTTCAACATGATATGATTCTATAAAACCATATCCTAACCTATCATTAAACCATTTTACTTTACCTTTCATTATTTTCACCTCTAATCATTTTTTTCTTTAGTATCGAATGCAATTGCTACAATATCAAATACAGCTTCTACGATTAATACAACGCCTGTAAATTGCCATAAAACTGCAATTGTTGAGAATGGATTATTCATAACAATTAGTGCAAAAATTATAGATAAAATAGCATTGATGCCTACGATATACCAATATTTTCTTTTTAATCTAATCGAATCAACTGCCCATTGAACTTTTTTTAGCCCTACTAAAAATATTATTACTCCATAAAGAATTGTTAAAACTGGAAATGTTGCAATAAACCAATTTGAACGAAGTGTACAAAATAAACCTATTGCTGAAAAAATAAGTCCTGTTGATAAAGATTGTTCTTTCATTGCCTCTATTGCATTAGTTTTAAAATATTTAACAATATTTGTAATACCCATAACCAATAATATTAATCCTACACCAATAATAATGGTTTTTGTAAAGCCAACAGGTTTAATCAAGAGAATTATTCCTATTAATATTTCTCCTAAACACATTATAATGTTTCCAATATTTTCTTTAACATCTTTCATTTGCTTTCTCCTTTAACTAATTTCTATTTCTTTCTCTTTTATTTTTTTATTAATCAAATCTTTTATAATAGCATATATGACTGATGCTATCGGTAATCCAATAAGCATTCCAACAACTCCAAATAAATTTCCTCCAACTGTTACTGCAAGTAAAGTCCACATTGGTGATAATCCGACAGATTTACCAACCACTCTTGGATAAATAAAATTTCCCTCTATTTGTTGAACAACTAAGAATACTATTATAAATATTATTGCTTGGAACGGATTAGAAAGAGCAATTAATACAAATCCAATTGCTGCAGCAATAAATGCACCAAAAATTGGAATTAATGCTGTTACTGCTGTTAATACTGATATAAGAAGTGCATATGGAAATCTAAATAAACTAAATGCCACAAACATTAAACAACCTAAAACAACAGCTTCTAAACATTGTCCTGATAAAAATTTACTGAATGTATTATTTGCCATATTTCCTATTTCTATCACTCTATCAGCTTTTTTCTTATTTGTTATAGCATATATTACTTTTTTACTACCTCTAATTAAATATTCTTTCTGACTCAACATATAAATTGAGAATATAGTTGCAGTAAATATTGTTACAAATCCTGATACCAGACTACTAACAAATCCTACCGCACCATTGACAAAATAATTTAAAAAATTAGATACCATATCAGTAACATTTCCTTGCCCTGAAAATAATTCTTCAATTTGACTTTGGATATCTGGATATTTATCCAACAGGTCAACAACAAAGATTCTAATTTTATCAATTAATCCAGGAATGCTATTAATCAACATTTTAATATTTTCAACTAATTCTGGAATTAGTAATAGAGCAACAAATAGTAATATAATTATAAATAACAATAAAGATAATGTAATCGATAACATTCTTACTAAACCATCTTTGTTTTTAATTTTCTTTTTTAAAAAGCGCTCTATTTTCTTCATAGGAATGTTTAATATAAAAGCAATTGCTCCACCTAATATAAAAGGAAATAATACATTAAATATAGTTGAAAATATCCTACCAATTATTCTTAAATTATTTAATATCCAAAACGAGAATACAGCAATTAAAATTAAAATTATCATTTTTTTCATATTATTGTCTTTTTTCATACTACTTCTCTCCTTCACAATTCAGTCCGTTTAAGGATATTACTTACACAAGTATAATAAAAAACAATTATAAGACAATTATAAAATTATTAAAAATTATTAAGATATAAAACTTTTAATTAAAAAAATAATTTTTAATAAATTTTAATAAAAAGATAATAGTTATATAAGATTTAAATAGTAATTTATATATATAATATTTTATTTGAAAGAGATGATTTTTTGAAGAAAGATATGAAGAAATGTTTAGTTATTTATAATCCTAATAGTGGAAACGCAATAAATGAATATGTAATAAGTGAATATAAAAAAATATTAAACGATAATGGTTATAGTGTCGATTTTGCTGCTACTAAACATACTAATCATGCAACAGAAATAGTACAAAATGCACAAAACTATGATATTGTTTTCTCCATTGGTGGAGATGGAACATTAAATGAAGTTGTAAAAGGAAATTTTGCAAGAAAAGATAAATTAATTATATGTCCTATCCCAAGTGGTACTTGTAATGATGTTGCTGCTATGCTTGGATATAAAAAAGATCCAATTGAGAATCTAAAAACTGCTCTTGATGGTGAAGTTCATAATATGGATATTGGTACAATAAATGATAATCCATTTATTTATGTGGTCGGAATGGGAAAACTAATGAATATACCTTATGAAACAAAAACAATAGATAAAAAGAAAAGCGGATATGGTGCTTATATTAAAGAATTCTTAAATGAGATTACTAATAAAATCAAAAGGTATAAAGCCGAAGTTATCGTGGATGGAGTTAAACTTAATGATAAATATTCTCTAATTATGGTTTCAAATTCTAATCATATTGCTGGAATCAATCATTTCTATAAAGAAATATGTTTAAATGATGGTCAATTAGAAGTCTTATTATGCAATGCGAAAAGTATTAAAGGATTTATTAAAAATTTTTTAAGTTTCTTGCTTGGAAAACAAACTAATGAAATAGTTTCTATGAAAGCTAGTGAAATATCTATAAGATTAATAGATTTACCAGAAAAGAATTGGTGTATTGATGGTGAAAAATATGATTATTTCGGAAATGAATATGTAATTAAAACTAAACATAAAATGAAAATTCTTACACCCAAAAATAAAGCTAATCATTTATTTAAATATAATTAAAAAACAAATTGATGTCGAAAAGTCAATTTGTTTTTTATAGCAATATTACCCTATCAATATTTTCTATGATACTTTCATTATAAATAGTATAATAATTTAATGCTTCATCTAAAGTTGAATAAGTGCTTTTTCTATTTGAATAAAGCAATGGATACACCACCACATTATTATCTACATTTTGAATAACATACTCTAAGCTAAACAATTTAAATTTTACCTCATTATTCTTTTCGTATTTTTCCTTTAATTCATTAAGAACCATACTATCACCACAATTCACTTATATTTTATCACAAAAAAAGCAAAAATACGAAATATTTGCTTAATCTCTTAAAAAATCATCTAATTTTTTATTGAATATATATGAAATTTTTATTAAATTATCAAGTGTAATATATTTGCATTTATCATTTTCATTTTCTAGTCTTTTATAATGAATTTTGCTAATTCCTAAATATGCTGAAATATTTTCTGTGCTATATGGATTTTCTGATCCTTCAACACCTTTATTTACCGTTTTATATTGATTATATAATTCTAATCTAAACTTTTTAATATTTCTACATATCTTAATTCTTATTTCATAACTATCCAATTTATCTAAAAGCTCATATATCTGATAAATTTGTTTAATCTCCATCAGCATCACCTATATCTATTATCCCATTAAAAGGTGTCTAATTTGGTATCATTTCAGGACATAATAAAAATAATGTGCTATAATGGAACTATGAGTATTTTGGCACATTATAATTTTTTACTTTTTGCGAATAATAACTTCAACATCATGAGTTTTACATATTTTTAAAAATGTAGCTAAACTTACATTTATTTTACCATATTCGTAACCCTCAATTGTTTTTCGGCTACGGTGTATAGAATTTGCAAAATCATTCTGTGTTAATTCAGTCCATTCACGAATGATCCTAATAATATCTTTTGGTTTATAATCATTAGCTTTTAATTGCACTCCTTTACACCTCCCACTCGTATAATTAATATCTCAACAATATATAATATATACGAAAATGCCTTTTTATAGTTGGGATTTCCTATTAGTAGTAGGAATTACAAAATTATTTTCTCCAAAATACTCAAAATTATACAGAAGGAGGAAATAGAAAAAATGAGTAAAACAAAAGGTTCTTATTTAGACAGTAATGGAAAGAAAGTTAAAACAGATGATATTTTTAAAGATCCACGATTAATAAATATTATTAGAAATGGTGGGGAGATTGTTGTACCTGCAAATCGTCCAGATATGATTAAATTTTTTACTGATATGCAAAAAGTCAATCCAGATATTAAAGTTACAACAACTGGTAATATTACGGCTAAATACTATAAAGATAAAATAGTTGATAACGTTAATTACAAAGCAACGTTAAACGCTTTTAAAAAGAAAAGTGCTGATGAAGTTGATCGATTAGAAACATTCTTTTATGACATATTCAAAGATAAAAAAAATATGGTAAATGGACTACATATTTTCATAAATAAAATAGATAAAGAATATATCGAATTTTATGATTTAATAATTGATATTATTGTAAAGAATATTTTAATAGAATTATCAGCACATAAAAATATGATAATATCTTATAAGAAGCGTAAAGATGATTTCTTTGATAATTTACCAACAGATGAAGAAACAGCTAAAGTATTATGTGCCGAATTATTACTAATGTATAAGGAGGTAAAATTAAAGAATATAAATACCCTAGATTATATAATTCAACAGTTACCTAAAAAATATACATACAGAAGAAACAATATAGTAGTATTTGAATGTTTCAATTATCTATTAGATTTAATTGAACAATCAAGACATGGAGATTAATATGTTAAGTAAAAAAGAAATGAAAAAAGTAATTAAAAATGTAGGTAATAATTATATAGATGAAAATACCTTTATTACCCAGTCATTAAAATTATTAGAAACAATATTTGATGAAGTTGAAAATTTTAATGTAAAAAAAGAATATGGAGAGGTATATCTAAATTTTAGAAATAGTATTGATGAAAAATATATATGTATTTTTACTGATATACTAGATTATTCCATTAGACTATTATTACATGAAACATATTTATTACATAGTTCTGTTATGGATATAAATATCAAATTTGATAAAATGGATAAAGCACCTGCATCCAATAGAAAACATTTTGAAACAGCTAAAGAAATTGCAGAATTAGTAATCAAAAAGTATTATTTTTCTAATTGTGCTGACAAAAAAATAATAAATTATATTGATGAATATTTACCTGCAAATTATACTAAAAATAAAGACATTAATAAGGTTGTGTGGTACTTTATTGTATGTGTAGTAACATTTAATAAACAAGTAGTATTAAGTGAAAGTGCTAAAGGTGATGATTAAAATGTATTTTGATTATGAAGTATCTTATAGAAAGGAAAGTGAAATAGATAAAGCATTTGATTACATAGACGAATTAGATGCCAAAATTAAAAATTTAAGAGGTTCGAGTTCTTTAAATAATAATAAAATATGTTCAATTTTCTCTTTTAAAAAAAATTATAACAATTCCCCTATTGTTAAAACTCAAAGAATTAAATCAAAGAATTTTATAAAAGATGGATATGAATTTCGTATTATTATGGATAAAGTATTTACTGAAAAATCTAAAGATAAAATTGCATATTATATATTTTATGTAAATGTTAGATATAATTCAGAAAAAAGAAATAAACAACTTTATCAAGAGTTTAACAAGTTAGATGATATAAAAAAACATTACAAAAATATGGAAGGTGTATTCAAACTTTTAAAACGAAGAGATCTAATTGAAAGAATATTTGACTTTAAATTAAAAGAAATCGAAAAAATGAAGTAGTAATTATATTAATCAATCGCTAGTACAGGATTGATTTTTTTATTGCATAAAAAAATTCCTCATATTGAGAAATTTTAATAATTCATTCTAAAAACTGCAACAGCATACCACTGATTATTATATTGATATATACTTACTGCTATTGCTGTATTTTGTTGTCTTAACATAGCGTTATTATGAGAAAAACTTTCTTTCCATAAGGTAAAGAAATCTGTTCCTATACCTCCCCCACCAATATTTTCTCCAAAACCATAAGAAGAACCTTCATGGGTAGGATTTGATACTATTTCTTTTGCCCGCCTGTCAGCTTCTGCTTGTGCTTCAGTAGTTACAGGTAAAACTGATTGACCATTACTTTTTCGATATTCATTAATTTTATTTACTATTTCATTTGAAATATCTGTTCTATATGTAGCATTAACAATAGTTGATGCATCATTCACAGATGAATTAGAACTATTGTTATTTGATTCATTTTTAAAATTATTTGAATTTTTATTATTATCAATTATTTCTATTTTAGGAGTTGTATTATTAATAGAACTAGATTGATTTGTTTCAATTTTATTCTTTTCTGATTCAATTCTTTTTTCACTTTTAAAAACTGATCCATCTAAGCACTTAGTTACATCTTTATTTTTTAAATCATCAAAAGAAATTACCTTTATAACTGCATCCTTTGAAACAATGTTATTATATTGATCTGTGGCTTTAATAATTGCCTTATACTCTCCTATTTTTTCAATATCAAAATCACTTTCAATATTAACAGTAGAATTACTTAAATCTAATACTTCATAGAATTTTAATAAATCTACACTTATTGCATTTTGTTCCATAATGATTTCTTCAATAAAACTATTAAAAATAGGTGCTGTTGTATCTTTAACTTCTACATTAAAGTAGTATTTATTCTTTTTATATTCAATATACATTTTATATTTACCAACATCTAAATATTTAGAATCTACTGTCCTAATTTCATTATTTGAAGTATCAAACATATCATTATTTTCAAATCTTATTTTTGAATTTGATATTTTATCTTTATCATTATCTTTTAAATAATACCCAACTTCAAAAGGAACTTTATCCCCAAATTCAAAAATAAAATTAGATTCCTTTAGAGTTATTTTATTTTTATATTGAATGAATAAATAAATACTAGCAGACAATAATGTTACTAAAATCACAATAATTAAAATATTTCTTTTTTTCATAAATTATTCAACTCCTTTATATGTAGCAGGATGTGGATATTTCCACATCAAATATATCAATCAATATTAAAATGAAAAGTTTTATAATAAATATATTCTACTTTGTTAGACCACACTGCAATTTGAAAATACGCCCTAGTTTTATAAGTTCTTAAAGTTCTATCTGTTACTTTCATTTTCTTTGCAATTTGCTTATCAGTTTTATCATAAATATATTTAAGTTTCAAATATAAACCTGCCATTTTATCATATTGTTCTAATAACAAAATGTTATTCATAAAATTAGTTATCTGATCATCATTCCAAGCAACTCTTTGTATTAGTTTTTCTTCAAAAGAATTTTTACTTCTAGTTCCAGTTGTAAAAAGTACAATACTTGCAGAGTTCATTGGAGTTGCTAATAATCTTTTAATTCTTTTTTCTACAAGTGGTCTATACTGACTACAAATTTCTCTTCCATTTTCTGCTGTTTTAGTTTCATCTATGCAGTCAACGGAATAATGCACTACTGCATCAATAAAATTCACTACTTAGAAGTTTCTAACTTTTCACTTTTGATAACATTGACATTTTTAGCTTTTCCAACTTCTGTGTCATAATCAAAACTTACAATATCTCCTTCTTTTAAAGACTTATATCCATCCATTTGTATTTCGCTAAAATGAACAAATACTTCCTCATCTAACTCTTCGCAAACAATAAATCCATATCCTAATTTATCACTAAACCATTTAACGCTTCCTTGCATATTTTTTATCTCCTCTTCCTTTTTTATTATCCTTATTTTCTACTTCTTGTTTTTTAAATACTACATCTACTTCTTCTAATTCTTTTTCATGTTCTTCTGTTCCAATATTACCAGTTGCAACATTATATAAATCATTTATTCTTTGACTTAATAAAAAATTTACATTAACAATAACCAAATAAAGTACAAACAACATAGATATTGCTGTTAATCCACCCATAAATTTTGCGTTTAAATAAATCAAATAAAACATTGGTAATCCTAATAAAATCTTAAATAAATAATTTTTTAAACTTCCAAATTTATACTTACCAATTCGTATCCCTATCAACCAAAATAAACAACCAAATACTATTAAAAATTCATAATGCATGATAGATTCCATAATAGTTGTATATAAATCAGCTTTATACATTTCTGTAATATAAATTCCTGTTGATAGTTTAAATATTGTAATTGTTGCAATTATAATGAAACAAATGACCATTAAATTTTTTAAAACTACATTAGTTTTATCAAGTGAGTCTGCATATTTATAATACTTTTGCATCCTACCATTACAACCTTCATCCTTCCAATAATTTTCAATACCCTTACTAAAAATATCATTATACATCTCTTTTAACTTTTTAATTTTTGATTCCTCCCTTTCACGCCAATTCCTAATGATACTTCTAAAGCCTTATCGATTTTTCGCATCGTATCTTCATCAAAAGTTCTTAAATGATTAATTATTTGGTCTTTTGACACTGTTAAGATACATTCACATAAAACCATTTCTCGATCCTTATTAGAATAACTTCCCTTTTCAATAACTACATGAACAGGCATATAGGTCTTCTTAATTTTTGTTGTGATGGGAACTACTATTGTTGTTGGCGAATATTCATTTCCATAATCGTTTTGAATGACTAAACAAGGTCTTTTCCCACTTTGGACATTTGAATATGTATCTTTCAAATCGATTAAATAAACTTCACCCTTCTTTACCGATAAAAACAATTACTTGTTAGTAGTCAGTACCTTATCAACTTCTAAAATATAGTAAGCTGATGGTGGATATTTTAATTTTCTTCTTAATCTTACATCTGGATCTGGTACAACTCTTAAACTACATTCAAATCCAAATTTATTCAATTTTTGTAATAACTTCTTTTCACCATATTTTTTTATTAAATCGTATCCACAACAACAATTCCCATACAATCGTAGATTTCGTAAAACCCATTTTGGTACTGATCTTTCTTTCTTAATTTTTTTCATCGTAGTTCCTTTCGTGTCAGTTTGAACTGACAGTTAATTTAAAAAAATTAGACCAACTTAATAAGGTCAACTGCAAATTCACTACTAATTGAAAAACATTGAACCTGATCGCTACCATCAAATAAATAATATATTAAGTCCTTATTTACATTGATAATTGTGAGATAGTTTCCATGATTTTCGGATACTTCATTAAAAACTCTATACCTCTCTCCTATTACAAATTTTATAATCCCTCCTTTTTTTGTTGTGTCAGTTTGAACTGCCACTTACAATAAAAGAATACATTATTTTTTTTAAAATGTCAATATCCAAAAATAAAACTGTGTAGAAAATTTTCCACACAGCATCAAAATTTCACCTCTGCTTTATTGTTTTTAAAACCTTTTCTAATGATTTAATTGTTTGATCTAAAAGTCCAACATCATTTGCAGAAGCGAACTCTATAATACCAATTACTTCTAAAAATTTATCATGTTTTACTGCTAAAGAGTTCATTACAAGATAGTCGTTTAATACTGTATTATAATCAGTGATTAGATGATTAACAATATTTGATAACTCATCAATATCATTTATTGTTATTGTATCTCCTTGATGAACTTTACTTCTAATACTACCAATTACTGCATTCACATCTGATACTACTTCATTACTTTCTTTAGTCATATATCATTTTCCTTCCTTAATCGGTACTACTGTTTTGTGACGCCTCCTTTTCTAACGATATAAGACACTGTCTTAAAATTCTAATTGTTTCTTCTTCACTAAACTGCGTTAATAAGTTTACACCTTTTTTATCTCCACTTATTACTTCAATCTTGATGCTTTTGACTACATTAGAACTATCTTGTTCTTGCAATATTGCTCCTCCTTTCCTCGGTCAGAAATAAAGACATCACATAATTTGAATTAAGCATTTCTATCCTCCTATATTTTTTCAAGACTGTTTACTACTATATAATCATAACAAATAAAAAAAATATTGTCTATTTTTGATTTAACATTTTAATAAATCTTAATAAAATAAATCACTGTTTTATAGACAATTTTTAAAAAAAAGTGTAAAATGTTAATGTAGTAAGAGAACAAGAGAAAGGCGATAAATATGGAAGACAAAGCATTTGTAGATGCTCTTGGCTCTTATATCACTAATTATCGTAATTCATTTCATCCTACAATGAGTGCAAGAGAATTTGCAGATAAATGTGGGATTTCAAGAATGGTAATTAACGATTTAGAGTCAAAAAGGCATAGTGGTAATATTAATAGTGCAACACTAAAAAAAATTAGTGAAGGTTTGGGTTTTAAAGATTCTTTTGAACTAAAAAAAATTATAATTAACCAAACTGGGAGTACATTTTCTGAAAATGATTTAAAAGATGTCGATGCTATTGTTATCAGAAAAAATTCAAATTTATATAGCATATTTGAAATTGCAAAAGATTTAAGTGATGTAAATCTTGAAATGCTACATAGTTTTGCCGAAAAATTAATTGAGAAGTAACATATTTCTAAAGACTAATCGAGTCTTTTTATTTTTACTTTATGTTATTTCATAATCAAAATCATCATAAAACGAATCTAATTCTTTCTCATCTTCATTAACTTCCCTAAACCATCCTAATTCTTCATCCCACTCAATTTCACGTCTTCTAAACATTTCAATATTATTTTCAATTGATTTCGTTAAATATCCATATTTATTTTCAATCTTGTTATCATATTCATCCAAAAATCGCCGACTTACAACTCTAGAAATAATATAATGAGTCATAGAAATTACATCAACATAATCTTGTTCTTGCAATATTCTTTTAAAAAATTTATCATACTTATATAATTCAGTATCATCTTTCTCCAAATATTTTCTAATAACTAAATCTTTAGTTATAGCATGATGTCCTTCCAAAGAAAAAGATGAAGAATTTTGTTCCTCATCGTCATTTATGGTTTTATCTATTTTATCTATTTGTTCTTTAGTATTTATTTCTTTAGTATTTATTTGGGTATCTTTTTCGGTATTCCCTTCATCGGCATACCCTTTTTGGGTATCTGGATTATTTTTTTCAATTTCAACTATATGAGGTTCTTCATAAATTATATAATTGTATTTATAATATCCTTTTTCTCCTCTAGTTTGTTCTGTTACTAAATACCCATGCTCTCTTAACTCGTTTATAATACCCCTAATAGCCTTCTTGCTTTCTTTGCTAACAGCAACTAAACCATTTAATGAATAATCCCAATCTTCTGGTAATGATAACATAAAAGACAATAATCCTTTTGCTTTAAAACTTAAATTTTTATCTCTTAAATGGTAATTGCTCATTACGGTATAATTTTTATTTTTTTCAATTTTAAAGATCATATTATCACCCTTTCATATAAAAAGTACATACTAGATGTACTATATTTTTAATTTATCTATATCAATATTTTGTGCCTGTTTTTTTAATAAGCCATTATAATTAACTATTGCTTTTATTATGTATTGTTCAATATATCTTTTATCTCTTTTTAATAAATCATGAGGTAAAACAGACTCTATATTACTTTTATTAAAAGATATTTGATCATTTTGATTTCCTTTCTTTTCTAGAAAAATTTTTTCTAATGAATTATAATTTAACAATTTCTTCTTGCTTAATTCTCGAATTCTTTTTGTTTGTGAATGACTTGGTGTTAAATCTTCATAAGTTATTGAAGCATAAACTAAACTTTGTTCATCTTTATTAAGATATGATAATTCAACAGCAGGCTTAATGCCCATAGTTAAGAATGTTCTTTTATCAAACTTAACAGTATTATCAACTAATTCCAATAATTCAGGAATTAAATATGTTAATCTTATGTATCTTCTAACTATTTCACTCGAATCACCAAATTGTTTACCAACAATTTCTCTTGATGTTGACTTCGGCAACTCGGTTGCAGAAGTTTTTATTTTTTTCCCTTGATGCTTCATAGCTTCCATTTTCATTTTATAAGCAAACGCTTTTTCACTTGGTAATATTTTTTCCCTATACATATTTGAATCAACCATATAAACAACAGCTTCATCATCATTTAAGTCTTTTATAATAGCATCCGCCTCTTGAACACCTAGTAATTCCATAGCCATTTTTCTTCTATGACCTGAAATCATTTCATATCTGTTATTATTTTTCTTTCTAACTACTAACGGATTTAATAAACCATGTTCTTTTATGCTTTCAGCAAGTTCTATTAGTGAACTATCTTCATTAACCAAAAACGGATGATTTTTAAAACTATCTATTTCAGCAATTTTAATTTTAACTATACTACTCATATTCACACATACTCCTATAACTTATAATTTAATTTCCACTCCAAATATTTTTCATAACTGATTTCTCGTTTTGCTCTCTTATTCCTAACAATATCCCATTCAGCAATAAATTTCTTTAATACAACAATATATTTTTCATTAATATTCGGAACACTAGATAAGTCGATATGATAATTAGGTAACAACTCTTCTAACCACATAAATGTATATATGTAATCGATTGGTTCTTTATATTCATATCGTTTTAAAGACTCAAAACTTACATTTAATATTTTAGATAATTCTTTCGTCCGTTCGTCTTTAGGATTTCTATTTCCTTTTTCATATCTTGTCATAGTTCTTCTTCTACATTCGCCCGTTATACCTAACTTATCAGAAACAGCATCTTGTGACATCATTCTAAATTGTCTAACAAAAGCAATTCTTGCTCCCTGTGATAAATTTAATAATTTAGGTTTTGTATATAATAATCGCATTTCTAATACCTCCAAATCTTTGTCGCAAATCATACAAAAAAGACTAAGATTTACGACTTAATAAGTCATCTTAGTCTTAATTTATATATAAATATCAACAAATATTGGTTTTTTTAACTTAACATTCTTACATTCTGGTATCCTATCAGAATACCTTATTACATCATCATTTGTAATAATAATGCGTGTTAAGAACAAATCAACATCTTGGTTTAGTCTTGCTTCCCAAGTTTGATTGCAGCTTGTGCAGCAGCAAGACGAGCTAGAGGTACACGATATGGTGAACAAGATACATATGTTAATCCTAAACTATGACAGAATTCAACAGTTGAAGGATCTCCACCGTGTTCTCCACAGATACCTAATTTAATGTCAGGTCTTGTAGCTTTACCTTTTTCGATTGCTATTTTCATAAGTAAACCAACACCTTGTTGGTCAACTTTAGCAAATGGATCTGATTCAAAGATTCCTTTTTTGTAATATTCATCTAAGAATTTACCAGCATCATCACGACTGAATCCATAAGTCATTTGAGTTAAGTCGTTTGTACCAAAACTGAAGAATTCAGCTTCTTCTGCTACTTTGTCAGCAGTAAGTGCAGCTCTAGGAATTTCAATCATAGTACCAACATGGTATTCTAGATTTACATTGTTTTCTTTAATAATTGCATCTGCTGTTTCACAAACAACATTTTTAACAAATTTTAATTCTTTAGTATCTCCAATTAATGGAATCATAATTTCAGGTACTACATTTAAACCTTCTTTATTAACATTAATTGCAGCTTCAATAACAGCTCTTGTTTGCATTTTAGCGATTTCTGGATAAGTAACAGCTAATCTACATCCTCTATGTCCCATCATTGGGTTAAATTCTTTTAATGATTCAACTCTTGCTTTTAATGATTCGAAACTTACACCTAAACTTTCAGCAAGTGGTTTAATTTCTTCATCAGTATGAGGTAAGAATTCATGTAGAGGTGGATCTAAGAATCTAATTGTAACTCCATAACCTTCCATAGCTTTGAATAATCCTTCAAAGTCTTCTCTTTGGTAAGGTAAGATTTTTTCTAGTGCAGCTTCTCTTTGTTCAACAGTTTCTGCAGCTATCATTTTTCTGAAGTTAAAGATTCTATCTGATTCAAAGAACATGTGCTCTGTACGACATAATCCGATACCTTCAGCCCCAAATTTTCTAGCTTGTAATGCATCTTTAGGAGTATCAGCGTTAGTTCTAACTTTTAATTTTCTAACTTCATCAGCCCAAGTCATGAATGTTTCGAAGTTTCCACTTATTTCTGGTTCAACAGTTTTAACTTGTTCTCCATAAACGTTACCAGTAGAACCATCTAAACTCATCCAATCTCCTTCTTTGTATGTTTTACCATCTTTAGTTGTAACAGTCTTAGCTTCTTCATCAATTCTAAGTTCTCCACAACCACATACACAACAAGTACCCATTCCACGAGCAACAACTGCAGCATGGCTTGTCATTCCTCCACGAATTGTTAAGATACCATGAGCGATATTCATACCTTCGATATCTTCTGGACTTGTTTCAAGTCTAACTAATAATATATCTTTTTCACCATTTTTACTTGCTTCGATTACATCTTCTGCAGTGAAATAGATTTTACCAGTTGCAGCACCAGGTGATGCAGCTAAACCTTTAGCAACAACTGTTGCAGCTTTTAAACTAGCCATGTCAAAGTTTGGATGTAATAATTGATCTAATTGTCTAGGTTCAACTTTTAATATAGCTTCTTCTTTAGAAATCATTCCTTCGTTAACTAGGTCAACAGCGATTTGAAGTGCAGCTGCTGCAGTTCTTTTACCATTTCTAGTTTGAAGCATAAATAATTTACCATTTTCAATAGTAAATTCCATATCTTGCATATCTTTGTAATGGTTTTCAAGAATTTCACAAATTCTTACGAATTCATTATAACATTCTGGCATTACTTCTTTTAATGTATCAATTGTTTGTGGTGTACGAATACCTGCAACAACGTCTTCACCTTGTGCATTCATTAAGTATTCACCATATAGTTTCTTTTCACCAGTAGCTGGATTTCTTGTAAATGCAACACCAGTACCACAGTCATCACCACGGTTACCATAAACCATTTCTTGAACGTTAACTGCAGTTCCCCAAGATGCTGGAATATCGTTTAGTCTACGATAAGTAATCGCTCTATCATTATTCCAACTTCTAAATACAGCTTTTACAGCTTCTAATAATTGTTCTTTTGGATCTTGTGGGAAGTCTACACCAGCATGTTTTTTATATTCTTCTTTGTAGATTCCAACTACTTCCATTAAATCTTCTGCTGTAAGTTCAGTATCAAATTCAACATTTTTTTCTTCTTTAATTTTATCAAATAATCTTTCAAATGAGCTTTTAGGGAATCCCATAACTACATCTGCAAACATTTGAATAAATCTTCTATAACTATCGTAAACGAATCTAGCATTGTTAGTTGCTTCAGCAAATCCAACAGCAACTTCATCGTTTAATCCAAGATTAAGTACTGTATCCATCATACCAGGCATTGATGCACGAGCACCACTTCTAACTGATACTAATAATGGATTTTCTTTATCTCCCATTTTTTTACCAGTGATAGTTTCTAATTCTTCTAATTTTTCAAAAATTTCTTTTTGAATATCTTCGGAAATCATTTTTCCATCATCATAGTATTTTGTACAAGCTTCAGTTGTAACAGTAAATCCTCTTGGAACAGGTAATCCAATGCTTGTCATTTCTGCAAGGTTAGCACCTTTACCTCCAAGAAGGTTTCTCATGTCTTTGTTTCCTTCTTTAAAGGAATACACATATTTTGTCATAAATTTCCTCCTTATTTGTCATACGTACTTATCATAACAAAAAAAACAAAACCACACAACAATTTTGTGTAGTTTTTCCTTATTTTTCAATATATTTTAGATAATTGACACTTTAATTTTTCAAATTAAAATAACATTTTGGACACATGCTTTCATATGTAATATCATTTAAACCATCTATAGCTACTTGATTACCACTAAATACATATTTACCATTTTGTTTTCTAACATTAATTGTAGCTTTTTTCCCACATTTACATATAGTCTTAATTTCTTCTAATTTATCCGCAATCAATAGTAATCTATTGCTCCCTATAAAACCATTCATCATAAAGTCTGTTCTAAGACCATAACAGATAACTGCTATATCGAGAAGTGATGCAACTTTTAATAATTCATCTGCTTGTTTAAATGTTATAAATTGTGCTTCATCTACAATTAAACATGATATGTTACTATAATTCTCTTTTATTATGTTAAAGATATTATCATTATCTTCTAATAATATATCTACTTTTCTAGATAACCCAATTCTAGCAACAATAGTATCTTCACCTTTTTTATCAACTTTTGGTTTAGCGATTACTATTTTCATCCCTTGTTCTTCATAGTTATGCGCTGTTTGAAGAAGTACAGTTGTTTTACCAGAATTCATTGCGCCATATTTAAAATATAGTTTTGCCATATTATTTACCACCTAACTTACTAATATATTTTCTTTTTAAATTTGAATCTATGCATAACACTTTATTTTTAGGAATAACTGCGCGATATGTATCTTTTGTAATAATCATATCTTCATAATATCCTATAACGTCTTGGTAGTTACTATACATAGTATCAAATAAATCATCCAATTCATCAAGAATTATATCTACCATCTCATTTTCATCAATTTTACCATATTTCTTTCTTATTATAGATAATATTTCTTTTTCTTCATTATGATATTTTATATATGATTTAATTATCTTTATAAATTCTTTTCTTTCTTTTACATATTTAGGCATAAACATATATAGTTTTATTAATATTGTGAGTGAATCACCTAAAAATGATGCAAGAGCCTCTCTTTTTTCTGCATATATTGTTTTTATATCATCTTTATACATGATTTTTATTCCTTTGCTCTAGGGTGTGAATGAAGATATACATTTCTTAATCTTTCGTTTGTTACATGGGTATACACTTGAGTAGAACTTAATGATGAATGACCTAATAACTCTTTAACAGTTAATAAATCTGCACCATTTTCTAATAAATGTGTCGCAAAAGTATGTCTTAATGTATGTGGTGTTGCATGTGTTTTTATGCATGCTTTTTTTATTATATTTTCTATTATTAGTCTTACACCTCTAGTAGTTATATTATTACCATGTCCATTTAAAATTAAATAATCACTATTTTTATCCTTTAATATTTCTTTTCTACCATCATCTAAATACAAGTTTAAAATGTCATCTAGGTATACACCAAATAAAACTATTCTTTCTTTATTCCCCTTACCCAATATTCTTATTGTTCTATTTGAAAAATCAATATCTTTTAATTTAATATTTACTAATTCTCCTACACGAATACCTGTATCATAAAGTAATTCTAATATTAAATAATCTCGTTGTCCAAGAGGTTTTGTTGTATTAGGTATATCAAATATTTTTTCAACATCTTCATTATATAAGAATTTAGGTAATCTTTTCTCTTTTTTTGGAGATGATACTAAACTAAACGGATTCATTTCTATTTTGTTTTTAGCATGTAAAAATTTAAAAAAACTTCTAAGAGAACTTAATTTTCTAGATACAGAATTTCTAGAATATTTTTTATTATATAATTCCATTAAATAAAATCTAACAGTACCATAATCCACATCTTTTAGCTTCCCTATTCCTTCTTTTTCTAAAAATGTCATAAACTCTTCTATATCAATTTCATAATTGATAATTGTATTTTCTGAATAACCTCTCTGGTATTCTATATTTTCTAAGAATTCATCTAAATAATATTCCATACTTATTACCTACTTGTCTCTAAATTAAGTTTAATATATACAAAATTTTTTTTCAATATAAAAAGAGCAAATAAATTACTCTTCGATTTCGTTAATATACTGTTTAATATCTTCTTTTGATAGTTCTGTAACTTCAGAAATTGTATCAATATCAATATTCTTTTTTAACATATTAATTACCACTTGTTTTTGCGTTTGGATAATACCTTCTTCTTTGCCAGCTAAGTGTATACCATATTCTCTTGCTTCTGCTAACTCTTCTTTATTGTATAATCCTATTAGTCTTTCATTATTACTTAATTCCATCACTTTATCTAATATACTTTTCATTCCTTCACCTACTTGTTTTTCCATATCATTTATATCTGTAGTCATTAAACATATTACTATTCTCTCTATAGGTGTTAACTCTTCATCAGTTTTATTATAACAATTTTTTCTAATTACTTCAAGGTTAACATGATGTATTTCTATTAAATCTGTTAATTCTTCATTTGTCTCTATATCCTTTAATCTGCTTATTGACATTCCTCGATTCTTTGGATAATTGTAGTTATTGAAGTTTATCTGTATATGTTTCTTACTTGTTTTAAACTGTTCTTTTCCTTTTCCACTTACATATTGTGATGAAAATATTTTAGTGATGTACGCTAGATTTCTATTTTGTAGACCTAACCAAAATTTCTTATTCATTTCTATGTTTATTATTACTTCATTATTTAGGTTTAATATTATGTCAACATCATATTTA
>JAZQBG010000004.1:0-87138 GCA_045545595.1 Bacilli bacterium
TTGGCACCTCGATGTCGGCTCGTCACATCCTGGAGGTGAAGTCGCTTCCAAGGGTTGGGCTGTTCGCCCATTAAAGTGGCACGCGAGCTGGGTTCAGAACGTCGTGAGACAGTTCGGTCCCTATCCGTCGTGGGCGTAGGAAAATTGAGGAGTGCTGTCCTTAGTACGAGAGGACCGGGATGGACACACCTCTGGTGTATCTGTTGTCACGCCAGTGGCAGTGCAGAGTAGCTATGTGTGGAAGGGATAAACGCTGAAAGCATCTAAGTGTGAAACCCTCTCCAAGATGAATTTTCCCATCGTTAGAGTAAGATCCCAGATAGACTAACTGGTTGATAGGCTAGAGGTGGAAGCGTAGTGATACGTTGAGCTGACTAGTACTAATAGATCGAGGATTTAACCCTATTTAATTTGATGAAGTCACATTATCTTGTTTTCAGAGAACTATGTTCTCTTTATTCGTAACGATAGCAAAGTGGATACACCTGTTCCCATCTCGAACACAGAAGTTAAGCACTTTCACGCCGACAATAGTGTAAGCGAAGATAGGTAGTTGCGAATATTTTTTTGTTTATAACAAGGATTAGAGTTTCTCTAGTCCTTTTTTGATGTATTTTATTTTTGAAAACAGTATATACATTTCTATGTTTTTTTTGATATAATTAGTTAGAATAAGATAGAGGTGATATGTATGGTATTTAGAAAACCCTATGCTTTACTTATAAAACATTTTAAATTTATACATTTAATAATAAGTATATTTATGTCATACCTTATTTATAAAACTAATAATATATATAAATTCTTTAATTCCTATGTTAAAGCAGGTTGGATGTCATTAAATGAAGCTGAATTAGCGGGTTATATTGGACCACTTATTTATTTTTCAATTACACTCATTATATTCCTAGCAATTATTGTATATGTTTTAATGCGTTTTAAAAATAAACCTAGACTATACTATTTACTGACACCAATTACATACTTTATGGTCTTGATTTTATTTATAGTCACAAATTCTACAATGAGTGTCGCAATAAATGATGTTGTTAATCCTGTTAATACAAGAGTTTTACGAGATTTAATGTTAATCGCTATGGGTGTACAATTCGTATTCGTTATTTTCTCTGTTTTAAGAGCGATAGGATTTGATGTGAAAAAATTCAACTTCAAACAAGATATAGCAGACCTACAAATCGAAGAATTAGATAACGAAGAAGTAGAAGTTAATATCGAAGTTGATAAATATAAATTAGGCAGAAAAGTAAAAAGAAGAGTTAGAAACTATAAATATATTTATCAAGAAAACAAATTTATTGTGTATCTAATTACTGGCCTTGTATTAGGTGGTTTTGTCTTATCATTTATATTAAATACTTTTGTGTTAAATCCTACACATAAAGAAGGTAAAACAATCGAATTAAATGGTTATAATCTTATTGTTAATAAATCATATATAACAAATAAAGATTATTTGGGAAATGAAATAAGTAAAAGTAACAAATACATTTTAGTTGATTTATCAGTAATTAACCGTATTACTGATAATACATTTGATATAGATAAACTTTCGCTTTTAATAAACGGAACGTCATATTCCCCATCTACTAATATATACACTGATTTTATAGATTTGGGTAATGGTTATAAAGAACAAAAATTAAGTACAAATAATATAAATAGATATTATGTTGTATTTAAAATTCCTAATGATGTTAATACAAGAAAAGTAATTTTAAGATATCTAAATAAAGTTGAATATGATAAAAACAATAACGAAGTGTACAAATATAAAAAAATAAGACTTAATCTTATTAATGATGAAAGTATTACAACTATAGATAAAAATTTAGGTGATGAAACAAATATTAATGGCAATTCAGTTAAAATTAACGAATATAGTATAAATGATTCGTTTAATTATAGTTATAAACTTTGTTCTTCTAAGAATAATTGTAGTGATAATTCAAATTATGTTGTATCCAAATCAAACAGCACAACTATTTTAAGATTAGTCGTTGATGGAAAACTAAGTAACTCAGTCAATTCATCAATAAAAAACATGTCACATTATTTTAGTACATTCGGCTCTTTAACATATGTTAAAGATGGTAAAACTTATAGACAAAAAAAATTAAACAATTTAGTATCTAATACTTTCAATGGAAAAGAAATACTTTTAGAAGTTACAAACGAAGTTAAAAATGCGGAATCAATAAATCTTGAATTAAGAATCAGAAATACAAATTATAAATTTAAATTAAAATAAAATATTTTAACTTTAGTGAACCAAATTTTAATTATTTTATATAATATATTGTAATTAGTAATTGTAAAATTAAAATAAATTTGTTATAATACTAATTACTGATGGGGCTATAGCCAAGTGGTAAGGCATGGGTCTGCAACACCTTGATCGTCGGTTCAAATCCGTCTGGCCCCTCCAAGTTGATGTCAAACTCGAACTTTTTATTCGAGAGTAATAAATTGCTAACAGAAATGTTAGTTTTTTTATGATTTTTAAATGACATGGTCGAAAAGTGATCAAATACATTGATAATATTTTTGTTCTTATATATAATAATATTCAGAAAAGAGAGGTTAGATAAGTGAAAAGTGATTATGCATGTTTAAACTCTAAAACATTTGAAATTGAAAAAGAGTTAGAAATTATTCCTGTAGATAATCAATTAGCCACTACATTATCTATATTAAATAAAAAGGGGTATTATACTGAAATGTTTAGTAGAGCTAGAATTACAAAACCATTTTTAGTAGGAACTATAATTCATGATTTAAGAGAACAAGGATTAATAACCATAACAGATCAAACTAGAAATGTAATAAAAAATATAATTAAGCAATCAGATTATGAATCTACTTTAATCACATTTAAAGAAAAATATAAGTTTGACAATTTACCTGATGGCTTCAAATTAATTGATAAAGATTTAGTTTATTATTTAGAGGTTTTAAAAAATCATGATGATATAGAACTAAAAACTTTAGTTGAATTAGATCAAGAACATCATCAAAGTATTAAAAATTTAGAAAAATGGGCAGGCGATTTACCTAACATTTTGATTTAAAAATATCTTACAAATTACATTTGGATTTTTAATCTATAAAAATAAAAAGAGCAAAATTTACTTTCTTATATAGGGGGGTAAAATAAGGTGTGTAAGTTGAAACTACACACTTTTCTTGATAAAACTCCATAAGTTATTTACTTGTTAAAAAGTTATTTTGACTGTTATTCTATTGTATCAATTATTTGTTAAGAGGAATGGTGAATATTATGTATGATGTAATTATAATTGGAACAGGTCCGGCTGGATTGATGGCTGCTAACTCAATAAACAAAAATAATAAAACATTAATTCTTGAAAAAAATGATAAATCGGGTAGAAAGTTACTAATTACTGGTGGAGGTAGATGTAATGTTACTAATTTAAAATCAAACAATGATTTTCTAAATGAAATAACACTTAATAAAAAACACCTTTACAGTACAATTAACAATTTTGGACCTTGGGATATTTACAATTATTTTGTAAATAATAATGTTACATTAAAAGAGGAAGAAGAAAATAAAATATTTCCTACAAGTGATAGGTCAAGTGACATATTAAATGCATTATTAAAAAATATTCATTCAAAAATAAATTATGGAGAAACTGTTGAAGAAATTGTTTATAAAGAAAATAATATAAAGGTTATTACAAATAAAAATATATATAATACCCAAAATTTAATTGTCGCAACAGGTGGAACAAGTTTTAAAAAAACTGGTAGTAGTGGAGACCACATGAAGTTTGCTAAAATGTTAAATCAACCTGTGATAGATTTATATCCAGCAGAAACAGGTGTTATTCTTAAAGATAAGTTAGACTTAGCTGGAATATCTTTAGAAAATGTAAAAGTTACTTTTAATAAAAAAGAATTTTATGGTAATCTAATTTTTACTCATAAAGGTCTTAGTGGTAGTTCAATAATGAAATCAAGTGAGTTCATCTATTTAGATACAGTTAAAAATATATTTATTGATTTATTACCAAACATCAACGATGATGAATTGTTTAACACTATCAACACCTATAACAGAGAGAAAGAAATTACTACATTTTTAAATGAACATTTTCCTAAAAGACTGTGTAATTACATAATACAAATAACTAATCTTTCTGATAATACAAAGATTAAAAATTTAAATAAACCACAAACTTTAGATTTAATTAACAATATCAAAAATTGTTCATTTGAAGTATTAAAAACTTGTGACATAGAAGAAGCTTATGTAACAGGTGGTGGGATTGACATGAAATATATTAACAGTAAAACAATGGAATCAACTATAAATAAGGGGATTTACTTTGCAGGTGAGTGTTTAGATATACATGGTCCAATTGGTGGTTATAACATTACATTAGCTCTATCAACAGGTTATACTGCTGGAATAAGTGCAGGAGGAAACAATGAAAAAAAATAAATTAGATATAATATATCAAGATAAACATATTTTAGTTATCAACAAACCTTGTGGATTACTAACAGTATCAACAGAAAAAGAAAAAGAACACACATTATTTCATCAAGTATACACATATGAAAAACAAAAAAATAAAAACAATAAAATATTTATCGTTCATAGATTAGATAAAGATACTAGTGGATTAGTAGTATTTGCGAAAAGCGAGAAAATTAAATATCAACTACAAGATAATTGGGATAAATTAGTTAAGAAAAGAGAATATGTTGCATTAGTGTGTGGGAAAGTAGAAAAAGATAAGGATACTATAAAATCATATATTAAAGAAAACAAAAATTTCATTTCTTATTCAAGTAATAAAAAAGATGATGGTAAACTAGCTATTACACATTATGAAAAAATAAAATGTAATTCTAAATATTCATTATTAAAAATTAATATTTCAACGGGAAGAAAGAACCAAATAAGAGTACACATGAATGATATAGGTCATCCAATAGTTGGTGATAAAAAATATAAATCTCCATTTAATACAATAAAACGTATGGCTCTTCACGCGTCAGAACTAGAGATTATTCATCCAGTAACTAAAGAATTATTAGTATTTAAAAGTACTGTACCTAAAATATTTGATTCTGTTTTCAACAATAACAATTAAAATTTATACTATATTTTTAATTAAATACCTGTTATAATAGTTTCGGTGATTGAAATGAATACTTTATTATTAATGTTATTAATTAGTCTTAGTATGTTTATTGGAACAATTATTGTCTTTTTTGTAGATAATAAAAAAGAAAAAATGTTAGGAAACTTGCTTGGTTTTTCTTGTGGAATTATTATTGCTTTACTAGTATTTGATATATTTGGTGAGGTAATAGAAGAATTAAATATATTGTGGCTTATTATTTTAGCGATAACAGGATACTTTATTTCTAAATCATTAGATAAATTAGTACCTTCACATGAAACGCACAGTCATGGTAAAACAGCAAAAAAACAAAATTTAATGCATGTTGGAATAATAACTTTTATCGGAATAATGCTTCATAACATTACAGAAGGAATTGCCTTATTTACAATATTAGAACACAATACTAGCATATTTATGCCTTTTGTAATTGGAATTGTTATTCATAATATTCCGTTAGGAATTGCATTAGCTTCTCCAATGTATTACAGTACTAACAATAAAAAGAAAACACTTTTATATACATTGTTTGCAGTATTATCAACACTAATCGGTGGATTAATAGGTTTGCTATTTTCAGACTTATTTGTTAAGTTTAATTTACCAATATACATATTAGGAATAACAGCTGGTATGATGAGTTATGTAGTTATAGATGAACTACTTCCAACAGCTAAAAAATATAACAAACAATATTTTGGCGCAGTTATTTTAGGTATCTTAGCAATGTTTTTAATTTCATTTATATGATAAATATAATTATGTAAAAATACTTCTTTTCATATATTAAACTAGAGGTGGTTATATATGGAGGGGAGTATTTTAGCTATTAATTTGAAAAAAATACTTAATCCAAGGATAAATATAATTGATATAAGAAACGCTACAGCATATAAACTAGAACACATACCATATGCTAAAAACATTAGTAAAAATGAACTCATGTTCAATACTTCTGCATATTTAAAAAAAGGGATACCATATTATATATATTGTGAAAAGGGTATACAGAGTAGGAGTTTAGTTTACTATTTAAAAAATCAAGGTTATGATGCAACCAGTTTAGTTGGAGGATATCAAAGTTATAAGAAAGCTTAATAAGCTTTTTTCTTTTTACTTTAAAAAATATTAATTTTATATTATAATTATTTATGATGTAGAGTAAGGGAGATGTATTATGGATTATATTATTATTGGATTATTAATTTTATTAGTTATTATTGGAATAATATCTTTATTTAAAAATATTAATGAATCAAACATAACTGAAAGATTAGGAAAGTTAGAACTTAATGTTACTAAGGAAATAGGTGATTTTAAATCTGACTTATCTAGAACAATGAATGAAGATTTTAATAAATTAACCGAAAGAGTAGATGTTAGATTAAATAGAATTAACGATAAAGTAAATGAGAGAATTGATGAGAACTTTGAAAAGACAAACAAAACATTTAATTCAGTCCTTGAAAGGTTATCTAAGATAGATGAAGCTCAAAAGAAAATTGATACGCTATCTAATGATATAGTATCATTACAAGGAATACTTACTGATAAAAAAAGTAGAGGAATATTTGGTGAAGTTAATTTAAAACACATTATGTCTAGTGTATTTGGAGATAAAAACGATTCTATTTACCAAATGCAGTTTACACTACCTAATTCAACAATAGTGGATTGTATTTTATTCGCACCACAACCATTAGGGATGATAGGAATAGACTCTAAGTTTCCATTAGAACACTATCAAATGATGGTAGATAAAACTTTATCACCAGTTGAAAGACAAAATGCTGAAAAACTATTTAAAGCCGATGTTAAAAAACATATAGATGCGATTAGTAGTAAATATATAATTAATGGCGTTACTTCTGACCAGGCAATAATGTTTTTGCCGGCGGAAGCTATATTTGCAGAAATTAATGCATACCATCCTGATTTAGTAGAATATAGCTATAAGAAAAGAGTATGGATTACCTCACCAACAACACTAATTAGTACTTTAACTGTTATTCAAGTTATCATGAAGAATATGGAAAGAGATAAATATACATCAATTATCCATGAAGAATTAAATAAATTGGGCGTTGAATTTGGCAGATATAAAGAAAGATGGGATAAATTGTCTAGAAGTATTCAAACAGTTAATAATGATGTTGAAAACATTCATAAAACAACCGAGAAAATTACTAAACGATTTGACATTATTAGTGGTGTAGATGTAGAAAATATGAAAAAAGAAATTGAATAATAAAAATTTCTATGATATTATTACTATAGTTATAGGAGGATATAAAATGGACAAAAAAAATAAGAAGATTCTTACAGTATTAGCGGTTTTAACATTGTTAGTTGCTTTAGTAGGAGCGACGTTCGCATATTTTAGTGCGACTAGTAAATCTGAGCCTCAAATAATTACAACTTCAAGTTTATCTATATCTGTTACATTAAAAGGTTCAACACACGTAACAAACATTAAACCAACAACATGGACTAGCACAGCTGCAGCTCAAACTAATAAAGATATTGCTAAAATACCGTTTTCGGTAACATCACCAGCGGGAGTTAAGGCTACTTATGACATCAATATGTCAACAAAAATTCCATCGAATTCGGCTTTGACAGGTGGAAGTGCATCCGATGTTAAATACAAATTATTTAAAGATGGTGAAGCTACAGCAATAAAAGAAGGAAGCTTCAGTGCTGATTTTAGTGAAAGTATTATAACTGGTGCTGCAATTGATGAAGGTAGTGCGTTAAACGATGCCTATGTGTTATATGTTTATATAGAAAATAAAGATGTTGCGCAAAATACGTTGCAAGCTGTAGATTTTTCAATCAATATAACTGGTACTGCTAATCAAATAGATTAAAAATTTAGTACTTTACAAAAAACGAAATTAAATTTTTAAAATGCAAATTAGTTATTGCGTGTAAAAAAAATATATGATAATATTATAATCATAGAGGAGGTAATAAAATGGAAGGGAATAAACATAAGGTTTTATTAACAGTAATTGGAGCAGGAACTTTATTAGTTGCTTTAGCAGGAGCAACATTCGCATACTTTAGTGCGACTAGTACAACTACTACACAAACAGTTACAACATCAAGCATGAATTTAACTGTTGAGGCTGACACTAACACAACTCATATCGAAAATATCAAACCAACAACTTGGTCTGATACAATTGCAGATAATGTTGCTAATAGTGACATAGCTAAAGTATCATTTAAGGTAACAAGTTCATCAACAACTGCAGGTACTTACCAAATTAGTATGACTGCACCAAGACTTGCATTAAACACAGGTAATGATGCAGATGGTAATAAACTAGTTGGTGGATCACTTGATCAAGTTATGTATAAAGTGTACAAAGTAAGTGGAGACACTTATACTGCTGTTACTGCAACTGCTGCAACTGGAAACCTTGCTGATCCAGCAACAGCTAAATTAATTGTTACTGATGCTGCAATTAGTAGTTCATTAAATGATCAATATGTAATTTTCGTATATATTGAAAATGATGATGATGCTCCACAAAACCAATTACAAGGTTTAGATTTTGATATTTCTGTAACTGGTTCTGCTTCTCAAGCGTAATCAAATTATACTTATATTTTAAGAAGATTGACTTTGGTTAATCTTCTTTTTTTCGCGTTAAGTTCATAACTAAATTTTATTTTTAACAAAAAAATATGTTAAACTTTAGTTAAAATTATACCGATTTACAATATATACACTAATGATAAAAAGTGGATAATAAGTAAGTAGTGAAAAGGTAGATAACCTCAAAAGGAGAACCTTTTGGGAAAAGATGATTATACTAGATGAAACATAAAAAGCAAGGGTCAAGATAAACTCGCTATGCTCGCCTTTGCTTTTAATCTTTCATCTCTTTCTCTTAAAACCTGTTCAAGTTCTTTTTGACTTTGAATTTTAAGTTGTTCTCTTTTAACGGGATCTATTCTATGACCTTGAATTAATTTTGTATCATAGAACGTATTATAATACTTAATCTTAACTGTTTTTGTTAAAACGTTTTGATATATTTCAAGTTGTGTTCCTTTAAATATTTGCTTAATTTAACCATCATTATCTAAAATTTGATAATAATGATTATTCCAAGAAATAACATTATCATTAAGCATTGTTCTTGTGTCTCTAATGCACAGTATATTTGACAAATCCATATTATCAAGTGGTACAAAAGAAGTTTCGCTTTCTTTTGGTTCATATGAATATTTTCTGTTAATGTAATTACAATAAAAATCATTAAAAAATTTATTTAACTCATCAATAGTTTTAATATTAAATCTTTTAATATCATTAAGTAATCTATTTTGAATTGTAAAGTTCATTTTTTCCACTTTGCCTTTAGCTTGTGGAGTAGAATCAGCGATTATATTAATACCTAAATCATCACGCATATGACCAAACTGAGTTAGCTCACCATCTTTAGGATTTATAAGTATAGTGTGTCTATCACAATATATATTTTCAGGAATACCATGTTTAGTTACTAATATTTTAAGCATACGAACATAACCTTCTAAACATTCAGTAGACATAAACCATCCACATAGAACTTCACCAGTGGCATCATCAATGGCAATATGTAACGAAGATTTCTTTCCATTACAAAACCAATCGTGAGGAGTTCCATCAATCATAATTAGAATACCACGCCTAGAACATGGTTCTCTTAAAGGGTGTTTTTCATATTCCTTATTAAAACACTTATGTTTAATTGGTGATTTCCATTTTTCCTTTCGATAAAGATTCTCGAAGAATGAATAACTTCTAACTTTAAGATTATTTTCTTTAACAACATCAGCCATTTTTGGATTAAAAATAATATCCTCATGGTAAATATCTTGAAATTGTTGTATACTAATATTCGGATATTGTTTCTTGAAGTTCCTAATATATTCAACTTCTTTGGGTGATGGGGAATTATTAGAAGGTTTATTTGTTAAACCATGAACTAATATAGAATCAATATCCTTTTCATTTAATAATTTAGAAAAGTTAATTATTTGTAATTTTGTATATCCAGTTAAAATTCCAATTTGAGAATATGAATAGTTATTTAATCCATCTATTTTTTCTTGAACAAGTTTTAATGCATATCCTTTATTATGCATATATAATATTACATCTCCTTTCGGAGATTTATTATACAATATTAATCGGTATAATTTTAACTAATGATATGGTATAATTTCTAAAAAGGATTAACATTTGACAAAAAAATATTGCATCATTTAAGAGATTATGATAACATTGATTATGATAGGAGGTAGAAAGATGGAACGTGAAAATATGAAAGGTAAAATTGCTTTAACAGTAATTGGTGCAGCTACATTATTAGTTGCTTTAGCAGGTGCTACATTTGCATATTTCAGTGCAACTAGTACAACTGAAACTAAAACAATTACAACTTCAAATTTGAACTTAACTGTTGCTGCTAATGGTGATGCTACTCATGTATCTAATATTAAACCAACAGCTTGGACAAGTGCTGCTGATACTGCTACAAATGAAGACATTGCTGTAATTCCTTTCAAAGTTACTGGGACTTCATCAACAAATGGTACTTATGTAATTAATATGCAAACAGATATTACATTAAATGCTGGTACTGTTGTTGAAACTCAAGGAGGAGAAGCAGTTGAATTATCTGGTGGTTCTGTATCTGATGTTAAATACAGACTATACAAAGATGGACAAGAAATCATTGGTGAAACAGCATTTTCTGCATCAACAAATGTAGATATCGTTACTAATGGTACAATCACTGCTGACGTTGCTTTAAATGATGAATATGTTTTATATGTTTACATTTTAAATGACGAAGAAAATCCACAAAACAAATTACAAGGAATCGATTTCACAATTACATTAGGTGGTTCTGCTGCTCAAGCATAATAACCTAATACAAAGATTAATTTATAAGGAGGAAGAAAATAATGGAAAACAATAAAAATAATGTTCTATTAACAATTATTGGTGTTGCTACATTATTAGTTGCTTTAGTTGGTGCATCATTCGCATACTTCAGTGCTACTGGTGGTACTGCTACTCAAGATGTTTCAACTGGTACATTAAAAATATCAGCTGTAGCTGGAGCTGTTAATGGTGCAAACATTAAACCAGTTACTTTCGCTGAAGATGCAACTGTAGCTACTAAAATTGCTAGTTCAGACGTAGTAAAATTACCAGTTACAGTTACTACTACTGGTACAACTATTGATTCTGAATATAATATGTATTTAACTACTACTGGTATTGCATTAAATACTGCTGCTGGTGAAGGTGGAAGTTTAGCTGATTTAAAATGGGAATTAGTAAAAGGTGCTGATGGAGCTGAAGCTTTAGTTGCAAAAGGTGACTTTACTAATGGTAATGTTACAAAATCACAAATTGGTAGTGCTGTTGAAATCCCAGAAAATGGTACAGTTGATGAATATAAATTATTAATTTATATCGCTAATACAGAAGATGCTACTCCTGGTGATGGAACAGGTGTTCAAGACCAATTACAAGGTTTAAACATTACTGCATTCGTTACAGTTGAAGCTAAACAAAAATAATTTTTAAATTTAAAAATGAATTCGGGAATATTTCCCGAATTTTTTGTTTATAATAACAGTAAAGTGCCAAATTTGAAAAAATATTAAAAATATGTTATAATACTAAGCTAATTAAGGGGGATATATTATGAATGAGATAAAAATCATAAATAAAAAAATAAGAAGTGTAACCTTCGAATTGATTTTTACTATTATAATATTTGTTTTGGCATATGGAGTATGGGTTAATCCTAGTGCTAGTATGGTAGCTTTTGCCTCATCTAACGAAGATCAAACAGTACTAATAGAAGAAGTTAATCCACTAAAATTAGAAAATATATATCCAATATCCGATGAAAAAGCTATCAATGAAGGTGAAAAAGGGTTATTTAAACTTACAAATAATTCTAATACAAATTCTAAATATTCAATAGTGTATAGAGTATATAATCATTCAACATTAGATTATAACTTCTTAAAATATCAATTAATCATAGATGAGAAATCATTTGTAGACTTTTTATCAAAACTTCAAATAAACCAAGAAAATAATTATACAGATTTTATATTATATAATGGTGAAATAGATAAAAATAGTGAAAAAACATTTGAATATACAATGTGGCTTGATAGTGAAGTGGGTAATGATGCTCAAAACAAATCATTATCCGCACAATTTGTAGTTAAAAGTTATGGTACAGAACTTAGTATAAGATAGGAAAAATTTATAAGTTTTTTCTATTTTTTCTTTATATTATGATATAATACTTGTGTTTAGAAATGAGTGATGTATATGTTACTTCCAGATATGAAAGAAGCAAGAAAGAGAACTAATGTAAAACCAGAGTTTTTATATAACGAATATAATGTTAGCGGGGATATGAAAGTTGGTAAAAATAAAAAGTATTTTATTAAAACATATGGGTGTCAAATGAATGAACATGATTCAGAAATGTTATCTGCAATTCTAGAAGAAATGTTATTTACAAAAACTGAGATTATGGAAGATGCTGATATAATTTTATTAAATACATGTGCAATAAGAGAAAATGCACATAATAAAGTTTTTGGTATGTTAGGTAGAATTAAACATTTACGTGAAACTAAACCCAATATCATTATAGGACTATGTGGATGTATGGCTCAAGAAGAAGTTGTCGTAACTGACCTAAAGAAAAAATACAAATGGGTAGATATTGTATTTGGAACTCATAATATTCATAGATTACCTAATATTTTATTAGAAGCTATAAATAATAAAAAACAAGAAATAGAAGTATTAAGTAATGAGGGTAATGTTATTGAAAATTTACCATACAAAAGAGACAGTAAATATAAAGCATGGGTTAATATTATGTATGGATGTGATAAATTCTGTACTTACTGTATTGTTCCTTATACTAGAGGAAAACAAAGAAGTAGAAAAAAAGAAGATATTATAGAAGAAGTTAAACAATTAATTAAAGATGGAGTAAAAGAAGTTACTTTACTTGGTCAAAACGTTAATGCGTATGGTAAAGATTTATATGATGATTATGGTATGGAAAACTTATTATATGATGTTTCGCAAACTAATATAGATAGGATTCGTTTTGTTACCTCGCATCCTTGGGATTTTACTGATAAAATGATAGATGTAATAGCTGAAAATAAAAATGTAATGCCATTTATTCATTTACCAGTTCAATCAGGTAGTGATAGAATATTAAAACTAATGGGTAGAAGATATACTAAAGAAGAGTATATGACATTATTTAATAAAATTAAAAATAAAATAGATAATGTGAGTATTACAACTGATATTATAGTAGGATTTCCTGGTGAAACCAAAGAGGATTTTGAAGCTACATTGGATTTAGTTAATGAATGTCAATACGATTTAGCATATACATTTATTTATTCACCAAGAGAAAATACACCAGCTGCTAAACTTCCCGATAAAACTACAGAATACGAAAAGAAAAATAGATTAGCAGAGTTAAATAAATTAATAAATAAATATGCTTTAGAGAATAATAAAAAGATGTTAGATAAAGTTGTGTCAGTACTAATAGAAGGTATTAGTGAAAAAGACGATAATATGCTTACTGGATATACTGATACAAATAAATTAGTTAATGTTAAAGCACCAATTGATAATATTGGTAAAGTTATTAATGTAAAAATAACTGAAGTAAAGACTTGGAGTCTTAATGGTGAAGTAGTTGATTAGAGTGTCTAAATTTTTAGACACTTTTTTATGTCAAAAGCATAAATTAAAGTGAGGGGGGATTAGTAGTGGCAGCATTCAAAGAAATTGTTACTAAAGCAATTCTTGGTAAAGGTAAAAAATACTTTAAAAACAACTATACTTTAACTACAGAAGTAGAACCTACAACTGTGTTAGGGTGTTGGGTTATCAATCATCAATTTAAAGGTTATGAAACTAACGGAAAAATAGTAATCGATGGTAGTTATGATGTTAATATATGGTATTCATATGATAACAATAGTAAAACATCTGTTGTAACTAAAAAACAAGAATATACTGAAACAGTTACTGTAAGAAAAAGAGAAGATGCTAATTTATCAAGCAATAATAGTATAATAGTTAGAAGTTTAAAACAACCAACTTGTTCAAATGTTGATATTGACGACGGAAAAATCAACTATACTATTGAAAAAGAACTTGGTATTGAGATAATCGGAGAAACAAAAATGAAAATAGCAATTGAAGAAGATGAAGAACCATGGGATATTATCAATGATGACGAAGATGAAGTTAATGAAGAAATAGAGCGAGAAATTGATGATAATGTAGAGGAAAACTTCATATAATAAAGTGTCAACCAAAATATGTTGACACTTTTCTTTTTGTCTGTTATAATACTTGTAGAAAAAAGGAGGAATAGTAATGGCAGTTAAAATAAGACTTAAAAGAATGGGAGCTAAAAAAAGACCTTTCTACAGAGTAGTAGTTGCTGATTCAAGAAATAAAAGAGATGGTAGAGTTATAGAAGAAGTTGGATATTACAATCCAATCGTAACTCCAGCTGAAGTTAAAATTGACGAAGAAAAAGCTTTAAAATGGCTTAGTGATGGTGCTGCTCCAACAGATACTGTTAAAAATTTATTCAGCAAAGCTGGTATAATGACAAAATTTCATGAACAAAAAAGAGGTAAATAATAATGGATTTTGTAAAATTAACTGAAGAACTAGTTAGTGCTTTAGTAAAAAATCCTGATATGATATCTGTTAAAGAATTCCCAACTGAAGAAGAAGGATTTCATCATATTCAAGTTATGGTAGATAACGATGATATGGGTGCTTTAATTGGTAAAGATGGAAAGACAGCTAAGGCAATTAGAACTATAGTTCAAGCAAGTGGTTATTTAAACGGAAATAAAAAGATTAAAATTGATATTGATTCATTTTAATCTTTTTTTCTATTTAGTATTGAGGTTTTTACTGATTTCTATTATAATTTATTTAGGATAATATCCTAGAAAATAGGTGACGGCATGAAGAAAAATGGATTTACCTTAGTAGAACTTTTAATAACAATTGCTTTGATAGCAATATTGGGTGTAATTTCTGTAGGTGTAATAATAAATTCACTTAGTGGTGCGAAAAGTGATTTGGACGAATTTCAGAAAGAAACGCTTATAAGTACAGCAAAATTGTATTTTGATGATAACGCAAATACATCAGGGGTAACTAATGGAACAAAATATAATATTTGTATACAAGAAAATTTAGTTGCTGATAATTATTTAGATGAATCTGATGATAATTTATTGCATGGAATAATTACTTTAACTACAGAAGTAGATTCGAATGGAACAATTACAAAAGTTGAATCATCTATTTCAATTGGTGATGAAGAAAATTGTTTCCCAAATAGTTATTATTAAGGAGGAATAATATATGAAAACAAGAATAATAAGTGCATTAGTTATGTTAGCGATAGTAATTCCAATAAGTATACTTGGTGGAATTCCGTTTACTATCGCAACTTTAGTGATAGGATTACTAGCATTAAAAGAAATGTTGGATATTAGAGAAACAAAAAAACAATTTCCATTTCTTATGAAATTAATTTCATATTTGATGATTACAGTTTTAATATTAACAAATCATAATTCTAATATATTTGAATATGTGTTAGATTATAAATTTATATCAATAACATTATTCTTATTGTTGATGCCATTAATTTTCTATCAAGATAGAAAAAAATACAGTATAAATGATGCAATGTATTTAATAGGAGTTCTATTTTTCCTAGGAACTGCATTTAATTTACTTATATTAGTACGTAATTATAGTTTATTATATTTAATATTCTTGGTACTAATTACAATTGTTACTGATACATTCGCATACATCACAGGAAGATATATTGGTAAAACAAAGTTGGCTGTAATAATTTCGCCTAAAAAGACATGGGAAGGATTACTTGGTGGAACATTCTTTGGTGTTTTAATAAGTAGTTTGTTCTATTATCAAGTTATCAATACTAATGTTGACGTATTTGTTTTGGCTCTAGTAGTTACTGGTCTTTCACTAATTGGTCAAATGGGGGACTTAGTATTTAGTAGTTTTAAAAGATATTATGACAAAAAAGATTTTTCTAATTTAATTCCGGGTCATGGTGGAATACTTGACAGATTAGATAGTATAATATTTGTTTTATTAGGATTTGTATTAGTAATTTCATTTTTATAGGAGGCATTATGACAATAATATATTTCGTGTTGATACTTAGTGTTATAATTTTTATTCATGAATTTGGGCATTTTATATTTGCTAAAAAAGCTGGAATTTATGTTTTTGAATTTGCAATTGGTATGGGACCTAAAATTTTTAGTAGAAAATCTAAAAAGAGTGAAACAGAATATTCGATAAGATTAATTCCATTGGGTGGTTTCTGTTCAATGGCTGGTGAATCTAATGAGGACGAAAAAACAGTTTCTAAAGATAAACTTATGCAAAATAAAACATGGTTACAAAGATTTATGGTGATTTTTGCTGGACCACTGTTCAATTTCATATTAGCGTTCTTATTACTGTTCTTTATTGGGCTTATATATGGAGCTTCACCTACTAAACCTGTGGTTGGTGCGATAGAGTCAAATTCAGCAGCAGATAAAGCTGGTTTAGAAGTAGGGGATACTATTCTTAGTATCAATGATAAAAAAGTGGGTAATTGGGATCAAGTAATGATGCAACTACAAATGGTTGATGGATCAAAAGAAGTAGTATTCAAAATAAAAGATACTTCTGATAATGAAGTAACTATTAACATAAAACCACAAAAAATCGTGGAAGACGATACTGTAACATACCGTTATGGTATTGGTACAGGTTCAACAAAAGAAAGAGGTATATTACCATCACTTTCTTATGCTAGTTCTAAAATAGTATCACTAACACAAGCTATGGGAACAACAATATCAGGATTGTTTACAGGTAAAATATCAGTTAGTAATGTTTCTGGTCCAGTTGGGATATATTCTGTAATTGGGGAACAAGCCAAAGCTGGTTTTGACAGTATTTTATATTTAATAGCTTATTTAAGTATAAACGTTGGATTTATCAACTTAATACCATTTCCAGCATTTGATGGTGGAAGAATATTATTCTTAATTATAGAAAAATTAAAGGGTAGTCCTGTTGATTCTAAAGTAGAAAATATGTTCCATTATGTTGGATTTTTCCTACTAATAGGACTAATGATTTTAGTTACATTTAATGATATATTAAGATTGTTTTAAATAGGAAAGGGGTAGTAAAATGGATGGAATGAATACACGTGATAAAATTAATCAATTATTAAAAATATGTCCTAATTATGAAAAAATTAATTCATATGAATTTTTTGAAGGAGATACGTTTTCGGAGACAATGATTAATTTCTATATTAAATTAATTGACAATATAGATATGAATAGTAAGGAAGAAACTGAATTTCTAAGTAATTTAGATATGGCTTTATCTAAATATGTAGATAATTATAAATTTAGAAAGTTTTTAAAAACTAAATTAGTGGAAATAGATAACAAAGAAAAATATTATACATATAAAATAACAGTTAAATTAATAGAGTACTCTAATACATTTGATGGTACAGAAATAGAAAGCACTAGATGGATCTAGTGCTTTAATTATTATCTAAAAACATTGCATGATATTCATCAAAAGTTATATTGTGCTCATATATGTATGTGGCTACATTAGTACCAACATATCTTAAATGCCACGATTCATAATTATAACCTGTTATTGCTTCTTTATCTTCTTGATACCTTATTATAAAACCATATGTATGTGCGTTTTGTTTAACCCATTTATACTCTTCAGTATTTTCGAATAGTGTATAGGCAGACAATCCACCTCTAACATCAACTGCAAGTCCTGTTTCATGTTCTGAATGCCTAGGTCTAGCAGAGTAGTCTTCTGCATATTGTAGTCCCTTAGTATTTACGTAATCATTGTATAATTTTTGTTGATAATCTTTAGTACGATAAGTTGATACAGCTTTAATAATTAAATTGATACTTTTCGCATCACTACACATTTCTTCAAATGCATTCTTTGCTGTTTTATTTAAATACATATCCGCAACTGTAAATTTGCTGTCTATCTGTTCTAAATCTTTTGCTTCATAATCATCTGGCAACTTATTATATTTATTTACTAACACAAGTAAGTCATCAGGATTTTCTATGGTTTTAGGATTATCATAAAACTCTTTATCTAAATCCATATTAACTTTTAAAATAATATCTTTGTATGATAAATCAGTATTTTCTTCTTTATTTTTATAATTTATATATCTGTCTAAGTTTTCAGCCTTAAATATTTTGTAATCTAAATAACTCTTTAGATTGTCTATATAAGTATAATTAGTTAAAAAATCAATTTCTTCATCTTCTAACTTCTCATAAATTTTACCAATTTCACTTTTGTTATATCCTAAGTCGGCTAATGAATTTATTTGTTTAGTTATGTTTTCGCTATTATTATATTTAACGCTTAAATAAATATCCAAATTATCTTTGTCAAATTCTTCTGTTGCAACCGCAACATCTAATGTTTTAGAATAACCATTTTTCAATACTTCATCTTCAATATTATTCTTTTTTATAGCTTTTATTGCAGTTTTAGAATATTCTAATCTTGATAATTTTGTTGATGAAGAATTAAACCATCCAACAAATAATATTGTTAATACAACCAACATTAAAACTAGTATTCGTTTCTTTTTTAATCTTCTTCTTTTTATTGTCATATCATCACCACATTCATTATAAAATAATTTTATTCAATTTACAACTAATTTAAACTATGATAAAATTATATTAGGAAGGTGGTATCATGAAAGAGAGAAAAATACCTACAAAAAATTATGTTATTTATGGAATTATTGTTGTTGTAACTTTAGTTGCGGTGTTTTATATGAATGAGTGGTATAAAGCATATAAAGAATCAATATTAGAGAATTCTTATATTTCTGAATATGTTACCGAAATCAACTACAGTGAGTTTGAAAATTATATTCAAGAAAACCCTAGTGCTATTATCTATATTAGTAAAACTAATTCAGAAGCTAGTATAAAAATTGAAAAAGATTTATACAAAATAATCAAAGCTAATGAATTAACTGATGAAATAGTTTTCTTAAATTTAACTGATAATGAAAACGTTTTAAGTGACATAGAAAATAAATATTTTAGCACAATATTATCAACTGATTTAAATAGAGTACCTGCTATTGTGATATTTGATAATATGAAAATTGTAGATGTTCTAGTAAGTGATGAAGAAGAAAAAATTTCAAGATCAGATATTTTAAAACTATTAGAAGGGCAAGAATATATAAAATGATAAATGTTGTATTATATGAACCAGAAATACCAATGAACACTGGTAATATTATGAGAACTTGTGCAGGAACAGATGTTAAATTACACTTAATTAAACCACTTGGATTTTCATTGGATGAGAAAAGTGTTAAAAGAAGTGGTGCAAATTATATAGACCAATGTAATTATACTGTTTATGAAAATTTTGACGATTTTATTTCTAAAAACAACGGTACTTATTACTTTTTAACTAGATATGGTAATAAAAGTTATACTGAATTTAACTATTCAAATAAGGATGAAAATATTTATTTTATATTTGGTAAAGAAAGCACAGGAATTCCTCTAGAAATATTAAAACCTTACTTTGATACTTGTTTAAGAATTCCTACTAATAATAAAATACGTGCTTTAAATGTTTCTAATGCAGTGGCTATAGTAGTATTTGAAGCATTAAGACAACAAGAGTTCGATGGATTAGATTTTTATGATACCTTTAAAGGCAAAAATCATATCTTAGAAGATTAACACATTTTTTAATGTGTTTTTTTTAATTTTGACAATAGTGTTGTCCAAACAAAAAAACACCTAACATAAGTTAAGCGTTTATATTACTTAATATAATCATTAGCTTTCAATCTAGTTATTATTTTTTCTTTACTAACATTACCATTAATTCTATTGAACCCAGATTCTTCTTCGCCATTAGTAATGAATACAACAGTAGGAGTACCAGTAATATTTACTACTTTATTAAAATACTTTTTATCTTCATCACTAAGCTCATCAAGGTCTATGTAGTATGTATCAGAAATATTATTTTCTTCTATAACACTCTCAAATTTGGGTCCAAACTCAATACAGTTACTACAAGAAGCACTTCCAATATAAAGAATAAAACTTTCTTTTTCTTTAATTAAATTGTTAAACTCCTTATAGTTAATTTCTTCAACACCCGTACTAGAACACCCACATGCAATAAACATAACAATAAAAACAGCTAACTTTTTTAAAAACTTTTTCATTAATAATCACCAATAAAAATATATCACTTTTTGTTATAAATGACAATAATTAATATTATACAAAATTTATATTTTATATAGAAACTTAAAAACAAATGTGCTATAATATTAATATTAAGATAGGAGGAGTTAGTGTGAACAATTTTGGTGATACTTTAAAAAGAATTCTGACAAATAAAAATACTGTAACAATAATAGGGGTTTTAGTTGGGATAGCAGTTTTATATTTCGGATATACTTGGAGAATTAATCAACAAGTAGAACAAATAACAGTTTTAGCCGCTAAACAAGATATTCAACCAAGAACAAAAATTACTAGTGATATGGTTGAAACAGTAAGTATAGCACGTGTTATGTATGATAAAATGATTGGAGATTATGGAGAGGGTGTTTCTGTATTAAGAAGTACGGCAGAACTTAGTACATTTACAGACGGAGCATATTCTAATATAAATACATTGATTCCAGCGGGGACTCCACTTATAAGAAACACTAATGTTGTAGAAAGAAGTAAAATTCCTTCATCTGTATTATTAAAAATTGATAAAGGACAAGTTCCTTATGCTTTCTCAATTAATTATAGTGACACATATGGTAATGCAATAATGGATGGTATGTATGTAAACATATATATGAAAGCAGTAGATGATACAGGTAAAACTATGATTGGTAAATTATTACAAGATGTAAAAGTACTTGCAGTATTAGATTCAAGTGGTAGAGATGTGTTTGAAAATACCGCAGAAAGTAGAACGCCTTCAACATTTATTTTTAGTGTTGATGAAGATTTACACTTACTTCTTAGAAAAGCTAATTATTTATCAAGAAATGCAGTTGAACTTATTCCAGTACCAGTTACTGAATCTGTAAGTGATGAAGAATATGAAGGAACAGTTGAAATAACAAGTAGTTACTTAAGAGAATTTATAGAATCAAGAACAATTGATGTTCCATTAGATGAACTTCCAGAAAACGATACCCCTGAAATAGATTTAGAAACTGAAGAAAATCCAGAAGAATAATTATGGAAGATAATATATTTTCACATATTGACTTTGGTCCATTACAAAAATATTTAGATAATGATGATGTTACAGATATTTCGTATAGTAATGGTGGTCAATTATGGATTAAATCTCTTTCTCAAGGTGTGTATCGTGTAGAAGAAAAAGATATTAATAATGCATTAATGGAAAAAATTGCATTCCAATGTTCAAATGCAATGGGTAAAACATTTAACATGGCTCAACCATTTTTGGATGCTGAAGGAGAAGAACTTCGTTTAAACTTCGTTCATGAATCCATTGCCAAAAATGGCATTGCTGCTGTATTAAGAAAAACACCAGCTAAGATAAGACTTGAAAAAGAAAAATTACTAAATGAGAATTATGTAACTCTAGATATACATGACTTTTTAATTGAATGTGTACTTGGACACTGTAATATTATTGTAAGTGGTGAAACTGGTTCAGGTAAAACAGAATTTGTTAAATATTTAGCGGCTCATACAAGAGAAAATGAAAAAATAATCACAATTGAAGACACTCTAGAACTTCATTTAGATAGAATATTTCCACATAGAGATATAGTTGCGATGAAAACAAATAATATTGCATCATACTCTGAAGTTCTAGTAACATGTATGAGACAAAATCCTAAGTGGATACTTTTATCAGAAGTCAGAAGTGCGGAAGCAGTTATGGCAGTTCGTAACTCAATATCTTCTGGTCACAATATTTTGTCTACAATTCATGCTGATAAAGCGGAGTCTATCCCTACTAGAATGTACAGTTTACTTGAAACTAATATTGATATAAATCAATTTCTAGCTTCAATACATAGATATGTTCAATTAGGAGTTCACATAAGAGGTTACTATTCTAAAGAATATAAACGTTTCCAAAGAGAAATTGTTGAAGTAACTGAATTTTTTGTTGATGACGAAAATAAACCTAAACATAATACAATTTATAGAAAAACTTCTGCTGGAAAGATTACAAGAAAAAATCCTACAAAGTATTTAATTGATTATTTGGATGCACAAGGAATAGTATTATCTAAATCCGGTATAGAAGAAGAAATTGGACAAGAAAATAATATACAAGAGAAGATTCAACATATAGAAATACCTGATGAAGAAATAGAAGAAATAATTATATAGAGTAAGGCGGTGATGATATGAATTTTATTGTCTTTTTGATAGTTACGTTTATTGCTGTATTTATTGTTGCGTATAGAGCAAAGAAGAACGAAAATGTATATAAATTTATATCTGATCAAGTTGGCACAGTCTATGAAAAATTCGCCCCTTATTCTTATAAAGAAATAAGAAAAAAAGTAAAAGGATTAAAAGCAGATTATACACCCAGACAATATATAACACAAATAATTATGTTTGCAGGAGTTGCAGGTGTAATTTCATACCTGTATTTCTATAGTATAATCTGGTCATTAGTTTACGCATTGATTGCGGTAAGTATTATTCCTTATATTACTTACCTAAGATATAAAAAAGTTTATAGTGAGTTTATATTTGAACAAGTTCAAGTTTATGCTACAAACGTTATTATGGAATATCAAACGACAAAATCATTTGTTAAAGCACTTGAAGGAGTTTATAAATCAGGAGTATTAGAAGATCCAGTATTAACTGATGTTAAAATAATGCTTGATATGGCTTATGAAAGAGGACAAATTGATGATTCAATTGATTTCATGAATGAAAAATACCCATATCATATAGTTAAAAATCTACACCAATTATTTTTACAAGTTACCAAAGAAGGTGCGAGAGATATAACAGGATCACTTGATAATATGTCACTTGATATCGATACACTTGTTGAAGGTGTATATCGTGATAGATTAGATAGGGAACAATTCCATAAGCAATTTATCATGTATGGATTAATGTTATATTTCCTAGTTGCTATTATACAATTACTGTTAGGACAAGATTCTTATTTAAAAATGATAGAATTATGGTACATACAATTAGTATTGCATGCAATATTAATCTTTAATAGTTATTTTCTACTTAATGGTGAAAAATATTATAACGAGAATGTAGGTGGAGAATAATGTGGGAATTATTAATATTAACAGTAATAATTATTGGTATACTATCAATAAATGGTGTAATAGATAGCAAAGGATTCTTCCAGGATAATAGTGTATATTTAAAATTATTAAAAGAAGATGACTATGACTTTTTAGTACGTGCTAAATATGGAGATAAAGTTGATCCAGAAGTATTATTTACAAAAAGAATAAAAAATGCTGCATTAATATTTGGTGTAATGATGATTTTATTCTTAACGGTTGAAGGAATCAATACTTTTCTTAAAATTCTAATTTGTGTTGGAATAGCTATATTTATATTTAAATCGGGTTACTCAAACCTTAGAAGTTATTATAAAAAACATTTGCATGATATCGATTTATTACTTCCTTATTATTTAAAATCATTGGAAGTATTAGTTCAATACTATACAGTTCCTGTAGCAATTCAAAGATCAATAGATGAGGCTCCTGATATATTTAAGCCAGGACTAAGGAATTTAACTAAGAAAATTGAACAAGGTGATTCTTCAATAGATCCATATATGGATTTTGCTAAAGAATATCCTGTTAGAGATTCTATGAGAATGATGAGATTACTTTATCGTCTTGGCTTAGGTTTACAAGAAAATAAAGAAGAACAATTATTACTACTTTCTAAAACAGTATCTAGTTTACAAAATAAAGCTAGAGAACAAAAATATAAAGAAAGATTAGAAAAAATGCAAAACAAAACTATGATAATGCTAGGTGTAACTGGAGCTGGTGTAATAGTATTGTTATTAGTATCAATGTTAATGCTTATGACAAATCTTTAAAATACAAAATAAATTATTGAATAAAAAATATAAATAATATATAATGAAATTGTTAAATATAAAAATAAGGAGGAAGATATAAATGAAAGAAGCTACTGGAGAATTAAATATGACTGTTGTTACTGTTATAGCAATAGCTGCAATTGCTGGATTATTTTATGCATTTGTGTGGCCTATGATTCAGTCAGGTATAAAAAATAACACTTGTGCAACATTTGGTGAAGGATATACATATTCTGAAACAAATGGTACTAATTGTGTATCATCAGGTGACGGGTTCTGTTGTGCACCATAATAATCTTTAATACTCAAACTTATCAAATTTGATAAGTTTTTTTATTTTATCCACAAAATTGTTGATAAATAAAGTCTTTTGTTAAAGTTTTGTTGATATTATTAGTGATAGTAATGGAGATGAAACTTATGATAGAAAAAGATTTTAAAAATGTAATTACTGAGGTAAAAAAGCAAATTAGTAATACTAAAATAGAGATATTTCAAAATGCTAATATGAGCTTGTTGAAATTATATTATAATATTGGAAAGATTATTTATGATAATTCAGAATGGGGAAATAAATTTATTGATGAACTTGCAGTTGAATTAAAAATATCGTTCCCAAATATCAAAGGATTTTCGGTTAGAAATCTTAAAAGTATGAAAAAATACTATTTGATTTGTAGTAGGAACGAAAAAGTGCAGACAGCATCTGCACTAATTCCATGGTCTCATAATATGCTTATTTTAGATAAAATAAAGGATGATAATAAAAGAATATGGTATATGAATGAAACTGCTATTAATGGTTGGAGTTATGATGTTCTTGGATTTCAAATAAAAAGTGATTTATATTCAAGACAAGTACTAGGAGATAAACCGAACAATTTTAAAACGACGTTAATAAATCCGCAAAGTGATTTAGCGAAAAATATGATGAAAGATCCATATATATTAAATTTAACTGAATTAAATGAAGGTTATATTGAAATAGAGTTAGAGTTAGCTATGGTTGAAAAGATAAAAACAGTTTTATTAGAATTAGGTAATGGTTTTAGTTTTATTGGAAATCAATATAAAATAGAGGTTGGTAATAAAGATTATTATATAGATATGCTCTTTTATCATACAAAGTTACATTGTTATATTGTTGTTGAATTAAAGAACACCGAATTTAAACCAGAATATGCAGGAAAGGTTAATTTTTATTTATCGGCGATTGATGCTTCATTAAAAGATGAAAATGATAATCCTAGTATTGGTATTATATTATGTAGAGACAAAGATAAAATTTCAGTAGAATATTCACTTATGGATATAAGTAAACCGATAGGAGTAAGTTCATATGAATTATCAAAATATTTGCCATCAGACATAATAAAAGAACTACCCACAGAAGAAGACTTAAATTTCCACGTGAATATTGAATAGATTAATTTAAAATATTTTTAGCCTAAATGTAAATAAATAAAGTCTTTTGTTAAAATTTTGTTGATATTATTAGTGATGATGTTTTTAATAATATGTGTTGGATTAAATTTATTGTCATTAATATATTTTTATGCTATAGTTTATGAGTGAGGTGAGGACTTTGAATAAAAGTTTTAAATTATATCTAAATCAAAATAGTAATAATATAGGCAAAATTAAAAATAATATAAAAAAATTACATACAATCGATAAGGATCTTATACCACAATATTTAGATAGTCTTAAAGAAAATTTAAAAATTAAAGAGGTAAGTAAAAATAACGAATATTTAAAATATATGTAAATTTATGGAATACAGAACGGGTCAATTAATATGGCTTAAAAATATTGATAATTTTTCTGGTCATAAAGTTAAAGAGTCAAGACTATGTATTGTTAGAAGAGTATATAACAATTATTTGATTGATTTAAGAACTTTATCAACTATATATTATGATAAAATCAATAAAATTCCAGCACGAAATCTAAAAGAGGCAAAAAAGGTATTACAAAATTTATTTGAAACGAAAATTAGAGAATCTGGGCAATATGTTATATTTGAACCCGAAAAAGATAATACTATAAATTTTTCTTTTGCTTTTGGTAATATGATTTCAAAAAAAGTTAATCTTTCAGAGTTTGAGCATGAACCATTATTGGATAAAAATAAAAATCCATTGTTTGTGTCAGAAGAAAAGGAACTTGAATTATCTTTAAGAGAAGCAGAAGCTATTGCTAAAGATATTGTATATTATTTTAAAATTTCATCAAAGCAATTACAAACTAACTAAAATCAAGTATTTGCAATTTAAATGCTTGATTTTTATTTTATCCACAAAATTGTTGATAATTAAAGTCTTTTGTTAAATTTTTGTTGATATTATAAGTGAACACTTATTCCTGTGTTGTTTTTCACTTGTTTTTATGATATAGTTTATGTGAGGTGGAATGGTATGGGGTTATTAAAAAAGTTGCCGGAAGGATTTATAAAAAAAATAGAATCAAAGTTTCTTCTAGGAAAAATATTGATGATGAAATAATACCAATAAAATGGTCCAAAGATGTCATAAGTGGAAATAAAAAAGCAATTGTTAAGTTGGCTAAAGAAGCAAGGAATAAGTAGTTAGTTTTTAATTACTTATTTTTATTATGTCAGGAGGAATTATATGTGTAAAATAGGAGATATAATTGTAATTAAAAGTTATATTGGTGATGATAGTAAAGTAATTACACAACATTCTTTTATAGTAATTGATGATACACCAAGTCAAATTGGTGGATTAAATTATGATTTAGTAACAAATGTTATGTCTAGTCTTAAAAATGAAAAGCATAGAGCAAAAAAATTAAAATTTAAAGAAAATATAGAAATTAAAAGTGATGATCTTATCTCTATTTATAAGAATAATAAAATTAGTGATGATATACTTATGGGAGGAGTTAAATGTGAATAAATCTTTAATTAAAAATGAAGAATTACTCGGTAATTATTATAATGAGATTAAAAATAAATTAATTGATAATGAGATATATTTAAAAGTAAAAGATTATTCAAAGGAAAGAAATAAAGTTATTACATATTTTGAAACAGGTAAACTTTTATTTGAAGCAGGGAGTGTTTATGGAGAAGACATAATTGGACAATATTCAAAAAAATTGATGATTGAAGTAGGTAAAAAATATAATAGAAGAACTTTATTTAGAATGAGGCAGTTTTATATGGTTTTCAGCAACTCAAAAGTGTCGACATTGTCGACACTTTTGAGTTGGAGTCACTATACAGAATTATTATCTATTAAGGATGAAAATAAACTATATTATTATTTAAATATTTCTATAAGTCAACATATTGATGTTAGAGGTTTAAGAGAAAGAATTAAAAACAAGGAATATGAAAGATTACCAGAAAAAACAAAAAATAAATTAATTTATAAAGAAGAATCAAAAGTAGATGATTTGATTAAGAATCCAATAATTATTAAAAATAGTAATAATTATGAAACAATATCAGAGAAAATATTACAAAAATTAATATTAGAAGATATACCATCATTTTTAGATGAGTTAGGTGATGGATTTACATTTATTAGAAATGAATATAAGATTAAGTTAGGAGACAAATATAATTATATTGATTTACTTTTATATAATATTAAATATAAGTGTTATGTAGTTATAGAATTAAAAGTAACTGAACTTAGGAAAGAACATATAGGACAAATTCAAACTTATATGAATTATATTGATAAAAATATAAAGACTATAAATGAAGATAAAACTATAGGAATAATAATAGTTAAGAAAGATAATAAGTATATTATGGAATACTGTAGTGATGAAAGAATTATATCTAAGGAATATGAGTTAGTGAGCTGAGTAATCAATTTTTTTTATCAATAAATATATTGATAATTAAAGTCTTTCGTTAAAATTTTGTTGATATTATTAGTGATGATATTTTAATTATTATTGTAATATTTAAATAAATTTTGCAGATGTGTCTGCAAAATTAGAAAGAGGAAAATAGGTTAGAAACTACTGATAAAAATTTTAAAATTATTATACATGATATTGCTAATAAAATCAAAAATACTCAATTAGAAATATTTCAGAATGCCAATGCAAGTGTATTAGAACTTTATTTTTATATTGGGAAAATGATAGATGAAAAATTTGAATGGGGGTAATAAGTTTGTAGAACATTTATCGATAGAATTAAAATTAAGATTTCCAAATGCAAAAGGTTATTCACCAAGAAATCTCCGTAATATGAGAAAGTACTATTTATCAGTAAAAGATAATAGTGAATTAAAAGAAATTTCATTTAAAATACCTTGGTCTCACAATACAATAATAATGGATAGAGTTAGAGATGATAATAGAAAAATATGGTATATACAACAAACATATAATAATGGATGGAGTTATGATTATTTAGAAGTTCAAATAAAACGAGACGCATATTCGAGACAGGTTTTAGAGGATAAACCTAACAATTTCAAATTAACGTTGTTACAACCACAAAGCTCTTTGGCAAAAGAAATCATGAAGGATCCATATTTTGATGTGGGTGAGTTAAGAGAAAATTTTGTGGAAAAGGACATTGAAAGTGCGATGGTAGAAAAAATTAAAATTACATTATTAGAATTAGGTAATGGATTTAGTTTTATATCTAATCAATATAGGGTCACAATAAATGATGAGGAAAACTTTATTGATTTATTATTCTATTATACAAAGTTACATTGTTATGTTGCAGTTTAATTAAAAAACAATAAATTTATACCTGAATATGCTGGCAAAACGAATTATTATTTGTCTGCATTAGATGATAATTTAAAAACAGAATATAATAATCCTTCCATTGGAATTATACTAGTTAGAAATAAATTGACTTTATTAAAATATTTATTAGATTGGAGGGTTAGAAAATGAAAAGTGATGTAGTAACAACTGAAATAATTGTCAAAGAAAATAAAGTCGGAATTTTAAAAGTTGGAAATGTTAATTACATCTCGCTAACAGATTTAGCAAAATATCAAAATTCTTCTGATCCATCATTTACAGTTAAAAATTGGTTAAGAAGAGTAACTACTATAGATTATGTTGGTCTTTGGGAACAAATACATAATGTGGATTTTAATTTGGTCGAATTCGACCAAATTAAAACAGAGTATGGTAAAAATTCATTTGCAATGTCTCCAACTCAATGGATAAAAAGAACTAATGCAATTGGTATAATATCAAAAGGTGGGAGATATAGTATTGGAACATATGCTCATCCAGATATAGCTTTTGAATTTGCTAGTTGGTTGTCTCCTGAATTTAAGTTATACTTAATTACTGAGTTTGAAAGATTAAAAGTAAATGAGGCATATCAACAAAAGGTTGATTGGCAAGCTAATCGAATACTTTCAAAATTAAATTATGTAGTTCATACGGATGCAATAAAAGAATACATAGTGCCAACACTTACTGAAAAACAAATTAAATCAATTTATGCAGAAGAAGCTGATGTTTTAAATGTTGCATTGTTTGGAACTACTGCTAAGGAATGGAGAGACGCAAATCCAGAACTTGCTAAAAGAGGAAATATTAGAGATTATACTGATTTACTTCATCTAGTTATTTTAAATAATTTACAAAATACTAATGCAGAATTAATAGAAAATAATATTCCACAAAGAGAAAGATTGATTAGACTAAATAATTCCGCAAAAAGACAAATGAAGTCTTTACAAAATAATAAAAATATACGTGAATTACAAAAACTAAAAGAACAAGTAAATAGTGAAAAATATTTATTAGAATCATTAAAACATAAAATTGAGTAATCAGTTTTTTTCTTTTATCCACAATTTTGTGGATAATTAAAGTCTTTTGTTAAAATTTTGTTGATATTATTAGTGATAGTAATGGAGATGGAACTTATGATACAAGAAGATTTTAAAAATGTAATTTGTAAAATTAAAAATGAAATAAAAACTAGTCAAGTAAAAACTATGTTAGAAGTAAATAAAAATTTAATTGTGCTTTATTTTAGAATTGGAAAAATTATCTCAGAAAACAGTAACTATGGAAATAAATTTATTGAAAATATTTCTAGAGAAATAAAATTAGATTTTTCATATTTAAAAGGATTTTCGCCTAGAAATTTAAGAAGTATGAAGTTATTTTATCAAGAATACAAGGATGATGAGATTCGGCAACAGCTTGTTGCCAAATTACCATGGGCATAATTTATTTCTAATTGAAAAATTTAAGGATAAGAAAATAAGAAAACTTTATGTAGAAAAAACAATAGAAAATGGATGGAGTAGAAATGTGTTGGCATTTCAGATTGACACTAAATATCATTTAAGAATTGGAAATAGTTCTAATGATTTTGATAATACTATTCCTAGCATTGATACTGACTTAGTTAATAATATAATCAAGGATCCATATATTTTTGACTTCATATCCTTAAAAGAGAATTTTAAAGAAAAAAAATTAGAAACTGCCATGGTAAACAGAATACGTGATGTATTATTAGAATTAGGTAATGGATTCTCTTTTATTGGAAATCAATATAAGATAACATTAAGAGATAATGATTATTACATAGATTTATTATTTTACCATTTAAAACTTAGATGTTATATCTTGATTGAATTAAAAGCAACATGTTTTATTCCAGAGTATGTTGGAAAACTGAAATTTTATTTATCGATAGTTGATGATGTTATAAAAAATGAAAATGATAATCCTTCTATTGGTCTAATACTGTGTAAAGATAAGGACAAAATTACAGCACAGTATGCACTAAAAGATATTGGTAATCCGATTGGCGTAAGTTCATATGAGGTAAACAACCTAATTCCTACAGAAATATTGGATAAATTAACAACTGAAGAAGATATTAACATGTATGTGGATATTAAATAGCTTTAATATTTTTTCTTTTATCCACAAAATTGTGGATTATTAAAAATTATAATAAACCGGCAGCCAATACGAACAAAAAACAAAATCGACCGGTTTTCTAACAAAATCGACCGGTTTTCTAAAGAAATCGACATTATTCTTATTAATATAATATACAATAATAACAATGGAGGTGCTTATGCAATTAAAAGATTATGAAAAAGTCGAAAGTTCAAATATAGACTTTAAAGAGAAAGTAGAATGTAGTAAACCTAAGAGTTGGTTAAAATCAGTATCAGCTTTTGCTAATACTAATGGTGGTATTTTATTGTTTGGAGTAAGGGACACTGATTTAAAACCAGTAGGATTAAAGAATATCAATGAAGATTCCGAAAAAGTTTCTAGATTAATAAACAATAAAATAGTTCCTCTACCAAGATATGAATTAAACACATTTACTGAGGATAATAAAGATTTTATGGAAATAAAAATTGGCGATGGACCTAGAACCCCATAATATTATGATTCAGATGGTCGAAAAGAAGCATTTATTCGTTCTGGTAATGAAAGTATAACCGCTCCTAAACATATTTTGGATAACTTGATATTAAAAGGTGAAAATATAACGTATGATGAATTACCTAGTAAATATATGATAGAAGATGTTAGTTTTACATTATTAAATGCAACTCTAAAAAAAGAAACAAGAAAAGAAATAAATAAGGATAAAGATTTTATTTCACTAGAATTAATAACAAACGATGGAAAGGTAACGAATGCAGGATTACTATTATCTGACCAAGGATTTTTAACTCAATCTAGAATTTTTTGTACTAGGTGGAAAGGATTAATAAAAGGGTCTATATCAGGTGATGCAATAGACGATAAAGAATACACAGGAAGCATAATTTCATTACTAGAAAATGCAGAAACTTTTATAAAGAACAATTCAAAAATTAGTTAGGAAATTCAAGGAATGAAAAGAGTAGAAAAAGAAGATTATCCACTAAGAGCAGTAAGAGAAGCAATGGTCAATGCTATTATTCATAGAGATTACCAAATAATTGGTTCAGAAATTCACATAAATATGTTTGATAATAGGCTTGAAATAACATCTCCAGGTGGTATGATAGATGGTAGTTTTGTACAAGATTTAGACATTACAAAAGTATCATCTATTAGAATAAATAGAATAATATCAGATATATTTAATAGATTAAATTTTATGGAACGTAGAGGAAGTGGATTAGTAAGAATTGTAGAATCTTATAGTGATACATCATTAAAGCCAAGTTTCAATTCAGATATTTCTTCATTCAAAGTTGTTTTTCCAAATAAAAGTTATAATAACACTATAATATCGAACAATATTATTTCAAATGAAAATATAGTTAATGATGAAGATTATTTCATATTAAAAATGTATAAAAACTTGCCTAAAAATATAAGAAAAAACACATTTGAACAAATTAAAAAAATATTTCAAAAATATAACTATAAATACAGTTTTAAAAGGGAAGATATTGAAATTTTATTAAACGTAAAGAAAACAAGAGCGATAGATATTATTTCATTAATGAATGAGAATGATCTAATAGACACTTTAGAACAAACAAAATATAAATTTAAAAAATAAGAGGCGATTTTTTCAAAATGGCCTCTTATATATTGATAAATATTTTTGAACAATATTCTATTGAATAAATATTTAAAATAATATATACTAGTTATATAAAGAATACAAGGGATAGTGTGTCCTTTTTAAGGAAGATGATGTTTAGTGAGAGAAGCTATTGGTAGTACATTTTTATTTAATATAATGATAGTATTCATTTTCTTTTTTTCTGCGTTTTTAGCAATAGCTATAAATTATTCACAAGCTTTTAGAGTTAAAAATCAAATTATAAATTATATAGAACAATATGAAGGGATGAATGAAAAATCAGAACAAGAGATCGTTGATTATATAAGAAACTCTGGATACCACAGAGACATTACATGTGATTGTGACACAGGTGGTTCTGGTGGGAATTATAGTTGTGGTAATACAAATGATGATAGAAATGGAGCAAAAGTAAAGTTGGATAGTGGTAATGAAGCAAAAGGATTATGTATCCGCAAATTAAAAAATGCCAATGATGATACATATTATCGTGTTACAACATTTGTAAAATTTAATTTACCTCTAATTGGAGATTTCTTTACTTTTGAAGTAAAAGGCGAGACAAAAATAATAACTAATGATTAATTAATTTAAAATAGATAGAACGTGGTGAAACTATGAATGTAATAATTTCAAATAAAGCAAGAGATATGTTAGTTAATCTAGAAATAGATGTTATAAAATCTCTAAATGGTGAATATGAGGCTGAAGAATTAGCAAGTATGTTTTCTAATTTCTTCTTTAATAAAATGATTTTAGATATAACTGCTATTAAAAATTATCAAGACATACGCAATCTTCAAAAATTATGCATTAATTTAGATATGGATAAAATAATATTAGTTCTTGATAATAGTGATATTCAAAGTACATCATCATTATATTTGTCTAAATTAGTATCTATGGGTATATATAATTTTGCAACTAATTTAGATAGTATAATGTATTTGTATAACAATCCTAATTCTTATAGAGATGTAGCTCATATTCAACAACTTGATGCTTTAACATCAGCAGTTACTGATAAAATAGAAAATTATAATATGAAGATTTTAGGAATTAAGAATATAACAGAACATGCTGGTGCGACAACGCTTACATATATGCTTAAAAACCAACTTGAGTTACAAGGATATAATGTAGTTGCTATAGAAGTCGGTAAAAGAGATTTCAGCAATTTTAACTCGCAAAACTTAATAAGTTGTAGTATGTCAGATTTGCCAAGTGAAATTGCAAAATATACTAGCTATGATGTTATTTTAATAGATTTAAATAATAATACCGAAGATGGATGTAGTGATGTATTATATTTGCTTGAACCAACATATATAAAACTAAATAAGTTAATTAGACGAGATAGAATGATATTTAATAAATTACAAAACAAAAAAATTGTATTGAATAAAAGTCTATTAGATCAAAAAGATATAACTGATTTTGAATATGAATCAAAGAGTAAAGTATTTTATAACATTCCACCTCTAGATGAAAAACAAAAAGAACATAGCATTCTTAGTGGATTACTAAATTTACTAGGATTAAACAAAAATACTACTTTTGTAGAAGAAAACAGAGGAAAAATCTTAGGGTTGTTCAAAAGTAATGATTAGTGTGTTATAATATTAATTGTTTTAAGGAGAAGATAGTTATGAATTATAAAAAAATAATAATACTGACATTAATAATTGTTTTTTGTGGGATAATAACACCAATGGATGTTGAGGCAAAAGATGAAAGTAAAGAACAAATGGTTGATATGGTTAACGTAGCTAATCAATATGAAGATCCTAGTAATTGGGATTTATGTACAAATCCTGAATCAATTCCTACATTAAAATTTATTGGAAATTTATTAAGAGTTGCTTTTATTGCTGTACCAATAATATTAATAATAATTGGTTCTATTGACTTTGTAAAAGCTACATTAGCTAAAAATGATGATGACATAAAAAAAGCACAATCTGCATTTATAAAACGAGTTATAGCATGTGTTATAGTGTTTTTTGTGCCAATTATTACAAAAATAATATTTAATACTATTCTTGATACTAAAGATGAAGTTAAAAACTCTCATTGCTTAACTTGCATACTCAATCCTGATAGTTGTTAATTAAATATAGATCTTTAACAACTTTTCGCTTTTGTTCTTAAGTTTTAAATAATTATTATATAATATTATAAATAAAGTACGTGAGGTGTATAAAATGAAAAATAAAATCTTTTGGATAATATGTGCAATTGTTTGCTTTTTTGCGTTTTCTGATATGGTTTTTGCTGCAAATGGTTGTTTAGAAGTATGCAAAGGCAAACTTAAAGAGGAATGTTGTTGTCCTGAAAATAGCGAATATTATGGCCAAGAAGGAACATACACTAAGCTTCAAAATACAGGTTTTGAATGTAATTATACAATTACAATAAATGGACAAAAAATTGGTATAATCTATAAGTATATAGATGGCGTGACACCTTTAACATCATCGCTAGTTGATCCAGATATTTCGATAAAGTTAGGTGGCAAAACTTATCCTATTATAATGGCCGAATTAGATAATACTATGAGGCTAGAACTTGATGACTTTATAGGTGATGGAATTGTTGATGATACAACTGGCGATATAAGTTATAATTATTCTTGTCCGTATGCTGTTTATGTAGCTCAGATTGAAAACGATTCATCTGTTTTTGCTGATGGTTTAGGATATAAATTATATTTTTTTCCAACAGGAGAGATAGAGTATAAAGCTGGCGCTCCTTTGCCAAGTTACAAAGAAGAAGATGATTTAGATGGTAACAAAGCTGATGGCAGTGAAAAAGGACTTACTGCTCAACAGTGGGCTTTGCTGAAAACATCTACTGGCTATAAAAAGATGTCAGATATGCTCAAAATAAATAAAACTGGATTTGGTGGTTGGGCACTAGATACAAAACTTAGCAAATATGCGTGTCATATTGCTACATACGACAAAGAAACTGATGAGGTTATTGACTCATATGATGCTAATACAACTCACTCTGATTTAGACGATATAGCAGATGCTAGTAGTAGTGATCCTACCAGAGATATTATTGATACCATTAAGGACTCTGTAGCCGATTGTACTACACTAAGTGGGACAAAAACTTATAAAATAATAAATAAAATATTTATGTGGATACAAATAGCAGCGCCAATAATGGTAGTTATATTTGGAGTGTTGGATTTTACAAAAGCTATGGCAGCTAGTGATAATGATGCAATAAAAAAAGCACAAAGTACATTTATAAAAAGAATTATAGTAGCAGCTATAATAATATTATTACCAGTTATAATGAATCTTGTTATCGACTTGTATGAAGGTGCAACAGGTATTAATACTTGTGGAATAGGGGAATAATTTTTGTTTTTTGTGCAATTTATGATGTTTGGAGGATGAAAAAATTATGGGAGCTTTAGATGGAATCGGAAGTTTCATATATGAAAGTTTTATAAATCTATGTTTGATAATTGATGGAATGCTTATAAGTATAAATGGGGCTTTATTTGGGACTTTTATGGAAATAGCTAAACATGAAGTGGATAGGAGTATATTTGGAGATATTACAAAAAAAATTTACATAATCATTGGTATATTTATGATCTTTAGAGTTGCATTTTCTCTAATTCAAATGTTAGCTAATCCTGATATGCTTGCAGACAAGGAAAAAGGCGCAGGAAAACTTGCAACGCGCGTAGTTATTGTATTTGCATTGATTGTTATGGTTCCAACAATATTTGAAATGGCGTATGGATTACAAAACGCTGTATTAGACGATAATATTATTGGTAGTATATTTAATGCGGGTGGTGTTGGTGAAAAGGATTATGTTGAAAATAAAGGTTCAGAAATGGCTATGGATATATTTAAAGGGATGATAAAGCCAGTTGGGAGCAAAAGGACAAATTGTATGTGTGCTGTTACAACGGATAATGGTTGTGGTACAACTGCATATAATAAAGCTACATCCATAAGTGAAATTAGATCGGCGGAAAAAAATGGTTTGCATACTAATCCTGGTACTTTAGACTGCTTTACTGATAAAAGTGTTGATGATGGTTATTTGTTAGAGTATCGCCCGTTAATATCTAGTGTTGCATTAGGTATGATGGCTTGGCTTATGGTAGGATATTGTATAGATATTGGAGTTAGATATCTCAAATTAGTATTCTTACAATTAATTGCTCCTATATGTATTGCTACATACGTTGTTGGAGGTAAGGATAATTCATTTAACAAATGGATTAAAATGACTACATCAACATATTTGCTTGTGTTTATGAGATTAATGATAATTTATATTATTATGTTTATTGCGAAAAACATTACTTCCATCACTGATAAATTAAGTAGTCTTTCATCAGTAGCTGTGATTTTAGGTATGTTAGTGTTTGCTAAAAATGCTCCTAAATTAATAAGTGATTTATTTGGTATTCAAGAAGATAAAGAAGGGGGACTTAAAGGTATTGCAAAAGCGGCACTTCTTGGCGCTGCAGCAATGGGCGTTGGTGGAGTTGGCTCTGCTGTTAGTAAATTTGCTGCTTCTAAACAAGCAGGAAATGGATTTTTGAAATCATTAGGAGCTGGAGTAACTGGTTTAGGTTCTGGAGCAGTAGCAGGAGCTTTCTCTGGTGCTAAAGCCAAAAATCCTTTCGAGGCATTTAAGGGCGGTGTAGGTATTGCACAAAAGAAAGGACAACAAACTCTTAACAATGGAACAACTAGTTGGTTTAATAGAACAGGTGCTAGGATTCAAAGTGGTCTTGGATTACAAACTGCAGCAGATAGGTATGATTCTCAAATTGAAGGATATAACGCTATAAAAGATAGTGCTAAAAATTTACAAGATTATGCAGCAGGTGAAGTGGCAAAAGATAATAGTACAATGACTACATTTACTTGGACAGATGAAAATGGAAATCAAATTACTTCTCGTGGTAATGTAAATACATTAAAAGAATACGCAAACCAATTAAGAATGAACGGCGGAAACGCTAGAGATATTGCGATGGCAGAATCTAGAGCCAAAATTGCTGAAAAACAAGCTATTGCAGATTATATAACAAATAATGCTACTAGTGATTCAACAGTTGCTGCTGGAATAAGTGAGATTAATGCTTTAAATAACCAATATGGTCTTGATATGGCAACTGTTACTAATGGTGCATCTGTACAAGATGCTAAAACAGGTGCTATTGATGCTGTTAATGATATTAAAACTAGAGAAGATTATATTCGTTCACAAGAAATTAAAAGAACAACAAAACAAAGTTAATAAAAGGGATGTGATATATAATGATTAGTGGTGGATATTTAATACCGGCCAATTCAAAAAAAGGACAATTAATACTAAATTATTTTAGGCTAGTAGATTTATTAATATTTGGAATAGGATTATTAGTGTCGTTTCTATTGTTGATAATTTTTGGTACTGGTGGTATTGCGCAAACACTTGGTATATTAGCACCTGCTGCACTTGGTGCACTTCTTGTTGCGCCAGTTCCAAACTATCATAATGTTTTGGTTTTCATAACTAGTTTATATGAATATTTAAACAATAGAAGAAATTATATATGGAAAGGTTGGTGTGTTACTAATGGCGAAGACAAACAGTAAATATACAGAAGATTGGTTGCCTATTAATTCCATAATGAATGGAATGATAATTTTAGATAATAAATGGAAGGTGACAGGTGTAAAAATAAATCCTAGAAACATATTCATATTAGAACCGTCCGCACAAGATGCAACTTTAATAGCACTTAAAAATTTATATAATATGTTGGATTTTGAATTTTGGATTGTTTCTGCAGATAGACCTGTTGATATTTCACTTTACTTATCACAGTTACAACTTTTGTATAGCCAAACACAAAAACAATATGTTAGAAAATTAATCATGGAAGATATTAATAAAGCTAACATGTATACTGCAAATAATGTGGTTGATACTGAATATTATTTGTTATTTAGAGAAAAGAATGATGATTTAATTCAAAAGAGAATAAGATTATTAATTAATAATTTAGCGAATTGTGGATTAAGTGCCGCCCAAACTTCAAATGAGGATTTAAGAGTTCTATTAGAAAACTTCTTAAATGGTGGACAAACCACTGGATTTGGAGCAGTGATGCCAGTATGAAAATAAAAAGCGAATTAGCCCCTAAGGGATTACAATTTAACTCAGGTGATTTTGTTATTAGTGATAAATATGCAACGATTTTAACTGCTGTATCTTATCCTAAATTTATACAACCAGGATATTTAGCAAGTTTAACAAATATGTCTGGTATTAAAATGGTTATTAAACATATACCATTGCCGTTTTCAGTTATTTCTAAAATGCTTAATAAAGAAATTGCGGATTTAAAACAAAAATATCATGAAGAAAATGATAAAACTATTCAAGAAAGAATAAGACAAGATATTGATTCACTAGAATATTTTATTCAAATGATGGTATCTTCTCAAGCAAGAATTTTTGACTTTCAACTACACATAATGATTACCGCTGATACAAGAGAAGCATTAGAAAATAAAAAAGTTCAAGTTAAAAATTATCTTGAAGCTATGGAAATGAGATCTGTTGTACTTAGATTTGAACAGGAAAAAGTATTAAAATCAATACTTCCTATTTTCCCTAATCAAGATATAGAACAAAGAATTGGTACACCAGTTCCATCAGTTACTATGGCGGCTATGTATCCATTTATATTTGATAGTGTTAAGGATCCCGGATTATCTTGTTTATTAGGTGTGGATTTTTCGGGAGGGGTTATACTATTTAACCAATTCCTATATCAAATTAAAAAGGAACATAATAGAAATAATGCTAATTTAATTATTTTAGGTACATCAGGTAGTGGTAAGAGTACAACTGCTAAGATTATACTTAGATCTCATATCAGGAATGATGCACAAATTGTTGCAATAGACCCTGAAGATGAATTAAGTGAAATGGGTAAAACATTTGGTGCTGATATGATTGACCTTGGAAAAGGTGGACAATTTGGTATGATAAATCCACTTGAAGTAATAGTTGATGCTGATGAAGAAGAATTATCTCAAGGATTAGGATATACTGTTCTTAATAAAACATTACAATTCTTAAAAGCGTTTATGAGATATTATTCGCCAGATATTAGCGAAGATGTATTAACTACTTTTAGTGAAGTTGTACAAGATACATATAAGAGATTTGGAATAGATTTTGACACTGATTTTTCTAAATTCACATCAAAAGATTTTCCAGTATTTGCAGATGTGTATGAAACTATTAAAGGTAGATTATTATCTATGAACGAAAAAACTCGTGAAAGAGACATTATGGAACAGCTTGAGATAAAAGTTAGACCATTAGTAAAAGAATTAAGATACTATTTTGGTGGTCATACAACTATAAAAAGAGACTCTCAATTCATTATATTCAATTTAAAAGAACTTATGAATTCAGATAATAATATTAGAAACGCATTATTCTTTAATGTATTAAAATATGCGTGGGGATTATGTTTAGATAAAGACAAAAATACCGTATTGTCAGTCGATGAAGCCCATATTTTATTGTCTGGTAATAACGTATTAGGTGCGGATTTCTTAGCGCAAGTTCAAAGAAGGGCTAGAAAGTATAATACTGGTACAATAATAAGTACACAACAACCAACAGATTTCTCTGACCCTGCTGTCATTACTCAAGGTAAAGCAATATTTGATAATGCTGCTTATTACATAGTAATGGGACTTAGAAAACAAGCAACAGAAGATTTAGCTAAATTAATTGATTTAAATGATAATGAAAAAGATAATATTAAGAGATTTAATCAAGGAGAAGCATTGTTTGTTTGTGGTAACAGACGTATGATAATAAATATTATTGCTTCTGAAAAAGAATTAGACTCATTTGGAAGTGGCGGCGGTCTATAATCTCAAAGTGTGGTGGTAGAAAATGTGGGGTGCAGTAGCAAAGCAATTATTAAGTAACCCAAAGACTCGTAAAATTATAATAATAGCAGCAGTGGGATTACTAGGATTTCAATTTTTGTTCATGTTTTTAATAATATGTGCAGTTGCATATCCAATTTTTGCAGTCGGAGAATTTATACAAAACTTTGTAAGTGCAGTCGAAGATTTTTTCCAAAGATTTGGCAATTTTATAACATTTAATGGATGGAAAACTAATGAAGAAAAATATTTTGAGTTTATGGAGGAATTATCATGTGAAAATGCCACGATTATTTCTTCAACAGTAATGTATTATTACAATATAGGACAATTTGAATCTGAAGAAATGTCAGATGAAGAGTGGGAAAATTATGATCCATCTACATCAAATGGTGATGATGATCTTCCATATGGAGATTTATTAAAAGATGCAAAAAAACTTAATAAGTACTATAAAAAAGGAATGACTGAATACGAAACATATGTAAAAACAAAATTTATACCTAGCTATGACAAGAATGCAAATGTTGATTCTATATATGATGCTATGATGACTATTGCAAAAACTGGTAATTGTAGTAAGGGTTCTTCCTCCGGTAGTTCTGGATTTTATAGTGTAACCTGTTCGGGTGTTACTGTAACAGGTGAGGGAGCAGGAACATATCAACTAGAAGATTATGTTGCTGGTGTTGTTGATGCAGAGGTAGGAGTTTTTGGGGAAAGTGCAGAAACTTTGAAGGCACAGGCAATCGCTGCTAGAACTTATGTTTTGAATACAACAAATAATTGTGCAAATCCAATAAATAATTCAACTACAGCACAAACTTTTTCTCCTAATCCATCTGAGGCAGCTAAACAAGCTGCTAATGAAACCGCGGGTAAGGTTTTAACATTTAATGGTTCTATATTTAAATCTGAATATGACTCGTTTTGTTCAAACTGCGATAGTACTACAACAAACGAGGATGGTTCATATACAGCGCAATATACAAAACTTCCTAATAATGAAACACATTCAGTTACACTTGGTAGTTCATATGCTAGTTATATTGCCGGTGGACATGGTAGAGGTATGAGTCAAGTGTTAGCGTATCAACTTGCTAATGAAGGTAAAACTTATGCTGAAATTTTGGAATACTTTTACTCGCCAGGTGTTGTAATTGCTAATTCAGGTGGTTTTAGTACTGGTGGATGGACAATTAGAAATACAACACCAACAAAAAGTGATACATTATATACAGGGTATGCGAATGTTGGTCAATGTGTATGGTATGCAAAATCCCGTGCTATGGAAATATTAACAGAACTTAAAAATGCTGGTAAAATAGATTCTGAACAAGCAGATAAGGCTATTCAATCTTTAAATTCAACATATGGTAATGCAACAGACTGGTATAAAAATACATCAGATAAATTTAATAAAATTTCTGATATAACTAAACCTCAAGCTGGTTCAATAATTGTATGGTCTGGCGGAAATGGTCATAACTATGGTCATGTAGCTATTATCGAAGAAATTAATACAGAGGAAAACACTATAACGGTAACAGATACATGGTCTAATTTGAGAGATGGTAATGGTAATATAGATTCATGTCCTGGTACATGGACTTGTATAGTGTTTAATAGTAAGACATACTCATTAGATGATTTTATTAATAATTATGCACCACATGGTGGAGGATATAAGAGGTTTGTAGGTTATGTTAATTTTGTAAATAGTGAATTTTAGGTGATAATAATGAATAATAAAATATTTGTTTTAGCCATAGTTATGTTATTTATAACCGGCTGTACTGTTACTTACGATTTAAATATTGAAGATAGTAAAGTATATGAAAAAGTAAATTTAAATGTTGATTCAACATTTAATTCAAGAATTTCAGAGTTATCAAAAATGAAACAATATAACCATCTTTCTGGAAATAATACCACTTATTATAATTTTTCTTCTGCTGAGAGTGATAGTGGGGTTAAACTTTCATATGATTATCAGTATAATTTTGAAAATTTTGAAGAATCACGTGCATTAAGTGAATGTTTTTCTGCTTTTAATGTATTAAATGATTATGAAGAAGAAACTCTTAGAATTACTACATCAAACAAATTTAATTGTCTTAATTATAATGATGAATTTGTTGATAGTGTGACAATAAATATTAAAACAAATCATAAAGTAATTAATCATAATGCTGATAAAGTTGAAAATGATACTTATACTTGGGAAATAAAATCAAGTATGCTAGATAAGCCTATTGATTTTACAATTGATAGAAATCCTAAGGATACAACTGTAGAAGATACTATAAGAGATGTTGGTACACTTTTGATAGTTATTGGTATAGTTGCAGGCATTGGTGTTATTGTACTTATTTACTTAAAAATAAGATCTAAAAATGTAAATAAAATTTAAATCATAAATATTGAAATATTTATGATTTTTTCTTTAATACGTGATATAATATTTTTGAATTAATTAAATTATTCTTACAGGAGGAAATTTTTATGAAATTAAAATTTACTGCAAATAAAGAAGATTGGATAATCTTTATATTGATGTTAATATTGATGTTATATTTAGTAGCGATAGCTGTATTAAACTTTTCAGTTTTTGCTCATACTGGATCATTCCATGGTTTAAACCCAATACCGGCATTTACTAATCCAGATTATTTAATGCCAACTTTAGTATTTTACATAATAATTATCTTAGTTGGTTTTGGTAGTGTAAATTCATACTTTTTTGATAGGGAAAAAGGTACTGGTTTTTCAACAACAAAAAGTGATAAAGGATATTCAAGATGGTCTAAGCCAGAAGAAATCAAAGGTGAATTAAAACCAGTTAATCCAACTGCACATACTAGTGAATATGCTGGTATTCCAATTATTAATGATGGTAAAACTGTATGGGTAGATAACGGTGAATATCATAACCTTATTATAGGGTCCACTGGTTCAGGTAAAACACAATTAATTGTTTTTCCAATGGTTAACGTTTTAGCTAAAAAAGGTGAATCTATGATTATTACCGACCCCAAAGGTGAAATCTATGATGCAACTGCCAATATGTTAAAAGAACGTGGTTATAAAATTATCGTTTTAAATTTACGTGATCCTCAAAGAGGTAATGCATGGAATCCATTCCAAATGCCTTACAAACTATATAAAAGTGGTAACGGTGACAAATCAACAGAGTTACTTGACGACTTAGCAATCAATATTCTATATGATGAAAAAAGTCAAAGTAATGACCCATTCTGGGAAAAGACATCTGCAGACTACTTTACTGGTTTATCATTAGGTATGTTTGAAGATGCTGATGAGAGTAAAATCAACTTAAATACAATAAATTACATGAGTACTGTAGGAGAAGATAAGTTTGGTGGCTCTACATATATAAAAGAATACTTTAATATGAAAGATCCAACAAAACCGGCATATATAAATGCTTCCAGTACAATTAATGCACCTACTGAAACTAAAGGTGGAATTCTTTCTGTATTTAGACAAAAGATTAAATTATTTTCTTCTAAAGAAAATTTATCAGAAATGTTAAGTCATAGTGACTTTGATATGCAAGATATAGGAAAACAAAAAACTGCTGTTTTCATTATCATCCAAGATGAAAAGAAAACATATCATCCACTTGCAACAATATTCCTAAAACAAGTATATGAAACATTAATCGATGTTGCACAAGAAAACGGTGGAAAACTTCCTGTTAGAACTAACTTTATTCTTGATGAGTTTGCGAACATGCCACCACTAAAAGATGTTACAACAATGATTACTGCAGCTCGTTCTAGACAAATAAGATTTAACTTCATAATACAAAACTTTGCGCAATTAACGCAAGTTTACGGTAAAGAAAATGCAGAAACAATTAGAGGTAACTGTGGTAACACAATATATTTAATAAGTACAGAGTTACAAGCTCTTGAAGAAATAAGTAAATTATGTGGGGAAGTTAAATCTAAAGAAAAAGAAAAAACAAGTTCAACACCATTAGTTACTGTAAGTGACTTACAAAGAATGAAGAAGTTCGAAATGATAGTATTAAGACTTCGTAAATTCCCATTCAAAACTAAAATGACTCCACAATTCCAAATGAATTGGGGACCTCAAGACACATCAAAAGCTGAACTTCCTACTAGAGAAAGAAAAGCTGTGGAAGTATTTGACTTAAAAGAATTTGTGAAGGAAAAGAAAAAAAGTAATTTATTTAACATATTAGAAGGTTCAAATGGTGGAGGACCAGATATTCCAGCTGCTCCATTTAATCCATTTGCGATGCCTTCAGCTGACAATAACGATTTTAATGTTGATGACTTAGTTAAGAAAATCGATGCTAAAATTGCTGAGTTGGAAGAGGAAGAAAGAAGAGAAAAAGAAAAACTCGAAAAGGAAAAACAAGCTAATAAATCAAATATTATATCTGACAATGATATAACACCTCAAGTTTTAGAAGTAGCAGAGAATAAGACAACAAATGTTAACAAACCAATAGTTAAAGAAGAAATTAATAATCAAGAAGAAGATATTAGTGATGATCAATTCTTCGATGATTTCTTTGCTGATGAATAATAAAATTTATAAAAAGTATAGATTTTGTAAAATTTAAAGTAAAAGATTACAGATAGTAAAATTGTCTGTAATCTTTTTATGTTTCTGAAAAGAAATGTGTTATAATTTTCAAAAATATTGATTTTGAAATAAAATGCGAACGCAATCTCCTTGGCTTTAGACTATGAGTCAAGTGAGTAAAAAAATAAAATCTAAAACATGTTAAGCCCTCTTTGCAAACGTATGTTTGTGATGTATAATTTGTTTACGAGTAGATGTTAAAGTAAAAATAAATATAAATTTTTATATGGTTAAGGGGGTATAATATGTTAAGAGCTTATAAATATAGAATATATCCGAATGATATACAAAAAGAACAAATAAATAAAACATTCGGTTGTGTTAGATTTGTTTATAATAAGGTTTTATATTATAGAAAAGAAACATATGAGAAAGATAATAAAAGTTTAAGTAAAATTGGCTGTAATAATTATTGTAATCATGTATTAAAGAGTAAATATGTATGGTTAAAGGAAGTTGATAAATTTGCTTTAACTAATTCTATATATAATATGGATAATGCTTATAATAAATTTTTCAAAGAAAACGCTGGTTATCCAAAGTTTAAAAGTAAACATAATAATCACAAATCATATACAACTAATTATACGAACGGAAATATAGATGTAGATTTTGATAATAATAAAATTAAATTACCTAAATTAAAATATATTAAAGCAAAAGTACATCGTAAATTTAAAGGTATTATTAAGAGTGCAACAATATCACAAGTACCTAGTGGAAAATATTATGTATCATTATTAGTGGATACTGGCGATATAAAAAGGAAATCTATATCAGATAAAAAAATCGGGATAGATTTAGGCATTAAAGATTTATGTATAACATCAGATGGAGATAAGTATGAAAACCCGAAAATATTAAAGAAATATGAAAAGAAAATAGCTAGACTAGGAAGAAGTTTATCTAGAAAACAAAAAGGAAGCAATAACTTTCAAAAAATAAAACATAAGTTAGCAAAGTGTCATGAAAGAATATCAAACATTAGATGTGATTATTTACATAAAGTAAGTCATAAAATAATTAGCGAAAACCAAGTAATTATAACAGAAGATTTACAAGTAAAGAATATGATGAAAAATCATAAATTAGCATCAAGTATAGCAGATGTATCGTGGCACGAATTAACAAGACAATTAACGTATAAAGCAGATTGGTATGGAAGAACATATATAAAAGTAGATACATTTTATGCAAGTAGTCAGTTATGTCATGTATGTGGATATCAAAATAGTGATATAAAGAACTTATCAGTAAGAAGCTTTAAATGTCCAAAATGTGATACATATCATGATAGAGATATTAATGCAGCAAAGAATATATTAAAAGAAGGATTAAGATTAATGGTTTAGAATTATAACATATATATAGGGATGGAATATCCCGAATATAAGCTTGTGGAGAAGTCTGGTTACAGAGTCTATGAAGCAAGAAGCCCATTGACTTTAGACTATGGGTAGTTCACATAACGTTGTCACATGATACTCTCAATACATACGAGGAGTGGTAATGTGAAAGAAAATAATATGCATTTAGTAAACAAGATATTTAATAATGAAACAATTAGAACGGTATGGGATAAGGAGGATGAAAAATATTATATTAGTGTAGTTGATATTGTTGGTGTTGTATCAGAAAGTAAAGATGGTAGAAAGTATTGGAATAAATTAAAACAAAGACTAAAACAGGAAGGTAATGAGTCGGTGACAAATTGTCACCAACTGAAATTAAAAGCATCAGATGGAAAATATTATAAGACTGATGTTGTTGACATAGAAGGAATGTTTAGAATAATTGAGTCTATTCCTAGTAAAAATGCGGAGCCAATAAAACAATGGTTAGCAAAACTCGGAAGCGAAAGAATAAATGAAGTATTTGATCCATCCCTTGGAATTCAAAGAGCAGTAGATACTTATAGGGCTAAAGGTTATGATGAAGATTGGATTCAAAAAAGAACTAGGGGGATAATTAACAGAAAACAATTAACTGATGTTTGGAAAGAAGTAGGGATTAAAGATGGAAAAGAATTTGCAATCCTAACAAGCGAAATATACAAAAGTTGGGCTGGGATGACAGCTAAAGAATATAAACAATATAAAGGATTAAGAAAAGAATCATTAAGTGATAATATGACTGATATTGAAGTAGCGCTTGCAGATTTAGGAGAACTCGCAACAAGAGAAATTGCTAAAAAAAGGAATCCAAAAGGACTAGATGAAAATAAAGGAGTAGCAAGATGTGGAGGTAAAATCGCAAACAATACAAGAAAAGATTTAGAATCTGAATTAGTACAAAATATTCTTACAAAAGATAATAATATAAATTATCAATATATTAGTGAATCTAATCAAATAGAAGATAAAAATTAATGTATTAAGAATAACAAAAAATATATTGTTATTCTTTTCATATACTTTATTAGGTGAAAATATGACAAAGAGAATAAGATTAAAAGGAACTAAAAAAATAAAACATATAAATCACAAAATGATAATATTAACTAAAATTATGGTTATACTAAGTTTAGTATTTGTGACTACATTTTTTATAATTCATCTATTTAATAAAAAAGCAACTCCAATACTTTTAAACTATGCAGAATTAGAAACTAGAAAGTTGGCTACAGTAATAATAAATAGGGCAGTATCAAAACAGATTGCTAGTGAAATATCACTTGATGAGTTAATCATTACTCATAAAAACAATAATAATGAAATACAATCAGTAGATTTTAATCCATATCTAGTTAATAAAGTTTTAAATTCTGTCACAAATACTATCCAATTGAATTTAAAATGGCTAGAAGAGGGAAAAGTAGATATGATTGAATTACCAGAAGGGGTAACAATGGATTATGATAGTGAAAATTTAAAAAAAGGAATAATATATGAAATCCCTGTTGGTGCGGTTACAAAGAATTCATTTCTTTCTAATTTAGGGCCTAAGATTCCCGTTAAATTGAATTTAATAGGTTCAGTAGAATGTGGTATTAATACAAAACTTACCCACTATGGAATTAATAATGTATATTTAGAAATTGTGGTTAATGCAACAGTTAGTGAACAAGTTGTTTTGCCATTTACATCTAAGACAATAACAATTTCAACTGATATACCAGTAGCTATGAAAATTATAGAAGGTAAAGTGCCTGAATATTACTCTAGTGGAATAAGTGAAAATTCATCTACTTTTAGTATTCCTATAGGTGAATAATATGATATAATTAGTTTGTAATAATTTGTAAAAATCTGGTAGAAGTGGGTGATAAAATGAGTAAAAGAAACGGAAAAAAAATAAAAAAGAAAAATATTATTTTGTTTTTAATAATCATTGTAATGATAACGGGGTTATTCATCTACTTTAGTTCTTCAAATGTTACATTTAAAAATAGTGATAAAAAGACTTATTATCTAAAAGGAAATACTACTGAAATTCCGATATATAATGAAAAGTTTGAACTCAAAGAAAATTTAAAAAGAGGTGTACTAGTAACACTAAATAGTGATGAAGAAATCACTTCTGAAGATGGTAATATATATAATAAAATAAGTTATAATGATAAAACTTATTACGTATTAAAAGATAATCTAACTACTAATAAAGATAAACTTGCAACTGAAGAAGTTATGTATGTTAGAACATCTACAACGCTTTATTCTGATATCGAGAAAGGTACTATTGCTGGATTAGTAAATAAAGGTGATGAACTTTCTATAGTTGGTTATGACAAATTAGAACAAGGTAGTGTTAATGCATATAAAGTTAAAATAGGAGAACAAACAGGCTATGTATATGGAAAATACTTAGTTGCTGATAAAGAGTCCTCACTTGCTTATTATGAGCCTGATAAATATCATAATGTTCACGCATTAAGTGGACATACATTAGGAGCAGGTAGTGCAGAAAATTTAGATTATTATCCAGTGGACAAACCTTCGTTTGAAAATAACAAAATGCCTGATGTAGTGTATGCTTTATATTTAAATGGTGGAAAAAATGTAATAAGTAATGTTGATAGTTATATAGAGTTCGCTAAAACAACTAATATAAATGCATTTGTTGTTGACATTAAAGATAACGAATCACCGGCTTATGATTCTGAAGTTATGAAAACTATGTCACCAACAAACTATAGTAAAGCTGCTAATTCTAAAGAAGATTATAAAGTAGCTATTCAAAAACTTAAAGATGCAGGATTCTATGTAATAGGGAGAATAACAGTATTCAAAGACAAATATTATGCAGAAGATCATCCGGAAGATGCGATAATGGATACTAGAACTGGACAAGCTTTCTTACATTCTAGTACTTATTGGCCAAGTCCATATCGAAGAAATGTATGGATGTTTAATGTAGAACTTGCTAAAGAAGCAGTAACTGAAATGGGATTTAATGAAATACAATTTGACTATGTTAGGTTTCCTGATAGAGTTTTACAATATGAACGTGATGGATTAATGGATTTTAGAAACGAATACAATGAAGAAAAAGCTCAAGCTATACAAAGATTTTTAATGTATGCTTGTGATGAACTTCACCAATTAGGAGTATACGTTTCTGCTGATGTATTTGGTGAATCAGCGCATAAATATGTAACAGCTTATGGTCAATATTGGAGTGCGATATCTAATGTAGTAGATGTAATAAGTGCGATGCCATATCCTGACCACTTTAGTAAATATGAATATAATTTTAAAGAACCAGTCTGGACTAAACCATATGAAATATTAAACTTTTGGGCAAACACATATGTAAATCCAAGGCAACAGGGAGCTCCAACTCCTGCAGTTGTAAGAACATGGATACAAACTTATGATGTTCCAAATTATAAACATTCTGGTGGATATAAATATGGTGCAGATCAAGTAGAAGCTCAAATAAGAGGATTGTTTGACGCAGGACTAACTGGTGGATACATGACATGGAATGCGGCAAGTGATTTAGATAAATATAAATCACAAGTAACAGCATATCAAAAGGAGTATAAATAATGATAAATATAAATGATAAAAAATATGAATTAATTAAAAATGAAAAAGAAGCTTGGAATCAAGAAGAATTCGAAAATTTATTTACTGATTACTTTTATGAATTTGATTATATAGTAGGAGATATTGCTTACTCTAAATTGAGACTTAAAGGTTTTTATGATTCAAAAAATTCGAAAGTAAAGGATTTTAACAATATTGACAATTTGGATGAATATTTAAAAAATTATTGTGCTTCCGGATGTAAATATTTTGTGATAAAACGTGTAAAATGACAATTATTGAGAAAAAATATCATTTTTTTGATATTTTTTTTAATTTTACTATTGGAATTATTATTTAGATGTGTTAAAATCTAAATAGAATAATTAAAGGGTAAGGTGATATCATATGGATAACAATTTGACAATACGTATTATTACTGAAGAAGCTAAGGAAATAGAAGCTAGTGTCATTAGTTTATTCGAAATATTAGAAAATCAAAAAAAATATGCAATATATACATTTAATGAGGAAGATGCTCAAGGTTTAGTAAAGATTTATGCTTCAAGAATTATGGAAGTTGACGGTTTATATACATTCACTTCAATTTCAGATTCAGAAGAATGGGGACGTATTAAAGCCATTATGAAATCAATGGCTAAAGCTGATAGTGACGGTACTGATAATGGAACTGTTAAATTAATATCTGCTAAACAAGTTAAAGCTCAAATGAACGAACCAATTTCTGTAAATCTTTCTGAAACTAAAGCTGCTAAAATAGGACCTAATTATAAAACAGGTATTACTAACAGTTATTTAAATAACGTTAAAGAAGAAGTAGCACCAGCTATTGAAGAACCTGTTGTTGTAGTTCCTGAACCAGCAATAGAAATTCCTCAACCTGTTGTAGAACCAGTAGTAGCTCCAACTATTGAATTACCAAAAGTTGAAGAAGAGGTACCTGCTCCAATTAGTATTGAACCTGTTGCAATAGAAACTCCAGAAGTAGAAGAACCTAAAGTAGAAATGCCAGAAATTGAAATTCCTACTTTTGTACCAGAAATACCTTCATTTGAACCAACTCCAGTTGCTGATGCTGAGTTAGATTCAATTGATATGCCAAAAGTTGAAGAAGAAGTTAGTGTTCCTGAAGTTGAAGTGAAAGAAGAATTTAAACCAAGTTTTGATTTTGAAGTTCCAACATTCGATGAAGAAGAAAAAGAAGAACCAGAATATGAAGTTCCACAAATTAAAGAAAGACCAAGTGTAGACTCAGTATTAAACAAAGCTTCTTACTATCAAAATATTCCTGAAGAAAAAGAAGAAAAGCGTGATGAATCTAATGAAAATATTATTCAATCAATTGGTTTAGAATTTATGAAAAAAGTAAGTGAACTTGCTGAATATGAAAAAGAATTAAATAAAAGAAATCGCGAATTAGAAGCTAAAGAAAGACTAATTGTAAAATTAGAAAAAGAATTGGCTGAAAAGGATGAAAAACAAAAAGCAGCTATGATGTCAAATAAAGATAGAGAAAAGGAACTTAGAAAAGTTGAAAAAGAACTTGCTGATAAAGATAATGATTTAAACAGAAGAATTATGGAATTCAACAAGAAAATTTCAATGTTCCAACAAACATTCGAAACAATTTCAAAAGTAGACTAATGTCTACTTTTTTTTCATGTAATATATTTTTTTTAAACTCATATATTAAACTAGAGGTGGGTTTAGTGAAAAATGCAATTCAATACTATTACAATTTAAACCCTATTAATCTGCATCAAAAAGATGATGTTTATTATTTTAAAATCGATAATGATAGATTTTTTCTTTTTCCCCTTTTAAGAAATGATAATGAATTAAATTCTATTTATCAAATAGATCTAGAACTATTAAATAGGCGAGTTCCAACACATCAAATCATTTTAAATAAACAAAAAAATATCGTAACTATAGTAAATGATATTCCATATGTTTTGCTTAAATCCTTTGTTAAAAAAAATGATTCAATAGATATAGATGATATTATTACCTTAGCAAATAAAACTGAGATTAAAAAACAAGATTTATTTTTAGATAAATCCAATTGGGTTACATTATGGGAAAATAAAAATGACTATTTAGAATATCAAGTAAGTCAATTTGGCATTAAATATCCTGTTATTTGTGAAACTTTTAGTTATTATATAGGTTTGGCAGAAAATGCTATTTTATATGTTAAAAATACTACTATTGAATCAAAGCCAGAATTTTCTGATTCTTTAGTTATATCACATAGAAGAATAAATAATTATACAACACTATTTGATTTATATAATCCTCTTGAATTTATAATTGACTATAAGGTTCGTGACATATCTGAATATATAAAATTTAAGTTTTTTTATAATAAAGAAAACTTATGGGAAGAAATAAATAATTATTTTTCTAGTAATAAATTATCTATATTTGGCGCAAGAATGTTATTTGCAAGACTACTATATCCAACATATTATTTTGATTTATATGACCAAATATTAGAAGGTGAACGCGATGAAAAAGATTTACATCATATAATAAAAAAACAGGAAGAATATGAAGAATTTCTTAGTGATATATATAATTACTTATCACTAAAATATCCTCTACCTCCTGTGGAGTGGTTACTTAAAAGATGATAATTTATCATCTTTTAAGCTAATTCTACTTTTTTTACTTCTGGAATTTCACTCATTAAAGCCATTTCAATTCCTTCTAATGTTTGGTCTAACATATAACAGTGCATACATACACCACTTACATTAACATACACAATACCATCTTCAAATTTAACAAATTCTATGTTTCCACCATCATTTTGAAGTATTGGTTTTATTTTTTCAATAACTTCTTTTATTTTTTCCTCTGTTTTCATTTTATCACCATCCACTGTTATTATAACCGATTTATTACTTTAAATAAATAAAATTCAACAAATTACTTGCTAAAATTACAATTAAATGATAAAATAATGTACGTAATATTTAATTTATTACATGGCGGTATTGGTGAAGGGGTTAACACGCTGGTTTGTGGCACCAGTATGCAAGGGTTCGAGTCCCTTATACCGCCCCATATTGAAATTTACGCACACCTTTGTGTGTTAAATAAGTAAAAGTTCGTAATACTTGGTATTATGGACTTTTTTCTTTGCAAAGGTGGTGAATTTATAAAATGAACGTGTCCATAGAAACTTTAGAATTTCCTTTGTGTATAAAAAATAAAATATTAAGGATTAAAGATATTACTAAACTTAACATAGAATATATATCAGGTAAAAACATAATATTTAAAAACACTAATTTAGGGTTATTTGAGCCACATAAAGTTATTATTAGTAATAATTATAATGGCATAGTAATACTCTGTTATAATGAGGATACAATGCTTTATAGAGATGATTTAAATATTATTACAATAAATGAGTTGACTGACATAATTAAGGTATTATTAGAAAAAAATTAAAAAATTTTTAAAATTTATTTTCCCCTTTATTTATAAGGGTTTAACGACTATTTTGATATATTTTTTTCAAAAAGTGGCCATTGCGTGTCCTAAAAAAATGTGGTATTATGATAATATACGACAATTGTAGATAGTTGTATATTTATGTAGTTTAGTAGTTCTAACACAAGGGAAATTCTCTTGTGTTTTTTTGTCGTTAAAAATTATAGAAAAGGAGAGAAAAAATATGGATGACAAAAAATTTGTAGTAGGACTTTACCCAAGAGTTTCAACGGAGGATCAGTCTAGATTTGGTCACAGTTTAGATGAACAAAAAGATAGAATGTATAAATTATGTGACTATAAGGGATATGAAGTATATAAGGTGTATGAGGATGCAGGAATAAGCGCTAAGGATATGAATCGACCTGCATTTCAAGAAATGATTCAAGATATTAAAGACGGAAAAATAAACAAGATAGTTGTTCATAAGTTAGATAGACTTACTCGTTCTATCAAAGATTTAGAAGAAATATGTACATTTTTAGAAGAAAATAATTGTAGTTTAGAAAGTATTAGTGAAGATATTAATACATCAACTGCTAATGGTAAGTTTTTCATTAGAATGCTTACTATTCTTGCTCAATTAGAAATAGAAAGAACAAGTGAAAGAACTAAATTTGGAATGGTTGGAGCTGTTAAGAAAGGACATTTTGTAGGAAGAGCTCCTATTGGATATGATAAAGTTGATAAGAAGTTAGTTATTAATGATATTGAAAGTGAAGTTATTAGAAGAATATTTGATTGTTATATTAAAGGAATGGCTGCTAATGCTATTACTAAATTATTAAACGAAGAAAAAGTATTAAATAGAAAATGGATTCCTACTTTAGTAGATAGAATTTTATCCAATGAAATTTATATTGGTAATTATGTTCATAGAAAAACAATTAAAGGAGAAGAATCACAAAAATTTATCGGTGTAGCACCAGCAATTATAGAAGAAGGAATTTTTAATATTGCTCAAATACAAAAACAAAAGAACTTAAAAAACTATAAAAGAAAGCAAACTTATATTTTTATGCAATGTATAAAATGTCCTAAATGTGAAACTATCATGGGTGGTTGTTCTAGTAAAAGTCATACCGGAGAAAAACATTGTTATTATCAATGTGCTAATTGTAAAACAAGAGTAAGTGAAAAGAAAATAGAAAAACAAATGATTAACTTTTTAGATGATATGTTAGATTTCTTTTTATTAGTAGATAATACTTACAAACCTTATTTGTATCAAGAAACAGAAAGTGAATTGAAGAAATGCAATAAAATAATTAATGAATTAACTCAAAAAGAGAAAAGAATAAAAAAAGCATTTGTAGATGGAATTGTTGAAGAAATAGAATTAAAAGATGAATTAGATTTTATTAAAAATCAATGAAAAATAACAGAAGAAAAAATAAAAGATTTAACCATAAAAGAAACAACAGAAGATCATAAAAGTGATATGAGAATTATTTATAACTTAAGACAATTAGAACAAATCAAAAAGAAATCTTATTATGTTAGAAAAAATCGTTTATGGGATATATTACCTAAAGAACAAAAGCAAGAAATAGTATTTAAATACATTGATAATGTAAGTATTGAAATAGATAAAAAGAAAAATGTTTCAATTAAAAAGATAAATATAAATAAGAAAGAAATAGAAAATATAGGATATATGTTTAGAGAAAATTGTTTTGATATTTTAATTAATTGTAATGATAAAAATATAATATTATCTAATTATCAAACAAATGAAGATATGGAAAAATATATAAAATCATTAAGTGAATTTTATAAAATAAATCAAAGTAATTTAAATATTAAATCACTTAATCTAGAAGAAATAAGTAAAGATAATAATTTATTACAGATAATTCCTAATAAAAAAGATAATAGATTTGATAAAGAAACTCTAACATTGTTATCAATTAATGCTTAAAATATGATAAAATTATATTGTTGAATCGTTTGTTATGTAAATTGAGAAAGGAGCAAATTTTATGTTGGAAAAAAGCAATACTCAAATGATTAAAGAAATTAAAGATGTAATTATTAGTAGTAGAAATAAAATAGCTTATGAAGTAAATAATACAATGCTATTAGCATACTGGAATGTTGGTAGAATTATTGTTGAAAATGAACAAAATGGAAATATAAAAGCTGAATATGGTAAACAAGTTTTAAAAGAACTTTCAAAAGAATTAAAAAAGGTTTTAGGTTCAGGTTTTTCAGTATCAAATCTTCAATATATGCGTAGATTTTATATTAAATATCCAAAACAACAGACACTGTCTGTTAAATTGAGTTGGTCTCATTATTGTGAGTTATTAAGTATTGAAAATGATGATGAAAGATGTTTTTATGAAAAAGAATGTGTTAATTCAAATTGGAGTGTTAGAGAATTAAAAAGACAATTAGAAACATCATTATTTGAAAGATTATTGTTATCAGAAGGAAAAGATAATAAGAAAAAAGTTTATGAACTAGCAAAAGTTGGACAATCTTTAACTACTCCAAAAGATATTCTTAAAGAACCTTATGTTTTTGAATTCTTAGGTATTCCAGAAAATAAACCAATACTTGAAAAAGATTTAGAAAGAAAATTAGTTAAACACATGAGAGAATTTTTGCTTGAATTAGGTAAAGGATTTATGTTTGTTGGAACACAACAAAGAATAACATTAGGTAATATTCATTATTATGTTGATATGGTTTTTTATAATAAAATTTTAAAATGTTATGTATTAATTGATTTAAAAATAGGACAAATGAAACCAGAATATGCTGGTCAAATGAATATGTATTTGAACTATTTTACAGAAGAAATTAATGATGAATCAGATAATAAACCTATTGGAATTATCCTATGTAAAAGTAGAAAAGAAATTGCAATGGAATATGCTTTAGGTGGATTATCTAATAATGTATTTGCATCAACTTATACTTATTATATACCTAAGAAAGATGTATTAATTAGTGAAGTTGAAAGGATTTTGAAAGAAGAAAATTAATCAAAATAAATTTATAGAACGGAGAATTTATGACTAATAAATTAGAATTTAAAAAAGTTGTAGAAAATAAAAACTTAGTAGCAATATCTACTTATAATTGTATTAAAAATATATTTTCTGAAGAAGATATGAATGAAATTTTAGTAGCTGAAATAAATCCAGAATATATGGATGGTATTAAACTATGTAAGCATTATGATATTGATATTAAGACAGGAGCAAATTGTTTAATATGTGAATGTAAAAGAGGAGAAAATAAAAGTTATGCAGCTTTATTAGTGCCTACTGGATATAAATACAATATGTCATCAACGGTAAGGAAATATACTAATTCCAGAATGGTATCTGTAGCACCCTTAGATTATGTACTTGAAAAAACAAAAATGGAATATGGTAGTATAAATCCAATTGGATTACCAGAAGACTGGAAACTATTTATTGATCCAAAAGTATTAGAAGTAGAAAGAATTATTTGTGGAAGTGGTTTACAAAATTCAAAACTATCTCTGCCAAGTAAATTCTTATTAAAACTAAACAATGCTGAAATTTTAGAAAATTTAGCTAAGGAATAATTATATTGTAAAGGAAGTGTTATTATGTGCAATCTAGTAATTGAAAAATTAAAAAAAGAAGATTTAAAAGAAGCAATTTTTATTTATGATAGTAATCATAATCTAACTACTAATTATAATAAACTTGTAAAAGAATATGATAAAATTTATAATAATCCTGACTATTACAATATTGTTGCTAAATTAGATAATAAAATTGTTGGACTGGCTACAGTGGTTGTTAATCACGATATAGTTGAAGAATTAAAGCCTTTTTTAACTGTATGGAATTTTGGCGTTCATAAAGATTATAGACGAAAGAAAATTGGTACATCAATGTTAAATCATATATATGAATATGCAAAAAAATTAGATTGCGAATTTATTTCGTTAATCGCAGAAACTGATAATATTGTTGGTCAGCAATTCTATGAAAGTTTAGGATATATTAAAGAAATTGGATTTATTAAATTAATAAATAAGGAAAAATGGTAAAAAACAATTTTTGAACGAGAAATCGTTCTTTTTTTGTGCCTAAATTTAGAAAGGAGGTGAATTTTATTAATTATTTCTTTGAAGTAGTTGTGCCACAATTGTTAGAGTATTTTAAAGAAAATGCAAAGGATATACCTTATTATTTGCTTTCTGAAGTATTAATTAATAATAAGAACTATGAAAAAGAAGTGAAAGAAATGATTGAAAAATCTAATGAAGTTAGTAAAAAATATATAGAAAAAAATAAAACTGTCCGAGACTAATTATTAGGGTTTTAGGGAGTATTCCCTAACAAGTGGACGGGTGTGTATACACCATGCTTGATAGATAAAATTTCTATATTACGTTACCCGTCCCTTTATTTTTTGAAAGGAGATATTTTATGAATGAAAAATTGATAGATAGAAAACAAGTTCAAGAGATGTTTTCATTAACTACAAAACAATTTGGTAGAGTTCTGAGAAATATAGAAAGAAGACATCCTTTAGAATCTTGGATTAAAAGAATAAAAGAAAATAATAAAGAAAAAATATATATAAAACAAGAATGTGTTGAATGGTTAAAAGAAGTTTATTTTAATAAAGAGGAACACTATTTAACTTTAGAAATACAATTCTATAAAAAAAGAATATTTGCTTTAGAACATGAATTAGGAATAATCCCTCAACCTAAGAAATATCGAAATACTTTATTAAGATTTTTAGATTTAGAATTTAATAAAAGTAGAAATGTAATACAAGTAGCAGTTCATAGAATGCAAAAATAATTTTCTTATCCAATTAAGTATGAAAAAGCAGGTATGATTTTTGTAAAAGCAGAAGGAGTTAAATGGTTGCATGAAAATTATTTTAGAAGAGATTACTTAAAAGAATTAGAAGAATATAAATGGATGTTAAATATAGAAAAACAAAGAAAATGTTAGTAATTTGTAGAAATATTTGTTATAATAAATTTAGATTTAAAGGGCTAGTACAGACTTTGAGTTAGTTTTGTATTACCCTTTTTTTGAAGTTGGAGGTTTAGGTTTATGGAAGAAAATAAAATGATATTATCACAAAGAATTGTAGATAATGATAATACTAAAGAAAACGATTTATTCAAAGAATATATTATTAATGTTGAAAATTATTCAAAAACACATATTTTTTCAAATATAGAAAAAGGAATTATATCTACAACATTTAAAGAATACTTATATAATGTATTTGATGTATCAAATCAATTAGAATTAATAAAAAAAATTAATGGGGAATGGAAATTAATATTAGAAGATGGTATAGATGATTTTATTTTAGATGAAACTCAAAAAGTTGTGACAATATATTATGGGGATTACAAAATCTTTTATTACGACAAAATGAAAACAAAAAATTCTGCAAACGCCATTAAAATGTTGTTTAATGATGATAAGGTACCACCTACAAGCCAAATTGCTGATGTCATTGAAAAAATAGCCGATAGATCAGATGCATTAAGTTTTACTATTAATGAAAAAAATATTATAGCAAAAAGTATTCCTACAATCTTGATGGATAATAACATTAAATTAGATAAAGATGATATCTTTGATATAAACAAAGTTTCAATTCGAGAAGTTATAGAAATTGGGAGAAAAATATTAAAGAATGATAGAACAGTATTGAAGATATTTGGAACAAAAGAAGTTCACAAAGAAGAAACTTGGCAACAATATTTTGAAAGATATGGTAATTATTTGTTATTTGGAAATGTACGTTTAGATCCTAAGGTATGTTTAAATAAAGAAAAAACTAAGGAATTGAACGATAAATACCCAGATATTATTACATGTAATAGATTTGGATTTTTAGATATTATAGAATTAAAAAGATCAGATATGTTTCTGTTTAAATTTGATAATTCTCATAATAAATTAGTTCCAACATCGACACTAAGTTCTGCTTTATCGCAATTAAATGGATATTTACAAATTATTCCTTATGCATATGAGACTCAAAAAGCTAAAGACCAAGGTTTAGAATGTGCTTCTGGCATGTTATTAATTGGAGATAATGATCATTTAGTTAAAGAAAATGATACTTTAAAAAAATATATGCAAGATAATAATTTAACTATAGAAAATATAAAGTATGAAGCACAAAAAGAATTAAGAAAATTAAATTATAGTTATAGTCATATGCAAGTTGTTTTATATGATGAATTAATAAATACTCTTGAAACATTTATTAATAATATAAATTAAATTAATAAAATTGATAAAAAATATAAATTAATATATAATATAATTCACAGAAGGGAGATTTAAAAAATATGAATAATTTATATGTAGTATTAAAACTAGATGATGTTGCAACTGAAATTCGTAAAATTTTAGAAATTCCAGATGATTTTATTGTTAATCATAATTTTAAAGAAGAACTAATTAAAAGAATACCGCAAAAATTTGAATCATTTAAAATTGAAGCTGACTATGGTATGAGTTTTACTTTAACAAATGGAAAAGATATTTTTATAACATATGATAAAAATGAAATGAAAAAAGGTGAAGTTTTTGAATATGTTACTCGTGCATTTTTATACGGCATATTATTAGATAAAAAGGAATTAAATTACTATCAATTACAAGAATACCATGTTCCTGATTATACTATTTTAAATGATGAATATGTTGACTGTCTTTTTAAAGCGTTTTTATTGCCTCGTAAACAATTTTATAAAGAAATGGTGAAATATACAACAGGTGATGGATCTAGATGTGATGTAGAAACAATGTCAAAAAAATTGGAAAACAAGCATGTTATTTCTAGAGGTCGTGATTTAAAATTATGGTAATATAAAGATTGATTTATACATTACCATTTGCTATAATCAATTTATCAAGTATTAAAACTTTTGCGCGATTTGGGTGCAAAACTCGTTTGTTTATTGCCCCATTTGAGTATTTGGTGAAGCTGAAATAAGCTTCACTTTTTCTTTGGCATAAAAAAGTCAAAAAAAGGTCAAATTTGGTCAAAAAATAAGTACAGTAAATTTCGTAAACTTAGGTTGTAAAGGGTTTTTCTAGTGTTTAATTTGAATTAATGAAGACTATTTGTTATAATAACAATACTTTTTTAATGGATGGAGAGGATACTATATGAATGATTTGAAATTAATAAAGAAATATTATGGCGAAAATTTCATGCATTTATGTAGAGAATTATTTCCAACTATTTTAGAAAAAGAAGGTTTGCTTTTTTATTTAATCAAAAATAAATTTCATTATAATAAATATCTTTATGATGATATAATTGAACAAGATAAAGTAAACGATTTTAAAGACTATATTTATAGTTTAACTAATATAAAAGTCAAAAAAGAAATCAAAGTTGATAAAAATCCATTTGAATTATTAGATGATGCAGGATATATTTTATATGAATGTAAAACAGAGAGAGACATACAAAAATTCAAAAAATATTATAAAAAAGATGAAGAATTATGTACATTTAGAGATAATAGATTGGAAACAAATTATGTGTTTTTTGCAATAAAGAAAAATGTAGATGAAATTAAAAGAGAAGATTTTTTCTCTCCTAAAAGAGAAGATGAATATGGTACATCAGTAATAAGCATTCAGTTTTCTAAGAATGCAAATAACACATTAAGTATTAAAAATAGATATAATCATACTGTAAAAAACCCAGATGCAACTTTTTCTAACAATTTAGATAATATTATTCCAGGGCTTACTAATAGTTTTAAAAAGTACTATAATTTTAATATTTCAGAAAACTATGAACAAGATTTTGAACTAGAAAATTATGTTAAAGCAATAGATGGTGAATTATATAAATACAATTATGAAATTAACAATGTTTATTATTGTCCAAATAATATAGTAATTAATGAGTTTGCAGTAATGCCAGAATTCCTTAATAAAGAGAAATATCTAATTTTTGATTATTTTATATTAGATTTAGAAAATAAAATAATAAGACCAACTACTAAATCAGTAAACGATTCGTTTTATAAAGATTTTTGTTTTATAAAAAAAATAGAAATAATAAACAATAAAGAAACCAAAGGTAAAACTATAAAAATATTATTTGATGCAGATAAAAAAGCAATAATTGAACTCGATAAAGAAAATAGGATGATAAAATATTATAATGAAAAAGTTATTACAATAGATAACTGCTATTTGAAAAATAATATGTTTTTAAAAGAATTAAATTTACCAAATGTTTTAATAATAGGAAATTCTTTTCTTGCTGATAATAATATTCTATATAAAATAAATTTACCAAAGGTAACAAAAATTGGGAATGAATTTTTAAAGTGGAATAGAGGATTAGAAGAGATTAGTTTACCAAGTTTAAAAAGTTGTGGTGACGAATTTTTGAAAATAAATCATAGTATAAGTAAAATAGAATTAGAAAATATTGAAAAAATAGGATATCATTTTCTATATCATAATTTGAATTTACATAAAATTATTCTTCCAAAAGTAAAAATAATTGCAGGCAGTTTTTTAGCAGAAAACAGAAACTTAAATGAAATAATAATGCCTGAAGTAGTAGAGATAGATGAACATTTTTTATTAAAAAATATAAGATTAAAAGAATTAAAGTTGCCAAAAGTAAAAAAAGTTGGTAATAACTTTTTAAAAGAAAATGAAACATTAGAAAAAATTAATTTACCTGAAATAGAAATTATTATGAGCAATTTTTTATATTCAAATGATTCGTTAGAAAAAGTGAACTTCCCGCATTTGAAAGAGATAGGTAATTGGTTCCTATTTAGTAATGAAAAAATAGATGTAATTTCGTTTCCAAATGTAAAAGAAATAGGTGTAAAATTTTTAGCATCAAATGAAACATTAAATAAAATTGAATTGCCAAAAGTAGAAAAAATAGGATATTCATTTTTGGAAAGAAATTTATATTTGCAAGAGATTAATTTCCCAGAAGTTATTAGTATAGGTGCTCATTTTTTATATGATAATGTAGGTTTAAAAACTTTTTCTGCAGATAAATTAAAAGCAGTTGATGATTGGTTTTTGCCTTCAAATAATGCATTAAAAGAATTAAATTTGCCTAGGTTGAAAATTATTTGTAATTATTTTTTAGATCAAAATAATGTTTTATTAAAGTTTAATGCACCAGAATTAAATGAAATAGGAGATAATTTTTTATACTATAATGAGACTTTAAATGAATTTTATGCACCTAAATTAGATAGAATAGGTGGAAATTATTTAGCATATAATAATTTCTTAAAAGAACCAGAATTTAAACCTAAAACCTTAAAATTAAAAAATAGTAATACTAATTAAAACTATAAATATGTTGTTTTTATAGGTCTAGATTTAAGTTTATAATATATGATATAAATATTGATTTATAAATTATCATTTGTTATAATCAATTTACCAAGTATTAAAACTTTTTGCACAATTTGTGTGCAAAACTTATGAATTTATTGCCCCATATATGTATAATTAGAGCACATTGTGCTCTTTTTTTCATAAATGAAATGTTAAAGATCAATTTTTGAATCATTAATTTAACGTATTTTTCTAATGACATTTAAATTTGAAAACCATTTTATTTGAATAGAATCTCTGTGGGACTAGAATTTTTTTGAGAAAGTTATCAATAACAATAAAGTGAAAATATTATGTTTTATTTTAAAACACTTAAATTTTTTATTTTTTGATCATTGCAATTAACTTTAAAAAGTTAGTTTTTTTATTATGGAATTTTTTAAATTTTACATATTTTCAATATTTGAGCTATTTTGAATACAGAAATGTAAAATTGTTATTACAGATTTTTTAATTTTGAATTGCAGAATACTCAAATATATAAGATTATCAATTTGAATTATTTATCTGATAAATTTATAATTCAATCATAAAGGAGATGATTTGGATGAAAATTCAAAATTCAGATATTAATTTGAATGTTAAAAATAATTTGATAGGAGTTATGAAAGTTGATGGAGTTGATTACATATCTTTAACAGATTTATCTAAGTATAAAAATCCTAACAATCCAGCAGATGTTATAAATAAGTGGATGACAAATAAGGATTCATTTGATTTTTATTGTTTGTGGGAAGAATTATTTAATCCAAGTTTTAATTTAGCGGAATCTCGCGAAATTAAAATTAATGAGGTTGGGTATAATTCGTTTACAATGTCACCAACAAAGTGGAAAAAAAGAACAAATGCAATTGGTATATTACCGAGCAGCGGGAGGTATAGTAAAGGATGTTTTGCGCATCCTGATATTGCATTAGAATTTGCATCATGGATAGATACTAGTTTTAAATTATATTTGATAAAAGAATTTGAAAGATTAAAAACAGATGAAGCTAGAAAAAATGACAAAGAATGGAGTGTTAGAAGAAGTTTATCTAAAACTAATTATAAAATTCATACTAATTCAATTAAAGAAAAACTTTTACCAATGCTTTCAAATAAACAAAAGAAGTTAGTTTATTCTGATGAGGCAGACATTTTGAATGTTGCTTTATTTGGTATAACTGCAAAAGAATGGAAAAAGAATAATCCGAATTTAGAAGGTAATATTAGAGATTATGCAGATATATTACATTTAGTAGTTTTAAATAATTTAGAAGCAATAAACTCTGAAATGATTTCAAGTGGAATTAATCAAAAAGAAAGGCTAGAAAAACTTAATGATATAGCCATTAAACAATTATCTATTCTATATAATGATAATAATATTAAAAAACTAGATAATATTGATAGAATCAATGTGATTAAATAATTTAGATGAAAGATAAAATATGTGGATACTATTTAGATAGAGAACAAGAAGCAATAGTGTTAGATCAATCTAAACACTTATTGGTTGTTGCAGGTGCGGGTAGTGGAAAAACATTAACAATATTAGGAAAAATCAATTATTTAGTAAAATATAGCGGAATAGATAAAGATGACATATTATGTATTTCCTTTACTAAGGCAGCTGCAACTAGTTTAAAAGAGAAAATCAAAAAAGAGTTTAATCTAGATATGCCTGTTTACACTTTTCATAAACTATCATTGGAAATATTGAAAGACTATAAAATAAATTATAAAATTACTCCAACAGATATGCTAAGTAATATAATTCATGAGTTTTTATATATTAAAGTTTTAGATAATCCTAAATTTATGAAATTAATTTTAAAGTATTTTAAAGTTAAATATAAAGATAAAAAGAAATATCTTAATTTTTTATATAATAATCAATATTTAATAGAAAATTTTGAAAATTTAATATCAACATTTATTAAATTATTAAAATGTAACGGCTATAACTTAAATAGTTTTGTCAAATTCTTAAAAATATCTAAACGAAATATTTTTAGTTATAAGAAGGAAAAAAATTTTCTAATTATAACACTCAACATTTATTTAATATACGAGAAATACTTAGAAGAAAATAACGAAATAGATTTTGATGATATGTTAATTAAGGCAACAAAGATAGTAGAGGAATGTGGTATAAAAAGAAAATATAAATATATCATTATTGATGAATATCAAGATACATCTTATATACGATTTCTACTAATAAAAAGGGTGTTAGACTGTACATCTGCATCATTATTAGTTGTTGGGGATGATTTCCAATCTATATACCGTTTCACAGGTTGTGATTTATCACTTTTTATTAATTTTCAAAAATATTTTCATGATTCAAGGATTATGAAAATTCAAAATACTTATAGAAATAGTCAAGAATTAATAAGTATTGCTGGAGATTTTGTAATGAAAAACAAAAATCAAATATTTAAAAACTTAAAGTCAGATAAACATATAGATTATCCAATACAAATAATTTATTATACCAATATAAAAAAAGCTTTTCTAAAATTAATTTTAGAAATAAATACTCCAATATTAGTTTTAGGTAGGAACAATAATGATGTAAATTTAATATTTGATAAAAAATATTTTAAATTAGAAAATGAAAATATCATTTACATGGAAAACCCTAATAAAAAAATCAAATATTTAACGATGCATAAATCAAAAGGACTAGAAGAAGAGAATGTCATTATAATAAACTTAGAAGATAAATTATTAGGCTTCCCTAACAAAATAGTTGATTCTAAAATTTTAAGATTTGTATCATCTGCATCTGATAAATATCCTTATAGTGAAGAACGAAGGTTATTTTATGTAGCGTTAACTAGGACTAAAAATTATACATTTTTACTAGTTCCTAAAAGTAATGAATCAATATTTGTAAGAGAATTAAAGCGAAATTACAAAAATAAAATTAAAATATATTATTATTAAACTAAGTCTATAAATAGATATTATGTTATAATTAAGATGGTGGTAAAAATGGATTTAGATAATTTAACAATTTCAAATAACACTTTACTTATTATTCCAAATAATATTAAAAACAAAGTACTTAAAAAGCTAAGTGATAGTAGTATACTTTTTAATATTAAAATAATGTCATTAGAAGAATTCAGAAATAAATTCTATTTTAGTTATGATGAAAAATCCATTTATTACTTAATGAATAAATATGGTTATAAGTATAGTATTGCTAAAGAATACCTAAATAGTTTATATTATGTAGATGAAAGTGACTATGAAAATGAAAAGTTAAAATTTTTAAAAGATTTAAAATTAGAATTAGGAGAAAACAAATTATTGAATATTGATTATTTGTTTGTAGATTATATTAAAAATTTTAAAATTATTATATATGGTTATGATTATATAAATAAATTTTACAAAAAAATGTTTGACAAAGTTGAAGAATATTCGAGTGTCGAAATAATTGAAAAAGAAAAGAGAAGTAATAAGAATTTAAAGGTTTATGAATTTAAAAATATAGAAGAAGAAATTTCATTTATTTCTCAAAAAATTATAGACTTAATAAAAAGTGGTGTAGATATAAATAAAATATTTATAGCTAATGTTAGTAGTGAATATTATGAAGTTATAAAAAGAATATTTAAATTCTACAAATTACCTATAAGTTTAGATGAAACAAATTCCATTTACAGCACAACCCTAATAACGGAATTTTTAACAGAACTAAAACAAATGAGAAGTATTGAAAGTTCTATCAACAGAATTGTGGAAAAGTATAATCTAGAGAATAATGAAAATCTAGATATATTTAATAAACTTGTTAATATTTGTAACAAATATAATTTTGAAAAAGTAGATGATTCTATTATAAATTGTATAGAAGAAGAATTAAAAAATACAAATATTAAAAAATTAAATCTTAATAATTCAGTAAAGTGTATTAATATTAAAGACAATATATTTAGTGACTCAGAACACATTTTTATAATTGGATTTAATCAAGGAACTATTCCTAAGTTATATAAAGATGAAGATTATTTAGGTGATAATATAAAATCATTATTAAATATAGAAACAACAACTGAAAAAAATATTATAGAAAAACAAACAATATCAAATATAATTAACAAAATCCCTAATTTAACAATATCTTATAAACTAATATCACCATTTGAAAGTTATTATCCATCAAGTTTGATAGATGAATTAAACATGGAAATTATTAAAGTAGATGATGAAAAGTATAATTATTCAAATATATATAACAAAATACAATTATCTCAAAAATTGGATACTATGATTAAATATAACACAATAGAGAATAATTTAAATGTTTTATATTCAAATTACAAAGATTTAGACTATTTAAAATATGATAATAAGTTTACAGGAATAAACAAAGACAATTTAAAAAAATATTTAGATAATAAATTATTACTTTCATATTCTAGTATAGATAATTATTTCAGATGTGGATTCAGATATTATATAAACAATATATTAAAATTAGATAAATATGAAGAAACTTTTCCACAATTTATTGGGAACTTATTTCACGACATATTATCAAAAGCATTTGAAGATAACTTTAATTACGAAGAGGAATTTAATAACTATATAAAAGATAAAAATTTAACTAATAAAGAATTATTCTTAATTAATAAGCTTAAAGACGAATTATTATTTGTAATTGAAACAATTAAACAAAATGATAAATATTCTAAATTAAATGAAGCTTTATATGAACAAAAAATCTATATAGATAAAAGTAGAGATATTAAAATAACATTTATGGGGATAATAGATAAGCTTAAATATAAAGTAGATAATGATAAAACATATGTATCCATAATTGATTATAAAACAGGTAATACACCAACAAATCTTAACAATACAATTTATGGATTAAATATGCAGTTACCAATTTATCTTTATTTGGCTAAAAATTATAAACAATTTCAAAATGTAGAATTCATTGGTTTTTATCTTCAAAAAGTACTAAATAATGAAATAAGTGTTAAAGGTAACGAAGATTATGAAACACTAAAAAGACAAGCATTAAAGTTAAATGGTTATAGCGTTAGTGATGAATCATTACTTGAGTTATTTGATTCTACATATAAAGATAGTGAAGTTATAAAAAGCATGAAAATGAGTAGTAAAGGATTTTATAGTTATGCGAAAGTATTAAATAGAAAGCAAATAGAGAAATTAACAGAAGTTGTGGATAACAACATTAATAACGCTATTGATGGAATAATGGATGCTAAATTTGATATAAATCCAAAAAGAGTTGGTCAAACAAATTTAGGATGTGAGTTTTGTAGTTATAAAGATTTGTGTTATATGAATGAAAAAAATATAGTTAATTTAGAAGAACATACAGATTTAGATTTTTTAGGAGAGGATTAATTTGAAAAATATAGATTTCAAAAATACAATTTTGAATATTATTGCATGTAGTTTATATTTACTTAAAATTTTAGGAAGTATTACAATAATAATATTTCTAGTATACTTATTTTTACATACAACAGATACAATTACTAGAATTATACTTATTCCGTTTTTTATATGTGGATTTACAATATTTGGTGCTTTAATAGCTAAGTTTTTTAGAAAAGTTAATTTAGAAGTATTATTTCACAAACTATATACTGTTGGTTTTTTACTGTTTTGGTTCGGAGTATTAGTATTAGGTTGTTATCTAAGTTTAATTAATAGAGAATACCAAATGATAATATTTACAATACCATTTTGGCTAGTAGGTATATATATGGTTTATAAAAATTTTATTAAAAAATAATAGTTAAAAGAGGTGAGTTTATGCCTAAATGGACAGAAGAACAACAACAAGCAATTGATCTAGAAGGAAAAAATATAATCGTAAGTGCGGGTGCAGGTAGTGGTAAAACTGCAGTATTAACAGAAAGAGTTTTGAGAAAATTAAAAAGTGGTGTTAATATTGACGAATTATTAATTTTAACATTTACTAAAGCAGCTGCACATGAAATGAAAGAAAGAATTAGAAAAGCGATAAAAAAAGTTCCTAATATTAAAGAACAATTAAATAAAATTGACAGTGCTTATATAACTACATTTGATAGTTATGCCTTATCAATTGTAAAAAAATATCATTATATTCTTAACGTTTCTAACGATATTTCAATATGTGAGGCTAGTATAATAAACTTAGAAAAAGAAAAAATCATTGATGAAATATTTGAACAACTATATAGCGAAAATAATGAAAAATTTATGAAACTAATAGGTGACTTTTGTGTAAAAGATGATAAAGAAATCAAAGAAGCTATTATTTCAATAAGTAATAAATTAGACTTAAAATATGACAAGCAAGAATACTTATTAAATTACATTAATCACAAATTTGATGACTCTGTAATAGATAACGATATTAAAAGTTTTACTAATATATTAATAGATAAAATAAATTCTATAAATAATGAATTAAAGAATTTAAATATGTATGTTGAACCAGATTATTATAATAAAATGTATGATACTTTAAGTAGATTATTAGGCTCTAAAACAATAGAAGAAATAAATACTAACATAGATACCAAACTACCTAGTATACCTAGAGGAACAGATGAATTAGGTAAAGCATCTAAAGATAAAATATCAGGAATATTAAAAGACATACAAGGATTATGTGTCTATAGTAATGATAAAGAAATTAAAGATTCTATTTTATATACTAAAGAATATGTTGAAATAATTATTGATATTATTTTAAAATTAGATAAAAAATTAAATGAATTTAAATTTAATAAAGATTTATATGAATTTAATGATATTGCCAAAATGGCAATTAGAATATTAAAAGAAAATCCAAATATTGCTTTAGAACTAAAAAATAGTTTAAATGAGATTCTAATTGATGAATACCAAGACACTAATGATTTACAAGAAGATTTTATTTCTATGATAGCAAACAATAATGTATATATGGTAGGTGATATTAAACAATCAATATATAGATTCAGAAATGCGAATCCATATATATTTAAAAACAAATATGATACTTATACTGATGGAGAAATTGGAATTAAAATTGATTTAAACAAAAACTTTAGATCTAGAAAAGAAGTATTAGATAATATCAATGTAATATTTAACTTAGTAATGGACGATTTAATAGGTGGAGCACAATATAAAATTTCACATCAAATGATATTTGGTAATTTAACATATGAAGAAGAAGGTAAGACTAGTCAAAATAATAATATAGAATTTTACAATTATGAATTTGATAAAAGTAAAGGTTTTACTAAAGAAGAAACTGAAATATTTATAATTGCGAATGATATAAAAAACAAGATAGAAAACAAATATCAAATATTTGATAAAGATACTTTAGAAGTTAGAGATGCAAAATATAGTGATTTCGTAGTTTTAATCGACAGAACTACTAATTTTGATTTATATAAAAAAATATTTGAATATATGTCAATACCATTATCAGTTTTAAAAGATGAAACAATAACTAATGGTACAGATATAAATCTTATTAAAAATATCTTAAGACTGTTAATTAATTTAAAACAAAATAAATTTGATGAAGATTTTAAATATGCTTTTATGAGTATCGCACGTAGTTACTTGTTTAAATTAGATGATGATAAAATATTTGACTATATATTAAATAACACATATAAAGAATCAGAAATTATGGAAATTTCATATAAAATTCTATCAAGAATAGATAATATAGATATATCAACTCTATTAAATATAATAATTGATGAATTTGATTTTTATAATAAATTAATAACAGTTGGTAATATTAAAGAAAGCATTATAAGACTTGAATATATAATTAATCTTTCTAAAAATTTACAAGACATAGGTTATAATGTTTTAGATTTCTATGAATACTTAGATAATATTTCATCTAAAAATTATGATATTAAGTTTTCATCAAACAATGAAAATAGTGATAGTTGTAAAATAATGACTATACATAAATCAAAAGGATTAGAATATCCAATTTGTTATTATTCGTCACTATATTCAAAATTTAATATTAGTGATTTAAAAGAAAAATTTATATTTGATAATACATATGGTATTATTACTCCATACGTTCAAAATGGTATTAAAAGTACTATATATAAAAATTTGTTAAAAGAAAAATATTTAAAAGAAGAAATATCAGAAAAAATTCGTTTATTCTATGTTGCATTAACTAGATGCAAAGAAAAGATGATTGTCATTAACTCATTTAACGATTACGATATCATAAATAAGAATGGATTAGTTGAAAATGATATTAGATTAAAATACGCTTCATTTAGTGACATATTAAATTCGATTAAAAATGATATTAGTGAGTATATTAATAATATAGAATTAGATAAGATTCATATGAGTAAAGATTATAATCTTATAAAAAGTTCTAATTATAAATCTAAAATTCCTAGTTCTGATATAGTGTTAAATATAGAAGAAATAAATATTGAAAATGAACAAATTGAAGATAAGAAATTTTCTAAAACCTTAAATTCAGTTATCAGCAAAGAGGAAAAAGAAAAATTAGAAATAGGAACAAATGTCCATTATGCATTAGAAGTTTTAGATTTTAAAAAACCTAATTTTTCAAATTTAAATATAAATAAATTTTACATAGATAAAATAAAAAAGTTTTTGTCTAATGAAATATTTGATGATGTTAACAATACTAAAATTATTAAAGAACATGAATTTATTTATGAGAAGGATAATATTGAGTATCATGGTATTATAGATTTAATTTTAGAAAAAGACGATGAAATAATTGTTTTAGACTATAAACTTAAAAATATTGATGATGAAGCTTATACTAAACAATTATTGGGATATAAAGATTATATTTCACAAAAGACTGATAAAAAAATATCATTATATCTATACTCGATATTAGATGAAAGAATAAAAAATATAGATGATAGTCTAGAACTAATATAAAAGTGTATAATTTGTGTAAATATTTATTATATAAATATATTCTTTTTTGTCTTTTTGTTATAATTTAATTATAAAATAAGGGAGGAATATTAAATATGAAAAATGTAAAAGTTGTTCAATATGGCAGTGGAAAAATGTCAGTATATACAATGCGTTACGTTTTAGAAAACGGAGGACAAATTGTAGGTGCGATTGACATTAACGAAGATATTATTGGAAAAGATATTGGAGAAATAATTGGTTCTGAAAATTTAGGAGTTAAAGTAACTGATGCAAAAGATGCAGAAAAGTTATTAAAAGAAGTTAAACCAGATGTATGTATAGTTACTACTATGAGTTTAATAAATGATGTTAAAGATGCTTTGTTACTTTGTGCAAAATTAGGAATAAATGCAATTACAACGTGTGAAGAAGCATTTTATCCAATGAATTCATCACCAACATTAACAAAAGAAATTGACAAGTTAGCAAAAGAAAATAATTGTACTATTACAGGTAGTGGATATCAAGATGCCTTTTGGGGTAATTTAATTACAACACTAGCAGGTACTACACAAAAAATTACAAAAATTAAAGGGAGTTCAAGTTATAATGTAGAAGATTATGGAATTGCCCTTGCAAAAGCACATGGTGCAGGACTTACATTAGAAGAATTTGATGAAAAAATAGCATCAGCTGATAATATCAGTGATGAAGAAAGAAATGAAATTATCGAAAAAGGAGAATACACTCCAAGTTATATGTGGAATGTTAATGGATGGTTATGTGATAAATTAGGATTAACTGTCATAAGACAAACACAAAAATGTGTACCACAAACACATGACGAAGATATTGAGTCATCAACACTTGGTATGACAGTTAAAAAAGGTATGGCAACAGGAATGAGTGCGGTAGTTACAACAACTACTAAAGAAGGAATTACTTTAGAAACAGAATGTATTGGTAAAGTATATTCCAAAGATGATTGCGACAAAAATGATTGGACAATCTATGGTGAACCAAATACTAATCTGGTTATTACAAGACCAGCAACAGTAGAACTTACTTGTGCAGCAATTGTAAATAGAATACCTGATGTTATTGCTTCAAAACCAGGATTTGTTCCAACATCACAAATGGGTGAATTAAAATATATTAAAAAGTAATAGACATTAAAAGTAAATATTTATAAAATATTTGCTTTTTTTGTTTAAAAAATGGAAATATATTCATAATAAAAATAGGTGATTATTATGTTTTTAAATACCAATTGGATAGAAGTAGGGGATGTTATTCTTCGTGCTTTAATATCATTAGTTACATTATTCTTAATAACAAAATTACTTGGAAAAAAACAAGTATCACAACTTAGTGTATTTGATTATGTAATAGGAATATCAATAGGTAACTTTGCCGCAGAAATGACTATAAATATTGAATCACAATATATGAATGGAATTGTAGCAGTAGTTGTGTTTGGTGTTGTTGCATATCTAATATCAATATGGACTATGAAAAGTATTGTAATAAGAAGATTTTTTATGGGTACTCCTACATTATTAATACAAAATGGTAAACTAATTGAAAAAAACTTAAAAAAAGTTAAATTTGATATGAATGATTTATTAGAAGAATGTAGGAGTAATGGTTATTTTGATATTAGTGAAATAGAATATGCAATAATGGAAGCCAATGGGACATTAAGTATATTACCCAAAGGAGAATATAAACAGCCAACCATAAAAGATATGAATTTAAAAGCAGAAAAACAAGGATTATGTGCGAATGTGATCATCGATGGTAAAATTATGTACAATAATCTTAAACATATTCACAAGACCGAAAAATGGCTGTTAAAAGAATTAAAAGTAAGAGGACAAGAACTAGGTGATATATTATTAGGTACAGTTGATATTAATGAAAAATTAGTTTTATATAATAGAAATAATAATGAAGAAAAATTTGATGTTTTAGAATAAGTATCTTTGAATATTATAATTTATTAATATATTCCTTCTTCATAATAGAAATTAATAATATACTAATATTTTGTTAAGAATATTAGTATATATGACAAATTTTTACAAATATAATCAAAAATAACAAAAACACTTTGTAATTATTAAAAAATATGTTATAATTTATGTATCTTAAGAAGGAGGAGTTTATATGGATTTAATGTTAATTGGTAAAAGCGTAAGTGATATTTGTTCAGGTGATATGGTAACAATAATGAAAGTTGTTAGAAATGTATTAACTATAATCCAAATCGCCGTACCAATAATATTAATAATAATAGGATCTATTGATTTAATGAAAGCTGTTATGGCAGGTAAAGAGGATGAAATTAAAAAAGCTCAAGGTACTTTTATAAAACGTGCGATTGCAGCTGTTATTGTTTTCTTTATCCCACTAATCGTAAATATTGTTTTAGGATTACTTCCTGTTGAAAATGGTTTAGAAGCAAGTGATGGAACAGATCTTAATTATAAAAAATGTTGGGACTTAGGTGTAGATAAAAAGAAAAATTAAAAAGTGAATTATACCTATATTTGATAAAAACGTATAAAAGTGAATTGAAATTTTTATATGTTTTTTTATATATAAAACTTTGATTATAAAACAAATTGGAATACAAGAAATATATATTGTATTTTTTAAATTATTTTGCTATACTAATATTGTATTAAGATTAATAGATGGGTGATTTTATGTTGAGAGAATTATTTGATCAAAAACCTGAAATAAAGAAAATAATATTAATTATATTATTAATTATTGTAACTATAATTATAGGACTGGCTGTTTTTCCAATGTTTAAGTCAACAAAACTAACATATTCAGAATTAGAAGACAAAATGCAAGAAGCTGCAATTAGTTATTATGAATATAATGAAGACAAATTACCATCCGATGGTAATACTGTAACAATTTCATATGGTACTCTAGAAAAAGCAGGAAAGATTAAAGCAATTGATAAGTATGGAAAAGGGTCATGTGAAGGAAAGGTAGTAGTTAGTAACTCAAATAATAATTATGCATACACAGCATATTTAGATTGTGGCACCGATTATAAAACAATTAAATTTTACAACAAAGTATTAGAAGACAACCAAATAGTTAGTGAAAAAGACGGATTATATCTTCAAGGAAATTCAAAAGTATTTAGAGGTGAAGAAATAAATAATTTTGTCATGTTTGATTTTGATGAAGAACAAATATGGAGGATTATAAAAATAGAAGGTGATAACTCTGTTAAATTAATACTTTATAATGGCAGGTTAAAATCTAATTATGATGACCGATATAATTCTGATAGAGATTTAACAGTTGGTAAAAATGATTATACTATTAGTAGAATGAAGGAAACTATGGAGGAATTATATAGCGAAGATTTACTAATAACTGGTAATTTAAAAGGAAAAATGCTTTTAAAACCTATTTGTATTGGTAAAAGATCTGATGACGATAATATCAATGATGGAAGCATTGAGTGTAGTAAAACTATAGAGGGGCAATATATTAGTAATCTAAGTTTATATGAATACATTAATGCAAGTATAGATTCTGCTTGTAATTCTGTAAATACACTAGAATGTCAAAATTATAATTATTTAAATATTAATGATGACTTTAGTTCTTGGTGGTTGACAACTGCATACAAAGAAAATTCTTATCAAGCATATTACGTGACTTCTAGCGGGTTAATTAATACTTCATATTGTTCATCAATCTTAACTATCAAACCAACAATATATTTAAGCGAAAATACAATTTATGTTTCAGGTAACGGAAGTTATGATGATCCTTATATAATAAAATAAAAGACTAGCAATAGTCTTTTTTTGTTGTAAAATAGCACATAATAAAATTCTAAAAATAAAATGTCCATAATATACTTAAGTAAGGAGGACAAACTATTATGTGGAATATTTTAAATAACAGTAATACTAAAACAGGACTTACAGATGAACAAGTGGTAGAATCTATTAAAAAATATGGAGATAACAAAATATCTTCCACAAAAAAAGAAGGATTTTTTAGACTGTTTATTGAAACATTAGGGGATCCAATTATAAAAATACTTTTAATTGCGCTTGCAATTAAAACAATATTTCTATTTAAAGATTTTGACTGGTTTGAAACTATAGGTATAGTAATTGCTATATTTGTTGCTTCATTCATATCTACAATATCAGAATATGGTAGTGAAAAAGCATTCGAAAAATTGCAAGAAGAATCAGCCAGAATAAAGTGCAGAGTTAAAAGAAACGGACAGGTTATAGAAATAAATATTGATGATATAGTTTGTGGAGATATCGTAATGTTATCTTCAGGAGATAAAGTACCTGCAGATGGGATTTTGGTAAAAGGTAAAGTTAGTATTGATGAATCCTCAATAAACGGAGAAACAAAAGAAGCAAATAAAGAACCTATTAATATAGTTTCTAAAATATTAAATGATAAAAACAGAATATATCGCGGAACTGTAGTTTATTCGGGTGAAGGGGAACTTATAATAACTGAAGTAGGTGATAAAACTTTCTATGGTAAACTTGCAAAAGAAATACAAGAAAAACAGCCTGATAGTCCACTAAAATTAAGACTTAGACATCTTGCTCAAATAATCAGTAAAATTGGTTATATAGGTGCGGCGCTAGTATCAATATCATATTTATTTTCAGTAGTTTTCATAAGTAATGGATTTGATATACCTAAAATTATAGAAACAATAACTAATTTCCCAGTAATGTTTGGACATATATTATATGCCTTAACACTTAGTGTAACAATAATAGTAGTTGCAGTACCCGAAGGACTACCTATGATGATTACTTTAGTTCTTTCTTCTAATATGAAAAGAATGTTAAAAAATAATGTATTAGTTAGAAAGTTAGTCGGAATAGAAACAGCAGGTAGTATTAATATCTTATTTACTGATAAGACAGGAACGCTAACTAAAGGTAAATTAGAAGTAGTAGGTTTTTCCACAGGAAATCTAAAAGATTATTATAGTGAATTAGAAATCGCACAACACAGAAATCTACACCAGTTAGTTAAATTATCTTTTGTATACAATAATGCAAGTAACTATGATAAACAAAGAAAAAATGTAATAGGTGGAAATATTACAGATAGAGCTTTGTTATCCTTTATAAAAACAGACCCAGATATGGGTATAAAAAAAATATCTAATATTCCTTTCGATAGTAAAAATAAATATTCTATGACCACTGTTAAATACGGAAAAAACATTAACCTAATTAAAGGCGCACCAGAAAAAATTATTCCGTATTGTACAAGTTATTGTGATGAAGATGGTGTTAAACAATATTTTTATTCAAGAAGAAAAATAAACGAAAAAATCTCTAACATGACTCGAAATGGTATTAGAGTTTTGGCCATAGCTATTTCTGAAGATATTAAAAACCCCTTTAAAAATCTAATGTTAGTTGGATTAGTTCATATTAAAGATGAGGTAAGAAAAGATGCAATTGAAGGAGTTAAATTAGTTAATGATGCCCATATTCAAACTGTTATGATAACAGGAGATAATAAAGATACAGCTGTTTCAATAGCGAAAGAAGTAGGTCTTCTTACTAGTAAAAAAGATATAGTTTTAACCTCAACAGATATGAATTCTAAAACTGATGATGAACTAAAAAAGATACTACCAAATCTTAGGGTTGTCGCAAGATCTTTACCACAAGACAAAAGTAGATTAGTAAGAATTAGTCAAGAAATGGATTTAGTTGTTGGAATGACAGGGGATGGAGTTAATGATGCACCTGCACTTAAAAAAGCGGATGTAGGTTTTGCGATGGGGAGTGGAACAGAAGTTTCTAAAGAAGCCAGTGACATAGTTATTTTAGATGATAATTTTATATCAATATCCAAAGCAATATTATATGGAAGAACTATATTTAAAAGTATTAGAAAATTTATAATATTTCAATTAACTGTTAACGCTTGTGCGATTTCTTTATCAATCATTGGACCATTTATAGGTGTGCCAACACCTGTTACAGTTATTCAAATGTTGTGGATTAATATGGTTATGGATACTTTAGCTGGACTTGCCTTTGCATTTGAACCACCATTATTAGAATACATGAAAGAATATCCTAAGAAAAAAGATGAACCAATAATCAATGAATATATGAGAGATGAAATTTTATTTACTGGATTTTATTCTGCGCTTCTTTGTATATTATTTCTAAAATTACCAATTTTCAATAGTTTATTTAGAACAGGTGAAAATAACATATACTTAATGACAGCATTCTTCGGTTTATTTATATTTATAGGAATATTTAACTGCTTTAATGCTAGAACTAACAGATTAAATTTGTTTTCTCATCTTTTAGAAAACAAAGTATTTATAGTCATAATTGGTATTATATTAATTATACAAATATATTTAATCTATTATGGGGGAAGTCTTTTTAGAACTGCAGGTCTTACATTAAAGGAATTTATTTGGATGATATTACTCGCTATGACGGTTATACCTGTAGACTTTATTAGAAAGTTATATTTAAGATATAAAAAGAATATTGGTGGTGTATAATTATGTATATTAACAGTTCAAATATGAACTGTTTTTCTTAGTGTAATTGAAAAAATACGTATTTAGTGGTATACTTTATATTGATTAGTTTTAGAAGGTGATTTTAGTGAAAGAGAAAATTTTTAAACTCTTCAAAAAAGTTTTAAATTTTAATTATAAAGAGTACATTACAACAAGTATTTTGTTTTTAACATTTGTAATAACTAATTTAATAAATTCATCACTACTAAGATTTTTTACAGTTAAAAACTATTTCGATATAAAACCAATTTTAGCAGACTTAGCAATTGTCACATTTATAGGTGCATTTGCATTCTTTTTTAAACCTAAAAATAGATTTAAATATTTCTTTATTTGGTCTATAATTTTAACAGCGATCTGCATTATAAATTCAATATACTATACATTCTTTATGTCGTTTTCTTCAATTTCACTATTAGCAACTTCTACACAAGTAGTTGATGTTGGTGATGCACTTGTTCAAAATGTATTACAAATAAAAGATTTTACTTTCCTTTGGCAACCGTTAATAATAGTTATTGTACATAAAATTCTAAAGAAAAAAGAATACTACAAAGGAATAGAGGATTTTGAAAAAGCAAAAATAAAGACTAGAAAAAAAAGAGTATTCAATACTGCAATTTTCTCTTGTATTGTTGCAGCAATATTTACATTATCATTAAGTGCATTAGAAATAGGGAGATTAAACAAACAATGGAATCGTGAATTTATAGTTTCTAAGTTTGGTATATTTGTTTATCATATTAATGATATTATAAAATGTATAGAACCTAAATTTAATACATTATTTGGATATGATAAAGCATACAGAGAATTTAGAGAGTATTATGAGGGAAATTCTGTAAAACCATCTACAAACGAATACACAAATATGTTTGAGGGTAGAAATGTAATAATGATTCATACAGAAAGTATGCAAAAAGTTGCGATGGAAACAGAATTTAATGGACAAGAAGTAACTCCAAATTTAAACAAAATAGCAAGTGAAGGATTATATTTTTCTAATTTCTATTCACAAGTTAGTGTAGGTACAAGTTCAGATACAGAATTCACAGTATCAACATCACTTATGCCAGTAAATAACGGAACAGTATTCATAAGTTACTTTGATAGAAAATATGTCGCATTCCCAGAGTTAATGAAAGAAAAAGGTTACTATACATTCAGTATGCATGGTAATAATGGGGATTTCTGGAACAGAAACATAATGCACAAAAATCTAGGTTATGATAAATATTATTCTAAAACTTCGTATGAAATAGATGAAGAAATAGGATTAGGATTATCCGATAAATCATTCTTTAGACAAGCAACTGATATAATGCAAGAAGTTAAATTAAAAAAAGAAGGTCAACCATTCTATTCAACACTTATTATGCTTACAAATCATACACCATTTGATGATGTAGAAAAATATGGAGAATTTCCGGTTACTATGAATTACAAAACAACTAATGAAACTGGTGAAATAGTAGAATCAACAGCTAATTACTTAGAAGGTACAAGCTTAGGTAATTATTTTAAATCAGCACATTATGCTGATGAAGCAATTGGTGAATTAATGCAACATTTGGATAATAAAGGATTACTAGAAAATACTGTAGTAGTTTTCTATGGAGACCACGATGCAAGATTACCAAAATCAGAGTATAATTTAATGTTTAACTATAATCCAGAAACTGATGATTTATTAGATGAAAATGATCCAAATTATGATGAATTTGATTACTATGATTATGAATTAAATAGGAGTGTTCCATTTATCATTTGGGCCAAGGATAAACAATTTAAAAAAGAAATAACAACAGCTATGGGAATGTATGATGTATTACCAACATTAGGAAATATGTTAGGTGTATATAGTCCTTATCAATTAGGACATGATGTAATGAACTTAACTGATAATTTAGTTCCTTTCCCAAATGGTAATTGGTTGTCAAATAATGTATATTATAATAATTCAAAACAAGAATATATAACTTTAACGTCAAGTCCAATAAGTGATGAATATATTAAAGAAAATTCAGAAAAAGCTGATGAAATTTTAAAAGTTTCAAACTCAATAATTGTGTATGATTTAATAAAAGCAGATCTAGAAAAGAATAATTAGGGAAAGTAGGTTATATAAATGAAGAAAAGAAAATTAAAGAAATCAACAAAAAAAATAATGATTATAACATTAATCGCAGTAATATTTATATTAGGAGTTTATTATGTAATTGATAGTTTTACCGCTAAAACTCCTGTTAATACTAAAGTTAAAGTAATAGATCAAATAGAAGATTATGGATATAATCTTGAGGAAAATGAAACTAAATTATATAAAGATTTATTCAAAGATTTAATGAATGAGTTAAAGAAAGATGAAGTAGATTATGAAAATTATGCTGAATTAGTTTCAAAATTATATGTTGCTGATTTCTATAATCTAGAAAATAAAATCACTAAAAATGATGTAGGTGGTACACAATTTATTCATAGTTCTGCACAAGAAAACTTCTTAGTAAAAGCTAAAGATACAATGTATAAAAATATTCAAAGTAATGTATATGGTGATAGAAAGCAAGAGTTACCAATAGTTGAAAAAATAAGTTTAGAAGACATCGAAGAAAGTACTTTTGAAATAAATGGAGAAAAAGTAGATTCATATGTTGTTACCTTAAAATGGACTTATAAAAAAGATTTAGGATATGATTCTGAAAAAGAAATAGTATTAGTCAGAGAAGATAAAAAATTATCTATAGTTCAAACTAATAGCGTTGAAACTGAATAAAAAAAAATCGATTAATTCGATTTTCTTTTTTTAATTTGTGTATCTCAAATTTTCATTAGAAATACTAAATAGTATTCCAGCCATAATCATATACGACAATAATGATGAACCTCCATAACTAATAAATGGAAGTGTAATACCTGTAATTGGAAGTAATCCAATAGTCATTCCAATATTTTGAATTTGTTGATATATTAACATACCAACTATACCAGCAATAACATATTTATTAATATTATTAGCGCTTTTAACACCTAAATTTATTACTTTAATATCAAAGAAAGCTAATAGACCGATAAGCCCCAAAGACCCAATTAAACCATAATTACTTGCAAATACTGCAAAGATAAAATCTGTTTGAGGTTCAGGAAAATAGATAGGAGTAAGCATAAAACCTTTCCCAAATAATCCACCAGATCCAATAGACATTAATGCATTTTCAAGTTGTAATCCGCTGCCACTTTGCCAATCCAAGATTCTATCAACTCTATAAAAGAAATCAATTCCAAATATATCGATAAACATTTGTTGATTTAAAAAATATACAATTAACACTGATCCAGCAGCTAAAGCTATGAAACCAAATAAAAAGGCAAACCACCTGTACCTAATACCACTTACAAACAACATACAAATAGTTATAAGTAAGTAAATAAGTACAACACCTGTATCAGGTTGTAAAAATGTTAAAACTGCAGGAATTAAAACTATTACTCCAACTTTTAAAAGAAATTTAAATTCATCTAATAGAGTAGGACTACTATTTGTTTCGTTAAAGTCATTTATAACACGTGCCAAAGTAAGAATTAAAATTATTTTCATAAATTCACTAGGCTGAATAGTTCCAACACCAGGAATACTAAACCACGCTTTAGCATTATTAATAGTGGGAGCAAATAAAAGTAATGCAACTAAGGATATAACACCAATAATATACAAAATATATACATTTCTATAGAGAAAATCATTGCCTAGAAACATAATTAAATAAGCAATAGCAAATCCAACTATAAACCAAAGACCTTGTTTCAAATATAAACTACTATAATCACTATTAAGTAATCCTTGCGCACTATATATAGTTGTAACACTAATAATAGCTAAAATAATTAATGTTAATAATATACCTTTTTCAACTTTATACTTAGATACGTGTTTCATAAAATTTCACCTATTAATATGATATACCAAAATGCCTATTTTTACAATGAAAGTTTTGTAAACTTTTGCATACTATTAATTAGGAGTTGATAGTATGCAAGAAAAGCTTCCTCATGTTTTTGCGAATAAGGTAAGTAATATAAGCAACAATAGAAAGTATTTTTATTCCGATTTAGAACGTAGGGAACAAAAAAAAGATACTAATAATATAATTGAAAAATATAATTTAAGAAATACAGTGCAAAAAAACGATATTAGAAGTAAAATAATACAATTATTTAAATCACCAAACAATGTTTATAAAGTAAAAGCAAATATAAAAATTGATGGAAAAATAATAACTAAAAATTTGATTGGAAGAACTAATTCATCACTTATTACACTTGATGATGAATTAATAGATATAGATAAAATAGAAGATATTGAGCAAGCATAATAAAAAACCAGAAATTTCTGGTTTTTTCAATTATAAACAATCAACACATGTATCATTCAAACATTTTATAGCACAAATACAGTCACAATTTATTGTAAAGAATGAATCAGTTCCTTCATAAGCACAAAGACTTGTTGTATCAGTATTTGGTACTAAAACACGGAATGTAGCACAATTTCCATCTAGTTTTTCTATTCTAAATACACAAGATGTTTCTCCTGTAGCAGTACAATCTGCTTCTCTAGTAGTTGGCATACTCCATGGTGTACCATTACCACAACAAGTATAAATTGTTACAGGTCTAGTATTACAGTTGATTGGAGTACCACATCCTAACATAGGTCTATCGCAAGTTTCTAAACAAGTATCAGGACCACAAGCACTTTGTTGTAACACTAAAATCACTTGTAAGATTTCAGTAATACAATTTGTACTTCTGTTGTTGTTTGAATTGTTGTTATTACAACACATATATTCCACCCCTTCTTCTATTTTCAATATTAATTTATTCTAATTATGATAAAGGGTGTATTGCTAAAACCTAGATTTGGTAAATTAAATATCTTAAGTTTAGCTTTTTATGAACTAAGAATGTTATTATCCGGAGATGGTGAATATAATCGTAAAATATGAAAAAATAAAGAGTGTTTAAAACCTTTTAAAGCTAGTCATAAAAAACAATTATATTGTAAAAGAAAAGAATGTTTTAATTCTAGGCAAAATCAAAGACAAAGAGAAAGTTATAATAGGAAGAAAAATAATATTTAATTTTAAAAATATAGGCATTTTATTTTAAAAACTATGAGAATTATGATAAAATAATAAATGCAAATGGAGGTCTTGGATTATGACGTTAGTAGAATTATATAATTTAAAGTTAAATGAATATAAAGAAACTGGTTTAAGAGAAAAACCTTGGAAATTATTAGCAATGTTGCTTCTTTCTAAAAAACCAATATTTATTGAAGATAGAAATTTAGGAGAATTTTATAAAAAGAATAAAGAATATATAGACATGCATATTAGTAAAGTAGAAAAAGATTTTAATTTTGTTCAAGAAGATATTATAGGATATATAGAACAGGATGTTATTTGTAAAAATTACGAAGAACAAAAAATATGGAATCTTTATGCTAAAGGATTTGAAGTTTTAAATTGGTCACTTACTTATAGACAAGATAAAACTCCTGAAGAAGTTTATTCAGAATGGTTTGATAATTATGAAACAAAAAAATATTATGATGTAGAACAAAGAGCGATAGCAAATAATATTGAAATAACACCAATAGATATTTTATTAAATAGAGTATTAGATAATAAAAAAGATTTTTTTAAAAAAATATGTAATGAATTAACACCAGAAGAAAGAAACTTTATATTAAAGCAACTAACTAATACTAGTTGTATGACATGTGAGAATACTACTTGTAAAAAAGAATATTTTGAAAAAATAAAACTTGATGAAGAATATAAAGAAAAAGGAATTAAATGTAGTGATTGGTTTAATTCAGAAGTAATTGGACGAAGTAAAGTTTTAAGAAAAACTGACGTTAATAAATTAAGATAAAAATAGAGGTGTATTTACTATATTAGGTTTTCCATGTGGATTATTTATGGATTATAATTTTTATGTAATGAATGATGCAGATAATAATAGAAAAAATGCATCTTTATCAGAAAAAGAATTATTAGAAAAACAAATTAATTTTGAAAAGAAATTGTTAGAAAAGTTACAAAGTAATATGACAAATTCTAATATACAAACAGAAAAAGATTATGAAATAGTAAACTTAGATATTGATTTAGTTATTAGTAAAGTTCAGAATTTAATTAATTTTTTCTATAATTTAGGTTATAATGAAAAAAATTATATAGAAGTTTTACAAAAGATAAATTAGATAAACATTATAGTGGATATTTTCTTGAACAAGCTACAGAATATTTTGAAGAAAAAAAACTGTGTTAGCAAAAAAATATAATCGTAAGGAGAGATAAAGTTGAAACATTATTTTACATACCATGAAAGAAAAATTTTAGTACACGATGATAAAAAATAAATGCAAGAATATGAATATCAAGATAATATAGAAAATATTTTATTATTAGAAAATGAAATAGAAAATAAAGGTGATTTGAAATGGAAAAACAAATAAACAAAATATATAAGAAATATCCATACTTAAAAAAAGATGTTATTAAAGAAGAATTTGAAAAAATAATTGTGGGGCACGATATAAAAGAATGTGATAAATTTGATTGGGGATATAAATTAGTTTTAATGAATAATTCCGAAAAATTAACAATTAATTTCTTAAATGATTTTATTAATATAACAATATTTTCTGATGATAAAATAAAAAAAATGACAATAGAAGAATTTAAAATATCTGAAAGAACAGTTGAGAGATATGAAAAAGGATTAAATGTAATTGATGTAATAAAAACAATTGAATATTCAGATAAATATAAAAAAGATGTTATAACTGATATAGATGAAAGAGACTATACACTTTCAAACGAGCGTTTAAGGGGTATTGGCTATCATGCTGACAAGAAACCAAATATGTCTTCTGCATATATTAAATTAAAAGATATAGCATTAATTTATTTTAATGATTTATGTAAACATTTTGAATGTCATATGAATTATTATGAATTTGACTTTATGGGAGAGACAATAAGAAGAGAAGTAAAATTTTCTCCTACTATGACTTTGGTGAATGATAACAATATATCTGAAATATATAATATCGAAGGCTTTGATAAGATAAGTAAGATTCATGATTTATATAATGGTGTCATTAACAAAAATAATGAAGATTGTATAAAATTAATTCATTTAGGTTTATTGAAAGATAAAGCTTTTCATATAAAGCACATAATGTCAGATATTAAGTATTACTATTTAGGAAATAAATTATCGCCATCAAATAAAAATTATATAAATTATTTAAAAGATTTCTTTTATAATGAGTTTGGATATAATGGTGAAATAAAATTGGATAGAGATTTTTTATTGGCTATAATACATTCTTATGAATTAACAAAACAACACACAGAAAAAAAATCAGGAATTCAATTAATTAAAAGTTTTAAAAACAAATTTAAGAAAGAAGATTAATTATGAATAATAAACTGGGATTTTTAAAAGATTTAAAAATGCTTTTAACTCAAAATAAAAAACGAAATAGATTTTTAACTATGGAAGAAAAAAGACAACTTGCTTTAAATGGAGAAGATGTTCCAATATGTGTTGCTGGAGATAAAAAAGTGAAAAAATATAATGTACTTATACATAAATATATTCCAAATAAAAATGAGGACAAGAGACTTAATTTAAAATAAAGAGTTTTCAATTATGATAATTCATAAGAGAAGACTCTTTTTTGTTTAGCATTATATAAAAATTAATAGTTAGAATAGAGTTAGTTGTAAAAATACCCCTAGCTTTATAGCATACGGCAGACTTTGTCCGCAACCTAACAAATAAAAAAGGACAAACCTCCTTGAAATAGTTTGCCAAAACAGTATAATAACTGTTACGTGATCTAAGTCACAATCAAATATAAACGGTCTATGCCGTAATGTAGTCTATACTACCAAATATCGGAACCTCAAGATAACTCTTTTGTTCCATGTTTACAATATGCATAACTACTCAGGAGGTTTGTAATGAATATACTAAAACAAATTGAAGGAAAAATCAATGGAGTTTTGGAAACTTTTGATAGAATGAT
>JAZQBG010000005.1:0-2680 GCA_045545595.1 Bacilli bacterium
CGCTTCACGAACTTGACAAAAATTCAAATTGAAATAATATATATGTAACAAAAATTAAAAGAAAAAAATGACTTGTATATTACAGGTCATTTTTATACATGGTTCTTTTTTTGGTGTCTACCAATTGGGATTCACATCATAATGATGTTCTATATTGGAATACAATAATTTAAATATTTATTACTATATTTAATGTTCTTTTGGAAGAATATCATGTTTTTACAATTTTTGTAACTTAAAAATTGTAAAAAACCGAAACTTAAATAATATAATTAATTGACAATTATTAGTAATTAATATAAAATCAAAGTGTAATTTACTTAGAAGGGAGTGTGATTAATATGAAAAAAATTACAAATATAAAATTTAATATAGTAAGTAAAAGCAAGGTTAATCACATTCTATTTTTATAATAAAATATGGTTTTTTAGGAATTCCTTGTGGATTCCTTTTATCTTGCTTCAAAAAGAAGGAGAGAGTATGAACAAATTATATATAATAACTGGTCCTGCAGGTGTGGGAAAAAGTACAGTTAGTAAAAGGGCTGCTTCATCATTAGAAAAATCAGTTTTAATTGAAGGTGATGATATTTACAATCAATTTGTAGGTGGAAGAATAAGTCCGTGGAAAGGTGATGCACCACTTGATTTATTTTGGGAAAACTGTGTTATGCTTATAGATAATTATTTAAAAAATGGATATGATGTAGTATTTAATTATATTATTAAAGAAAAACAATTTAACAAATTAAAAAAGATGTTCAAAGACTATGAAATTAAGTTTACTGTTTTATTAGTTGATGAAGAAACAATTGTAAAAAGGGATAAAGAAAGACCATTAGACTGTCAAATGGGTGAAAGAAGTTTAATACTATTAAATGAATTCAAAAGTCAAAATTATAATGAAAATTATATTTTAGATAGTACTAATTTAACAATAGATGAAACGGTTAATGAAGTATTAAATAATAACAAATTTATTGTTAAGAAAATGAATTTAGAAGATATTAAAACTCCAGAAGACATATTAGAATTTATGAAAGATAATATTGAATACGGTTGGTTAGATATAAATAATGAATTACACGTTAACAATACTAAAAATTGTAGAAAGTTATATCGTACAGCATCTATCGAAGAAACATTAAAATATAAGGTTGGGACTTGTATAGAACAAGTATACTTAATGAGTTATTTACTTGATAAACTTAACATTAAAAATAAAATGTTTTGTACTAGAATATATGAAGACTCATCATTTAATAAACCAGATGAGGATGAACACTTACATTGCTTTGTATTGTATTATTTAAATGATAAAGTATATCAAATTGAACATCCTAACTGGAAAAGAATAGGAATATACGAATTTAACAGTGAAGAAGAATCAATAAAATCAATTAATGAATATTACATAAATATGAGTGGTGGAGTTTCAAGAGCAGTAACTGAGTTTTCAAATGTTGAATCTAATTTATCATTTAAAGAATTCAACTTATATATAAATAGTTTGGATAATAATAATAATGAAATAAAAAAGAAGATAAAAAAATAAATAAAATAACAATTAAGGACTAAACAAGTCCTTTTTTCATACAATTTTAATATAATTAATGAAAAACGCTCAAAAATGTGGTATACTATTAATACTTAATTAAGGTTGGTGACTAACTATGAATTTTTGGAGTTCTAAAAAGAGAATTATTATAAGAGATAAAATTAAAAAAGTGGATGGTGCTATGTCACAAGAAGGAATGCCACTAACAAAGTCGTTAAAAAAGAAACTTTATAATTGTTTAACCGGAAAATCCACATATGAACAAGAAAGAAAAAAAGTTTTAGAAAAATATAGAGGAATTTATGGATAATAAGTATAAATACACTTATGAAAGAACAGCAAATTATTGTTATGAAAATTCAGACGTTTTAATAAACTTACTAAATATTACAGATGATAAGGACTTGTATGAAGCTGAAAGAGAATTAGTAATGTATAGAATAGCTGAATTAATTGATAATCCAATTAAAGGTGAATTTAATTTTCAACATTTAAAATCTATACATAAATTTTTATTTCAAGATATTTACAGATGGTCAGGAGATATTAGAAATTGTAATATTGCTAAACAAGATTTATTTTGTCTGGTAGAACATATTGATTCATTTGCAAAAGATATTTTTAACAAATTAAAAAGTGAAAGATATTTTATAGATTATAATTATGAAGATAAAATAGAAAAATTAGTAGAACTTTTTGCTGATATAAATGCATTACATCCTTTTAGAGAAGGAAATGGGAGAACACAAAGAACATTTATAGAAATGTTAGCTAAAATAAATGGTATTGATTTAGATTTAACTAATATAGCAAAAAAAGATATGATAGTAGCAAGCCATGAAAGCATTAGTGGAAATTATGAAAAGCTAATACACTTATTTAATTCTAATAATATTTCAATATCAGATACTGAGAGAAAAAAATACATTGATATGTATTGTACTGACAATATGAAGAAAACAATATTTAATAAAAAGGACTAAATGAAATGCACCCCTTAGAGTAGACAACAAAAAAAGAACAGATTTACTAAGATGTGATAAAATACACTTTCGAAAGGAGGTGTGTTTTTATTATGAAACATTTTTCAGTTGAGTTTAAACAAAAAGTTATAGATGATTAT
>JAZQBG010000006.1:0-11698 GCA_045545595.1 Bacilli bacterium
AGTAGAGATAAATAATAAGAAGAAAATAAATATTGAGATACAAAATGCAGAAAAACATAACTTTACAGAGAGAGCAGAATTTTATTTATCTAGGATATATGTAGAAGATTTACAAAGAGGAGAAGACTATTCTGAGGTAAAGGAAGTATGTGGGATATTCTTTTTAAATTATGATGATAAAAATTATCCAAACTTCTTTTCAGTGATACAGAGTTGTGATATAATTAACATGAAGTGTACTAGAAATTTAAAAACAATGATAATATATAATTTAAGTCGTATAGATGAAATAGATAAATATGGTTTTAGTGAAGAAGAAAAAAACATGTTAAGATTTATCAAAAGTAAAAATGAAGAGGAGTTGATTGATATGGCAGAAAAAAATATGACATTAAATGAAGCTATGGAACAACTACGAAGGATCAATGCAGATGAAAAATTAAGACAAATGTTATTTTATGCAGAAGTGCAGAGATTAGATGAAAATACTAGAAAGAAGTATGAAAAAGAAAGAGAAGAAAATATTAAAAGGTTGGAAGACGATACTAGAAGATTAGAAAATAACGTTGAAAATCTTGAAAATAATATTGAATCACTTGAAAATAATATTGAAGTACTTGAGAATAATGTTGAAGTACTTGAGAATAATGTTGAATCTTTAGAAAATAATAATAGAAAATTAGAGAATAGTAATAGAAAATTAGAGAATAGTAATAAAGAGCTAGAAAAAGAATTGGAAGAGCAAAAAGATAAGAATTCAAAGATTCAAACTCTAATTAATGCTTTACATCAAAATAACAGTGTTGAAGAGATAGCTAAGATTACTAACTTAGAGATTAATTATATAAAAGATATTTTAAATTTATAATGAATCTTGAAATTAATTAACATCTATATTATACTTATTATAGTAAAGTAGGTGAAACAATGAATAAAAGGGGATATCTATTAAGTGAATTAATAATAAGTTTTGCACTATCGTTTATAATTTTAATAACAATTTTTAATACTACTATAAATTTAAATCAGAAATTAAGTGACTTGTTCGTTGAAAATAAAGCGGCTTCACAACAATTTGTATTTAACAGAAAAATAGGAAATGATTTCACTACTAAAACAGTTGATAGTATGGTATTGTCTGATAAAACCTGTACTATTAAATTTACTGATAATACTGAAAGAGTGTTGAGTGTATCCACAGATTCTATTACATATAATAATGAACAAATCGATATTCCAGATAAAATGAAAATAAGTGATACTATTACTTGTGAAATTAAAAATGGTATTGCAAAAGTTAAAGTTCCGATCAAATACTCAAGACAAGCTAAAGATTATGGAATAGAATTATATAATTTAAGTTCTAGTTTTACATACTAAAAAATAATATTCTTTTTGAATATTATTTTTTATACAAAAAAGTTAGGCCCTTCATCATAATAGCTGTTATAAATTGACTGATTTACAGAATCATAATTGCTTGTTGAACTAACCGAATCTTTAGAATTTGCTGAATTACTTTTGTTAACAGTTTTCTTTGGTTTATTGTCATCTTTATTAATCTCATTTACCACTCGAAACATAGTTCTCATATTACTAAAAATTGGTTTTATTTGATAAAAAGCTGGGATAGCTTGATTGACGATACCTAACATTTTTTGAGCGTTAGATAAAAGACTTGACCAATTGATTCCAGTTTTTGTTGCCGCACTTATTCCATATGCACCATATGGAGAAATTCCTCTTCCGAACATTTTAATCCCCCTTACAACATTATATGTTTTACATTTTTTTCTGATACTTTAATAAAAAATATTTCAAAAAAAAAATAACTATGTTATACTAGTATATATGAATAGAATAGGAGAGGGGCTTACATATGAAGAGTGTTATTTTAATATTGTCAAAATTTTATAGATTTATTGCCTCATTATTTAAACTTCTATTTGTAGGAATATGTACTATATTTTATTTTTTCTATAGTATTTTCTTACACTTTTTTATTGGATTATCAACAATTATAAAACTTATTTTTGGATGGCCTGTTAAGATTTTTGGTAAAAATAATAGTAAAAAACAAGAAAAATTACAACTTCAACAAGAATTCCAAAAATCGTTTGAAGAAGAACTTAGAGAAGCAAAATTATATAAAGAAAAACAGAACAATAATATTAATGCTGAATTGCAAAGAATACATAATTTAGAGCTTAAGGAAGCTAATAAAAAGGCAAGGATAGACAATAAAATGGCTGAGAAAACCTCAATAATTAATAAATGGAATAATAATACGATAGTTAAAAATCACAACAATCATAAAGAAATGCAAAAAGAAGTGTTAATGATGAACTTTGAGGAAGACGATATCGCAAAAAGTGATAAAAAGCAAACATATATATATGAAGCTAAGGATAGAGATGGGAAATTTATAAAAGGTAAGTTTGACGCTTTCTCGAAGGTTGATGTTCACTCGTTTTTACTTAACGAGGGATATGAAGTATATTCTATAAAAACATCTGCATGGATAAATTTCTTATACGGTAGTAGTACACTTTCAGCTGATAAATATTCTAAAAAAGAGTTGATATTCTTTTTAACACAATTGTCTACATATTTGAAATCAGGAATTTCATTAATAGATTCTATAAGAATATTTGCTAAACAAGAAAGAAAAAGTGGCAAGCAAAAAATATTACAATCTATTGTGTATGAACTTGTTATGGGAGAAGCTTTTTCTAGTGCTTTAGATAAACAGGGTAAGGCGTTCCCAAGACTTCTTGTAAATATGGTTAGAAGTGCAGAAATGACTGGTGAATTACCTGAAACACTTGATGATATGGCGGATTACTATACAACATTAGAAAAGACAAGGAAACAAATGATAAGTGCGATGATGTACCCATCAATAATTTTTATTATGTCAGTTGCGATTATGACATTTATTATGTTATTTGTAATACCTCAATTTGTTGACATTTACGCAGATATTGGTGCAGAAATACCATGGATTACAGCACTAGTTATAAATATAAGTAACTTTTTAGGTGAATATTATTTGTTCATATTTGGCGGGCTTGCATTAGTTATAGGGTTATTTGTCTTGTTATACAAAAAGATAAAATTATTTAGAATGATAATGCAATATATAGCGATGCATGTACCAGTATTTGGTAAAATAATAATCTATAATGAAGTAACAACATTTACTAAAACTTTTGCATCATTATTAAATCACAATGTATTTATAACTGACAGTATGGAAATACTTAGTAAAATAACTAATAATGAAGTATATAAAGCTATTATATATGATACTATGACTAACTTATCAAAGGGTGAAAGTATCTCAGTAGCATTTAGTAATCATTGGGCTTTCCCAGTAGTGGCTTATGAAATGCTTCTTACTGGTGAAAGAACTGGTGAATTAGGAACAATGATGAGTAAAGTAGCAGCATTTTATCAAGAACAACATTCTAATCTTGTTACACAAATGAAAAGCTTTATTGAACCAATAATGATTGCATTTCTTGCATTCTTAGTTGGGGGATTATTACTTGCAGTTGTAGTACCAATGTTTAGTATGTATAGTCAAATTTAATAGGAGGTTTTGAAAATGTTAGTAACAATAATTTTCTTTATATTCGGTTTAATTTTTGGTTCTTTCTTCCAAGTGGTAGGTCTTAGATTACCTAAAGGAGAATCAATAATTAAACCTGCATCACATTGTACGAAATGTGATAAAAATTTAAAATGGTATGAACTGATTCCAGTATTATCTTACATAATACAGGGTGGTAAATGTAGGCATTGTAAAAATCATATATCAATTAAATATCCATTATACGAGATATTAACTGGTATATGTTTCGCACTTTGTTATGTTGTGTTTGGTTTTACAACAGACATTATAATTCCACTAACACTAGTTTCAGCGCTTATAATAGTAATAATAAGTGATATAGAGTATATGGTAATACCAGATGAAGTATTATTCATTGGAACAGTAACAATTTTAATTGAAACAATTGTTTTAAATGGTTGGAATGCAGGATTACATGCATTTCTAGGTGGACTATTTGGATTTATATTAATGTATGTAATAAAATTACTAGGAGACTTTGCATTTAAAGCTGAATCACTTGGTGGTGGAGATATAAAATTGTTCTTTATGCTTGGTTTAGTTTTCAATTTTGATACTATCATAGTAATACTTTTCCTTGCATCATTCTTCGCTCTACCATACGCAATAAGCTTAATGCTAATGAAAAAAGACAATATAGTTCCTTATGGACCATTTATAAGTTTAACTTCAATTGCCTTACTTTTGTTAAAACTTACTAATTTTTCACTTTTAGAGCTAATAAATTATCTAGTTTAAACTTTAATTTTATATAAAATTTTGTTATACTTTTAATAGTAAAATAATAGGGGTGTGATAATTATGAATAAAAAGGGGCAAGCATTAGTGGAATTCGTTATTGTCTTACCTATACTTATTATGTTACTATTCGCAACAATAGATTTTGGTCTAATAATTTATAATAAAAGTAAGTTAGAAAGTAAACTTAACGATGTAGTTAATATGGTTAAAAATAATGAATCAGAAGAAGTAATAGAAAAATTTATAAATAAAGATGCTAGTAGAAAAACCACTTATAGGATAGTTAAAGATGAAGAATACACAACTGTTAAGTTATTTACATCAGTGGAAATACTTACACCAGGATTAAATATTGTGTTGGATAATCCTTATAAGATTTCGGTAAGTAGGGTAATATATGATGAATAATAGAGGACAAACATTAATAACGTTTATAGTTTTTCTACCATTGTTACTTATAATAATGGCTACAGTAATAGATATTAGTTTTATGTACTATGAAAAAAATAAGTTAGATAATTTAACCATGATGGTAACTGAATATGGAATAGATCACATAGAAGATGAGAATATAGAAGAAAAAATAAAAGAATTAATTATTGAAAATGATGATGAAATAAAATCAAAACAAATAGAAACATCAGAAAATAAAATTACAATAACACTATCTAAATCTACTAAAAGCACATTTGGAAAAATAATTGGAATAGAAGAATATAAAATAACTTCTAAATATATTGGAATAAATATAGATAATAAAAAAGAAATAAAAAAGGGTTAGAAGGTGAGATAATGCCTAGTATTAAAAAAGCGAAAACAATATGTGTAACTTCTACAAAAGGTGGAGTTGGTAAAACAGTTATTACTCTTAATCTAGCAGCTACATATCAATTATTAGGTAAAAAAGTATTGATACTAGATTTAGATTTATATGGAGGAGGTATTGCCTTATCATTAAATCTAAAAAACAATAAAACAGTATATAACGTAGTAGATGATATGATGAATAATAGATTTACTCATATTACTGATTATATTACTACATATAACGATAATATAGATGTAATATGTGGGCCAAAAGATCCACGTCAAGCACTTAAAATAGATGCAAAATATATAGACTTACTACTATATAATGTAGAAAATAGATATGATATTGTACTAGTAGATACTACTCATATTCTTACTGAAGTAAACCTTACAATAATGGATAGATGTTACAATAACTTGTTTGTAATAACTAATGACCCAATAGATTTAAAAAATACTAAATCAATAATCTCTATATTTAATGATAACGAAATTAATAATTATAAGATATTATATAACAATTCTAGAGATACCGGTAAAGAATATTTCAGTATGTTTGACATTAAAACTGTAATTAAAGCAAATATTGATTATACAATAAGTCAAAATTTCTATATTAAAGAAATAGATAACTACACTTTAGAAGGTAAAATTTTATTACTTGATAAGAAAATACAAAGAACAAAAAGAAAAGATTTCAATAATTATAGAAACATGGCTCTTGATTTAATCAAAGAAGAAGATAAGAAGGTGAAACGTGATGAAGAAGAAAACACTAACTGAAGCCTTTGATATTAAACCGGTTCAAAATAGAACTAGTGAATTAACAGACTATGAAATATTTCCTGATAAAACTTTACTTGATAGTTTAAGAAATCAAATTATTCAAAATATTATCGATGATAAAATACCAAAAGATAGACAATTAAGGGACTATATAAATGATGAAATAGACAGAACTCTAGAAGGGTATGATTTATCAAATCTAGCACGTTCTCACATTTTCAACTTAATTGAAAACGAAATCAATGGCTATGGACCAATAACAGAATTATTAGAAGACGCTAATATTACTGAAATAATGGTTAATGGACCAAATGATATATACATCGAATTAGACGGTAGAGTAATGAAAGATGAATCTATTTCTTTCATAAATGATGAACACATTTTAAGAACTATACAACGTATGATTCAACCTCTAGGAAGAACAATTGATGCTTCTAATCCGATGGTCGATTCAAGACTTCCTGATGGTTCTAGAATCAATGCAGTAATCCCACCATTATCATTAAAAGGTCCAGTACTTACAATTCGTAAGTTTAGAAAAAATATGACAGATATAGAAGACTTCTTAAGAAGTGGAACATTAACTCCATATATGGCTAGATTTTTAGAAGCTTGTGTTGAGGCTAATCTAAATATCATAGTTAGTGGAGGAACTGGTGCAGGTAAAACAACATTACTTAATATATTATCTAGTTTTATACCAGGTGATGAAAGAATTATTACAATAGAAGATGCTGCAGAATTAAGACTTGGACAAGAACATGTAATTTCATTAGAAACTAGAACAGTAAATTATGAACATCAAGGTGAAATCACTATAAGAGATTTAGTAATTAATTCTCTTAGAATGAGACCTGATAGAATAATAGTTGGAGAAGTTAGAGGTAAAGAAGCATTCGATATGCTTCAAGCGATGAATACTGGTCATGATGGATCACTTACAACAATGCATGCCAATTCACCAGTTGATGCTTTGAATAGACTTGAATCAATGGTTTTGATGTCTGGTCTAGATATTCCAGTAAATGCAATTCGTGAATATATATATAACGCAATTGATTTAGTAGTTCATATTGAAAGACTAAATGATGGTAGAAGAAAAATCACTTCTATAAGTGAAATTACAGATATAGATAATGGAGTATTAAAATTACAAGAAATTTTTGCTTTTAGACAAAAAGGATTAACTTCAAGTGGAGAAGTGGATGGGGAATTTATCCTTTATAATTATATTCCTAAAGTTTATGACAAAATTAAATCTAAAGGAATTAAAGGTCTAAAAGATATATTTGGAGAGTAGGTGAATAAAATGGGGCCAAATGTAAATATATCACTATTTATAATGCAGTTAATATTAATATTGGTTCTAATAGTTATAGTAGTTCAAATACTAATGTTTAGACATGCTATTAATCTTGAAAGAAGAATTGGTAGATATGGCATTGACCCCATTAATAATAAAACTGTTTCATTCTTTGATAAAGGTGAAAGTACATTAATAAAAATGATAAAATCATTTTCAAAAACATTTAATCGCTCTGTAGTACTCAAAAATCATGTAAAAAGGTATGAAAAACATATAGAGTATTCTAAAAAAGTTGAAATAAAACCAATGGATTATTTCTCTATGAAAATACTTTTAATATTATTTTTACTTATTGTAGTAGTGATATCTAATGTGTTACAATATAGAACATTTTCAGTTTCTCAAATATTATTAGTTCTATTAGTTGGTTTTTTTACAATAGATGTTGCCCTTTGGCTAAAAGAAATCAGAAGGAAAAAACAAATAGAAGAAGATATGTTAAAAGCAATCATTATAATGAACAGTGCTTTTAAAAGTGGTAGAACTACTATGCAAGCAATAGAAATTGTTAAAAATGAACTTTCTGGTCCAATTGGTGAAGAATTTGAAAAAATGTATATAGATATTACTTTTGGACTAGAACTAGATGTAGTATTTGAAAGATTCTCTAAAAGAATCAATAGCGAAGATGCAAAATATATATCTGCATCACTTACCATTTTAAATAAAACCGGTGGAGATATAGTTAAAGTATTTTCTTCAATTGAAAAATCATTTTTTAATAGAAGAAAACTACAACACGAATTAAAAACTTTAACAGCATCCGCAGATGTTATGTTCAAAGTCTTAGTATCCGCACCATTTCTAATATTCCTAGTTATATACGTATTAAATCCATCTTATTTTACACCATTTTTTACTACTCAAATTGGTTTAATAATATTGTTCTTAATTATACTAATCTTTGTGTTGTATGTTTACTTTGTAAAACGAATTATGAGAATTAAGGTGTAAGTATGAAAGAGTTTGCTTTAGCGCGTAAGATTTATTCTAAAAAAACAATAGAAAAAACTAAACACAAAGTAGAACAATTAGGAATATATAATAAACTAGATCCAATAGTATTTTTAAATGTAAGATTATTAACAACTATAATTTTATTCTTTGTTATTTTATATCTTGTACCAGATTATGGTTATATTTATGCACCGTTTGCTTCAGTTTTATACTATTATGGTTTGTATTATTTAGTAATTGATTACCAAATAAAGAAAAGAGCTAAAAAGTTGGAAAATGAAGCCGTATATTTCTTTGAAGTATTAACTCTATCAGTAGAAACAGGAAGAGATTTAAAAAGTGCATTAGAAATAACTTGTAAGAATATAGATTCAGAAATTTCAGATGAGTTCAAAAAAACTATAAACGAAGTAAATTTTAGTAAAACACTTGATGAAGCTTTAGATAGTATGAGAAAAAGAATCCCATCTGATACTATTAACAATATAATTTTAAATATTAGTCAAACAAATATATTTGGTGGTAATATTATAGAAACGATGTATAATCAAATTGATTTTATGTCAGATAAGAGAATACAAGAAATTAGAGGACAAATAAATAAATTACCTATGAAGATAAGTATACTATCTGTAATATTCTTTATTCCATTAATGTTACTATTAGTATTAGGGCCAATAATTGTTTCACTTATAACAGGTTAAAGCTACCGAATATTCGGTAGCTTTTTATACTGTTATATTAATAAATAGTTGATTAAAAAAACAAAAAAGTGATATGATAAATTCCACATTTGAAACATCTTCAAATTGTCGTACTAAATGTAGAAAGGTGAATAAAATGAATTTTGACCAATTGTTTATTGCTGGATATAGACTTCCTAGTCCGTTGAGTAAGAATGAAGTTTACGAATTATTAAAAAAAATTGAAATTGGTGATGAATTAGCAAAAGAAAAACTTGCTGAACATAATATTAGACTAGTATTCCGTCAAGTAATGAGCAGATTTAAAACTGTTGATTATGATAAAGCTGACTTAATATCAATTGGTAATATTGGATTAATAAAAGCGATAAACACTTTTGACATAAACAAGGAAATTGGATTTTCGTCTTATGCAACAAGATGCATAGATAATGAAATACTAATGTTTTTAAGAAAATTAAAAAAAAATCAGAATATTGATAGTTTGGATAAAACAATTAATTACGATAAAGAAGGTAATGAATTAAAAATAGGTGATACAATATATGATGATATAGATATAGAAGAGGAATATACAGATAATGAAACATATGAGGCTTTAAGACAAATAGTAGAAAAATTACCTGACCGTGACAGAGAAATTATTATGATGCATTTTGGTTTTTATGATGATAGAATATATACGCAACAAGAAATAGGTGATAAGTTTAATTTTTCTCGAGCCTATATTTCAAAATTAATTCAAAAAATAGTTAAGAAAATAGGTTATCAACTGCAACAGCAGGAATTTATTGAGTTGAGAAATAATGATAAAAGAGAAAAGAAACAATCGATTACAGCAAATTTCAGAAAAGAGGAAAAATTGGGATTGTCGGAGCATACTCAAAAAGAGAAGGAGGAAAAAACAATGGCAAAAGAATTACAAACAATTTATGAATATTTTAATAAATATAACAAAGAAGAAATAGATACTATGTTAACTAAGTTAACTGAAGAGGAGATAAATTTAATAACGTTAAGATATGGTGATGATTTAAACAATCCAAAAACAAGTGAAAAATGGAATAAAGATTATACCAAAAAATTTTATGGATGTTTAATTCCAAAAATGGCAAGGTTATTAGCAAATCCAAACAAAGTGCGTAAACCAAAAGACAGAGAATCAAAAGTGACTATAAATGAAACGGTTACATCAGCGAAAGAAGCATTTTCTGTTCAAGCAGTTACACCTGAAAAAACAGAAGAACTAATTGAAAAACAAATTTCACCTGACAATAAAAACGTAAAAAGTGAGACAATAATTAAAGAAGATTACATGAAAATATTAGAACTATTTGAAACCTCTAATTTTAAAAGAATACAATAATTTAAATATTTATTACTATATTTAATGTTCTTTTGGAAGAATATCATGTTTTTACAATTTTTGTAACTTAAAAATTGTAAAAAACCGAAACTTAAATTTTTATAATATTGATTTTGAACTATTATTATTGTATAATTATACTGTTATGATATGGGTACTAGATAGGATGATTATATATGGGAAAAATTATTAATAATATAAAGAAATTTTTCTATACAAAAGATGGTGCTGAACAAAAAGAAATTAACAAACAACTAATAACCATTGTTGTTTCAGTTATAGTTACTGTAATATCAGTTATTGGTGTAACATTTTCAGCGTTTGTATGGAGTGATAATTCAGTTAAAAATCAAAATCTAGTTGTTGGTAATATAGCGCTTAATATTAGTTCTAATTCATCTTCATTAGGTAGTGGTTTAGATTATCCGGTGGCAGCTTCAGAAGAATCATCTCTTACTCCATATACTTTTACAATAACTAATACTGGTACTTTATCATCTACATATAGATTGAAAATAGTTGATGATACTGCATATACTAATACATTAGATACGCAATATGTGTATATAAGTTTAGATGGCGCGAGAGTTATTAATAGAACCCCATTAAGTTCATATAAAGATTTACCAATTGATACAGGTATCCTAGCACCAAATGAAACAAAAACTTACGATTTAAGAATGTGGATAATTGAAAATGCGCCAAATAGTGTGATAGGTCAACAATGGCATGGTAAAATTTTATTGGAATCTAGCCAAACTAATCTTGTGGCTGATGTTGATGCAACAGATTTAACAGCTATAAGCGATACTGATGTAGAAACTAGCGCTAATATAACAAATTTCACTTTGGAAAACGTTGAAACAACTACACAATATTTTGATATAAGCTTATCTGATATAGTTATTAGTGATGAATTAAAAAATGAAAACTTTAAATGGAAATTACTAGAGGATAGTACTGTAATTAATGAGGGTGACTTTGATAGTATTGGCACTAATAAATTATTAGATCGAAATATTGAAATTGGTGCATCATCATCAAAAACATATAAATTATTGGTATGGTATAGCGATAGTACATTGGATTTAACTGGAAAAAGTCTGAGTGCTAAAGTTATTTCACAATCATATGAAAATGAAGCGTATTTTGCAGCATCTGAAGAACCTAGATTAACTAACACAATATCTGGTAAAACCATACAAAATTTAAAAATATATGGTAATACAGTAGATGGAGTTAGTGTTGGTGAGGAGGCAAAAAATTTATTAGATACAATATCTTTTGAACAGGGCAGTTTGACTATTACTGGTGGTGATTTTTCTACC
>JAZQBG010000007.1:0-3167 GCA_045545595.1 Bacilli bacterium
CATATCATCATCCATGAATTCACTTCTCATTTTTAATTCCTCCATAGTTTCACTTTTCAATAATCTTACCCATTTTACCAGTGCACTCTCTGTGAACTCATTATAACACATTTTACTTATTTGCTCCATATTTATATAATGGATTTCTAAATTTTTTGTTAGCTCACTTTCTCCTTTTTCATCTCTTAACATAAATATTGACTTTCCTTCTTTTTCTCCATTAACACCAAAGTTATTAAAATTTATTTGAATACATTTCTTTGTTTTGTTATATCTATCACCACTTTTGTACTGTTCAGAAAATATCTTACATATATATGCAGTATTTCTCTCTATTGTTGCAAACTCTTCTTTTGACTTATTTGTATTCATCTCTATATTTAATATCTCATTCTCGTTTATTTCTACTATAATATCTACACATTTCTTTTTATCATATTTATTATTTTTTATTAATTCACTATTCATTATCCTAACTTTACCTTTTACTTTATCAATATCAATGTTAAAATAATCGCTTATTAGTTTAGTTAATGGATTTATATTATTTTCATTTCCAAATACTGCTTTAAACATAAAGTCATATGTTAACATCATAAATACTGATTTTTGTTTTTTATTAATCATTTCTATTCCTTCTTTCTAACTAAAAATTATCACATATGATTTATGTTGTAAAATTAATGTTTTTTTATTTTTGTATTAATTCTTATTCAAATATTTAAAAAGGTTACAAATAATTTTTATTATCTGTAACCTTTTTATTATATCTTTTATAAAATCTATACTTTTTTAATAATTTTTTCTAAACTTTCAATTAAATTTTTATCATCCTCAATTGTTCTTTTCTTTGGACCTTTAACATGTTTACCACTATTCCTAAGTTTTTGATTTATATACCTGCTTAACATTAAATCATCAATATTATCATTTGTAAATATTAACCCCTTAGGACTAATACAATATGCATTTTTTGCTAAAGTCATAGTTGCTACCCCATAGTCCTGAGAAATAACTATGTCCCCACAATTAACTTCATTAATCAATTTAATATCGACACTTTGACTACTTTTATCAACTATTATAACCTTTGAATATTCACTTATAATGTTATGACTAGTATCAGTAATAATTAAAACTGGAATATTATATTTTATTGCAGTTTGTTCTATTAATGAAATACTAGGACATGCATCTCCATCAATTAATATTTTTGTATTATTCATTTCATCACCTAATTCACATCATAATTATAACATACATGATAAAAAGAATATAATTTTAATAATTTATATTCTTCACTAAATCAAATTTATAACCTAATTCTTTCATTTTTTTTATAAAATCATCTAACGCTTCTAAATTACCTTTGTTTTTAGGATGAAATAGGTATATTGCCCCGTTATGATATCTATCAAGCATTTTTTGTAAAGCAACTTCCTTTGATACATCATCTGCATAGTCTAAATAGTCTGCACTGTAAAAGAAGCTTTTATAGCCTAAGTCACTAACAATCTTTAAACTTCTATAACTCCATTCACCTTTAGGTTCCCTATAGATTTTTTCCATTGTTTTACCTGTTATTTCCTTATATGTTTCTTCTACTCCTCTAATTTCGTATATATACTTATCAAAATCAGCTCTATTTGCTAGTTTTGGCATCTCATAATGATGAAAGGTATGATTACCTATTAAATGACCATTATCAACCATTTTTTTAATTAAATCTTTATTCATTAACATATAATTCCTGCACAAAAAGAATGTGGCCTTAACGTTATTTTTATCTAAAACATCTACAATTTCAGGTAAATATGTATCATTTGAACCCTCGTCATATGTTAAATAAATAACTTTTTCATCTGGTCCCATAAAATAAGCATTATATTTTTTTAATTCTTCTAAATCAGCTCCCCCACTAGGTCTTTTATGATCAAATTTATTATTACTCCACCAACCCCTCTCAGTATTATCAATTTTGTCATATTCATCTTTATATTCTAATAACTTTTTAACTACATTAATAGTTCTTTTAACAGTTGTAATATTATTATGAGAATCCTTTACTGTATAAGTAATTTGATAATTACCTAATTTTTTATAATTAATATTATTAATTACTTCTACTTTATTAGTAATATCACCATCGATATTGTCGTTGGCGTTATAACCTTCTTCTATGTATTTTTCACCTAACAAAACGTCTATAATGCTATTTCCATTTAAAGTAATTATTGGTGCTTTCATATCTTTAACGATTACCTTTCTAGTTTTAGAAACAGTATTATTATTAGAATCAGTCACCTTATAAACGACTTCATATTCCCCATAATTTTTAATATCTATATTATCAGTTACTTCTACCTTATCAGTTATATCACCATCCAAATTATCAGAAGCAGTGTAACCTGGTTCAACATATTCTTCATCCAAACCTAATACAACTGTTTTATCACCTTTTAGTGTTATTTTGGTTTTTTCATTATCTTTTATTATTACATTTCTTTTTAAACTCTTAGCAATTCCAAACACATTTCTAGCTTTGTAATATACAACATATCTTCCGTCTTTATTAGTGTTAATATTATCTTGTATTTGAACTTCTAATTCATTACCTAAGAATGATGCAACAGCGCCTTGTTCTTCATAGGTTTCACCATAGTTAAGATATATAACTTTATCACCAATTAATTTAAAATTTATTAGAAAATGAGTCATAAACCATAATAACCAAATTATACTCATTATTATTAGGGTAATTACTATTGATTTTTTATAAGTAAAATTCATTATAGTCGAGTAGACAAGCTCGACATTCACCTCTCTTCATTAAAGTGAGAGGATTGTCTCTTGCCCCTCACAGAACCGTACATGCACTATTTATACATACGGCTCTTCAAGTAAACCATTAAGTCCATATACTTACATATAATTTCGGTAATGGTAACGGTCTGTATTTTAGTATTTTATCTATTATTTGTCTATATTTCTTCGCCTTTTGGCTTCTTCTTGCTTTTGTCCAATACAACATTTCTTTGGTGTATAAATAATAGTCATATAAACTTTTAAGGTTTCCTGATATTCCATAATATGCATAGTGTCCTATTAACATTTTCTCTAATTTCTTTATTGTTTCTAATATTCCTAAATGCATATTTTCTTTTAAT
>JAZQBG010000008.1:0-13822 GCA_045545595.1 Bacilli bacterium
CAAGAGGTATAAAAGAAATATTGTCGTATGCATATACAGGAATAAAAGAATGGCAACATATTGAAACTAGAGACAAATATAAGCAACTGTGTTTTAAACTATAATTTATATTTAACTTAGTAATTAAAAAAGAACATTTAAAGATGTTCTATATTGGAATACAATAATTTAAATATTTATTACTATATTTAAAAAAATGCTTAACACATATTCTCCAATAGAATCAATAGTTGCATCATTAAAATTTGGTCATGTAAATGGTAAATATTTTTCTACTCAAGAAATAGCAGATTTTCTTTCTATTGAATCACAAGAAGTAGCTGATATCACTAAAAAAATATTACTAGATTATAAGGAAAGAATAAATCAAATTATCGATAGTGTGATTCAAATTGCAACAGAAAATCCAACAATTTCTTCTGAAACACATGTAAAGGAATTACATATATAGAAATTTGTTAAGACAAGGTTTTTAAACCTTGTCTTTTTATTTCCTGGTATTAGAAATTTTCCAAATCCGTTGTGTAAAATCAAATTTTATATAAATTTTTAAAAATTATAAGTTATTTTTTAAATACATTTTTAAATCTTTATTATTTTCAACTAACATAACAAATTTACTAATACATTTGTAAGTATTATCATTCAAAGTATGTTCTATTTTTTCAGTTTCATTTAATATTTCATTATCATCGACCTTTAAAATTTTTAATAACTTTTCTACAGTATTGTGTCTTTCTAACAAAGTTTTCCCTAATTTATAACCATTAGGTTTTAAAATAATTACACCATATTTTTCATATTTTAAATATCCCAATTCCGATAATTTTTGAACCATCTTAGTTACACTAGATGGTTTTACATTTAAATTAGATGCAAGTTCATGAATACGAGTAAAACCATTTTCTTTGCTTAATCTGTAAATCATTTCAACATAATCTTCCATTGAGGCAGTAACTTTTTTGTACATATCTTCTTTAAAAGTATGAAATTCATTATTACACATAATTATCACTCTCTATTAATTTTATGAAATGATTTTTAATAATTTCCAAATTATAGTACATAATAAAACTACAGGAAAAGAGTGGTGAAATTATGTACCAATTTATATACTATATATTATTTATTCCAGTATTTATATATGGACTATATTTTTTAATAACTGGATTATATGCTTTTCAAAAAAATCCTAATAAAATTAAAAGTCATAATAAAAAACATAAATTTGCGATAATTGTAGCAGCACGTAATGAGGAAAATGTAATTGGTAATTTAATTGATAGTTTAAAAAAACAAAGGTATCCAAAAGAAAAATATGATATTTTTATTGTCCCAAATAATTGTACTGATAATACAAAAAAAGTATCAATTGATCATGGTGCGAGGATTATAGAATGTGATAGAGAAGTAAAAAGTAAAGGCGATGTACTAGAATATACTTTGGAACTATTAAATCACAAACATGAATACGATGCTTTTATAGTATTTGATGCAGATAATGTAGTACATCCAAATTTTATTAAAAGAATGAATGATACTCTATGTTCAGGATATGAAATAGCACAAGGTTTTAGAGATAGTAAAAATCCAAGTGATTCTTGGATTTGTGGTAGTTATTCATTATATTATTGGGGACAAAACATCTTCTTCAACAAAGCTAGAATGAATATAGATGCTTCAGCTTCAATTAATGGAACGGGATTTATGATAAAAAGTAACATAATAGAAGAAATGGGATTTAATACAGTAACAATGACTGAAGATATGGAATTTACCGCACAATGCGCAATAAATAATAAAAGGATAGCTTTTGTAAATGATGCGATTACTTATGATGAACAACCATTAAATTTTAAAACTTCGTGGAAACAAAGAATGAGATGGACAACTGGAACATATCAATGTTTATTTACATATTTTAAACCACTATTAAATGGAGTAATAAAGGATAAAAATATTTCATGTTTGGATATGTTACTTTTCTTTATGGCACCAATCGTTCAACTGGTGGCTAGTTTTGTATTTATTTTATTATTTGTATATACAATGTTAGGAATAAAGCTATATGATATTTTTGCATATATGTTTGCGCATAATGAAATTTTCTTTATACTAACTTATTTAGTAAGTATATTATTTTCTGCACTAGTTGTTGTAATTAATAAAAAGAGTATTTTTAAAACAATATTAGGTATATTAACTTTTCCTATATTCTTATTTTCATGGATTCCAATAAATTTAATATGTTTATTTAAGAGAACATTAAATTGGGAACCGATAATACATAATAGAAATGTTGAGTTAGAAACTTTAATAGATGATTAATTTAAAATATAAAATCCTATTGTTAAATATGTAGCAAATAAACACCATAAAAAGTATGGAATATTTAAATAACTAGAAATTTTTTCTTTTTTGTAAAATAAATATATTAATATTCCTACAAAAATATCTAATATGATAGTCCAAAATACTGCAACTAATCTCAATTCCCATAAGAAGAAAATAACAGACCACATTGCATTAATAAATAACTGTAAATAATAAACTAAAGATGTAGTTTCATCATCGTGATTTTTTCTAAATATAAAATATGATATCCCCATTAATAAATAAAGAATAGTCCATACAATTGGAAAAACAATACTTGGTGGAGCTAGTGGAGGTTTATTTAGAAGAGCAAAATCCGCACCAGGTCTAGTTATTATACCTACTATTGTTCCAATTAGTAATGGAAAAAACAAATAAAAAATCGACCTTAAAATATTTTTCATAATATAATCCTTTCTAATAAAAACTTATGTAATTAATAAAAATTTAATTCTAATAAAAGAAAAGTTTGGTGCTTTTCTTTTAATTATGATATACTAGTAATGTAAAAAATGAACTAGAAGGTGATTATGTGGCAACAAAATATGATGAGAAGTCAATTAAAATATTAGAAGGATTAGAAGCTGTAAGAAAAAGACCTGGGATGTATATTGGTTCTACAGACAAAAGAGGTTTGCACCATCTTGTATGGGAAATTGTAGACAATGGTATTGATGAATGTATAAATGGGTATGGTTCTTACATAAAAATCACTATAAATAAAGATGGAAGTGTAAGTGTTACTGATGAAGGTAGAGGATTACCTACAGGTATGCACGAAAGTGGTAAATCCACTCCTGAAGTAATTTATACAGTGCTTCATGCTGGTGGTAAATTTAGTGAAGGTGGATATAAAGTATCAGGTGGACTTCATGGTGTTGGTGCTTCAGTTGTTAATGCTTTATCAAAATGGATGGAAGTTACAACAAGAAGAGATGGAGAAGAATATTATATTCGTTTTGAAAAAGGTGGCCATACTACTGTTCCATTAAAGAAAATAGGAAACACTAGAAAAACAGGTACAACAGTTACATTTATGCCAGATGATACAATATTTCAAACTACTAACTTTTCATTTACTACAATCTGTGAAAGAATGCAAGAATCAGCATTCCTTATCGCAGGACTTACTGTAGAAGTAGAAGATATAGAAGATGAAAAGAAAGAAGTATATCATTATGATAATGGATTAAAGGCTTTTATTGAATATTTAAATGAAAACAAAAAACCTATAAATAATGTTTTAAGTTTTTCAGATACTAAAGATAAAATAGAAGTAGATATTGCTTTACAATACACAAATAGTTATAACGAAAATATAGTATCATTTGTAAATAACGTTAAAACAGGTGATGGTGGAAGTCACGAAGTTGGGTTTAAAACTGCTTTAACTAAAGTCTTTAACGAATATGCTAGAAATAATAATTATTTAAAAAATAAAGATAGTAACTTTGATGGTAATGATGTTAGAGAAGGTTTGACTGCAATAATCTCACTAAAAATACCAGAGAATTTACTACAATTTGAAGGACAAACTAAAGGTAAGCTAGGAACACCTATAGCTAGAACTGCAGTTGAAAGTATTACTTATGAAAAGATGAGATTTTTCTTAGAAGAAAATAAAGAAATTGCTACTAAAATAGTAGAAAAAGCAATAAATAGTAAGCAAGCTAGAGAAGCAGCTAGAAAAGCTAGAGATGAAATGAGAAAGGGTAAGAGTAATAAAAAAGAAAGAATCCTAAGTGGTAAACTTACACCTGCTCAAAGTAAAAATCCTAAGAAAAACGAATTATTCTTAGTCGAAGGGGATTCTGCTGGAGGAAGTGCGAAACAAGGTAGAGATAGAAAATTCCAAGCTATATTACCACTAAGAGGTAAGGTATTAAACTGTGAAAAAGCTAAGATGGAAGACATCTTAAAGAATGAAGAAATTGGAACAATGATTACAACTATTGGTGCAGGAGTTGGACCTGAATTCGATGTTAAAGATTCACAATATGACAAAGTAATAATCATGACCGATGCCGATGATGATGGGGCGCACATTCAAGTTTTATTATTAACTTTCTTCTACAGATTTATGAAACCTTTAATTGAAGAAGGGCATTTATATATCGCAATGCCTCCATTATATAAAATAAGTTATTCACAAAAAGAATTCTATTATGCTTGGACTAAAGAGGAGTTAGATGAACTAACTGCCAAAAAGAAAAATTATCAATTACAAAGATATAAAGGATTAGGGGAAATGAACGCTGACCAATTATGGGAAACAACTATGAATCCTGATACTAGAAATTTAATTCAAGTCAAAATTACAGATGCGGCTTTAGCAGAAAAACGTGTTAGTGTTTTAATGGGTGATAACGTTGAACCTAGAAAAGAATGGATAGAAGAAAACGTTGAATTCTCATTAGAAGATAATTATAAAATAAAAGAAAATTAGCAATTAATTTTCTTTTATTATTTATGGTGTTCTCTGTTAGATTTATCATATTTACTACTAGGGCAAATAATTTAATGAGGAGTAGAAATAGAAAGTCTATTAAACACATCTTCTTCAAATTCTAAAACCATTTCATATTTTTGCCGTATGTCTATGCACAAATAAAAATGATTTAAATTTTGAAAAGGTATTGACAAGAATTGTATTTGTTGGTTATTATAAATACATAATTAAATTATAAATTTCTTAGTGATGATAAATTATCAGTAGTTATTAAAGAAGTTAATAGAGAGTCAATGGTTGGTGAAAATTGATAACACCTTTAATGATGAAATACAAATTTTGAGCTAAGTCGTGTAATTACGTTAAAAATATGAGTGCATAGATAACTATGAATTAAGGTGGTACCGCGAAATTTCGTCCTTAACTATAGTTATCTTTTATTTTAGAATAGGAGAGGATATTAATGAAATTATTTGAAGAATTAAAATGGAGAGGTTTAGTTAAAGATGTGGCAGGAGAAGATATCGAAAAAAAATTAAATGATGAAAAAATTACTTTTTACTGGGGAACAGACCCAACTGCTGACAGCTTACATTTAGGACATTATTCATCTTTAATTACTGCTAAAAGACTTGCCAAAGCAGGACATCATCCAATTTTATTAGTTGGAGGAGCCACAGGACTTATTGGTGACCCTAGACCTACTGCAGAAAGAGAAATAATATCATACGAAGCAATTAATAAAAATTTAATTGGTATAAAAACACAAATTGAAAAAATAGTTAATGGTAATGTAGAAGTTGTTAACAATTATGACTGGATGAAAAATTTTGACTTTATTACATTCCTAAGAGATGTAGGTAAATACATAAATGTTAATTACATGCTTAATAAAGATATAATTAATAGAAGGCTAGAAACAGGTATTACTTTCGCAGAATTTAGTTATACCCTTATTCAAGGATATGATTTCTTACATTTATTTGAAGAGAAAAATTGTGTTTTACAAGCAGCTGGATCAGATCAATGGGGTAATATTACTACTGGTTTAGAATTAATAAAAAAGAAAACTGGTAAAGAAGCTTATGCTTTTACAATGCCTTTAGTGTTAGATGCGAATGGTAATAAATTTGGTAAAAGTGAAGGAAATGCTTTATGGTTAGATAAAAATAAAACATCTAGTTATGCTTTATATCAATATTTAATAAATAGTGATGATAAAATGGTAGAGGACTACTTAAAAATCTTTACATTCATAACTCCAGAAGAAATAATGGATATTATGGACAAACATAATAAAGAACCACATTTAAGATTAGCTCAAAAAACTTTAGCTTATGAAATCATTAAAGATTTACACGGAGTAGAAGAATACGAAAGCGCCAAGAAAATAAGCGAAGCTTTATTTAGTGGTAATATTAAAGATTTAAGTAGTAGTCAAATTGAAGATGGTCTATCACAAGTTCCTGCATTTGAAATTAATGATGATGTAAAATTAATAGACTTATTAGTTGATAATAAAATTGTAACAAGCAGAAGAGAAGCAAGAGAATTTCTAGGTAACAGCGCAATTAGTATCAACGGTGATAAAGTTAATGATGAAAATTTGGTTATTAATAAAGATATCGCAATCGATAATAAATATGTAGTTATTAGAAAAGGTAAGAAAAACTATTACTTAATAAAAATGGCATAAAAAAACTGAGAAAAATCTTTCTCAGTTTTTTTTAAACTTATTATCTACTGTAGAATTCAACGATTAATGATTCATTAATATCCATATTAAGTTCGTTTCTTTCTGGTAGTCTTACATAAGTAGCTTCCATTTTGTTTTCGTCGTAATTTACAAATTCAACACGGTTTAATTTGTTTTCTAAACTTGCTTTAACAGCTGGATGAGCTTTACTAGTTTCTTTAACAGAAATTACATCTCCAACTTTAACACTGTATGATGGAATATCAACTTTCTTACCATTTACAGTAATATGACCATGGTTAACTAATTGTCTTGCAGCTCTTCTTGTAGAAGCAAAACCGATTCTATAAACTAAGTTATCTAATCTACTTTCAAGAAGTTTCAAGAAGTTTTCACCATGAACACCTTTCATTTTAGAAGCTCTATCAAAAGTTTTTCTAAATTGTTTTTCAGTTAAACCATACATAAATCTAACTTTTTGTTTTTCAGTTAATTGAATACCATAGTTAGAAGGTTTACCTTTTCTTCCTTGTCCATGTTGACCTGGTCCATAAGGACGTTTAGCAAGTTCTTTACCTGTTTCTAATGTTGAGAAATTTACACGACGACTTTGTTTGTAAGCTGGCCCTGTGTATCTAGCCATAATTTTTTCCTCCTTCTTGCAGAGGCTTCATATTCTAATACTATAGGGTGTTTATTTTAATATTTTCACTTGCAGCAAAAGCTACTTATAAAACAAAAGTAACAAACACGTTATAATACTAAATATGCGCTGCCTAATAAATCTGCATTTAAAATTATATACGTTTTTATTGTTTTAGTCAACAAATATAGTATATTTTATGAATTATTGATAATAAAAATAATAAAAACGTGTTAAAAAATACAAAACAATAACCTTTTGTTTGAATTGACAAACAAGTAATTGATTTTCTGTGAAAATTTTTATATAATCAGATTAGAATTGTGAATAATACGAGTTGGACATTTTACGATACAATAAGAGGAGTATAAAAATGGAAGAGACCAAACAAGAAAAGAAAATAAAGAAAAAAATTGTAGTTGCAATGGTAACAATGTTTCTATTAATTGTAACATTAATAGGTACTACAGTAGCATACTTTAACGCACAAGCACAAACGGATGTAATGACAATAAAAACAGGTTCACTTACAATGGGATTCACAAGTGGTAATACATTAAATGCGGGTTGGATACATCCAATAACAGATGCAGATATAAAAACAACAGCAACATCATTACCATTTAGTGTAACAAACACTGGTGACCAACATATGAACCTAACAATAAGTCTAACAGATATAACAATATCAGAAGAATTAAAAGACGTAGATTTTAGATGGGGATTATATAATGCTGATACAGGAAATGGACTAAGTTATGGAGTGTTTAAAGATATTGATGATGCGACAGAAATGGTAATATACCACGACACAATAATCGATTCAGCAAATCCAGATATCACGAAAAACTACATCTTAAGAATATGGATACATGATGATGGAACGAATCAAAATTACATGCAAGGAAAAAGTTTAAGCGCGAAAGTAACCGTAGCTCGTGATGCAGTAGAATATACCGATGCAAGTTTCTTTACAATGGGTGGTAGTGAAATAACAGACTATGATGCATCATGTGGAAAAGATGTAGTAATACCTAAAATTATAGGCAAAAATACAGTTAAAACTATTCATGGAAGTTGTTAGAGTGATGTGGAATCTGGTGGTATGATTTGTGTTGGGGCATTTGATAGTAAATGTTTAACAAGTGTAATAATCCCTGATACTGTTACAACAATAGCAAATCAAATGTCAGGAGATGTTTTTAATGGTAATAATTTAACACACGTAACAATACCAGAAAGTGTTTCAAATATTGGAAATAATGCATTTTATAACGCTGGAATAAGCACATTATATATACCAGAAAGCGTTACAAAAATTAATTATGGTGCATTTGCTAAAAATTACTTATCACATGTGACAATACCAGGAAGTATTAGTAATATAGGTGGTAGCTCTTTTACAAACAATAAACTAACAAGTATAGTATTAATGGAAGGTGTTACTGGTATTGGTTATAATACATTTAAAAATAACAAACTAACAAGTGTAGAAATACCAAGTAGTGTTGTTTCTGTTTACGACAATTCTTTTGATAGCGATGTAGAAATAATACAACGTATTGCAAGTGATGATAGTTATTATTAATTAATTGGACAAAACAAAAATGTAAGAATTTACTTCTTACATTTTTATTTTAAAAATATTACAAAGTTAGAGATTAAAATAATAATAATTCCAATTAATATCAATATAAAACCATTATTTTTAGTTATGAAAGTATTCTTAATATATTGATATATAAAATATACACTCATCACACTAAATACAAAAATATTAAATATCCAAATCATAGAAAAGATCAATTCAAATCTTTCAATGAAATAGAAATATTGTATCTGCTTAAAAGCAATAAATTCTGGATATTCAAAACTAATTATTAAATGTTTACCTAAAACTAATAAAGTAGTAATCAATATAATAAAAGTAACAATAGAAGAAATAATATATCCTATTATAATACTTTTATTATATCTTTCTTTTTCTAGAACAATATTCTTAGGAAAAATAGTTAATAAAAATATTGGTAGAGTAGATGATATACCATAATATACTGAAGAAGCTAATACGTCACTTATCTTATGTTCAAAAATAGGGAAGATATTATTAAAATTGAAATTATATGCATTTAGAATAATCGCACTAATAAATAATAATATACTAATTATTACTAAAATTTGTGAGCTTCTAAATATTGTTTCAACACCTTTTTTAATTGCATAAATCACAAGTAGTATAAAAGTTATTTCTAATATTAATATTGAAATATTAGGTAAATAATTAACATTTAAGAATATAGAAAATTTAGAAAACAATGAAACCATCATTAATATTGCACCAATTGTTAAAACAAAATTAATTATGTTTCCTACGATTTTACCAAATTTATCAATATTGTATTCAATAATGTTTTTATTATCTAGTTTATTTTGAAATTTTAAAAATAATTTAAGTATCAATAATCCAATTAAGAAACCAATAATAGAACTAATCCATACATCTTGATGAACACTATTAAATAATATTTTTGAAATTAAAGGGAAGAATGCAACTTGACTTAAGAAAAATGTAACAACTCCAATTTGTAATGAACTGATTTTAATTTTATTTTCCAAAAAATCACCATCCTTTTAATATCAAGTTACCTTTAGTTTCAATATTTATATCAACATTAATAACAATATCTAATTTTAAAAACTCTTTATTCCAATTTTCTTCTATGTCTTTAAAGTACCTATGATTTTTTAAGTATATAGTATTACCAAATCCAAAGATATCTGTTCCATAATCTTGTTTAACTTTATCAATAGTATCACTTATCAAACTTTTTATTTTATTGTTAGTTTTATTTCTAATAACATCTAATTCAGTATCACAATTAGATTCTTCAATATTCGCACTGCCACTTACATTAATAATTATTTGTGGTTCATTATTGTTTATTTTAAACTTATTAGTAGTTTTTACATCCTTAAGTTTAACACTCATATTACTACTATCATCACATTTAAAACTAATAATAGTACTACTAATATTATCAGTTATAAAATTATATCCTTTAGTTTGTTCTTTACCAAGATAACCAACTAACTTATCATCATCAAATATAGCCATATCTGATATTTGTAAATCTTTTTTATCTTCTTCACCACTTTCCATAATATTAATGCTAGACATAACAGGATTAATTCCTTTGCTTTCTAAGTCATTAACAAACTTAGTGAATTTAATATTATTTGAGGCTCCACCTATAGTTGATGAAATTTCTAAACTACCTAAAATATTACCTCTAGGAAAATTTACTAATGATGTAGGAACGTTTAAAACTTCCTCGGGAGTATTATCTTTAGAGATTAATATTGTAAAATTTTTATTTATTTGATTACTTCTAAGAAAATAGTCAGTAATTTCACTAACTCCCAATTCAGCAATACTTTCTGATATTAGAACTAATTGTAGATGTCCTAAATATAACATATTAGGAGATTTTAAGTTTATATTGTTTAAGGCATCACTAATATTTTTACCGTTTGAAGTATATACAATAGGATTATTTAGTTTTTCTTGTTCATCATTACTTTTTTCAGTATTCGCAATTTGTACTGAAACTTTATAACCATTTTCATCATTATCAATACCAATCGCACTAACTATTGCAGAATTATTTAACTCTCTATAATTCCCGCAACCAACTAAAAATAAAGAACAAAATATAATTAAAAACTTTTTCATTTTTCTTCACCTGTTTCTGTTCTTTTTAATCTAGTTAGATTTTTTTCTGCAGTTAATGGATTTCTATTCCAGAGTTTATCTTTACTCATTCTAATAATGGCATCTTTTTGTTCTTTTAAATTAAAAGGTGCGAATGGGAAAGTAAATGGTTTTCCAAAAGAGGATATTGAACAAAGTTTTACTATAAAGAAAATACCTAAAATAATAATTCCGTATACACCAAGAAGTGCGGCACCAAATAAGAATATTATTCTCCAAACTCTAATTGCATTAACAACATCAATTGAAGAAAATACTAGGGAAGATATTGCAGTAACAGAAATAACTATTACCATAATTGGTGAAACAATACCAGCAGATACAGCAGCATCACCAATTATAATCCCACCTAATATTGAAATCGCACTACCACCAACACTTGGACTTCTAGTATCACTTTCTTTTAAGATTTCAAATGCAAGCATCATAAGAAGCGCTTCTACAAAACCAGGGAAGGGAACGCCTTGTCTTTGTGATGCAAAATTAAGTAAGAAACCTGAGGGAATTGCAGACTGATTATGAGTAGTTACCGCAACATAAAAAGCTGGAGTAAGAATAGAAATAAGAAACGCAAGAAATCTAATAACTCTTATAAAACTAACATTAGCAGATTTTTGATAATAATCTTCTGTAGTATGAAAATAATCAACAAAGAAAGTGGGTATAATAAGTGCGAATGGACTATTATCTAGAATGATAACTATTTTTCCTTCCAATAATGCCATACAGGCTTTATCAGGCCTTTCAGTACTCATAATTGTAGGAAAATTAGATTTACCATCTTTTTCTATTAATTCTCTTAAATAACCACTATCTACAATTGCATCGATATCTATCGCATCAAGTCTTTTATTGACTTCTTCGACTAAAGAATCATCAGCAATATCATGCATATAAAGAATTCCAACTCTGGTTTGAGTCTTTGTTCCCATTTTCTTCTCTTTCGCAAACAAAGTAGGTGATTTAATTCTTCTTCTAATAAGTCCTAAATTTTTATTAAAGTTTTCAGTAAATCCATCCTTTGGACCTCTAACAATTGCTTCACTAGTAGGTGTTGTCACACCTCTATCTAACGATGCACGCATTTCAAAAGCTATACCTTTTTTGGTTCCTTCAACTAGAATAATTTCAAATCCAGAATATAGAAAACTATATACATCTTCAAAAGTAGATAACTCTTTTAAGCTACCACTAGGAATCGTATTGTAAAAATATTTATATATATCTTTAAAATTTAGATTTTCTTTATCAATAATTGTTTTTCCGATACTTTTTAATACATAGTTATTTATCTGTTCACTAGAAGTAATAGTTTCTAAATATAAAGATACTAATCTCTTTTTACCTATATAAATTTCTTTTACATTTAAATCAACACTTTCACCTGAGTCAACTTTAATTTTCTTAATACTTTCATCAATATCTTTATATAATTCCATATCATCACCTACTTATCTAGTAATATTCTGTGCTTAATGTAAAATTTAATTCAAAATATTATTTCAAAAAAACAAGAAAATATGGTAGAATAGTTGGCAATGGGGGATTAGTATGCAAGAACTAACATTATTAGAAGAAAGTCAAATATTTGGAGATAAGGCACTAGATGTAATAAAGAAAAGAGGAACAAAAGCTGCAATAACAGACTTCGCAATTCTTTTAGGAGGATTTGTAAGTAGCGGTTATTATGTAGATGGGCACAACACACTAGATAAAAGGACAGGATGGTATTGGACTAAAACTGATGATCAGGATAATGACGCGCGCGTCGTTTACAACGTTGGTAATAGTCTCAACAACTATGTTAGTGAACGTTATGGTGGGGTTCGTCCCGCTTTACCGTTCTCATCAATCCAATCAATCCCCACGAACGGAGTGAGTGGAAGATCAAAAGATAGAATACTTGAAGTAGAGTATGGTTATTACCCAAGAAGTGCGGTTTCTAAGAATTTACAAAAAGAATTAGAAAAAATGTATAATCGAGGCCATCTAAATGTAATAAGAAACTATATAACAGACTCAAGAAAATATGATGAATATGATAAACCTTTTTCACTCCAAATGCATATCGAATATGAATATAACGGCAAAAAATATGTAAGAGTTGAAGCTAATCCATATAATGATAAATTTACATTATCAAACGGAGAAACATATAAACGTGGTGATGCAGTATGGGTTGAAGTAGAGCCAGTAAAGTGGTTAGTAGATGAAAAGTCAAAACTAATGATAACTGAAGAATTAATAGTTTCAGGTATACAATTCAAACATGAAAGAGATTACAAAGGTGATTTTGATAATACCGATATGAAAGAGTTTATGGACAAGTATTTATCAATAGAGTTATTCAGAACAAATGCTGTAAACCTAGGAGTAAGTAGTGAACAAGATGAAGAAAATAATAGAAGAAAAAACCCATATAACTTTGATTTTAGCTCAGTAAGTGAAGAAGATATAATAAAAGCATCAGTACAAAGTGGAATATCAGTACTACTACATGGTAGAAGTAGCGAAGGTAAAAGCGCCAGAGTAAAACAACTAGACCCAGATTGTGAAATAATATATTTGGCTAATGCCACACCGGAAAGTCTAAACGGCAAAAGTGTAGCCATGACTGACCAAGCAACATTTGAAATGTTAAAGCCAATGTATGATAAAGGTGAAATCAGTTTTGATAAATTAATAGAAAGTAGTAAAAAGATAATAGATATAAAACCAACATGGTTAGTTAAGCTAGAAGAAAGATGCGAAAAAGAAAAAGATAAGATACACATAGTATTTTTAGATGAAATAACAAATGCATTACCAGCAATACAAAACATGGCATTTAATCTAGTACTAGATAGAGAAGTAAATGGTAAATGGAAACTACCAGAAAATGCAAGAGTA
>JAZQBG010000009.1:0-7909 GCA_045545595.1 Bacilli bacterium
TATATTGAATACTATAATAATTATAGATATCAATGGAATTTAAAAAAGATGACTCCGGTACAATACCGAAATCATCTGTTTGAATCCATTGTCTAAACTCTCTCTTTTTTATTTAGTCCTTGACATTGGGTACATTTTAAAAACTTTAACACCTTTATTAAAAATATGTTCAGTTAATTTTTGTAATGTTTTACTTCCAGCAAGATGACCTTCACTTCTTGATAATCCTTTATTTGTTGCCCATCTTCCATTTCCATCCATAATTATTGCGACATGATTTGGTATTTTTGTATTCATATACTTCTCCTTCTCTTCTGAATATTAATTATATATATATTTTATTATTTTTTCAATAAATTTATAATTGTTTACATAACAAAAGGAAAGTATTTCTACTTTCCTAAATTTTTTAATTGACTAGCTATAGTTTGTAATTTTGTTTTTTCAATAAGTAACATTTCTCTATCTTTATTAACTACAGCTTCTGGTGCTTTATTTACATAATTTTCATTTGATAATAAGTTTTCTCTTCTTCTAATTGATACTATTAAAGCGTCTTGTTCTTTTGTTAATCTTTCTATTTCTGCTTTGTTATCTATAACTTTAATAAACGAAATAGTAAATGTCGCAAATGTTAGTGGTACTTCTATATAAGATAATCCATCTAAATCAAAGCTACCAGTTAATTTGATATCTTCATCATCAAGTTTTAATAATTTTTGAAGTATTAATTTAGTATCATCAATAAATTCTTCTTCACCTTTATTATAAACAAGATTAAATTCTTTTATATTGTTTTCTAATTTTATAGTTCTTATGGATTTAATTAATTCAATTACATTATCTATAGTTTTATCTGTGAATATAAAATCCTTATTATATGCTGGATATTCACTAATCATAATGCTTCCACTATTACCTGGTAAGTTAGTCCAGATTTCTTCTGTAACATATGGCATGAATGGATGTAACATTTTAAGTATTTGATTTAATACATGTAATAATACACTCTTAGTTGTATCATTCATATTAGTTTTAGCTAGTTCTATATACCAGTCACAGAATTCATTCCATGTAAAGTTATATAATTCACTACCTACAACATGGAAATCATATCTTTCCATATTTTTAGTTACATTTTTAATAGTATTATTTAGTTTATTTAATATCCATTTATCTTGATTTGATAAATTATCTAACGAATAATTTTCTAAGGTAAAATCTTCAAGATTCATCATAACAAATCTAGAGGCATTCCATAATTTATTTATAAAATTCCATGTTGATTTAACTTTTTCAATATCAAATCTTAAATCTGTACCAGGCGCAGATGAAGTTGTTAAGAAGTATCTTAGTGAATCTGCTCCATATTCTTCTATAACATCCATAGGATCTATTCCATTACCAAGACTCTTACTCATTTTTCTTCCTTGGCTATCTCTTATTAAACCATGAATCAAACAGTCTTTAAATGGTCTTTCATCCATAAATTTTAAACCTTGGAATACCATTCTACAAACCCAGAAAGGAATAATATCATATCCAGTTACTAATACATTATTAGGATAATATCTTTTTAATAATTCGGTGTTTTCTGGCCAACCTAATGTACTAAATGGCCATAACGCACTACTAAACCAAGTATCAAGTACATCACTATCTTGTACCCAACCTTCTTCAGTTGGTGCCTCATATCCTACGTATACTTCATCCTCTTTATACCATGCAGGAATTCTATGCCCCCACCATAATTGTCTTGAAATACACCAATCATATGTAATTTCCATCCAATGATTTTGTATCTTTTCATATCTTTCTGGTACAAAGTTAACTTTAGTATCTTTATCTTTTTGATTTTCTAATACTCTATCAGCAAGAGGTCTCATTTTAACAAACCATTGTTTAGATAAGTATGGTTCAACCATTACATCAGTTCTTTCAGAGTGACCTACTGAATGAACTATTTTTTCTATATCAATTAATAAATTTTGCCTAGTTAATTCTTCTATAACTTTTTCTCTAGCTTCAAATCTATCCATTCCATTACAAATAGATGCATTTTCATTCATTGTTCCATCTGGATTCATAACGTTTACTCTAGGTAAGTTGTGTCTATTACCTACTTCAAAGTCGTTAGGATCGTGAGCTGGTGTAATTTTAACTACACCTGTTCCAAATTCAGGGTCAGCATGTTCATCCCCTACAATTGGTATTGCTTTATTTACAATTGGAAGTATTACATTTTTACCGATAAGATGTTTATATCTTTCATCCTCTGGATTTACTGCAACTGCTGTATCACCAAATAATGTTTCAGGTCTTGTAGTCGCAACTTCTAAGTAGTCATTAGAATCTTCTATCATGTATTTTATATGATAAAATGCCCCTTCTACATCTTTATAAATAACTTCTTCATTTGATAAAGCTGTCATTGCTTCAGGATCCCAGTTTATTATTCTTTCTCCACGATAAATTAATCCTTCATTATAAAGAGTTACAAATACATGCTTTACAGCATCTGATAATCCTTCATCTAGTGTAAATCTTTCTTTTGTATAGTCTAGACTTAATCCCATTTTAGCCCATTGTTCATGAATATTTTCTGCATATTCTTCTTTCCAAGCCCATGCATGTTTAAGCCATTCTTCTCTATCCATACTTCTAGGATTAATACCTTCATCTTTTAGTTTTCTATCAATTTTAGCTTGTGTTGCAATACCCGCATGGTCCATTCCTGGTAACCACAATGCATCATAACCACACATTCTTTTATATCTAATAATTATATCTTGAAGTGTTGTATCCCATGCATGACCTAAATGTAATTTGCCTGTTACATTTGGTGGTGGGATAACTATACAAAAAGGTTCTTTAGATAAATCTCCACTTTTGAAATATCCATTTTCTTTCCATGTATTATATTTATTTAATTCTGTTTGTTTATGATCATATTTTTTATCTAACATAAATTTTCCTCCATTACTTTTCTAACTTTATTTACGATTTTCTCAAATATTTCTCTATTATCTTCTGATACATTAATACAAGAAATAAAATCTTCTAAATAATTCTTATCATTTAATATTTTAAAACTTTGTTTATAGTTAATATCGTAGACGAGTGCAAAATCTAATATTATTTTTTCTGATTTATTATCAATTAAATTATAATCTACTTGTCTTTCTGATTCAAAATAATCAATTATTTCATCTTTTATGTCTTCTATTAAATTTTTTTCATATTCTGTTGACATAACTCTAAATATATCTATTTTATCGGCATCTCTAATTATTTTACAAAACATTAATGTTCTTTCATCTAAATTATTTGGAATTGACATTTTATTATGATGTTTAACCGCATTATAAATAATTTCATCATGTTTATTTGATGTTATAAAATCCCTAATCAAGTTATCTTCAAATAATATTTTGACGCCATATAAAGCATGATCAAAATCTTTGTCTTTAAAATTATCAAATCTTTTTGCTTGTTCAAAACGTCCTATATCATGTAACAATCCAATAAGTTTCGCTAATTCTATATCTTCCTCGCTCAGATTAAGAGAAGTTGCTAAAAGTTCACTTATTTCTGCTACCTGATATGTATGTTTATGTTTTAGTTTAATTTTATGATCATTTAAATCATAATTTTGAATATAATTTTCGAATGCATTAATCGCTTTATTATAATCCACTCTATCACCTCAAAATAAAAAGTTATCCATCCAAATTAAGGACGAATAACTCCGTGGTACCACCTTAGTTTATAACGATTGTTATACACTTATTTATTTAACGCATAATATACGTGACTTCTTAACTATTCAGAAATCAAACTCCCTAGCTACCTTCTATTATACTATTTGTTAGTTTCCACCAAACACTAACTCTCTATTAAGTAATTATAATATACTCCTCTAGTTCTTCGCTTTTTCGTAATTATTATAACGTAGTATTAAGTTTTTTTCAAGTACTAATATTTAATAACATTTTTATCTGTTATTCCTAATGATGATTCTTTATCTTGTGGTATTACAATATTATCTTTATTACCATCTGATATATATTTAGTTGTTTTTAATGATTCAAATGATGCAGTTATATCAAATTCTTTACCATCATTGTCATAAGCTCTAATTCTTTTTAAGAAGGTTTTATCAAAGTTTTTATTAAATGGTGAAACTTCACTCATCCATCCAACTCTTAGTGCAGAAATAGTATTGTACTCTTTTCCGTTATATGTTCCATTTAATATGTACTCAAAATTACTGTGACTTTTATCACCAGGACTACCATAAGGTAATGCGACTATATTTACATATTTACCAGGTATTATACTTTCTAATAATTCATACATAAATCCTACTTCTTGTTGAGATTTTGAAGAATCTGCAGTTCTAAAGTTTACATGATTTTTAGTATGATTACCTACATCATAACCATTATCTACTAACCATTTTAATATTTCTTCATTATATTCACTTTGACCAAATAATCCATTCATAACAAAGAATGTTGCAGTAACATCAAAGTCTGGATATTTTTTCTTAAATTCTTCTAATATACCAACCGCACAATTAGGATCTATTTGTAAAGTGCCATCTTCATTTCTACCTAATACATTAAAGTTAGTCTTATCACCATCATCAAATGTTAATAATAATGGACTTTTACCTAATTCAGTATTGATATCACCATTGACATAATCTATTAGTCTAACCATTCTGTATCCTTCGCTATAATAAAACTCCAAATCAGCTCTAAAGGCTTCAGCAGTTCTATTATATCCATCTACATCTACATTCCCACCTGTATGTCCTGTTTCAGAACTAGGCATATCTATTATCTTATGATACATCATTATCGGTACATTACCTAATTCATTTACTCCATATTCTTTATATACAGTTTCATCTATTTTACCTTTTGAAATAGTTATAATTAGCTTGTCCTCTTTGTTTATTTTAGAATCTTTTTCAATACTTTGATTAATTACTTTATCTTTTTCTATTTCTTCATTATATTCATACTTTAATTCTAATTCTAGATTATTAGCATCACTATATTCCTCTACTTCATTAATAGTTTTATTAGTTAAATCAACCATTTTATTAGAATCAGTTTTTGCATCATTATTCTTAGGTAAATTAACAACTATCAAAGCTATAACAAAAATAACTATTAACATTATTATTATATTTTTTAATTTTAATCTTTTCTTCATATACTTCACCATCCTAATATTATTATACCTCAATTTAGTAATTAATACCTATACAATAATATTAATTTTACATATATTAAACTAGGTGAAGTTTTATGTGGAGAAGATGGTGTTGTCGTGGTGGTCCATTTTGGATATTTGGTATATTCATCTTAGGTATAATAATATTCTATCAAGTTTTTTTACTTCTTATCTTATTTTTCTCTATTCATACATTAATATTGTTAGTAGAACTTTGTCTTCTTGTATTCTTTTTAACTCATGTTATTTGGTTTTAAAAGCTGCCTTAATTGGCAGCTTTTAAATTATAAAATTCTTTTACTAATTCTTCAGTTTTATAAATGTAATCTAGTTGTTTTCTAATTATTTTACATGATTCTAATTCATTATCTACAAATTCTATTTTTTGTGGTATTGATAAAAGAATTAATAATAATTGTCTTTCTTCTTCTAATAATGGATATCTTGAGTTATATTCATCAAATAAGTCATTAAAATCTAAATCTAAATAATGATTCCTATAAAAGTTATAAAAATCATATATCGGTATATCTTTTTTAGATTTATCCCAACTAATTAAATAAGGGTCTCTACTTCTTATTAAATGGTCTAAGTTAAGATTATTATGTAATGTTACTACTCTTTGTTTTTTATTATCCTTAACACATTCTAACCACTTATCCAATTCTATGTTACAGAAAGTAAGACATGAGAAAATTTTTGATACATTTCTTGCGAATAAATATTCTTTTGGGCTCATATATATACTTCTTTCTACAATTATTATTAAATCGTTATAGTAGTTGTATAGATAGGTTAATTCCTTTTTAATAGTTTCATAAATCTCTTTATAAGTATCTTCATTAGCTTCTTTGTAATATGTCGTTTTATTGTGTAGTAATCCAATTAAATTAATTATGTCTAGAGCTTTTTGTTCATCTGGAGTATCTACTTCTTCAATGTATTCGTACATATCATAGTCATCTCTATCATCATGATTTATAAGGTTGGGATAAAAATTAAAACTTCTAGATGCTAAATATTCATATAAGTTATTAACATTATTCCTGGTATCATTATTTTTCTTTTTAAAAACAACATGCCCTTTATCCGTCTCCACAATTGTTACACTATTTTTAATTGTGTATTTAATAGGATTAAGAGCATGTTTATTTAATATATTATTTATATTATTTGTCATTTAAAAGTGCAGGAATAATAATTTTATCTCCCAATTTGATATTTTCAACATCATTATATTGTGAAAGAATTTCTTTATTAATACTATATTTTGTCATAATACTTTCAACAGTATCATCTTCTCTCATTATGTATACATGATATGTACTAAATGTTTCTTCTTCGCTAATATTACTGAATAAACTTTTTATCTCTTTAGCGTCTACATTATTTTCTGTTGTCATTTTAATTGGTATTTCATTAATTGTTGGATTATTCATATCTTGATTCATGTTAATAACTACATTTTGTGTATTATTTTCCAATTCCTCTAATCTATTTAATGCCTCCCTATGTTCTTCATCTTTGGCGCTCATTAATTTTTCTAAATTATATAGATTAGAATTTTTCTCGTCTAATTCCCTTTTTAGTCTATCGATGGTATCAGTAATATCATCAATATCACTAGTTTCCTTATTATCAAAATTGATAACTTCTAAATCTTCAACTTCTTTAAATGGTTTATCTTCCAATCCATCTAAGGAAACTTCAATATTTACCCTTAGAACATCATCGTTAATTATTTCATAATAGAAATCGGAAATTTCAATCTTTATACTTGAAGTATCATATCTTGAATCTAAAGCAATGTCAAATGGTAGTTTATATAAAAATGTTTCTCTATTTAAGCTTGCCTCAGTCATTTTATAATCGCCACTTACTATAAAATCTCCCGATATCATATCATCGTCTAATTCTAAAGAATGTTCTAATGAAATACTAGTAATTTCTGATATTTTTGTTTTAAAAATAATATCTTTTTTAAATGGAATAAGTTGTTTCATATTATATCCTCCCTATGTTCATTAAAATATATGCTAGTATTGTTAATTTATGAATTAATTATTTAATTTTATTAATATTACATCTTCACCTATTTTTTCTATTGACTCCCATTTTATAGATACTTCTTCACCACGTTTGAAAATGTTAAAAAAGAATCTCTTAGGTTCTATTATTAAGTTATATATCTTCCCATCTGCTAAGGTTACATCAATAATTCTACCAATTTTTCTTCCGTCCGTAATATTTACTATATCTTTAGCTTGTAATTCTGACAAACGCATTATAGTCGAGTAGACAAGCTCGACATTCACCTCTCTTCATTAAAGTGAGAGGATTGTCTCTTGCCCCTCACAGAACCGTACATGCACTATTTATGCATACGGCTCTTCAAGTAAACCATTAAGTCCATATACTTACATATAATTTCGGTAATGGTAACGGTCTGTATTTTAGTATTTTATCTATTATTTGTCTATATTTCTTCGCCTTTTGGCTTCTTCTTGCTTTTGTCCAATATAACATTTCTTTGGTGTATAAATAATAGTCATATAAACTTTTAAGGTTTCCTGATATTCCATAATATGCATAGTGTCCTATTAACATTTTCTCTAATTTCTTTATTGTTTCTAATATTCCTAAATGCATATTTTCTTTTAAT
>JAZQBG010000010.1:0-112187 GCA_045545595.1 Bacilli bacterium
TCATTTTTTGAGATAATTACTAATTAAGTATTATGAAATCTGACTGCCCATTACAAACAGATTTTCTCGGCATAAAATTATATATTAATTTAGATATTATATTTTCACTAAAGTTGCACTTCATTTGAAAATTTATAAATTAACTAAAAAATAGATTTAAAATATATTAAACCTATTTTTTAGTTAATTTTTTCATATATATATTTCTTGGTCCACGTTTAAATTCCTTAAAATTCACTAATTCAAAATCATCTTTTATTAAATTTCTTATTGAATATATATTATCAGGATGAATAGTTCCTATAGCATATTTATAATTGTGGTTTATACTGTATTTATCAATTTCTTGTAACATTTGAAATTGTAATCCATGACCTACAAATTTTGGATTTACCATCATCGGACCATAATCTACAACTTGTTTATAATCTAAATTTATTTCAAATTTTTCTAGTGCTCTTTTAGTAGCTGGTATAAGCATCATTGAACATACTTCTTCTTGATTTAAATAATAAATCCAAATCTTAGAGTTTGTCTTCAACATTATTTCTAATTCTTCCTTAGTAAAATCACCAAGCCATTCTGGATGTTCCATATTTTTTTTCACATATTCTCTAAATTCAATATACTTATCCAAATCGATATTATTATCAATAACTTTTAAATCTTTCAATTTCATACATAACCCTCCTATTATTTTATGCATTTCAATAGTTTATAATCTTTTGATGTTTCAGAATTCACGAACTCAATATTTTTAAAACCAACTTTTCTTAATATCTCTGTCTCTGTATCTATACATAATGGTGTATCACAATGAGCAACTTTATTATGATTTTCTTCGTAAAAATTATTAAATTCATCTTCTTGTTTTTTCGTGTCAACAAATCTATCAGAATTAATAAATTGTCCATTATCTTTTAGACATTCTAATATTTTTTTATATAATCTATATTTATCTTCTTTAGTGAAATGGTGTAGCGCAGATGTTGAAATAACTGCATCAAAATCTTTGCCAAACTACTCTTCAAAGAAATCTCCACAAATAATATTTACTTTGTGTGCGAAGTCTCTTTCCTTGATTTTCGCTAACATTTCAGGAGTAATATCTATTGCAGTTACTTTGGCATTCGGAAATCTTTTAAAAAGATATATCAATTCAAGCCCAGTTCCTGCTCCTAGATCAAGTACTTTAAATGTATTTATGTTTAAAGCCTCAACGGCATCTTTTTTAGTTTCCATTAATGTCTCATGAACTTTATCATAACAATCAACTTTTTTACTGAAAAAGTCTTTGTTATTTAAATTTCTTTCTTTTAATTTCATTTTAAAAATCCCCTCTTACAATAATTTTTTTATTATATTATCTATTAATTCATATAGTTCATCATCAGTTAATTTAATACTTTCACACGATAATTGAGTTGCAATGCCGTGAACATAAAATCTTACATCACTATATAGTTTTTCTGCTTCAATCATACCTATATTAAAGTTTTTCATAGTAAATTCAATTGTTTCCCTGTTCCAAGGACTATTTATTACTTCTTCAACGGTTCTGGTACCAGCTAAAGATGTTATAAATAGCGCTCTAAATATATTTGGCTCATTTCTCGCATATAATGCATATGCATAACTAATAGTAAGTAGGTATTTATCTTTATCTACACGATTATATATAAATGTTTTGTAATCTTGTCTCATAGCTGATTTTAGTTCAAGTTTATATTCATCTATATTTGCATAATTCCTAAATATCGGTTGTGTTGAACATCCAATAAACTTGGCCAAATCTCTGACATTCAATTGTTCAATACCATAAGTTCTAATAAATTCAACTCCACCACTAACTAAATCATCTTTTAAAAACTTTTCTTTTCTTGACACAGTACACCTCCAACAACTTTATAAAATAACGGTTGTTATTTAAATAATAACGCATCCTTTATCACTTGTCAACGATAAAATAACAAAAGTTATTTTATTGAAATACACTCATAAAAAAGATATATCTGGTTTTGTTTACCAAATATATCTTTTTACTCTTAAACTAGTGTTTTTAAATTTATTAACTATTAATATTAAATAATATATTAACTTTATAAACTCAGAAACAGTTATTAAGCTTATTTAACAATTTCGCCTTTCCAATCTATTATCCCGCCAAATTCAATTAAATTAGTATAACCTAATTTTTTTAATTTTTCTGCTGCTTGTTTACTTCTGTTTCCGCTTCTACAATATACTAAAATTAGTTGTTCCTTATCCGGAATTTGGTTAATTATATTATTATCAATTGTTTCATTTGGAATACATATAGCATCAGGAATATGCCCTTCATTATATTCTTCTATAGTCCTTACATCCAAAATTACATAATTGTTATTTTCGTTCATGATTTGAACAATATCATCCATCGAAACATGTTTGATTTTCACTTCGTTTTCATCGCGTTTTCCTTGTACGTTTAAAGTCAGGCTTATGATTACTACTATTATTAAAGCAATATATCTAAGTTTTTTCATTTTTACCTCCTTCTAAAAACATTATAACACGATATTTAAAGTTTGATTAACAAAGCACTTAAAAAGATAGATTTAAAATTAATCTATCTTTCCTAATTTGTTTATTCCAACTATCATATATAATCCTAATATAACAATAATTATTCCTACACTCATACCTGTGAATCCATTCATTAAATTTGAATTGTATGTTTTTGTATTTGCATAGGTATCCAATAATACTATTTGTGTTAACATTATTGATGTTAATGCGTTCGCGAAGTTTGTTAATTTAACAGCTTTCAATATTGGGGTATATTCTCTTTTATATTTAATTATTCCATATATGGCAGAACCAATAGACCAAAATGCAACTAAAGCAACTAAATAAGTTAAGTATTCATGCATTGTAGTATTTGTTCCTTTGTAATAAATATAAACATTAACAAAGAAATACATAATCCCTAACATCACTAACAAAATACCATTATTAAGATAATTTTTATATCCTATCTTCTGGATTTCTTCATTATCTTTTACTAACTTTGTTTTTTGATAATCTCTAATTGAGAAGAACCTAGAAAACGACAAAATTATCATAAATATTGCATTAACAAAAAACCAAAGCGATGGTAATGTTAAAGACAGTACAAATTTTACTAATGCTATAAATATATTTCCTATTGTTGTAAAAATCAAGAAGAATATTATACGATCTTCTTTTTTGAGTTGTTTAAAATTTTTAATAAGTTTATTCATTAGTTTTTTGTGTTTTTTAAATACGAATAAATTGGATAATTTAATACACAAATTAAAAGCCCTACAACTCCTGTAATCATGCCAATAATCATATCCATCTTTTCAGGACTTCCAATCATTATTTTACTCATACCAAAACCCATTATTAATGAGCCAACAACACCAATTATCCAAGTTAATACTAATCCCCAATCAGTTTTTTTATTACTAACTTTTTTAGGATGTTCTTTTCTATATATGGGTATAATACATAATAAAATTATAAATCCAATGATTGCTACTACTACACCAGCAGTAAACAAATTCCATTCAGGAATTAAGCACATACACATTCCAATTGCAAACACTAATCCACCAATAGTGCCTAAAATAATTTCTAATAAAGTTTCCTTTTTCATTTTTCCTCCTAATTATTTAACATATTTATCGTTAATTTCTTTAGATTTTTGTAAGGTTTCTTCAACTTTTGCTCTGTTTTGTTCTTCTAATTGTTTTTGTTCTTCTCTAATTCTTTCTTTTGCTTCTTCAGTAGTTTCTCCATCTTTTTTTAAGAAAGTTTCAATAAATTTATCTTCTATTTTTTTGTTAACATCAACTATTTTTGACATAAATTCACCTCCTTACCAAAATACAACACTTGTTGTTTTTTTACATTTATATTATAATATTTATGTAAATTTTAAATCAATCAACAATTTCCAACATTTGTCGGAATAATGATTTTGGGAGGAATGCACATGAATGTGCCTAACAATAAAAAAAGAAAAAAATCTCAAGAACAAATAGAAAAAATATTTTTGCAATTAATACAGAAAAAGAATATTGAAGAAATTTCGGTATCAACTATTTGTGAGAAAGCTAATTTAAATCGTTCTACATTTTATTCTAATTATATTGACATATATGATCTTGCTGAAAAAATCAAAAAAAACATGGAAAATGAATTTGCACAATTTCAATTATCTAATAACGCTAAGCAAGACAAAGATGGATATTTAAATATGTTTAGATATATTAAGGATAATCAAATATTTTTTAAAACATATTTTAAGTTAGAGGGAATTTCTAAAGATATACCAACTCAATATCGTGTTGAACTTGCAGAAAAGTATTACGATAATAAATTTATAGATTATCATATTGAATTTTTTAGGGCAGGATTAAATGCAATAATAAAAAAATGGTTAAATAACGAATGTAAAGAAACTCCAGAAGAAATTAACGAAATTATTACAAGTGAATACAAAAATAAGAATTGATCAAAATATCAATTCTTATTTTTTATAATCTAATCAATAAATTGTAATTTGTTATTTAGTATAATCTGTTTCAACACATTTTTTTAAATTAACATCTATCTGTTTTAAAAATTCATCTAAATAGGCATTATTTTTATCAGTAATTAAATAATAAACTTTTTCTTGATTTCCTAGATGAATTTCATATTCTGGTAAGTTCGTATTTGTAAATGTCATATCATCTGCAATTACACTACTTTGAATTATTTTCAAAACATCATAGTTATAAGTTCCTGTAACTGATTTGCTATATTTCAACATTGCATTGCAGGTTGTATATGGTGGACAAGATTCATATGAATTATATAAAGTATAACTTCCATCATCAAATACATTTAATTGAATAGGAATACAATCAGTTTTGTTATCTCCCCAATTAATTGAAAACAAGAAACCACTATCACCAATAATATCTTCTTTATTTAAATCTTTAGCATAAGGTAATTCTTTTTCTAATTCATAATTCATAAACCAACTACCATATTTTACACCACGATTATTCTTGTATGGCTCATTTGGACTAACACTTGGATATCTTACTACTTTATATCCTAATCCCCAATATGTTACTTTATTTCCTCCATCAGTAACTATTTTAATTGTAAACTTTGGTTCTACAGCATTTCTAACTCTTGCCATATCTATATAACTGGTTACTAAACCTGTAGCAATTAAAATTGCTAATATAATTCCTGTAATAATTAAAACTTTCTTTTTCATATATTCCTCCTAACAAACAAATTACTATTTATCTGCTAGTTCTATTATACTACAAAAATACTTAATTTTATTATTCTACTTAACTCCCATTATTTTCCTTGTTTCAAATAAGTGGACTTAAAATGTATTTAAAGTCATTTTTAAGATGTTTTTATACAAAAGAAAAACTCGCGTTTTCCCTTATTTTATCGTGGTTTGCGAGTTATTTTCCACAACATTGTTTGTACTTCTTACCAGAGCCACATGGTAAAACATTAAAACAACCAGGTAATTTTTTCCTTTTAAATTGGTTTTTTTTATTTTAAATTTATAATTTTTTACTCAATAATTGTAAGTTTTTATTCAACAGCTTACCTAAAAACTTATCTAAAAAATTGATTTATTACTTACTTTTTCTTTATAAGGCAAGCAGGATTTTCTTTACTGTTCATAACCATTTGTAATAAATCTCTCATGCTATGTTCTTTATCTACTATGTAGCAATCGATACCAGCATTTTCTGCACCAGCTTTATCGCTTTTAACACTGTCACCTATCATTATACAATCTTCTTTATCAGTAGGACCAATAGCTAATTCAAAAGATTCTAAATCAGGTTTCATCGCATCTTCTCCGGCAACTATTTTATCTATATAATCATATAATCCTGTTCTCTTTAATCTTGGTATTTGTGTTCCACTAAACCAACTCGTAAGAATTACTATTTCCTTTCCAGTTGATTTTAAATATTCAAGCAATTCAATAACTCCATCGGGTACAACATCCTCTATCGTTTCACCATTATGGATCGTCCAACCACTTATTACTTCTTCACTAACAGTAAAGCCATAACTCTTAAAAAAATCACTTAATGTCTTAAAATCATATTTTGGAAATTCTAATTCATATTTATTTAATATAGGTTGCTTTTGTTTAAAAAATTCTTCCTGCTCCTCTAGAGGTATGGTTCTTCTAAAATAATCATCTTCTTTAGACCAATCTGGAATTAATAAGGTATAATCTAAATCAAAAATATATTTTTTATAATCTTTCATAGTTTCCCTCATTTCTGGTAAATTATTATATACCATAATTATCATTTAGACAACGTCATATCGGCAAAAAAACTTATCTAAAACTTATCTAAACATCTTTTTTGATGCAAAACTACCTAAAAATTGTAAGTAGCAAAAAGCTCGCAAGTCCTTTATTTATAAGGCTTTGCGAACTTATTTTCCGCAACACTGTTTATATTTGCGTCCACTGCCACATGGTGTAGAATCTACAATTTTTCTGCAATTTTTACAAAATTTTTGTTGAAATCACAAAGAATTTATATTTTCTACAACTCAAATTTGTTTCAAAATCTTACAAAACGTATGTAAAAACTTATGTAAAAAATAGTCACTGCAATTTATTTAAATTAATAATTATTCCTTAATTAAGCTGTCTTTTTAAACTTTTTACTCGGGATTTAGCATCTTCTTCAGTATAACCATCATATTGAGGAGCATTATCAATTTCTCTAACATCTAATTCATCCCAATATTTCATTTTAATATGTTGTGTAATAATACCAGTGGGAGTATTAATCCCAGCTATAAAATCGCCATCAAACATTGGATCATTTTTTTCATCAAAATGTTTTTTAGACTTCCATGATAAATCATAATACGCTTCGCATAAAGCCATAAAATATCTGTTTCTCATATCAGTATATTCTTCAAATGTGTGATATCCATCACTAACTTTTTTGACGCTTTGCCTATTTTCTCTAAGTCTTAAAATTTCTTTGTTTATTTCTTCAATCGTTTTTATATCACTATTCAATTTTAAGGCTGTATCATCTACTAATACAGTATCCTTTAAAAGAATTATGTCATCATTACGCTTCCTTACATCTTTTAAATTTTTTGGATCATCATCTATTAGAATTAATATACTACCATCTCTTTCATATCTAGCCAAGAATTCAGCTTTTAAAATAGATGAGTCAGTCATATTATTTTCTTCTCTTGAAATTATAATTCTATTTTCTCTTTTAAAAAACGGAGCATATGTATCTAGCCACCAATGCTTTTGATCAAAGCCAGAAGAATATCTTGTTGCAGAAAAAATAAATAATTCTACATTAGGCATTTTTGAAACTTCTTCCAATTTAATAATACTATCATACAGTGGTCTTTTTTTATCATAATCTTGAGCAGAACCAAATATGTAATCAGCAATTACACCATCCATATCTACAAATAGTTTTATTTTTCTATTACCAAATTGTTTTAAATAATCTTTTAAATACATAACATTTCAAAACCTCCTATAATCATTATAACATGATTTTTTTATTTTTCTAACAGCAATCTTTTTTTGTTCGTAATATACTTTAAAATAAAATTATATTTATGTGTTTTTTAAAAATAAAAACGTATGTAAAACGTATTTAGAGGCATTTTTTGGAGAAAAATTACAACTTTTTAGAAAAAGAAAAATCCCGAAAACCCTTATATTTCCTGGCTTTATAAACTATTTGCCACAACATTGTTTATATTTCTTACCACTGCCACATGGACATGGTTCGTTTCTACCAATTTTATCTGTTTTTTTAGGTTTATGTTTAATTGTTGACTTATCTTCATTAGTTAGCACTTTAATTTTTGTTCTTTCTTTCATTTCTCTATTTTCTCTAATTTCAGCTCTTAACAAATAAATTGATGTATTTTTATCTATTTTTTGTAATAATTCATCAAATAAATCAAAACCTTCTATAGTGTAAGCTTGTAATGGATTGGTTTGAGCATATCCACGTAATCCAATACCTTCCTTTAAGTGTTCCAATGTACTAATATGATTCATCCAATGGTTATCTAAAACACCTAAAGTTAGTGTTTTTTCAAAATCATTTTTAATTTCTTCTGGTAAATCTTTAATTTTATCTTCAAATACTTTGGCTACCATGTCATATATAATATCTATTGTTTCTTCAGGTGATTTATCTATTACTGTTTTAATATCAATATTGTTATTTGGTAAGAGATTTGTGTTAGCTTCTTCTACTATTTCACTATAATCATTTTCAGTTAAATGACCTTCAGGCATTATATGAGAATCAACTAAATCACTAATATAATTTTTAAACATGTCTAATATATCTTCATGTATTGATTCACTATCAATTATGTCATTTCTTTTTGCATATATAATTTCTCTTTGTTGATTCATAACATCGTCATATTGTAGTAATTGTTTTCTTATATCAAAGTTATTTCCTTCTACACGTTTTTGTGCAGTTTCAATTGATTTGGTAAACATTTTACTTCTTATTGCTTGATCTTCTTCAAAACCAAAATTTTGCATCATTGTTTTAATTTTATCAGTACCAAATCTAATCATTAATTCATCTTCCATTGATACAAAGAATTGGCTCATACCTGGATCACCTTGACGTCCTGAACGTCCTCTTAATTGGTTATCTATACGTCTTGATTCATGTCTTTCTGTACCAATTACACATAATCCACCTAATTCTTTAACACCTTCACCTAATTTGATGTCTGTCCCACGACCAGCCATGTTTGTTGCGATTGTTACAGAACCTTTTTCTCCAGCTTTGGCGATGATTTCAGCTTCACGAGCATGGTTTTTAGCGTTTAATATTTCATGTTTTATTCCTTTTTTCTTTAGCATTTGACTTATAAGTTCATTTGTTTCAATTGCGATTGTACCAACAAGTACCGGTTGTCCTTCTTTATGTTTTTGTTCTATTACTCTTACAATTGCTTTAAATTTCCCCTTGATAGTTGGATAAACTAAATCAGGCAAATCTTCTCTTGCTACTTCTCTATTAGTAGGAATTTGAATAACATACATATTGTATATGTTTCTAAATTCTTCTTCTTCTGTTTTAGCAGTACCTGTCATACCAGCTAATTTCTTATACATTCTAAATAAATTTTGGAATGTAATAGTAGCCATTGTTTTAGTTTCTTTTTGGATTTCTACACCTTCTTTAGCTTCTATTGCTTGATGTAATCCTTCTGAGAAAGCTCTACCTTTCATTAGACGACCAGTAAATTGATCAACAATAACTATTTCGCCTTCTTGTACAACATAATCAACATCGTTTTTCATTGCATAATTAGCTTTTAACGCTTGATTAATATGATGTACTATAGCGGTATTAGATAAATCATATAAGTTATCAACTTTAAATGATTTTTCAGCTTTTTCTGCACCTTTTTCTGTTAATGATACTGCTTTAGTTTTTTCATCAACTGTATAGTCTTCGTTTTCTTTTAAACTTTTTGCATAATTATCAGCTTGGATATATAAATTAGCTGATGACATTTGTCCACCAGAAATAATTAATGGTGTTCTAGCTTCATCTATTAATACTGAGTCAATTTCATCAATAATCGCAAAATTATATCCACGATTAACTCTGTTTTCCTTACTAATAACCATATTATCTCTAAGATAATCAAATCCTAGTTCGTTATTTGTTGTATATGTTATATCACAGGCATATACTTCTTTTTTTTCTGTTGGATTTAGATCTCTTAGGTTTATACCAACTGTTAAACCTAAAAATCTAAATATATTTCCCATCCAATTAGCGTCACGATCTGCAAGGTATTCATTAACTGTAATTATGTGCACACCTTCACCACTTAGTGCATTTAAATATGCAGGTAATACTGATGTTAAAGTTTTTCCTTCACCAGTTTTCATTTCAGCAATATTACCATAATGTATTGCAAGTCCACCTAATAATTGTACATAATATGGTTTTTCACCAATAACACGAAAAGCTGCTTCTCTAACAGTTGCGAATGCTTCTACTGTTATATCTTCTAATGTTTCACCATCGTTAAGTCTTTTTCTAAATTCTTCTGTTTTAGCTTTTAATTCATCATCAGATAGTGCTTGATACTCTTCATCTAATGCTTCAATTTCGTTTGCGATTTTTTCAAATATTTTTAGTTGTTTATATTCATGATCAAACAAACTTTTTATTATATTCATCCTTATGCATCTCCTTTTAGTACATACCTTTATTTTATCAAAAAAAAAGATATATTCATAGTAAATATACCTTTTTTCTTTAATTTTATTAGTCTACTTCGATAATACCGTAGTTACCATCATTTCTTTTGTATAGAAGGCAAATGTTTTCGTCATCTATGTTTTTGAATATAAAGAACGCATGCCCTAGTAAGTTCATTTGTAGTATCGCTTCTTCCTCGTTCATTGGTTTCATATCAAGTTTTTTTCTTTTAATAATCTTATTATTGTCTTCTTCATCTAGTTCAACAGTAAAATCATAGTTTATTTCTTTAATTTTTTCTTTCTTTGATCTTTTTTCAATTCTTGTTTTGTTTTTTCTAATTTGTCTTTCTAATTTGTCTACAACTAAATCAACAGCTGCATATAAATCATCATGAGCTTCTTCTGCTCTCAAGGTAAAATGATTAGTTGGAATAGTTACTTCAATTGTTTGATTTCTTCCTGTTACACGTACTAATACATTAGCAGAAAGTTCATCGTGGTTGTCAAAATATTTTTCTAATTTTTTTAATTTTGAGTCTATATGACTCCTGATGCCTTCGGTAACTAAAAGCCTGTCTCCTCGTGTATTTATTTTCATTTTTCACATCATCCTCCCTATTAAAATTATAGCATATTCACAAGAAAAAAACTACTACATTGTAGCAGTTTTAGTATTAATCTTACAAACTTTAATTGCTTGTAATCCTTTGTCAGTTTCTATTAAGTCAAATTCAACAACATCACCTTCACTAAGTGATTTAAATCCATCCTCTTGTATCATTGAATAATGAACAAATATATCATTATTTTCTTGATATTGGATAAATCCATATCCTTTGTCGTTATTGAACCATTTAACAGTTCCTCGCATCGTCATACTTCTACACCTCCTTTTTAATTCTCAAGTACTACTAGTATGACTCTTTGACATCGCGAACTTCGTATGGTCTGTTGAATCACGAATCTAATACTATCATATTTTTAAATCTATTTGTATATTTTTGCATGAATGTGTTTTTTAGGTTGTGCGACTGAAAAAATAAAAATATTATTAATGATTTTTTTCGATTATGCACATTTATCGTCATTTTTATTCCTGTTGTAGTAAAAGCGGTGTTATAAATGGTAAATTTTAACTAACGAGGGGTTATCAAAAAGGAGTATTGATTTATTTGAAAAAACGTATATTGAATTATTGCATTAATGCAATAAAAAAGAACAGCGATAACAAATATGATGACGAGAAGCTTGCAGAGATAAGATATGGATTAGAAGCAATATATTTAACGATAACTAAAGTGATAGTAATATTTACTGTTTCACTTATATTAGGAATTTTTAAAGAAATGTTAATACTTACTGTGCTATATAGTGTACTAAGAAACACTGGACACGGAATACACGCAAAAAAAAGCTGGATGTGTCTTACTTCATCACTAATTATATTTGTGGGCGCTCCATTCTTAGCGTTAAACATTACAATTCCTATTAGTGCAAAAATTATCTTATGTGGATTATGTGTTGTTGCTTATTATTTGTATTCGCCTGCAGATACAGAGAAACATCCATTAGTAAACGAAGGAAAAAGAAGAATGTATCGTAAAATAACTGTTTTATTATCCTTAATATATACATTTGTGTGTTTATACTCAACTAATGAATTTTTATCAAACACAATACTATTTTCATTAATGATTGAAGCGGCAATGGTACTTCCTATTTCATACAAAATATTTAAATTGCCATATAACAATTATAAAACTTATGTATTTCAAAATTAGTTGGAGATGTTTTAAATGCATTTAAATATATTTCGGAAAGGAGTATGAATTCATGTCAAAATTTTGGACTACAGCTTTAGCAATCGTTGGATTAGCTACTGCTGCAACTAGTACTGTTGGATGTGCTTGGTTTTTCTACGTTGATGAACCAGTAATGCCTAAATCATTAATCGAAAGATAAAAAATAAAAAATTTAGAAATTGTTTTCTAAATTTTTTATTTATTAATATAAAAATATTGATAAAAATAATCTTTTATAATTTCTCTTTTTTGTTCTAGTTTTTTGTTTGAACTTATTATATCTTTTACTAAAGACAAGCCCACTCCATGTTCTTTCCCCTTTGTCGTATATCCTTCTTTATCCATTTTATCTAATTCTATTTCACCAACATATGAATTTGATATTATTATTAATAATCTTTCACCATCAAGTAACATTTCTATAGTTACTTCTTTTTTTTCTGTGTCTTTACTCGCTTCATGTGCATTGTCTAAATATACCCCCAATATTCTGCAAATTTCTTTATATTCATTTGGTTGTATTTTTTCAAAATCATAACTTTTAACCTTAGGGCTTATTGTTAGTGATACATTTATTCCATTATCTACCATTTGATTTATCTTCACGGATAAAAAACCACTTATTCCTGGATCCGTTATATATGATAATTCACTTATCCATTTATCTTCATGTCCAACGTTCTCTTTTAATATTGAATCTATATATTTGATCACTTTCTCGTTTTCTTTTGAACTTTCTCTGATTACTATTAGTTGATTTTTATTTTCATGATTATATTTTCTATATCTGTGTAGCAATGTTTTTACTGATTCTGATTGTTCAAACAATTCATCAAATTTACTATTTGTTTTATATACATCATATCTTCCTTTAAATAGTAAAAATACTGTTGCTATAAATAAACTTATAATAAAAATATTCACAACAAAGTTTTCTATATTAACGTTTTTCCAATTTGGTAAGTTGCGCCAAAACAATATTACTAATGCTATTGCCACTAAAACGTAAAAATAAAACATTAATTTTTCTTTTTTTAATTGTTCATATAATTTTATTATCCACTTTCCAAATAACTTAAATATTAGAAGAATTAAAATTAATACCATTATGCTTGATGCTGGACTCATTTGAAAATATTTTTGTATTATTTCTATTGGTGCATTGGATACAATTATTATAAGCGATACTACTATTTCTCCTAACAGATGCAATATTGAACTAATAAAGTTAATTATTACTGATTGATTGACTGTCAAATTATATATTATCTTATACCCTAAAATTAATGTGACATAAATTAATATTGGTTTATATATACCCACATTGTACGTTAATAAAGTGTATATAATTAAAGTCATAATTATTAGAATTGATATGTTTTTAAAATTGTATTTTATTTTTTTTCTGATAAATATTGTACTACATACGTACAACTTATTACTTGAATCAGACTTACTAGTATTTTATTAATTACTTCTAACATACTCTTTTAACCCTTTCAACTTCTTATTGGATATCATTCCACTTAGTTTCTTACCATCACAAAAAGTTATAACATTGTCTTTATAATTATATTTAGTTGCATTGTCAGTATTGATGATACAACCTCTATTAATTTTGTAGAAGTGACTATTTAGTTGTTCTTCAAAGAAATACATTGGTTTTCTTATATCATATACGTTATTTCTAGTAGTCACCATACACTTTCTTTCAACAGTGTCTGATGTTATGAAAAGAATGTCGTCATATTTTATATTGTAATCTATTTTGTCGTATCTGAACTTTAATGAACTTTGTAGATTAAAAATGTTTAAACATGTTTCTAGTAGTTCTAAAATGTTTTGTTCATAATTAACCATTTTTAGTACATAACCTAAAATTGATAATCTAAGTCTTTGGGCTTCACTAAGCAACATATCATAACCTGTTTCTAATATTACTTGACTATCATAGTCTTTCTTTCTAATATCATTAACAATATCTAGTCCAGATTGTTCATCTGACAAATGGATATCAATAATATAGATGTTATGTCCATCCATTGGGGTATCAACGATTCTTTTAAGTCTATCCGTATAATTACTAAACATAGATAATTTGTACTTTATGTTTGTCTTTTTCATATAGTCATCAATAATCTGATATGTCTTTTTTCTGTAGTACTCATTATTTTCACAAATAATAATATTTACCATAATAAATTCTCCTTTTCCTACTTTCCATATTTTACCATTATTTTATCACTATCTTTAGAAATTAGCAAATAAAAAACAGACAACAAAACCTTAGCTTGTTATCTGTAGTTTTAATTTGTTACTAATCAATTAAATGTAAATTATCTAATAAGATTCCTGTACCTTCTGCTACACATGTTAATGGACTTTCAGCTATAAACACAGGAACTTTTAATTCGCTTGCGAATAGTTTATCAAATCCATCCATTAATGCTCCACCACCGGTTAGTACTATTCCTTTATCAATAATATCTGCAGATAACTCTGGCGGAGTTTGTTCTAATACGTTTTTAGTAGCATGGATTATAACATATACACTTTCTCGTAAAGCTTCCTCTACCTCATCAGATGTAAGTGTGATTGTATGTGGTAATCCTGTTACTAAGTCTCTACCCCTAACTTCCATTTTATCCTTTTTATTACCTTTATATACCGTACCAATGGTTAGTTTTATGTCTTCGGCTGTTCTATCTCCTATTAAAAGTTTATATTTATCTTTTACGTATTTTATTATGTCATTATCAAAAGCATTACCAGCAATTCTTATTGAAGAAGAAGTAACAATGCCTCCTAGTGATAGAATTGCGATATCTGTTGTTCCTCCTCCGATATCTATTACCATATTACCACTAGGTTTTGATATATCCATACCTGCACCTACTGCAGCAACTTTCGGTTCTTCTTCTAAAAATACTTTTCTAGCACCTGTTCTTTCTGCTGCTTCTTTTATTGCGTTTTTTTCAACTTGAGTTATATTAGAAGGACAACAAATTAAAATTCTAGGTCTTGAAAAGAAATTTTTTCCGTTAATTTTTTTGATAAAATGATTTAACATAATTTCAGTAATCTCAAAATCTGCTATTACTCCTTCTTTCATAGGTTTAATAGCCTTTACTTTTCCAGGAGTTCTACCAAGCATTTCATTTGCTTCTCTACCAACAGCAAGTGCTTTTTTTGTTTCTGAATCAATTGCGACTACACTTGGTTCATTTAATACAATGCCTTGTCCTTTAATGTAAATGAGTATATTTGCAGTACCTAAGTCTATTCCAATATCTTTATTGAACATTGTATCGTCTCCTTTTTCTAAAAATCTCACACTTATTTTACCATATATTACTAAATAATTACAGTTAAATCTCTAAAATTTCTTTTCTTTTTAAATATTTTTGTCTAGTAGACTCCCCACCTCTAATATGTCTAATGTCAATGTGTTCCTGTAAAATTTTATTAACTTTAACATATAACTTATTATCAATTGTTTTTAATCGTTCATGTAAATCTTTATGTACTGTACTTTTGCTTACTTTATTTTCAAAAGCTATTTCTCTAATTGTTTTTTTAGTTTCTAAAATGTAGTTTGCTTCGTCTAGAACCCTTTTAACAATTTCGTTTCTCATTTATACTCAACCCCTTAATAAATTATATAGGCGAGTATTTTATTTATGAAAAAAAGTACTATAAATCTTGTACTTTTTTATCGAAATATTCTTCTGGATTAACATATTGTCCTTTATATGATAATTCAAAATGAAGTTGATTTTCTAATTTAGTATTTATGTTGTTTTTTCCACTTTTTCCTATTATGTGTCCTTGTTTGATTGTATCATCTTTTTCAACTGTGATTTCTGATAGGCTTTGATACATACTGATCATATCATTTGAATGTCTTACTTCCACAAATTTACCTAGCATTTCATCTTCACCAACATTAATTACCATACCATCTAAAATTGATACTACATCAAATGTTTTATCTGCGGTATAATCAATTCCAGAATTTTGCATATATGTGTTTTCATATAGAATTAATGCATTTTGTTGATTTTCTTTTTCACCTTTGTAATCATAATATGCTTTGTTAATTTTTACTGTTTCATCAGTAAATGGTTTTATGATAACCACATCCTCTGCAACTGTTGGTAAATCATTTGAAAAAATGCTTTTTGTTGTATAGTTAAAATCTGCATCATCATCAAATACTGGTTCACTCATGTTTTTATTAACTATAAACATTGTAGTAATAAATGTTACAAACAACACTCCAATAATAGAAGGAATAACTACTTTTTTTAATTTTCTTTTACTTGTATTCATTTCTTTCACCTCTACTTAAAGTCTTAACTTTTTTAGAGGTTTTATACACAATTTATATATATTTTTTAAAAATTTTTTAAACTAGTTCCTTGATAATAATGAGTTAAGATTTTGTCATAGGTATATCCTTCTTTTGCCATCCCGTTCGCGCCATACTGACTCATTCCTACTCCATGACCATATCCTTTAGTGTCAAAGTATATTTTGTTGCCTTTTTGTTCTATCTCAAAATCTGTTGATCTCAGTTTTAATAATTTATATATTCCGGTACCTTTAAATGTTTTTTCATTAATTGTAATTGATGTTATTCTGTTACTGGCATCTCTAATTATATCTTTAATATCTATTTTATCACTACATTCTATTGACAGCAATGTACAAAACTCAGTGAGTGTAAATTCTGTTTGATAATTAAATTTAGAATTTTCTTCTTCATCCCATGGGGAATCTACACTTTTAAGATATGGTACATCAACATTAAATACTGTTACTGCATCTTCTGTTTTACCATTACTTGTTGAAAAGTAAAATAAGCTTATGATTTCATCATTATATACTAAATATTCACCAACTGTTTCACTAACCGCTTGTCTTACTTTATTTATATTTTCCACGTATTTACTATTCCATGTGTTTTTTAATTGTTCTAAATCTTTATATACTTGATTAGCCGTAGTATCTATTACATCATACTCATTATCTTGATTTGATTGTATTTTTTTATATGCATAGTTTCTAGCTGCAACTGCCTGGGCTTTTAATGCTTCAATATGAAAAGAAACAGGCATTTCACCTGCTACTACTCCAACTATATATTCTTCAAAAGGTAAGACTTCTATTTTACCAGTTTCGTTTCTCATAACTCTAATTGTATCACTACTAACTAGGTTAAAATCTATTTCTTTTTCTTTAATAAAAACGGATACTACTAAAAATGGTATTAATATTATAAGTATTGTTACTAGTATCGTTTTTTTCATTTGATCACCTTTTAAAATATTTTTGATACACCATAAAAGTCAAATATAAAATTTACTAATAAATATGATAAAGCAAATATTATCATTACATATAATATTCTAGCCTGTACTACTTTATTCTTTTTAAAAATTGAATTTATATTTACTCCATCTAATGCATACATCACAAAAGGGATTACAAATATATATAATAATAATTTAACGTTCATTTCTTTCCTCGTAATTAGTTATTTTTTCTATTCTTTTGATATGTCTTTCGTCCTCTGAAAAATTAGTTGTTAAAAAACTATCTAGTATATCTTTTACTTCTAACATACTAAGTTCAGCGCTTAGTGCGATAACATTTGCGTTATTATGCAGTCTACATAATTTTGCCTCTTTGTCATTACTTACCTTCGCACATCTTATTCCTTTTACTTTGTTACATGCAATACTTATTCCAATTCCACTACCACATATGGCAATACCATATATAACTTGATTTTGTGTTAATGCTTCACACAATTTGAAAGCATAGTCGGGATAATCTGCACTTACAGTAGAATCTGTTCCAAAGTTTATTACATTATAACCTTTTTTTGTTAAATAACTTGTCACTTTTTGTTTTAGTTCATAACCTCTATGGTCATTTGCGATTCCTATATTCATAATACACTTCCTATTCTTTTATTTCTAATCTATAGTATTTAACTTCTTCTTTATCCGTATCTAATTCATCATAATAATGATTGATAAAAAATGGTATTGTATCATTTGGTTGTATATTAGTATCGATCGATACTTGTTTAGAATGAATTAGATATTTGTCTTTATTATATACTGATGATAATATTTTATAATCTTTTTCTTTTTCTGTTAAGTTATTGATATTACCTGTTATGGTTAAAACTTGATTTTCATCATTGAATATCATTTCCAAATCAGTTAAAGAAAAGTCATCAGTAGCTATATCTTCTAAATTTTTAACGCTTCTTATATTATCTTTTGCATTTAATTTTTTATTAGTTGTAGGTTGATTTTCGATTTTAGGAAATTCTTCTGTTATAAAATATTTGTAGTATGTCGCAACGCCTAATATTATTAGTAAAATAAATATAGCGAGGTACGCCAATAAATTTTTGATTTTATCATTCATATCATTGTCACCTATTATTAGTTTAAACTATTTTTTGTTTTTTAACAATAAAAAAGAAGAATTTAAATATGTGTATACATTCTATTTAAATTCTTCTTTGTGATTCTCATTGTATTTTAAATTAAGTGATAAGCTTATTCCATGTTCATCAATGTTATTTATTTTATATGATTCAAAATTATCAAGTTTACTGATGTCTTCTACTATTTCATCAATATTATTAAATAATACTTTTGCTTTACTTAATCCATATTTTTCAATTAAATTTATTTTTTGTAAATCAAATTTGTTAATATAAAAATTACCTAAATACTTACCTTTTAAAAATTCATAGTATTTTATATATTCGTCTAGTGATAATACTTGTCTTTTTAATATTTCAATTTCTCTATATTTATTTTCTAAATCATGAATTACCGCAGCAGGGTCAGCAACTTTATCGATTAATATTTGGGGATTATAATATTTTTCCTTTAATTCTTTTGGAGCATCCTTTGATAAGAAAAACTGTGGATATTGATTTTTATATTCATCATCAAACGTTTTTTCACTATACCATACATACACAGGTTCACTATATTTTCTTTTTATATCAAAAAAACTTAAATCACCAGTAACATTGTTGCCACCAAGCCTTGATTTATTGATTTCTAAAAAGTAGTCACCAGTGTAAGTATTAAATACTGATGAAATTATATTATTTCCAATCATTCTGCTACCATCAAATGGAACAAATACTTCTCTTAAATTGATATTTAAATTTAAATTTTCTAAATCTAAATTTTGTATATCTTCAAACTTACAATCAAGTTCGCTAAAATCAAAATCTGTATTACCTTTTTCTAATTCTTTTCTATATTGCCATAAACTTCTAATTATAATTTTTCCTTCTTCTGTTTTGTATTTCTTTTGATTTTGAGGATTAGTATTAAATTGATCTGTTTTACTTTTTGTTGTTTGCTTGGATAGATTTGTTCTCAATAACAAATCCATGTTTTTTAATGTTTTTTTCTTTAATTTTTCTAATAATGACATAAAACCACCTCTTGTAGATTGTATTATATCACAATTCAAAAATAAAAAGAAGACAATTATTATTTATCTTCTTTATTGAAACCATATTTTTGATTAAATTTTTCAACACGTCCAGCTTTAGATGCTCTACTTTGTTTTCCAGTATAGAATGGATGACATTCTGAACATACTTCAACAACAATTTTATCTTTGTTAGATTTAGTAGTAAATGTTGCACCACAAGCACAAGTTACTGTTGCTTCTTTATAATCTGGATGAATTCCTTTTTTCATACTTTTCTCTCCTTCCGCCATAATCTTCTAAAAGACTATAGTAATTCGTTTGCTAATATATTATAACAACATTTTTAGGACTTGACAAGTGTTATTTTATAATATTTTGCTCAATAATGTCTATAATACTTGACGCAATTACTTGATATCCATTATTTGAAGGATGAATATCGTTAGGATTCGGTAAATATTCAGGATTTTCTTTAAAGATTTCATATATTTCTACAAAATGAATATTGTGTTTCTGTGCTATCTTTTTCATTCCACTATTTACTTGAACGAACAGTGGTTCTAGTTCTCTACAATACTCACTAGATGTTGCCGCTAATGGGTTATAGTACCCAACTAAAACCATATCTTTTTTAAAATACTTTTGTATACTTGTTACTAATTTATCAAGATCGTTTAATGTTTCATTTATATATGAATTTAAGTTATTTATTTCATTTAATTCAATATTACTAACATTTGTAATTCCAAGTTTATAGAATATATCATTTGCTCCTATTGATACAGTTAGTAAATCCGCTTTTCTAAGTACTTCTTTAATACCTTGTTGTTCACCATTTATTATTGTTTTTTTATTCTCATTTATATCCCTTTCAATATCTGTTATTCTATATCCACTTTTAGCAAAATCCTTAGTATAGTATTGTAACAGTTCGTTTTCTTTTAAATAATTTGAAACATAGTCCGAATAACCATAACCTATTTGATTATATGGGTTTTGTCCTGCAGCTAGTGAATCACCTAGTGCAACATAGTATATTTTTTTATCTATATTTAAAACATATATGGTAAAGACTAAGATTAAAATTAGGAATAGTATAATAATTTTTTTTAGTTTTTTCATAGCACTTTCCCCCAACAAAAAACAAAGAATACTCTTTGTTTAATTATATTAGTTGAGTTCTATTTTAGCACCCACATTTGTAAGTTTTTGAATTATTTGGTCGTAACCTCTTAAGATATGTTCGACATTTGTGATTGTTGTTGTACCATGCGCAATAAGTCCTGCAAGCACAAGGCATGCACCTGCTCTTAAGTCTGTTGCTTTAACTTCACATCCTTTTAAAGGTGTTGGTCCGGTGATTAGCGCTTTATCTTCTTTAGTTTCAATATTAGCACCCATTAAATTTAAATACTCAGTATTTAAAAATCTATTTTCCCATATTGTTTCTTGTACTTTACTTTTACCTTCACATTGTGTTAGTAGTGTAGTAATTGGTTGTTGTAAGTCAGTAGGAAAACCAGGGTATACCAATGTTTTTATATTTGTTGCCTTTAATTTTTCTGATCTATTAATGACAAAGTAGTCTGTTCCTTCAGTAATGTCTACACCAATGTCTTTTAATTTAGATGTTAGTGACTCTACATGTTCAGGTATTACATTATCAATTTTGAGATTTTCACCTAATAAGGCACCAGCAATCATATATGTTCCAGCTTCAATTCTATCTGGAATTACTTCATGAACACAGCTATGTAGTGTTTTAACTCCTTTGATTTTGATTTGGCTTGTTCCAGCACCAGTTATTTTTGCACCCATATTGTTTAAAAATGTAGCAACGTTTACTATTTCTGGTTCTTTTGCAGCGTTTTCAATTACAGTAACACCCTTAGCTTTTACTGCCGCAAGCATGATATTTATTGTTGCACCAACGCTGGCAAAGTCCAAATATATTTCTGTTCCTTTTAGTTCATCGGCTTCAACTGTATATTTATTTCCATCAATCTTAACATTTGCTCCTAGCATTTCAAACGCTTTTAAATGAAGATTAATTGGTCTTTGTCCAATAGGACATCCTCCAGGAAAATACATACATACTTTTTTGTATTTGCCAAGAAGTGCGCCCATAAAATAATATGAAGCTCTTAACTTCTTAGAAATATTTTCGGGTATTTCTTTATTTATGATATTAGAAGAATCGATAACCATTGTATCTTTTTCTTGTACTACTTTTGCATTTAAAAATGATAGTATTTCTTTTAATGCATCTGTATCTGAAATATTTGGTACATTAAATATTGTTGTTTGTTCATCACATAATACAGATGCAGGAATAAGTGCAACTGCACTATTTTTTGCACCACTTATTGTGATTGTTCCACTTAATTTTTGTCCACCTTGTATAGTAATTTTTTGCATAATACTACCTCCATAGTTCATTATTATAACACATAATGAATATTTCCTATTATATTTATATCAAATTTTGATTATTATGTTACTTAATATTTGTTTTTTGATCCGAATAAAAGTATTTTTTCTCTAATTTTATTTTGTATTGCAGATTTACCAGAACCTATTATTTTTCTTGGATCATATACATCTATATTATTATTAATAAATTTTCTAACAGCTTCACTCCATTCAATTTGTAAATCTGTATTTATATTTATTTTTGCTACACCACATTCAATTGCTTTTTTTATTTGTTCATTTGGTATTCCAGTTCCACCATGTAATACTAAAGGAATTTTTACTATATTACTAATTTCCTTCATTTTATCAAAGTCTAAATTAGGGTTCACTTTATATAATCCGTGGGCACTACCTAGTGCGGGGGCAACTAAATCTATGCTTGTAGCTTTTACTAATTGGACGACATCATCAACTTTAACATATGATATTTCATTTGATGTTTGATATTCATTTCCAATATATCCTATTTCTGCTTCTACCGTCACATTAAATTTTTTGGCATATTCTACAACTTGCTTAGTTATATTTATATTTTCTTCGAGTGAATATTCCGATGCATCTATCATAACTGATGTAAATCCTGCATTTATTGCACTTTTACATGTTTCAAAGTTTGAACCATGATCAAGATGTAAACATACAGGAATAGTTATATTTAAGTCTTCTATTAATCCCTTTACTAGATTTTTAACCGTTTTAAATCCTCCCATATATTTTGCTGCACCTTCGCTTACTCCTAATATAACTGGACTTTTCATTTCTTCACAAATTTCTAAAATATACTTAGTCCACTCTAGATTATTAATATTGAAATGTGGCACTGCATATTTTTCTTGTAAGGCTCTATCAGTCATTTCCTCAATATTAACTAGCATACACTATCACCTAATATAATATTATAATAAAATTGTAAATTATTCAATCAAAAAAGAAATAATGAGATTATAGGTGTTAATAGTTGCGTAAATATGAAAAAGAATGTAATATATAATTATTAATTTAAAGGAGTGAAATGTATGTTATATAAAATGGATTTACAGGATAAATATTATGACTATATTTTATACGGCACAAAAAGAATTGATTGATGTATTAGAACAATTTTATACTAAAGAAGATCAAGAAAAATATGGTGTGTTAGGTATTAGAATTGAATTATTATAAAAAAGAAGTCAATAGTGGTTAACTTAATAACCTATATTGACTTTTTTATTTGAGAAATTTAAGTATTTCATTTAGTAAATCTGTGTTTTTTTCAACTTTAATTGTATTAATTCCTAATTTATCATCACCATTTATATTTTCTGTATTATCATCCAAAAATAATAATTCATTTGGATTAATATTAAACTTATTGAGTAAATACTCATAAAACTCTGTATTTGGCTTGATTTTATTTATTTCTGCCGAAATAATTATATCATCTAAATAATCTTTATCGAATCGATCTTCAATAAATTCTCTTATATACGATAGATGATTAGTAGCTATTACAATTTTTATGTTTTCATGCATTATTTTTAATTTTTCCAGCACTTCCTTATTTTTAACTTCATATAATTTTTGAATTATATTTTTAGTTATGACTACTATATCTGAATTTTCTTCAATGATATTGCTCGCCTTTGACAAATAATCAGTATCATTTATATTGGGTCCAAACAATCTTTCTAGTTTAGATTCACAAAGAGACAATTCGATATCTTTTTCTTTCACTAAAACCCCAACTAAATCAAATGCGATAACTTTAATCATTAAAAACAACCTTCTTTGTTTTTATTATAAATCACTTTTATAAATAATACAAATATACTTTAATTAAAGAAAAAATAAATTCCGAGAAGTATTAATACTACACCACCTATTATATTAGATATTTTGCCAAGTTTAGTATTTAATACTTTGCCGAGCTTAACACCAAAATAAGTGAATATAGAACTAGTTAAAGTAAATATTATTAGGCTACCTAATATATTATTGGTCATCAAATTAAGTCCAATACCCGTAGAGAAAGAATCTATACTTACTGAAAAAGCAAATAATAATATTCCTAAAAATGACGTTAACATTGTTTTTTCTTTTTCCTTAAAAGCCTCTAATATCATATCAATACCTATTACTGAAAATATTAATAATATTAAATATTTACCATCAATTACTAGATTATTTATAATTAGATTTCCAATTGTAAGACCTATCAATGGCATAAAAAAATGAAATATTCCAACTATTATAGATAATAATATTGTTTTTTTATTGCTTAAATTTAATGTTCCATAACAAAGTGATAGAGAAAATGTATCCATACTTAATGAAATTCCTACTAAAAACATGGTAAATAATGTGTGCATATAAAAAGCCTCCTATCAAATTTTATTAATAAGAGACTAAAATAATACTATAAATATTTTTCAATTAATTCTTGAATAAAAAATTTATATTCGACTTCACTTGATTCCTCAGCTTCTACTAAACATAATGGCGGAAATAATACACACCACCAATTATCACCTTTTCCTTCTCCTAAAGTTATTAATAACGATTCATATTCTCCTTCATTATATTTAACACCTTTATATTCTTTTTCAGGAAAGTAATGATGTCCATATTCTACTTTAAAAGTATTCATATAGCTTTTTTCTCTAAATATTCTTTCTACTACTGATTCTAGTTTTGGAATATTTTCTTGTAGTGTAGTTTTAGCACTAGTAATATTATCTTCGTTTTTTAAAAGTTCATATATTTCATCTTGAACTTCCATTGCTACATCCATTTTAATTTCTTGGTCATATACACTGTTAGAATTAGCCAAAACTCTAAATCTTATTGCTTCATCTGGTATCATTACATCTTCTGCATTTACATTTTGTGTTACTAATGTAAAAACTAAAACTATAGAAATAATAATTAATATTTGTTTCATAAAAAGCACTATCCCTTCTATTACATATTGGGTCGTGCTTCAAAATTTTATTCAATATTATTAAAAATAAATACAAATCTATCTTTATTTTGTAAATCTTGTTCTAATTTTATTATAAAATTTGGAAAACATTGTTTTGCAATAGATACTATTTCATTACCTTGCATATAACCTATTTCAAAAGCAAGCATTGACTTCTCTTTTAAATATTTGGATGCATTAGATAATATTTCTTTATAGAAGTATAAACCATTATCTTCAGCATATAAGGCACTATGTGGTTCATTACTTTTAACCAATTCCATTATTTCTTCATCATAGCTAATATATGGTGGATTGCTAATTATTAAATCATATTTTTTATTAAGGGGTTCTAGCATATCTCCTAGATAAAAATTGATATCAACATTATTTAATTTTGCATTATTTTTGGCAACTATTAATGCTTCATTTGATATATCAACTGCATCCATATAACAATCTAATTCTTTCTTTAGCGTAATTGCGATACAACCACTCCCGGTACCTATATCTGCAATATCCAATTTATTATTAAAATATTTTTTGACATATGTTATTGTTCTAGATACTAATTCTTCAGTTTCAAATCTAGGTATTAATACATTTTTGTTTACTTCAATTATATTACCGTAAAAGTCTACATTACCTACTATATATTGAACTGGTTCACCTTTTTCTAATCTTTTAATAGCTTCATCTATATTACCTTTATAGTACTTTTTTAAATATTCTACATCTGACATGTATAATCACCTACTTTATGTAAAAATAAAATAGTTTTTAAACTATTTTATTCACCTTTTAATTTACGTGTTTGATCTTCTGTTATAAGTGCTTCAATTATTTCATCAACAGCACCTTCCATAACTCTATCTAATTGTTTTGTTGTAAAACCTATTCTATGGTCTGTTACACGGTTTTGTGGATAGTTGTATGTTCTTATTTTTTCACTTCTATCTCCAGAACCAATTTTACTTCTTCTTTCTGCTCCTAATTCTTCTTCTTGCTCTTTCATTTTTAAGTCATAAAGTCTAGTTTGAAGAATCTTAATAGCTTTTTCTTTGTTTTTAATTTGACTTCTTTCTGTTTGTGAATAAACAATAATTCCTGTAGGTATGTGGGTTAATCTTACTGCTGAGTCTGTAGTATTAACACCTTGACCACCACATCCCGAAGAACGAGTAATATCTATTCTTACTTCATTCATATCTAGTTGGAAATCTACTTCTTCTGCTTCTGGCATAACTAGAACTGTTGCAGTTGAAGTATGTACTCTACCTTGTGTTTCAGTAGCAGGAACTCTTTGAACTCTATGAGCACCACTTTCATATTTTAATTTAGAATAAACATTATCACCTTTAACAAGAAATTCAACTTGTGAAAATCCACCAGCTTCACCTTGTTCTTCATTATATACTTCTATTTTCCATCTTTGTTTTTCAGCGTATTTAGCATACATTCTGTATAAATCACCAGCAAAGATATTTGCTTCATCGCCACCAGCTGCGCCACGTATTTCAATGATAACATTTTTGCCATCGTTAGGGTCTTTAGGAAGTAACATAATTTCTAAATCTTTAATTAATTTTTCTTTTTGTTCATTTAAGTTTTTTAATTCTTCTCTAGCGAATTCTTCCATTTCTGGATCTTTAATCATTTCTTCTGCTGATATTATATCTTCATCTACTCTTTTGTATTCTTGATAAGTATTATAAACATCAGTTAATTCTGCTTGTTCCTTATTAAGTTCTAACGTTTTTTTTATATCACTTAATACTTCAGGTTTCATTAATTCACTAGTTATTTCATTATATTTATTTTCTATACTTTGTAATCTTTCTATCATAGGAATCCTCCTCAACGTATAAATTATACCACTAATTCAAAAAAAGAAAAAGAAAATATTATTCTTCTTCGTTTTCGTCAGTATCAATCACTACTAAATCTTCTAGGTCATCATCTGCATAATCTTCATTATCATCATAATCAGCAGTCATATCTTCTTCTTCAACTTCGTCTGAAGTTGTATCTTCTACTTCTATATCCATATCATCGTCATCATCAATAACTACTTTAGTAGAATGTCTTTCTTTTAAATCCCAGTTTCCATCTTCTAATGCTAAAAATCTCTTATCAGTTGTTAAGGTTGTATAGAAGTCTGCTATTTTTAAAGCAAATTCATCTTCACTTAATTCTAATAATTCAGAAATTCTTCTAAATATTTCAACAGTTGATTTTGCCTGTTTTTCACCTTTTAATATTTCATATGCTATATCTGTAAAAGATAGTAATTCCAACTCTTCTTTTTTCATTTTGTTAATGTTCATAATTAATTATTCCTCCTACATTTTTTCTGGCGCGGATACACCTATTAAGTTTAAAGCATTACTAATTGTAATTTGTACCCCTTTTATAAGCGCTAAACGTTCGCTTGAGTATTTTGTATCATCAGTAAGTATTTTTTCTTTTGCATAATATGTATGGAATAATCCAGCCAATTCATATGCATAATTTGCGATTAAATGTGGCAGTTTTCTTTCTGCGCTGTCTTTTACAATATTTTCAAATTCATATATTTTTTTCAAAATATCATATGCTTCTTCACTTGAAATTGTTTCAAATTTATCTGCGATACTTATATTTTTTTCTTCTGCGTCTTTTAATATTGAACAAATTCTTGCATGAGCATATTGGATATAGTATACAGGATTTTCGTTAGATTTTTTAACAGCTAAATCCATATCGAAATCTAATTGAGTATCTAGACTTCTATTCGCAAAGAAATAACGTGCTGCATCTATTCCTACTTCTTCCATAAGTTCTCTCATGGTAATTGTAAGACCAGTTCTTTTACTCATTTTAATTTCTTCACCATTTCTTAGCAATCTAACCATTTGTAGTAATTTTACTGTTATTTTATCTTTGTCATAACCTAAAGCTTCAACACTAGCTTTTAATCTACTAACATATCCATGATGGTCTGCACCTAACACATCAACTATTTCATTAAATCCTCTATTAATCTTATTTAAGTGATATGCTATATCAGGTACTAAATATGTATAGTTTCCATCAGTTTTTACTATAACTCTATCTTTATCATCACCATACTTAGTAGTTCTTAACCATGTTGCGCCTTCGTTTTCATATAGATTATCTTTTTTTCTTAATATTTCTAGACATTTTTCGATATTTCCAGAGTTTCTGATGTCTTGTTCACTAGTCCATACATCGAATGATGTTCTAAAATCTTCTAAATCTTCTTTTATTATTTTAATTAGTGTTTCAGTTCCATATTTTTTAAAGAAATCTAATTCTTCATTTATAAGCTTATCACCATATTGGCTGTAAATATTTTGAGCTATATCTATAATTTCATGTCCATGATATCCGTTTTCAGGTAATTCTTCGTTAAAACCACATATATTTCTATATCTTACTTTAATTGATTTACCTAAATTTTCTATTTGAACACCAGCATCATTGAAATAATATTCTCTAGTTACATCATAACCCGCAAAATCTAAGATTCTGCAAAGGTTATCACCATAAGCGGCACCTCTACAAGTTCCTACGTGTAATAATCCAGTTGGATTCGCACTTACATATTCAACATTAATTTTAATGTTGTTTTTTTCTTTAGTTCTTCCGTAGTTTTCTTTTTCTTCGATAACTTTATTTAAGTTATCAAATAAATAATTTTTCTTGGCAAATATATTTATAAAACCAGGATTAACTATTTCTACTTTTTCAAAGTTATCATCATTTTTGATAACTTCTTTTATTTTTTGTGCGATATTCATTGGATTATCTTTTAGGATACGTGCTGATTTTAGCGCTATATTACTAGAATAATCACCATGTACTTTATCCTTAGGTATTTCTATTATCACATCATTTATATCAACATTAATGCTTTTACTAATTTTTTCTTTTATGTATTCTTTTATATCCATATCTATACCACCTTATAATCTAAACTTAGTTGATAATTGCAGTTACCATCCATTTCAATTAAGTTAAATTCTATAAATATTTTATTGTTATCATTTATCATTCGTATAGTTTTTATCTCAAAATCAACACTAAGATTTTCTTTCTTTAATTTATATGAATTATTTGTAGTATTTTCTTTTATAGAAAATTCATAAGTCATAATTATTTCTTCATTTTCTCTTTGAAATGATATTAACTCATTTTCTAGTGTGATAGTTATAATATCATCATCATTTTCAAATTTAATTTTATTATCTATTTTTTCACCATAACAATCATAGTTAACAACAGTATTCATGTCATCGTTTTTAAAATAGCCATTTATTTTAATTTTATGCATAAAAAATCACCACTACAAATTTCAACTGACATTATACCACAACATTATCATTTTTGCACTTATATTTTGAATTTTTTTTAACATACTATAAAAGAAATGTGGGGTACTTTATTATGAAGAAGATAAAAAAGCTATTTAAACTAGGTTTTTTGGGGATTTTTGCGTTTGTATTTGTTCATATTTTACTTTACGCAATTGCTTATTTCAATCCTAAAGTAGAGATAAAAACAGCAAATAGTTTTAGTTTTTATGATGCGGATGACAATTTATTTTTTACAGGAAACGATAATAAGGAATGGATTAAACTAGAAGAAATTTCTCCAAATCTAATCAATGCGACACTGGCGATAGAAGATAAATATTTTTATAAACATAAGGGATTTGATTATTTAAGAATTCTAAAAGCAATGTATTTGAATTTAAAAAATAAGGATATTGTACAAGGTGCTTCTACGATAACTCAGCAATATGCAAGAAATTTATATTTGAATATGGAAAAAACTTGGAAAAGAAAAATTGATGAGGCATGGCTTACTCTTAAGTTAGAAACACATTATACTAAAGATGAGATTTTAGAAGGATATTTAAATACTATAAATTATGGTCAAGGCGTTTATGGTATAGAGAATGCAGCTAAGTATTACTTTAATAAAAGTAGTAAAGATTTGAGTGTTGCAGAATCTGCGATGCTTGCTGGTATTCCTAATTCCCCTGCTAATTATTCACCACTTGTTGATGAATATAGTGCGAAGAAAAGACAGAAAGTTGTATTAGAAGCAATGAAAGATAATAATTATATAATTGAAGATGAATTTAATGCTGCATATGATACAACTTTAACTTATTATGGCAAAAAGGATAAATATAATTTATCAACATTGATGTATTATCAAGATGCAGTTATGGATGAACTTGAAGGTATTAAAAGTATTCCAAAATCATTTTTAACAACTGGTGGTTTAAAAATATATACCTCATTAGATATCGAAGCTCAACAAACTTTTGAAGAAGCTATGCAAAAAAACATTCAGGATTTTCCTGAAGCTCAAACTATGGGTGCGATGATGAATCCTAGTAATGGTGAAATAATTGCGCTTATTGGTGGAACTGATTATGCTAAATCACAATATAATAGAGCTACTGACGCTAAAAGACAAGTTGGTTCTTCCATGAAACCGTTTTTATATTATGCTGCACTTGAAAATGGATTTACTGCATCTACTAGATTTATGTCTTCTCCTACTACTTTTACATTTGGTTCTAATCAAACTTATTCTCCTAAAAATTATGCTGATAAGTATCCTAATAAAGAAATTTCTTTAGCTAGTGCGATAGTATATTCAGATAATATATTTGCGGTTAAGACTCATATGTTTTTAGGTGAAGAGACATTAGTTAAAATAGCTAAAAGAGTTGGTATTGATACCAAATTGCAAGCTAATCCCTCTTTGCCTTTAGGAACTAATGAGATTAATTTGTTAGATTTTATTGGTGGATATGGAGCATTTGCTAATGAAGGTTATAAGGTGAATCCCCATATTATTAGGAAAGTCGAAGATAGTGAGGGTAATGTTTTGTATCAAGCTAAAGCTACTAAATCTAGAGTTTTGAGCAAAAATACAACTTATATTTTAAATGAATTATTATCAAACACATATAGTTATGATTTTATAGATTATTCTACACCAACCTTAATAAGTATTGCTCCTAAATTAAAAAATAAATATGCAATAAAAAGTGGTAGTACAGATACAGATTATTGGACAGTTGGATATAATAAAGATATTGTATTAGCGGTTTGGTATGGATACGATGATAACAAGGTGATAGATTCTACTGAGTCAAAAGTAAGTAAACAAATATGGGCTGATACTATGGAAGGGTATTTTAGTGATAAAACTGCCTCTTGGTATGAAATACCAGAAGATGTTGTTGGAGTTTTGGTTAATCCTATTACTGGGGAATTAGCTAGTGAAAGTGATGAAAAGAAACATATCTGTTATTATATAAAAGGAACTGAACCAACTATCACTGATTCTGAACAAGTAATCAAAGATAACTTTATTTCTGAATAATAAAAGAATATCCTGTTTTGGATATTCTATTTTTTAATTTCTATAATTATTTGATGAGAATTACCTAAATCTTGCTCGTTTGTGGTAATTATGTAACCGTTATTTTGTAAGTTCATAACCGTATTTCTAATAACAGCTACTGCGCCTGTTATATCTTGTCTTTGTATCATAGGTTGTGGTGATGTAGGTATATTTTGTTCAATATTAGGTTGATTTATTGATTCGTTGTAACTGTTTTGTGGATTTATCTGATGTTCATCAAAATTTGGAATTCCATTTGGCATAAATTGATTTTGATCAATTAAATTATTTGGATTAGGAGCATACGTATTTTCCATATTCATGTTTGCTGCTTGATCATCTAAATTGAAAAATCTTCCTCCTAATGGTCCTTGATTATTTTGAGGTTGCGAATTATCTTCTATAATTGGCGTCTGAAATGATGATATACTAGAAGTAGTTCCCGATTTGTTAATACCCATTTGGTCAAAATCAGGTATATTAATTTGCGGAATATTAATTTCTGGTATATTATTTATAGGAGTTGGTTGTACTTGAATCTTGTTTTCCAATGTTTCTTCAGGAGGTACAAGTTCAGGATTAACATACACTTGATTATTATTTTCCATAGGAATTTCTCCTTGAGTTTCATTGATAAATTCCGGCTGTAATGTAGGAATTGGATTAATTTCAGGTTCACTACCTGCTGGTATATCTGACTCCAAATCAATTATTTCTTCAATTTCCAAAGGTTCGCTTTGTGTTTCACCTAATATGTTTTTAATTTCCTTATCTGTCTCTCGTACTGTTAATCTATTTTCTATGATTTTATTCAACATTTCGTTTTGTTGAAAATTATCTTTAAGTCTTAATAAGCTTCTAGCATGTCTTTCAGATATTTTATTGTCTAATAGCGCTTGTTGTGCTTCTTCACTTAAATTTAAAAGTCTTAATTTATTTGATACTGTAGATTGATTTCTTCCAATTCTTTTAGCAAGATCTTCTTGATTCATTTCACCTAATTCTAATATTTTTTCATAAGATTTAGCTTCTTCTATAGCAGTTAAATCTTTTCGTTGAATATTTTCAATTAAGGCAATTTCTGCACTAGATGTATCATCTAATTCCATAACTATTGCTGGAACTTCTTTTAATCCAACTTTCATAGCTGCTTTATATCTTCTTTCACCAGCTATTATTTCAAATGATTCACCTAATTTTCTCAATACTAAAGGTTGAATTATTCCATGTTGACTAATTGAATTAGCTAATTCTTGTAATGATTCTTCATCAAAATTTTTTCTTGGTTGAAAACGATTAGGAATAATTTTATCTACATTAATTTTTTGAACTTCTGTGTTCATTAAGGACCCCTCCTTATTTTTTTATTCTATATTATATTGTAACTTTTTTTCTGTATTTTTACAATGACTTTTTTTTAATTTGTTCGAATTTTCTTGGATACTTTGTATTAGTACTTTCCATTTTTCTAAAACTTATTAGATTTCTAATACTATTTTCTTTAGGTAATTTAAAAGTTTCTATTTGTTCTAGTTTACAGTTTAATTCTGTACATGCGTGATTAATATTATCTATTTTTTCATCTATATTGGCTTTCATCGCAATAAATAATCCATTTATTTTTGTCATTGGAATAGCAAGTTCTAATAGAATATTTGTTTTTGCTACTGCACGTGCTGTTACTAGATCATAAGTTTCTATATTTTCTTTTGAATATTCTTCTGCCCTACAATGAATTGCCTTTATATTTTGTAATTCTAATTCTTTAATTACATTATTTAAGAAAACAATTCTTTTGTTTAATGAATCTAATAGAGTTATATCTAATTCATGAAAAACAATTTTTAATACAATTCCAGGAAATCCTGCACCACTGCCTATATCACATAGCTTTTTATTTTTAGAAAGGTTCACTATTTTACAAAGAGTTAAAGAATCATAGAAATGTTTTAAATATACTTCTTCTTTTTCTACGATTCTAGTTAAATTCATAACTTTGTTTTGTTCTATTAAAATATCATAGTATTTTTCCAATTGTTGTAATTGATAATCAGTAATGTTTATTCCTAGTTTTTGTAGTTCATCAACAAATTCATCAATTGTCATTTTTTTCACCCTTTTTTAAATATACAGAAAGTATTGCTATATCAGATGGATTAACTCCACTAATTCTTGTTGCTTGTCCAATTGAAGTTGGTCTAATATCATTTAATTTTTGTCTAGCTTCTGATGCTAAATTTGGAATTTTATTATAATCTATATCATTAGGTATTTTTTTATTTTCAAGTTTTAGTAATTTCTCTGCTTCCCTTAATGATTTATTTATATATCCTTCATATTTAATATTAATTTCTACTTGTTCAAAAACTTCTTTTTCATAATTTAATTTATAAAAATGATTAATATGTTCCATATTTATTTCAGGTCTTTTTAATAATTCAAATAATGTTATTCCATCTTTTAATTTAGTTGAAGGAATTTCTTCTAAATATTCATTAACATCTTTTGTTGGAGTTATTTTATTGTTTTTTAATTCGCTTATTAATAATTCAATATTTTGTTTTTTATTTACTAACTTATCGTGTCTTTCATCATCTATCAATCCTGCTTGATATCCATATTCTCTAAGTCTTAAATCAGCATTATCATGTCTTAATAAAAGTCTAAATTCTGCTCTAGATGTTAATAATCTATAAGGTTCTTGTGTACCTTTAGTTACTAAATCATCTATTAATACTCCAATATATGCTTCATTTCTTTTTAAAATTAATGGTTCTTTTCCTTCTAATTTTAATGAAGCATTTATACCAGCCATTAAACCTTGCGCAGCTGCTTCTTCATATCCACTTGTTCCATTTATTTGTCCTGCTGTATAAAGATTTTCTATTACTTTAGTTTCTAATGAAGCATTTATTTGTAATGGATTTATTGCATCATATTCTATTGCATAAGCATATTTTAATATTTTTACATTTTCTAACCCTTCAATACTGTGTACCATTTGTTCTTGAACATCATATGGCATACTAGTTGAAAATCCTTGTAAGTATATATCGTCATAATATAAACTTTCAGGTTCTAAGAATAATTGGTGACGATCTTTGTCTGAAAAACGCACCACCTTATCTTCTATTGATGGACAATATCTAGGCCCTATACCTTCTACATAGCCACCATACATACTTGATTTTGAAAGATTATCGTTAATTATTTGATGAGTTTTTTCATTAGTATATACCAAGTAACAAGGCTCTTGTTTATCTACATCATACATTGGTTCTGTATCAAAACTAAAAGTAACTGGTGTTTTATCTCCATCTTCTCTTCTTGTTTTGGAATAATCAATTGTGCTTTTATCTAGTCTTGGAGGTGTTCCTGTTTTTAATCTTTGAATATCAAAACCTAATTCTTTTAAGTGTTCACTTAAAAATAATGATGGTTCTTGATTATTTGGTCCTCTTCTAGTTCTTGTGTCTCCTACTAATATATCTGCTTTTAAATACGTACCTGTTGTTAGAATTACTATATCAGATAATATTTCTGTATTATCTTTTAAAACTACACCTTTAATTTTATTATTTTCAACTATCAAGTTTTCTACCATTGTTTCTAATAATTCAAGATTTTCTTGATTTTTTAACGTTTCTTGCATAGTTTTAGGATATGTAATTTTATCAGCTTGCGCTCTTAAACATCTTACAGCTGGTCCTTTAGATGAATTTAACATTTTAATTTGGATATGGCTTTTATCAGCATTTTTACCCATTTCTCCACCTAAAGCATCAATTTCTCTAACTACTATACCTTTCGCACTACCACCTATTGATGGATTACATGGCATATCAGCTATATTATTTATATTACCTGTTATTAATAAAGTTTTATGACCTTTACGGGAAGAAGCTAAAGCAGCTTCACAACCTGCATGACCTCCACCTACTACTATAATTTCATATTTCATATACATTACCTTCTTTTTTCGACGTACATATTATACTAGATTATTTTAATTTTAACAATAAAAAGAAGCAAATAAATTGCTTCAATGTATTTCCTGTTTTGTTAATTAAGGACGTTTTATTTTTTGATGAATATCTGGTTTAGTGTTTTTAGAATTATTTGATAAGTTTTTTAATATATCTGTTGTAAAGAAGATAATTTGTTCTGCAGAATATCCGCTTTTATATAACTTTTCAATCAAACTAGATAATTGGTCTTCTTCATTTTGAAATTGCGTCTCTTGTAAATTTGTTTCATTTCCTTTTTTATTTTGAACTTGGAATAACTGTTTTGATAAATATGTATCTATAAATCTTTTTATATTTGTTGAATCAAAATCTTTACTATAACTATTTTCAGAATTAAATTGTATTCCTGCAAATATTATTTCTTCTGTAATCATTATTTTCTCTTTTTCATCTACTAACCATTTCACTGGTTCTACTTCTACCCATACATAGTCACCACGTTTATATTTTTCTCCGTTTGATAATGTAACTTTTTTATCAAATGTATTTGCTCTAATTCTTACATATCTTTTACCTAAAGTTTCATATTCAATATAAGAATGTGCTAAAAATTCCTTGTTATTCTCATTGTACTTTCTTGAATCTGTTGTATATATATTACCTGTTTGTTTTAGTTGATTAGATATATATTTTTCTTCTAAAATTCTTTGAGTAATTAATGGTGCAACTGTTCTTGGATAATATCCATATTCTATCTCTAATATTCCATCTGGTGATGTACATTCTTCTTTATTTATTGTGATTGGTAAATCCTTGGTAAAAGTCAAAACTATACGACCACCATTAGTACGATTGGAAGCATTTTGAGCTCTAAGACCACCATCATCAACTACATATATTTCTTTATCATCAATAAGTTTTGTTTGAGTCCAATAATAACCAATCCTTTTATTTATTAATATTGACTTATCAATAGTAAACGGACTAACATATCCACCTAATAATATTGCAAAATCTGTTATTGCAGCACATTTACCTCTTTGGTTTATTATATTTAATTTTTTGAATCCATACATTTGGTCGGTTTTTAATAATGATAGTTTATTCATAAATATCCCCCCTTTTTTTTATTTATTATATTATAATTTAAAGAATTGTCAACATTTTACTACTTATAATTATAAATACCAACTATTTTCCCAAACAAAATTGTGTAAATAATTGATCAATTAATTCATCTTGATATGTTTCTCCTATTATTTCACCTAGTAAATCCCAAATGTTTTTTAAATCTATTTCTATTATATCTGTTGGAATATCATTGATTATTGCTTGTTCTATTTCACTGATTTTATTAAGACATTGTTTTAATATGGAAATACTTCTCGCACTACTTAGATATGTTAAATCTTTATCATCTATTTTACCAATATTAAATAATTCAATTATTTTATTTTTTAATGAATTTAATCCATAATCAGATGTTGTATCACAAATAACTACATTATCATAATTATTTATATCTAAATCAATATTAGATTCTAAATCGTTTTTATTAATTACTATTATTCTATTTTTATTTTTAGTTTTTTCTAACAATTCAATATCATCTTTAGTTAATTTTTCGTTATTATTTAATACAACAATAGCAAGTTCAACTTTATCTAAAATTTGAATACTCTTCTCTACTCCAATTTTTTCTACTATATCATCAGTATCTCTAATACCTGCTGTATCTATAATATTTATTGATATACCATTAAGCAAGAAACTACCTTCTACTATATCTCTTGTTGTACCTTCAATATTTGTTACTATAGCTTTTTCCTCATTTAATAATCTATTAAGAATACTACTTTTACCTACGTTAGGTCTACCGAATATACCAACATTGATACCTTCTTTTATCATTTTTGTATTTTCCGATTTTTCTAAAATTTCACCAAGTTTTTCCTTTATGAAGCTTACTTTATCTTTTAATAAATCATTAGTTATTAATATAGCATCTTCATATTCTGGATAATCAATATTTACTTCAATATTAGCTAGAACTTCAACTATAGCTTGTCTAAGTTCTTTAATAATATTAGAAATTTTACCTTCTATTCCATTTATAGCCATCTTTCTAGTTAATTCAGTTTTAGAATTAATTATATCCATTATTGATTCCGCTTCAACTAAATCTATTCTACCGTTTAAAAATGCTCTTTTAGTAAATTCTCCTGGTTCAGCTAATCTACATCCGTTAGTTAAAAGAAGTTCTAATACTTTATTTGTTGTTGCAAGTCCGCCATGACAATTAATTTCTACTACATCCTCTTTTGTAAATGTTTTAGGTGATTTCATTATTGAAATTAATACTTCATCTATTATAATATTATTATCTAAAATATATCCATAATGAATTGTATGTGAATCAACTTCAGTAAGATTTTTTCCTTTAAATATCTTATTAACTGTGTTTATAGCATCATTACCACTAACCCTAATTATTGAAATCGCTCCTACTCCTAGTGCGGTAGATATCGCAACTATTGTATCATCCATATTAATACTCCCTTTCCTCGTTTGATAATTATATCACAAAATAATAAAAAGAAGAAATTAATCTTCTTTCATTATGATTTATCTTTTTTTAGTACTACTGTTTATTGTTATATTATCAATATGTGTCATTCCTTTTTTTATTTTTGGTCTTTTCATAAATTGATAATGTGAAACAGCTAATCTACAATTACTTAACGAATTTTCTATCTCTTCTATTCTTTTGTTGTCCGTTGTTTGTTTCTTTTTTGATTCTAATATTTGCATTTTTTTCATTAAGTTTTGAAGTTCTTTATTAATGTTCATTATTATTACCTTCTTTTGGTTTAATAACTATACATCTATTAGGTTCTTCACCAGTACTTTCAGTATAGATTCCTTTAAAATTAGTTAATGCACTATGAACTATTCTTCTTTGATAAGAATTCATAGGATCCATTTTAGCTTCTATTTTAGTTCTTGATACTTCTTTTGCTGTTTTTTTAGCTAAATATTCTAAATTCTTCATCTGTTTTTCTTTATAATTTTCAACATCTAATAATATATTTAATTTAATATTATATTTTGCTAATAACATTTGTTTAATTAGTAATTGAAGAGCAGATAATGTTTGTCCATTCTTTCCTATTAATATGTTATTATTTTCAGAATACATTTTCATAGTAATTGTATTCTCTCTTATTTTGATACTTATTTGAGTTTCAATTCCCATGTATTTTGTAACATTAATTAAGAAATTATTAACTTCTTTTACTATCTCATCTTTTTTTATTACTTCAATTTCTATTTTTTTAGAAGCAAATAATCCTTGTTTCTTTTCTTTTTCTCTAATAATTAGATTTTGTTCTTCTGTATTTAATTCTGCTATTGCAAGTTCAGTTGCTTCTTCTTTTGTTTTTGCTGTAAATTCATATTTTTTCATACTACTTAGTTACCTCTCTTTTAACCCATAAATTTTGTAATATTGTGAATACTGATGATGCTACCCAATATATAGCAATAGATGTTGGTAAACTAAACGATGCTATAGAAATAAATATAATCATAAATCTAGACATAAATTTCATTTGTTTTTCTGTATCTGCAGAAGTTGCAGTTGAGTTTAACTTAAATGATAAGTATGTTGTAACAATTATTAATGCAATTAATATTAAATAATAATATTGTCCTTTTGCTAAAGCCACCATAGGAGTTGTTCCTAAGTGTAATCCTAAGAAGTTTCCCTCAAATAATGCTGGTATTCTATTTACTGCTTCTAAGAATGCGAAGAATACTGGAATTTGTAACATTGAGAATAAACAACCAGACATAGGATTTATATTATATTTTTTATAAATCGCTAATTGTTCTTGAGTTTTTTGCATCATTATTTCTTGATTGTCTTGTGGTTTATTTTTATATTTTTTTTCTAATTTATCAATTTCAGGTTGAGCTTTTTTCATATTTTCAGATTGCATAGCAGTCTTTTTAGTAATTGGCATAGTTATTAATCGGATTAAAATACTTACTATTAAAATTGATGCACCATAACTATTTATTAAATTACCGATTTTGATTATTAACCACGCTAATGGTTTAACAAAAATACTTGTCCATAATCCATCATATCCACCTGATGTAATTTTAAAATCTTCACATTCTACTAATTTTTCTACTTTCACATCATTTTCTTCATATAATTTAATTACTTCTTTGTTTGTTGGTTTACATAATATGTTTTCTGTTAAAGATTGTCCAGTTTTTTCATAAGTAACAACTTTATTATCTTCACCTTTTAATGTTTTAGTACATCCAGTTAATACAAACATCATACATACTAATAAAATTAATATTTTATTTTTGTTTTTTCTCATTATTTCATCTCCAATTATTATTTTTTAATAAGTTTATTAGATTCGATTCAATTTGGTGATAATCAAGATCTAATATTCCTTTCCTTATTATTATAATATAATCCGTTTCTTTTTTAAATAGATTTTTATTTTTATCTATAATATTTTTCATTTGTCTTTTAATTTTATTACGTACAACTGCATTTCCGATTTTTTTACTAACAGATATACCAAATCTCGTATTAGTTAAATTATTATCCTTATAATATATGACAAATAAATTATTTTTCACATATTTTCTATTTTGAATAATTTTACTAAAATCCTGATTCTTAGTGACAATATCCCTTTTTTTCAATTATCACACCTCTTTTCATTAGTAAAAAACCACTGATTAACAGTGGTCTATTTTATTTACTAAGTCTTTTACGACCTTTTCTTCTTCTTTTTGATAGTACATTACTTTTAATACGTGCGAAAAATCCATGTTTTTTTTGTTTTTTTCTATTATTTGGTTGATATGTTCTTTTCATTTTATAAACACCTCCAGATCTACTAATAATTGCTTGAATGCATCTATAATTATAAGGAAATATAAAATTTTGTCAATAGAAATAAAAGTAATTTTCCATATTTTGTGAGATTTTATGACTTATTAACAGTAAAAATATTTCCCGGGAAATATTTTTTGGGAAATCCACAATAATCTGTGGAAAACTTTTACTTATTTTTATAGTTTTTAGAAAGTTTTCCACAGTTTCAACAACTATGTTTATAATTTTATCACCAGTTGTTTCTATTTTTTCCACAAGACTGTTTATATTTCATATTTTCCTTTAATTACCAACTAAAATTCCTGTTGATAAAGCTGTTTATAATAATTTTCTTGAAATTTCTTTCAACATTTTACCTTTTTGTATTTATTTTTCCACAGATTTAGTTTAAAATATTAATTGAATTATTAACTTTATTATTGGAGGTGATGGTATGAATGCAGATGTAATATGGCTAAACTTTTTAAAGACAATAAAAGAGCAGATTACTTCCTTAGCATATGACACATGGTTTAAGGATACTAAATTACTAGAATTAAAAGATGGTAAAGCTAAAATAGTAGTACCAATGCATGTGCACAAGAAACATTTGATTGAAAATTATTCAGAGATGATTGAAAATACTTTAAACACTGTTACAGGAACTAATTTTGATATTGAGTTTATTTTAGAAGAGGAACTCAATACCGACAGTGAAATTGATATAGATGTTGATATGATTGGAGTTCCTACAGTTAAAAATAAAATAGAATCAAATTTAAATCCTAATTATTTATTTGATAATTTTATAGTAGGAGAAAGTAATAGATTTGCGCATGCTGCTGCATTATCTGTAGCTGAAAATCCTGGAAAAATGTATAATCCTTTATTTATATATGGAAAAAGCGGATTAGGAAAAACACATTTAATGCACGCTATAGGAAATTATATTCTTAATAATTCTAATAAAAATGTATTATATGTTACGAGTGACCAATTTATTGAAGATTTCGTAGGGATTAATAAGAAAGATAATAAGGGTACTAATTTTGATTATATTGAATATTTCAAAAATAAGTACAGAAATGTTGATGTATTAATAATAGATGATATTCAATTTTTAGGAAGTGCGACACAAACACAACAAGAATTTTTCCATACTTTTAATAAATTATATGATGATAATAAACAAATTATTATTTCTTCTGATAGATCACCTGATGATTTAAAAATATTAGAGGATAGACTTAGAACAAGATTTAGTTGGGGACTAACAGTTAATATTTTTCCACCTGATTTTGAATTAAGGAAAAATATATTAATAAAGAAAATAGCTGGACAATCAATGGGAAATAATGTTCCTGATGAAGTAATAGAATATGTTGCGAATAATTGTCAATCAGATGTTAGACAATTGGAAGGTGCAGTAACTAGATTATTTGCGTATGCAACTATGATGAGTGGTAGTGATATTACTTTAGATTTAGCTATTGATGCTCTTAAAGATTATCTAAATAAATCAATTGGTGTTAAGAATAGCGTTCAAAGAATTCAAAGAGTAGTTGCTGATTACTATCAGATTTCTGTAGATGACTTGAAATCAAAGAAAAGACATGCATCTATTGCATATCCAAGGCAGATTGCTATGTACTTAACAAGAACTTTAACTGATGAATCATTTCCAAAGATAGGAATTGAGTTTGGTGGAAGAGACCATTCTACAGTTATTCACTCAGTTGATAAAATAGAAGAAGAAATTAAGAAAAATAAACAATTAAAAAATCTAATTACAACTTTAAAAGAACAAATTAAATAACAACTATTGTGGAAAAGAAAACAAATTTCGACAAGTTTTGCACAGGGTAAAACCTAAAAAAACCGCATATAAGTGGTAAAATCCACAGTTTTCCACAGTTTCAACAGTAATAATAATAAAATTCATTAATATAATAATAAAAATTTGGGGAGGTATGAATAATGAATTTAAAAATTAAAAAGGACATATTATTAGAAAATTTACTTAATGTATCAAAAGCGATTTCTTCTAAGAATATTATTCCAGTATTATCAGGAATAAAATTTGATTTAAAAGAAGAAGGATTATATTTAACAGCAAGTGATAATGACATAACAATTCAATGTTTTATTAAAAAGGAAGATATTGAATCAATAGATAAAACAGGAAGTATTGTATTACAAGGAAGATATATAGTGGAAATAATTAGAAAACTTCCTGGAAATATAATTTCATTAGAAGTAGTGGATGAATATAAAGTATGGATTCATAGTAATACAGCAGAATTTAATCTAAATGCTATTAATCCACAAGAATTTCCACAAAATTCTATGAATGATACTAAAAACCCAATATATTTAGATAAGGGAAAATTTAAAGATTTATTATTTCAAACATCATTTGCGTGTTCAAATCAAGAGTCTAGACCTTTATTAACAGGTATTAACTTCAGAATAAATGGAAATATGTTAGAATGTACTGCAACTGATTCATACAGATTAGCTAAAAACACAATTTCTGTGGATAATTCTTTAGACAGTGAAGTAAATATAGTTGTACCATGTAGAAATCTATTAGAATTAGTTAAAGTAATAAGAGACAATAACGAAAAATTAGAAATGCATATTTTCAGTAATAGAGTATTATTCAAATTTGATAATATATTATTTCAATCAAGATTGTTAAATGGAACATATCCAGACACATCTAAATTAATACCAGAAGAATTCTTAATAAAAATGGTTGCTCCTAAACAAGAATTATTTGATGTAATAGATAGAGCATCATTATTATCTAGCGATAAAGATAAAAATATTATTAAATTAGAAACTAAAAATGACAAATTAATAATATCTTCAAATTCACCAGAAATTGGTAAAGTAGAAGAAACGTTACAAATTACAAAAGAAACAGATAGTGATATTATAATATCATTTAGTTCTAAATATATGATGGATGCATTAAGGTCATTTAATAGTGATAAAATAGTATTATTATTCAATAGTGAAGTTAAGCCAATCATATTAAAAGAAGTAGATAATGAAAATTTAACTCAATTAATTTTACCAATAAGAACATACTAAAATTAATAAATTTACGACAAAAATCGATAAAATTCGATTTTTTTTTATGATAAAAGAGTATTTGAACAGATTTTAGTTGATATAATTAGTGTAACTAAAATTTGGGACTGGGGGTGAAAGTTATGATGAATTATGAAATTTGTGAAGATACTTTAGCAATTCTTCCATTTGAAACAGGAAGATCTAGAGTTATTGAAACACATGGTGAGTTAATAATTAATAAGACGCCAATGGAAATTATAGAAGATAGTTGCCTATATTTTGGTAGTTCTTATGATGGAAGACATACTGCTACTAAATATTTATTAGGAATATCATATAAGTCTCCTATAATAATAGAAGAGAGTAGAAATATTATTTTCTTTCCAACTAACTCACCAAGACAATATGATTGTTGTTGGATATCACTAAGAAATATAATGGATTACAAAAGAAAGCATAATCGTTCAATTATTTGTTTTGATAATGGTAAACAAATTCTATTAAATATTTCTTATGGTTCACTCGATAATCAAATATTAAGAGCAACTCGCTTAGAATCAGTAATAAGAAATAAAAAAATAGGCTAAAATGCTTATTTTTTTACTTTTAAGGTGAATTTTGTGGTATAATTAAAATACGTATAGGAGTATTAATTATATACAAAGGTGGTTTTATGCTGAAGAAAATGATGTTAAAATGATTTTAAGTGATATTTCACTAATTAATTTTAGAAATTATGATAAGTTAAATCTTGAACTTTGTGACAACGTTAATATTCTTATAGGAAATAATGCCCAAGGTAAGACTAATATATTAGAATCAATTTATGTTTTAGGAATTACAAAATCTCATAGGTCATTGATTGATAATAATTTGATTAAAAATGATGAGAATTTTTGTAAAATAAAAGGTAATATAAAGATTAATAATATATATAGAAAGCTAGAGTTTTTTTTATCTGGTAAAGAAAAAAAGGTATTTATTAATAAAAATCAGATAAAAAAACTTACAGATTATATTTCAAAATTCAATATTATTATTTTTACACCTGATGATTTGGAATTAATAAAAGGATCACCAAATACTAGAAGAAAATTTTTAAATATTGAAATAGGGCAGATTGATAACAAATATCTTAATATAGTCAATGATTATAATAAACTATTAAAAAACAGAAACGAATTTTTAAAAAGATTAAATATTAATTCTAGTTCTGAATTAAGATATTTAGAAGTTTTAAATGAAAAGATAATAGAAAAGGCAGTATATATTTATGAAAAAAGATTTGAATTTATAGAATATATCAATTCAAATTTATCAAATATATATTCTGATATTACAAATAATGGTAATTTGAGTATTAAATATATTCATAATTTAAATATTGATACTTTTAACAAAGAAAAAATAATTAATCTATTTAAAGATAAGTTTAAAAATAATTTAAATAGAGAAATAATTTTGGGAACAACATTATTTGGGCCTCATAAGGATGATTTTTCTTTTATAAATGGTAATAATGATATGAAATATTATGGTTCACAGGGCCAACAAAGAAGTGCAGTATTGGCACTAAAATTGTCGGAAATTGAAATATTTAAAGAAAAAACAAAAGAAAATCCTATATTATTATTAGATGATATTTTTAGTGAACTAGATGATATTAAGAAAAATAATGTTATTAAATATATTAAAAGTGGAATTCAAACAATTATAACAACTACTGATTTAAACCAAATAAATGAAGAATTGTTAGAAGATTCATTTATATATAAGATAGATAATGGACAAGTAGAAAGGCAAACGGTGAGAAAATGAACGAACAACATTATGATGCATCCGATATACAAGTACTAGAGGGATTAGAAGCTGTAAGAAAAAGACCTGGTATGTATATTGGTAGTACAAGTGTGAGAGGGCTTCACCATTTAGTATGGGAAATTGTGGATAATGCAATAGATGAAGCACTTGCTGGATATTGTGATGATATTGAAGTTATTATAAATCCAGATAATTCAGTTACAGTAAAAGATGATGGACGTGGTATTCCAGTAGGAATTCATAAAAAAACAGGTTTATCAACAGTAGAAACAGTATATACAGTATTACATGCTGGTGGTAAATTTGGTGGTGGAGGATACAAGGTATCTGGTGGTCTACATGGTGTTGGTGCATCTGTAGTTAACGCCTTAAGTGATTGGGTAGAAGTAAAAGTTTACCAAGATAGTAAAATCCATATGGTTAGATTTGAAAAAGGTGGGCATACAGTAAGTCCTTTAGCAGTAATAGGGGAATGTTCACCTGAAAGAACTGGTACAACAGTTACATTTAAACCAGATCCAGAAATATTTACTGAAACTACAATATTTGATTATGAAACTCTAAAAACGAGAATTAGGGAATTAGCATTTTTAAATAAAGGTCTTAGAATTATACTATGTGATGATAGACCTAATCAAAAACAAAAAGAAGAATTTGTGTATGAAGGTGGAATTAGTGCTTATGTTGAGCTATTAAATCAAAATAAAACACCAATACATGAAGAAATAGTACATTTAGAAGGAAAAGAAGATGATATTACTCTTGAAGTAGCGCTTCAATATAACTCTAGTTATACTTCTAATGTATATTCATTCGCTAATAATATTAATACACATGAAGGTGGAACACATGAAGATGGAGTTAAGCAAGCTTTAACAAGAATAATAAATAATTATGCAAGAAATCAAAAGTTATTAAAGGATAATGATGAAAACTTAACAGGTGAAGATGTTAGAGAAGGTTTAACTATGATTGTTTCTTGTAAAATTTCAGAACCACAATTTGAAGGACAAACTAAGACAAAATTAGGAAACAGTGAAGTTAAAAAGATAGCATCCAATGTCTTTAGTGAAGGATTCGAAAGATTCTTAATGGAAAATCCTGCATCTGCTAAATTAATAATAGAAAAATGTATGACTGCATCTCGTGCACGTCTTGCTGCTAAGAAAGCTCGTGAAATGACAAGACGTAAAGGTGATTTAGATGTTACCAATTTCTATGGAAAACTTGCAGACTGTAAAAGTAAAGATGCTAGTGTTTCTGAAATATTCCTAGTGGAAGGGGATTCTGCGGGTGGTTCTGCAATAAAAGGTAGAGATGGTATGACGCAAGCAATTCTACCTTTAAGAGGAAAAATCTTAAATGTTGAAAAAGCTAGATTAGATCGTGCTTTATCTAATGAAGAAATTAGAACAATCATTACTGCATTTGGTACAGGAATAGGTGAAGATTTTAATTTAAGTAAGTTGAGATATAATAAAATTATAATAATGACCGATGCCGATGTTGATGGTAGTCACATTAGAGTACTTTTATTAACTTTATTCTATAGATTCTTTAAACCTATCGTAGAAGCAGGTCATGTATATGCTGCTCAACCACCATTGTATGTTATCAAACATGGTAAAACTATTAAATATGTTCTTGATAATAAAGAACGTGATGAATACTTAAAAACATTATCTCCAAATACTAAATATGATATAGCACGTATGAAAGGGTTAGGGGAAATGGATGCAGAAGAATTAAATGAAACAACAATGGATATTAATAAGAGAATATTAAGACAAATAACAGTAGAAGATACGATGGCAGCAGATGATGTTTTCTCTAAATTAATGGGAGAGGAAGTTGAACCTCGTCGTGAGTTTATCGAGAAAAATGCTACATATGTTGAGAATTTGGATGTTTAGGAGGTTTTTAAATGGACAGATTAGAAAAAAATAATATAGTAAAAGAAGTCAGAGATTCATTTTTAGACTATTCCATGAGTGTTATTGTAGCGCGTGCATTACCTGATTTAAGAGATGGTTTAAAACCAGTTCATCGTCGTATTTTATATTCAATGTATGAATCTGGTTATACTCCTGATAAGCCACACAAAAAAAGTGCGAGAATTGTTGGGGATGTAATGGGGAAATACCATCCTCATGGGGATTCAAGTATCTATGAAGCAATGGTTCGTATGGCACAAGACTTCAGTTATAGATATGAATTAGTTGATGGACATGGTAACTTTGGTAATATCGAAGGTTATGGAGCTGCAGCGATGCGTTATACGGAATCAAGATTATCAAAGATTTCGCTAGAATTACTTAGAAATATAAATAAAAACACTGTTGATTTCAGTCCTAATTTTGATGAATCAGAAAACGAACCTAAAGTTTTACCTTCAAGATTCCCAAATATCCTAGTAAATGGAACAATGGGGATTGCAGTAGGTATGGCAACAAATATTCCACCACATAACTTAGGTGAAGTAATTGATGGATGTGTTGCATATATTGATAATCCAGATATTGACGTAGATGGATTAATGAAGTTTATTAAAGGTCCAGATTTTCCTACAGGTGCAACAATTCTAGGAAATAGTGGAATTAAAAAAGCCTACGAAACAGGTAGAGGAACTATAACAATTCGAAGTAGAGCTAGAATTGAAGAAAAAAATGGAAGACAATATATTATTATTGATGAAGTTCCTTATAATGTTAATACTTTGGAATTAAAGAATAAAGTTGCTGAATTAGTTCACAACAAAGTAATTGATGGTATTACTGATTACCATTCAGATTTAAAAGATGGTATTAAAATAACTATAACTCTTAGAAAAGATGCTAATGCTCAAGTTATTTTAAATAAATTATATAAACATACATCTTTCCAAGTGAATTACGGAATTATCTTCTTAATGTTAGACCAAGGTGTACCTAAAACATTAGGATTAAAAGATATTATTTCTAAATATATTGATTTCCAAAAAGAAATAATTATTAGAAGAACACAATTTGATTTAGATAAAGCAGAAAAAAGAGTTCATATTTTAGAAGGTTTAAAAATTGCTTTAGATAATATTGATGAAGTTATTAAATTAATCAGGGGTTCTAAATCTGATGAAGAAGCTAAAAATGGACTTATGGAAAAATTTGGTTTATCCGATGCTCAAGCTAATGCAATTCTTGAAATGAAATTAAGAAGATTGACTGGATTAGAAAGAGATAAAATTGAAGAAGAATTAAAAGAATTGTTAGAATTGATTGCAGAGTTAAAATCAATCCTAGCTTCTGAACAAAAAGTATTAGCTATAATCAAAGATGAATTACTAGAAATCAAAGAAAAATATGGTGATGAAAGAAGAACAAGTATTGATATGACAGCTATTGAATATATTGAAGACGAATCACTAATACCTGAAGAAAATATTATTATTGCTTTAACTAAAAACGGTTATATTAAACGTACAACTTCAGATACTTTCAAAGCTCAAAGAAGAGGTGGAGTTGGTATAAAAGGTATGGCAACTAATGAGGAAGACTACGTAGAACATATTATTAATTTATCAACTCATGACTATTTATTATTCTTTACTAATAAAGGTAAAGTATATAGAATGAAGGGATATGAGGTACCAGAATTTAGCAGACAATCAAAAGGTTTACCAATTGTTAATTTATTATCTATAGATAAAGATGAATACGTTAATACAATGCTAATGGTTGGTGACAAAAACGAAGAAAATAAATATTTGCTATTTGTTACTAAACATGGTGTCGTTAAGAAGACTGAACTTTCTGAATTTGATAATATTAGAAATAACGGTAAGATTGCAATAACATTAAAAGAAAATGATGAACTAATAAGTGTTAAAAAGACATCTGGAGAAAATTACGTTTTAATTGGTTCTAATTTGGGTCGTATGGTAAGATTCAACGAATCTGAAGTTAGAATAATGGGTAGAACTGCTTCTGGTGTTAGAGGTATTAGTTTAGAAGATGATGGATTCTGTGTAGGCGCTGAAATATCAAACAATGATGATGAAATATTGATTGTAACTGAAAAAGGTTATGGAAAAAGAACTAATGTCGATGAGTTCAGACAAACTAAGAGAGGTAGCAAAGGTGTTAAATCATTAAATGTTACAGAAAAGAATGGTACAATAGTTTCGTTCAAAATAGTTAATGGTGATGAAGATTTAATGATAATTACTGATAACGGAATTATTATTAGATTGCCAATTGATCAAGTATCTTTAATGGGTAGAGTTACACAAGGTGTTAGATTAATTAATTTAAAAGAAAACCAAAAAGTATCTACTGTAACTAAGATTCAAAAGGAATCTGAAGAAGAAAATAATGATTTAGAAGAAGTAAAAGAAGAACGATAGCGTTCTTCTTTTTATGTTCCACGTGAAACATAAGATAGCATTTAAAACAATGTTCCACGTGGAACATTAATAAAAAAGATTATTAATTTGGTTAATATATTTTGTTTGGCACCTCAAAATATAATTATTGTTAATGATTAGTTATACATACACCAATGTTTCACGTGGAACATTGGTAATGAAGTATTAATAACTTAAATAACATTATTAACAAAATCATTTAATTTCTTATTAATAAATTGATTTTTAAATTTGATATCAAGTCTTAATTAATTAAAATAATAATTATTTTAATTTTATATTAAATATATAATTAATTATAGTTAATTTTAAAAAACTATGTTTCACGTGAAACGTAGGTAGTAATTTCATATTAACGAATAATTTAATAATTAATTTTATTTAATTCTTTATTAAATTAAAAAATAAAACAATATTCATATTTAGAAAACAATATAGGTGGATATTTGTTTAAATGATTACTGAAAACACGTAATGTTCCACGTGAAACATTACTATTTTGTTTTTTTATAAGATAATAATGATTATTAATAATGAATTATATGTTATGGTATCCACATACACTCATAATTTGTATATTTTTAATGTTTCACGTGAAACATTGAATGATAAATGACGACAAAATTAAATATATAATCTATGTTTCACGTGAAACATAGATAAAATGTTGCATCAAAATACTAAGTTGTATTATAATATTCATGCACAACAAATATGTTGGAAACAGGTCAGGATTGGAAGATAGCAGCCTTAACAACCTCTATTTGTGTGTGCTTTTTTTATGGAGTTGATAATTATGAATGAAAAAGAATATAAAAAAATCCAAAAATTATGTAATAAAGCTATAAAAATAGATTGTGTTCCTGTTGGCGCAATAGTAGTGCTAAATGGAAAAATAATAGGTAGAGGATATAATAAAAAAGAAAAAACGAATAATCCGTTGGATCATGCAGAAATAATCGCAATTAGAAATGCAACAAAAAAACTTAAAAGTTGGAATTTAAGTAAATGTAAATTGATTGTTAGTATGATTCCGTGTGAAATGTGCAAAAAAGTAATATTTGAAGCTAGAATTAAACAGATATTCTATATTGTAGATAACCAAAATGAAAAAACTAAGTCATTAAAAGACAAAAAAATAACAAATTTCCAAAAGATTAACGAACGCATGTACGAAGAAGAAAATATTCATATGTTAAAAGATTTTTTTTCTAAAAAAAGAGTAAAAGGTATTCGATAAATTTTGGGTTCGTGTTATAATTGAAATATACAACAAGATTGGGGTGTTATTATGTATCAAGCTTTATATAGAAAATATAGACCAAGTAATTTTGATGAGGTAATTGGACAAGATGTAATAAAGAAAACAATTGTAAATGAAATAAATAATAATAAGGTATCACATGCTTATTTATTTTGTGGACCAAGGGGTACAGGTAAAACAAGTATTGCAAAACTTATCGCAAAACTTATAAATTGTGAAAATCAAAATAATGGTATTCCTTGTGAACAATGTCAAAGTTGCTTATCTCATAAAAATAATGTTGATATTATTGAAATAGACGCAGCCTCAAATAACGGAGTAGATGAAATAAGAGAACTTAGAAATAAAGTGAATTTGCTACCAGCAAACTCTAAGTATAAAATATATATAATCGATGAAGTTCATATGTTATCAATAGGTGCATTCAACGCATTATTAAAAACACTTGAAGAACCACCTGCACATGTTGTTTTTATTTTGGCTACAACAGAAATAAATAAGATACCAATAACAATAGTATCCAGATGTCAAAGATTTGATTTTAATAAAATTTCAATTAAAAAAATATTTGAAAGATTAAAGAAAATATCAGAAAAAGAAAATATAAAAATTACTGATGAAGCATTAGAGGAAATAAGTAGTTTAACTGATGGTGGACTAAGAGATGCAATAGGATTGTTGGATAAAGCTATTGCTTATACTAATGATGAAATAACTGCTGAAATCATACATGAAATAAATTATAGTGTTACTAAAAGTGATATAAAGAAAGTAGTAACTTGTGTTTATGAAAATAATATAAAAGAATATATTGAGCTGATAGACTCACTAGATGACAAAGGAAAAGATTTAAATAAATTAGTCGATGAAATGATGTTGTATCTAAGAAATATACTTATTGATGAAGATAATAGCTTAGAAATTGATAAGAAAATTGTTTTAGAATATATAAATCAATTAAATGAAGTATCTTCCAAAATGAAAAATACAAATTATCCAAAGATAATTTTAGAAACTTTTATAATAAGTGTTAATAAAGATTCAAATTCAATAATAAAGAAAGAGTTACTAGTAAAACCGATGGATGAAGATAATATAAAATCGACTGTTGAAGAAAAAACTGAAACTGAAAATACTTTAGTACAAGAAGAATCAAAAATTAATGAGAATAATTATCAAGAAGAAGTGTCAAATGTTTTTGTTGAAAATGCTGAAATTAATAATCAAAATAAAAATATCGTTAATGATAATGTTTCTCAATATAATTCTCCTGCTATTGAAATAGAAGTGATAGAAGATATTGATAAATTAAAAAAAGTAAGAGCAAATAATTGCCTTTGCAATGCTGATAAAAATTTATTAAATAATCTTAAAAATGAATGGAGAAAAATTTCAGAATATTCTGTTAATCAGGTTTATGGTGTAGCAGCAGGTATGCTTTTAGATAGTACACTTACTGTTGCATCAGACAAAGAATTATTAGTTGTATTTCCTTATGAATCAATGGCAGATAGAGCTAATAGTTTAATACCAAGAATAGAAGAAATATTAAAGATGACTTTTAATGTTGAATATAAGTTTATTGCATTAGATGAATCAGAATGGAATAAATTTAAATCAGCCTATATTAAAAGTATCAAGAATAATAAAAAATATAGTTATATCGAAGAAAATGCAGATTATGATAAATTATTCAATAAAAAAGATGATATAATAGTAGACCAAGCACTAGAATTCTTTGGAAATAGTGTGGTTCAAGTAATATAGAGGAGAGATAATAATGAATATACAAGCATTAATGAAACAAGCACAAAAAATGCAAAACGATGTATTAAAATCAAAAGAAGAAATAAATAAGAAAATATTTGAAGAAAAGTATTCTTCTGTAACAGTTCAAGTAAATGGCGCAAAAGAAATCCAAAAGATTGAAATTGATAAAGATATCGAATTAGAAAAAGACGATATTGAAATGTTAGAAGATACAATTATGATAGCGATTAATAACGCTTTTAAAAAAGTTGATGCTGAAACAGAAAAAACGTTAGGAAAATATGGTCAAGGTTTAACAGGATTAATGTAATTAGCAAAGAGTGATGTTGTATGGGATGCCCAGAAAGTATATTAAATTTAATTGAAAGTTTTAAGAAATTGCCAGGAATAGGTGAAAAAAGTGCAGAAAGATTAGCATTTTCAATAATTGATTTTGAAAAAGAAGATGTTGAAACTTTTTCAGAATCTCTTTTGGCAGTTAAAAATAATATAAAAACTTGTACTAGGTGTAATCATATTACAGAAAATGAAGTGTGTGATTTATGTTTAGATAACACTAGAGATAAAAAAACATTATGTGTAGTAGAAGATGCTAAGAGTGTAATAATGTTTGAAAAATTATCAGTTTATAATGGATTATATTTTGTTTTAGATGGTTTAATTTCACCACTAGATAAAATAGGTCCTGAGGACATCAATTTAGATAAATTGTTAGAAAGAATAAAAAATGAAAATATCAATGAAGTAATCTTAGCTATTAAACCTACAATAGAAGGAGAAACTACATCGTTATATATTTTGAAATTACTAGAAGAAATGAATGCTACTTCTGAAGGAGAAAGTAAAGTAGAAGTGTCTAGAATTGCACATGGTATTCCACTAGGAGTAGATATGGAATATATTGATTCATTAACTCTAGAATTAGCGCTTCAAGATAGAAAAAAAATATCATAAATATAAATTGTCCATCATAATAATTACTAAGAGGTGGACAAAGATGCTCAAAAAAGTTTTTAGTATATTCAAAAAAGTAATATTAGCGGCTTTTATTTTATATGGATTCAATTTACTTATGTCTCCATTATCAGTAATAGTACCAATAAATCTAATCACTGTATCAACTGTTACAGCATTAGGTTTTCCTGGACTATTAGGTTTAATCATAATAATGTTAGTCGCTCTTTAATTTAGGGGATGAAGTAATGACAAATAAAAGTAATAATATTGGAATTGCGAATACAATTTTAAAAAATTCAATTGAAAATAATAAACTATCTCATGCTTATTTATTTGAATTACAAGAAAATAATGATGAGATTGTTTTTTCTTTTCTAAAAAATATAAATTGTCCAAGTAATTATTCGGAAAATTGTAATCTTTGTTCTATTTGTAATAGAATTAATAATAACAATTATCCAGCTATTAAAATTATCAAACCAGATGGAATGTGGATAAAAAAAGAACAATTATTAGAATTACAAAAAGACTTTAGTAAAACTTCAATAGAATCAGATAAGATGATTTATGTTATATATGAAGCAGAAAAAATGAATAGTGCTTCAGCTAATACAATTTTAAAATTTTTAGAAGAACCTTCACCAGGAATAATCGCAATTCTTCTAACAAATAATGTTCATGAAGTAATTGATACTATTGTGTCTAGATGTCAAATAATAAATTGTAAATCAACAGTGTATGATATTGATAATTTATTTGACGAAGAAAAAATAAATTCTGTTGTGGACTTTATAAGTGAACTAGAAAAAAATAATGATGATATTATTGCTAAAATTCATGTTTTATGGAATAATATACTAAGTGAAAGAGAAGATATTAAAATTACTTTTGAAATAATGTTTTTACTTTATTTTAATGCTATGCAGAGTAAGTTAGGTATTAATAATATAAGTGATAAATATATTAAAAATATTATAGATAATAATTCATTGTATTCTATAAAAGAAAAAATAACTTTAATATCTGATATACGTGAGAACTTGAAGTTTAATGTCAATGTTGATATGTTAATGGACAAGTTTGTCATAAAGTTTAATGGAGTTGATAGTGATGGATATAGCAGTAATTAAATTAACTAATAAAGGTAAATTAATATTTGCTAGTTATGAAGATATAGAATTAGAAGTGGGTAAATATGTTGTTTTTGATATGGATAAAACATTAAATATTGGTAAAATAATTCAATTGGATAAAAACAGTAAAAAAAATATTGATGCAAAAATAGTAAGAATAGCATCAAAAAAAGATATAGATAATAATTTTAAAAATATAGAAGAAGCAAATAAAGCTCTAGCTAAATGTGAAAAGCTAATTAAAAAATATAATCTTGATATGAGATTAATTGATGCTACATATACACTTGATAAAAAACAATTGGTTTTCCAATTTACATCTGATAATAGAGTTGACTTTAGAGAACTTGCTAAAGAACTTGCTAGTATCTATAAGACTAGAATTGAACTACGCCAAATAGGTGTACGTGATAAAGCAAAATGTATAGGTGGTATTGGTGTTTGTGGTAAAGAACTATGTTGTTCACAATACTTACATGAAATGGATACAGTATCTATTAATATGGCTAAAAATCAAAAACTAGCACTTACACCTAGTAAAATAAATGGGTCATGTGGTAGATTACTTTGTTGTTTAAAATATGAGGATAAACAATATTGTACACTAAAAAAAGGTCTTCCTGAAGTAGGTGAAGAAGTAGAAACGGAATTTGGAAAAGGTACTGTTGAAGCAGTAGACATATGTAATAGAACATATAAAGTTAGTGTACCTTCACATGGTACTGTTGAAATAAAGAAAGAATTGGATACTAAAAATGAAAGTAACTCATAGTTTGTTAGAATATGATAATTTACAAATAGTTCAAGACACTGATTATTTTAATTTTTCATTAGATTCGGTACTACTACCTAATTTTGTAACACTAAATAAAAATATAAGTAATATATTAGATTTATGTACAGGCAACGCACCAATTCCTATGATATTAACAACTAAGACTGATGCTAAAATATACGGTGTAGAGTTACAAAAAGAAATATATGAATTAGCTTCTGAATCTGTTGAATTAAATAAACTAAATAATAAAATTGAACTAATAAATAAAAATATTAATGATATTCTAGATGACTTTGAAACAGAAACGTTTGATGTAATAACATGTAATCCACCATATTTTGAAAATCATGAACTAAATAGAAAAAATGATAATGAAATAAAATCTATTGCGCGTCATGAAATATATATGCAATTAGAAGATATATTTAGAATATCCAAAAAATTATTAAAAAATAATGGAGTAGTTGCGATTGTACATAGACCAGATAGATTAGTTGAAATTATTGAAACAATGAAAAAATACAATATAGAACCTAAAAGATTACAATTTATATATCCAAATGAGAACAAAGAATCAAATATGATTTTAATTGAAGGCAAAAAGAATGGTAATAAAGGTTTAAAAATATTAAAACCTTTATTTGTTCATAAAGACAATGGAGATTACAGAAAAGAAATATTAGATATGTTTAAGTAGGTGATAACATGCAAAGACAAAAAAGTTATGACAATACACCAACACTGTACATACTACCTACACCAATTGGTAATTTAGATGACATAACTTATAGAACTATTAAAGTGTTAAATGAAGTAGAGGTTGTTTTTTGTGAAGATACTAGAATTACAAGACAACTTTTAAATCATTTGAATATTGAAAATAAAAAGCTTATTTCAAATCATAAATATAATGAGTTTGCAATTAAAGAAAAAATATTAGAACATTTAAATAGTGGTAATTCTATTGCGCTAGTATCCGATAGAGGTACTCCTGGAATAAGTGATCCTGGTTTTGTTGCAGTAGAATGCGCTATAGAAAACGATTATAACGTAGTATGTTTGCCTGGCGCAAACGCTTTAATTCCAGCTCTTGTAATGTCTGGATTAGAAACTCAACCATTCTTGTTTTATGGATTTTTAAATAGTAAAAGTTCTAAACAAAAAGAAGAATTAGAAAATTTAAAGAATCAGGAATCTACAATAATATTTTATGAGGCACCTCATAGATTAAAATCAACATTAGAAAACATATGTAAAGTATTTGGTGATAGACATATTGCTTTAGTAAGAGAAATAAGTAAATTACACGAAGAAGTAATTAGAAGTAATATCTCTGAAATAGTAGATATAGCAGACACTCTTAAAGGTGAATTTGTTATTATTGTTGAGAAATATATTAAAGAAGACGTAGACTATTCAAAAACTTCTGTATTAGATCATATAAATCAATATATTGAACAAGGACTTTCTTCTAACGATGCAATTAAAAAAGTCGCAAAAGATAGAAATGTTCCAAAAAATGATGTGTATAAAGAATATCATAAAAGGTGATGATATAAATGAAATTAGTAGTAGGTATTGGAAACCCTGGTAAAGAATATGAATACACTAGACATAACATTGGATTTGATACAATTGACATGTTAGCAAGTAAATTAAATATTACTACCAGCAAAGAAAAATTTAATGGTGTATACTTTGAAACAATAATTAATGGAGAAAAAGTATTATTATTAAAACCACAAAGTTATGTTAATCTTAGTGGTACAGTAGTTAGAAAATTTATGGATTATTTTAAAATAGATGTTGAAGATATATTAGTAGTAGTTGATGACTTAGACCAAAAAATAGGAAATTACAAATTAAAAAGCAATAGTTCTTCTGGTGGTCATAATGGTCTTAAAAATATTGAACAAAATCTAGGTACTAAAGATTATAAACGTTTAAAAATAGGAATTGATAATGGTAATAAAGATAATGTTGTTGATTATGTCTTAGGTAGATTTGGTAAAGAAGAAAGAACTATTATTGATAAAGTTATAGAAATTGGTGCTGAAATAATACTAGATTTTACTAATACTGATTTTAATAAATTAATGACAAAATATAACAAAAAAATGTGATATAAAAATATCATGAGGTGATAAGTATGAACTTATTTGACAACTTAATAGATGTTTCATACATATCTGGTAAAACAGCTATTGATGGAATTAATAATGGAATTGAACCTCTATATTTATATAACTTATATAAAAAGGCCAATAGAGGTCTTTTTGTCGTTACTTCATCTTTATATGAAGCTAACAAATTATATAATTCACTATACTGTTATACTAAAGATGTTTTATTATTTCCAATGGATGATTTTCTAACAACTAGAATTGCGACAATAAGTCCAGAATTAAAAAGTGTTAGACTTTCAACAATAAATGAATTAATCAATAATGGTAATAAAATAGTAATCACACACTTAATGGGATTTCTTAAGTTTTTACCTAATAAAGCTTCTAGTAAGAAAAATATATTACAAATAGAAAAGGGTAAAAATTATAAAAGGGAAGACTTATTAGTTAATCTAGATGAATTGGGTTACAATAGAGATACTATTGTTACAAATACAGGGGAGTATGCAGTTAGAGGATACATACTTGACTTGTTCCCAGTAAATGAACAAAATCCAATACGTATAGAATTCTTTGATGATGAAATAGAATCTATAAGAAGTTTTGACTATGAAACACAATTGTCAATTAAAGAATTAAATAATATTGAAATACGTCCTTTTAATGAAGTGAATATTAATAAAGAACATAGTTCATTACTTGATTATGTTGAAAATCCTATATTAATTTATTTTGACTATAATAAAATTAAGAATAGTTATAAAAGTTTAGTATCAGAAATGTTTGAATATAATGAACGTAATGATACAGATGAAGTTTATATGCACGACTTTGATGAGTTATCAATAAGTGATGAAATCTTTGTTTTTAAAACTGATAACATGTTAGATGGTATTAAACTAAATGATAAGATACAATTGTTTTCATCATCGGTACCTGAATTTAATGGCAATATAGAAAATATTAAAGATTATATTTATGAAACAATTGATAAAAATAAAACAGTCATTATCTGTTTTGATACTGAAAAGCAATTAAAAAACTTTAATGAATATATTTCAGAAGACTCTATTATTACTAATGAAAATAATATTATAGAAAATAAAATAAATCTTGTAATGAAACAAATTGTTACTGGTTTCACTTATGATAAGTATGTAATATTGAGTTCAAATGATTTATATGGCAATATCTCAAATAAAAATCATATTAAGAGTAATTATAAATATGGTACTAAGATAAAAGATATTAACAAATTAAATATTGGTGATTATGTAGTTCATAATATACATGGTATAGGTGTATACTGTGGTATAGTAACTCTTCCTAAGGGTGATATTAAAAAAGATTACCTAAAATTAAAGTATAAAGGTAATGATGTTTTATATATTCCTGTGGAAAAAATAGATTTAATTAGTAAGTATTCTTCAAATGAAGGTGCGGCACCTAAAATTAATAAGTTAGGAAGTACTGAATGGGAGAAGACTAAGCTAAGAGTTAAATCTAAAGTTAAAAATATTGCGCAAGACCTACTTAAGTTATATGCTGAAAGAGAAGCAAGAAAAGGTTTTGCTTTCTTGCCGGATTCAGAAGAACAAATATTATTTGAAAATGAGTTTTCATATACTCCTACTAATGATCAAATGCTTGCAGTTAGACAAATTAAAGAAGACATGGAAAAAGAAACACCAATGGATAGATTACTTTGCGGAGATGTTGGTTTTGGTAAAACAGAAGTTGCGTTTAGAGCTGCCTTTAAAGCTATAATGAGTGGTAAGCAAGTAGCATATCTTTGTCCAACTACAATTCTATCTAGTCAACACTATAAAAACGCTATAGAACGCTTTAAATCATTTCCTATTAATATTGGACTATTAAATAGATTTGTTACTCCTAAGAAAGTAAATGACACCTTAGAAGGTCTTAAAAATGGTACAGTTGACTTTGTAATTGGTACACATAGATTATTAAGTAAAGATGTTGAATTTAAAGATTTAGGATTATTGATAATAGATGAAGAACAACGATTTGGTGTTACTCATAAAGAAAAGATAAAAGAAATTAAAAGTAATGTAGACGTTTTAACACTTTCTGCAACTCCTATACCTAGAACACTACAAATGTCTATGGTAGGGATTAGAAATTTATCATTAATAGAAACTGCGCCTGTTGATAGGTATCCTGTTCAAACTTATGTATTACCAGAAAATAAAAGTATAATAAAAGATGTAATCTATAAAGAACTAAGCAGAGAAGGTCAAGTATTTTTACTGTTTAACAGTGTAGAACAAATTGTAAACAAGTATTATGAAATATCAAAAATGATACCTGAAGCTAAAGTTACTTATGCACATGGACAAATGAGTAGACAAGAATTAGAAGATAGAATGCAGTCATTCATTAATCATGAATATGATATTCTGATTTGTACTACAATCATTGAAACAGGTATTGATATACCTAATGCGAATACGTTAATTATTTTAGATGCAGACCACTTTGGTCTTAGCCAGTTATATCAAATTAGAGGTAGAGTTGGTCGTACTAATAAAATAGGATATGCTTATCTAATGTATGATGAAAGAAAAGTATTAAATGATGTTGCATCTAAAAGATTACAAGTTATTAAGGATTTCACTGAATTAGGAAGTGGATTTAGTATCGCAATGCGTGACTTATCTATTAGAGGTGCGGGAGATATACTAGGTAGTGAACAAGCTGGGTTTATTGATACAATCGGTATTGAGTTATACATGAAGATGTTAAATGAGGAAGTTGCTAGAATTAAGGGTATAGAAGTCAAGGAAGAAGAAATTGATGAAAAACCTATGATAGAAGTAGATACCCATATTTCTGATGACTATGTATCCGATGAAGATTTAAAAATTGAAATTCATAAAAAAATTAATGAAATTGATTCATATAATAAACTATTATCTGTCAAAAAAGAACTTGAAGATAGATTTGGAAAAATAAATGAAACAATGTTAATATACATGTATGAAGAATGGTTAGATAAACTAGCTAAACAACTAGGTATTCAAAGATTTAACCAAACTAAAACATTTGTAGAATGTATATTTAGTGAAGAAACTAGTGATATGATTGATGGAGAAAAATTGTTCTATCAAGCAAACACTATTTCTAGAATGTTTAGATTCTCATATTCTAATAAAAAGATTAAGGTTATACTTGATACTATTAAACTAGATAAAAACTGGATTTATTATATGGTTGATTTATTAAATGTGTTTGATACATATAAGAAAAGTTAGAATTTAATTTTTGATAAATTCTAACTTTCTTTTTTTATACTTCTAATATATAAATCTCTATTTTCTTGTAATAGTTTTAATGCATCTTCTTTACCATGATAATCTTTTATTTCAACTTTGATTTTTTGTAATGTTTTATAGGTTTTAAAAAAATCTTTAATTATCTCTAAAGTAGTGTCAGGGATATCACTTAATTCTTTAACATGATCATATCTTGGATCTTTATCAACAACTGCGATTACTTTTTGATCAGCTTCGCCATTATCTATTACATCTAGATATCCAACAATTCTTGCGTCAACTATACAACCTGGAAAAGTTTTCTCGGTTGACAATACTAATATATCTAAAGGATCACCATCAAGTGATAAAGTTTTATCAATATAACCATATTCAGCAGGATAACTCATAGTTGTATATAAAACTCTATCTAATTTAATTCTATTTCTTTCTTTATCTATCTCATATTTATTTTTTGTTCCCATTGGAATCTCTATAATTGCTTCAACCACATTATTCATTTTAATCCTTCTTTCTAACTCTAATAACAGTTTATCATAAATACTTAAAAAAATAAAATTTTTGCTTGATATATTGGTATATTTTACTATTTAGGAAACAGAATAAATTTTAGAAAGAGAGGTAACAAAATGAAAGCAACTGGTGTTGTAAGAAGGATAGATGAACTAGGACGTATTGTTATACCAAAAGAAATAAGAAAAAATTTAAAAATTAGAGATGGTGAATCAATAGAGATATTTACTGATAATTTAAATCAAATTATTTTAAAAAAATATTCTTTATCAGAAGATTATACTATAATTATTCAAAGTTATGTAGAGGCTATACATCAAACATTAAAGAAAGATATATTAATAACAGATAGGGATAAATTTATAACTGGAATTAGCGAATATAAAAAAGAATGTGAGAATAGGGATATTAGTGATTATCTTCTTAGAATTATTGACAAACGAGAAATAACAAAAGAAAATGAGAATGGTGAAATAGAACTATGTAGTGGGAAAAGATATAGTGGAAAATATTTAGCATATCCAATAATATCTTCAGGAGAAGCTATTGGACTTATAATTCTTTTATCTAAAAATGAGCAAATCACTAAAGAAGAAGAAAATGTAATTCAAGTAGCAGCTAACTTTTTAGGAAAATATATTGAAAATTAATTTTAATTTGTGTATAATATGCATATATTTTATTTAGTTATTTGCGTTGAAGGAAAGAGTATATAACATTTACATTCATAGAGAGTTTATGTATGGTGAAAATAGACATTGTAAAGTTATAGAAGATGGTTCTGGAGCAAATCGTATATATGCGTTAAAATCTCAAGTGTATAATGTTAATTATAAATTAAGGTGGTACCGCGAAATAGATTCGTCCTTATGTTTGGAAGAGTCTATTTTTTATTTTAATAAAATAGAATTTAAAAGGAGAGAGAAAAATGGAAGATAAAAAGTATTATATTTCTACTGCAATAGCGTATACATCTGGAAAACCTCATATTGGAAATACATATGAAATAGTTTTAGGTGATGCAATTGCTAGATACAAAAGATTATTAGGTTATGATGTTTATTTTCAAACTGGTACTGATGAACATGGTATCAAAATTCAAGAGAAAGCTCTTGCTAAAGGTGTAACACCTCAAGAGTTTGTTGATGATGTTGCAGATGAAATTAAAAGAATTTGGGATTTAATGGACACTAGCTATGACAAATTTGTTAGAACTACTGATAAAGAACATGAAAAGAAAGTACAACAAATATTTAAAAGACTTTATGATCAAGGTGATATTTACAAAGGAAAATATGAAGGATGGTATTGTGTTCCTTGTGAATCATTCTTTACTGAATCTCAATTAGAGGAAGGCAAATGTCCAGATTGTGGAAGAGAAGTTAAAAAGGAAAGCGAAGAAGCATACTTCTTTAAATTAAGTAAATATCAAGATAGATTAATTGAATATATAAATGAACATCCTGAATTTATTCAACCAGAATCAAGAAAAAATGAAATGATTCAAAACTTCTTAAAAGTTGGATTACAAGATTTATGTGTATCTAGAACAACATTTAGTTGGGGAGTTCCTGTAGATTTTGATCCTAAACATGTAGTTTACGTTTGGATAGATGCGTTAAGTAACTATATTACTTTCTTAGGTTATGACATTGATGGAAATCATGACGAGAAATTTAAAAAATATTGGCCTGCAGATGTTCACTTAATTGGTAAAGATATATTAAGATTTCATACATTATATTGGCCAATTATGTTAATGGCTTTAGATGTTGAATTACCTAAGCAAATCTTTGGTCATCCATGGTTATTAATGGGTGATGGTAAAATGAGTAAAAGTAAAGGTAATGTAATGTATGCAGATGATTTAGTAAATCTATTTGGATTAGATGCAGTTCGTTATTACTTATTACATGAAATACCATTCGCAAATGATGGAACAATTACTTATGACTTGTTAATTGAAAGAATAAATTCAGATTTAGCAAACGTACTAGGTAACTTAGTTAATAGAACTATTTCAATGGTTAACAAATATTTTGATGGCGTTGTTCCAAATAATGATGTTAAAGAAGAAATTGATGATGATTTAATCACTATGACTATCAATACACCATTATTGGTTGAAAAAAATATGAATGACTTAAAAGTTGCAGCAGCAATTGATAATATATTTGATTTACTTAGAAGATGTAATAAATACATAGATGAAACTGAACCATGGGTTTTAGCAAAAGATGAAACTAAAAAGGATAGATTAGGAGCAGTTTTATATAATTTACTAGAATCTATTAGAATTTCAGCAGTATTATTACAAGCATATTTACCATCTACGGCTAAAAACATATTTGAACAAATAAATACAACAGAAACAGATTATTCAACTGTAAATAGCTTTGATGGTATGAAAAAAACTGACAAAGTAGGCAATCCAAAACCACTATTTGCTAGAATTGATAAAGAAGCTAAATTAAAAGAAATAGAAGAATATTATGCAAAAAACAACTAATTTTGTGTAAAATTTAATGTAAAAACTATACTTTTCGACTTTTTTCTCTGTAATATTACAAATATATGTGTTATAGTTTTATCGTTCGATAAAAAGGAGAAAAGAGAATCATGATGCCAAAACAAAAAGGCAGTAACTTAAAGATTATATGCTGTTTTATACTAGGAATCTTAGTAATGAGTTTTATTAGTATTAGAAGTTTTAGTATTTATGATGTAATTTATTTAGTAATTTTAATATTTTATTTTTTAAGATATTTATATTTAATGAGAGTAGAAAAAAGAGATATGACAAAATATTAATTTGTTAATATCTCTTTTATTTGGTATACTTTAATTGGTGATTAAAATGATAGATACTCATTGTCATATAGAAAAAGAAGATTATGATAATATTGAAGAAATATTAACTAAATGTAAAGAAAATGGAATTAATAAAATAATTGTTAGTGGTTATGATTTAGAAAGTAGTAAGGAAGCTGTTATGCTTGCTGATAGGTATGAAGAAATATATGCTACAATTGGATTTCTACCTGAAGTATTACAAAAAGAGGATTCTTATGATTTAGAAGAACTAGAAAAATTATTACAAAATAAAAAAATAGTAGGTATTGGTGAAATAGGATTAGACTATTATTGGTATAAGGATAATAAAGATGAACAAAAAAAACTATTTATTGCACAAATAGAACTTGCTTTAAAATATAATAAACCAATAGTTATACATTGTAGAGAAGCAATACAAGATTGTTATGATATTGTTAAGAGTTATAGTGATTTAAAAGGTACAATGCATTGTTATAGCGGTAGTGTAGAAATGGCAAGAGAATTTACTAAGCTTGGATTATATATAAGTGTTGGTGGAGTATCAACTTTCAAAAATTCTAAAAATATTAAGGAAGTTATAAATGAACTAAATCTTGAATATATTTTATTAGAAACAGATAGCCCATATTTAACACCTGAACCACATAGAGGTAAAAGAAATTATCCTTATTATGTAAGCTTTGTTGCTTCAAAAATAGCAGAAATTAAAAATATTGATGTGAAAACGGTTGAAAATATTACTACATCTAATGCTTGTGAGTTGTTTGACTTTTAGATATTAATATGCTAGAATGTTATCATACTAAGAGGTGAAAAAATGAAACATAAGCTACCAAAGAAATTTGGAACTATCATCAAGATTTCAGCTATTTCAGCTTTTACAGTATATGTTGCAGTTACAAGTAAAGTTGAAGTAGTACATTCTCTTACTACACCAGAATTAGATGCTGATATTACTCAAAATATCGTTCCATACGATGTTTATGAAGAAGTTAACGCTAATCTTGAATTCGGAGAAAGACAAGTTATTCAAGAAGGTATTAATGGTTTAACAGTTGAATACAATGGTGTAAAAGTAGAAGTACAAAAACCACAATCAAAAATAATTCAAGTTGGAGAAAAAATTCTTTCTACAGTTACTGGTTCTATGACTGGCTATGGGCCTGATTGTACAGGTTGTAGTGGTCGTGTTGGGGCAGGGCAAGATGTTAGAAATGGAAATATATATTATGAAGACAAAACATATGGTAAAATGAGAATTATAGCAGCTGATGCTAAATATCCATATGGTACAGTTATGAGAATATCCAATAGTAAAGTTTTAGGTGAGCCTACTTTGGCTATAGTAATGGATAGAGGAAGCGCTATTAAAGGTGATAAAATAGATTTATTATTTGAATCAGAAGATAGTGTCCCAGGTATTACAACACAAAAAAATATAACATTAGATATTATAAGATTAGGATGGTAAAGCTCTAGTTTAACTAGAGTTTTTTCTATTAATAGTATCTTGACTTGATTATAAAATATTTATAATATATAATTATTTTGTTGATTGGGGAAAATAATATGGAACATAATTTTAAGAAAAAATTCGGACAAAACTTTTTACAAGATAATAATATATTAGAGAAGATCGCTAATAGTGTATCAATTACTAGTAATGATTTAGTAATTGAAATAGGTCCAGGTGGTGGTGCACTCACCGAAAAACTTATAGAACAAACTAAAAAACTAGTTTGTTTTGAAATTGATACTGATTTAAAACAATACTTAAGCAAGTATGAAGATATGGGTGCTAAAATTGTATATGGGGATTTTCTAAAACAAGATGTTAATTCTGTTATAAGTGAAGTCACTTATGAAAATCTATACATAGTCGCAAATCTTCCATATTATATAACTACACCTATTATTGAGAAAATAATTAATGATAATCTTCCAGTTAAGCATTGTATTTTTATGGTTCAAAAAGAAGTTGCTGATAGGCTTAAAGCTCAAATAGGTACTAAGCAATATAACTCTTTAACAATATTTATAGATTATTATTTTGAAGTTAAAAAATTATTTGATGTTAATAGAAATTCTTTCTACCCTAAACCTAATGTAGATAGTTCTATAATTTCATTAGAAAAAAGACTTAACAAAAAGGTAATTGTTAGTAATGAGGATATATTTTTTAAATTAATACGTGATTCATTTACATATAAAAGAAAAACTTTGAGAAACAACTTAAAAGGATATAATCTTGAAATTATAGAAGACGTACTAAGAAAATATGGTTTTGATTTAAGTGTAAGAGCTGAAAATCTTAGTATTGAAATATTTGCGGATATAGCCAATTCCTTGTCATAATTGACAAGGTTTTTTCATATTTTTATATGGGTGAGTTAAATGGAACTTAAAATAGGAGATTTAGTAACTAGAAATTCATATAATAATGATACAGTATTTAAAATTATTGCTATTGAAAATGATGAAGTATATTTAAAAGGTGTAACAATACGTTTATATGCTGATAGCGATATTGAAGATTTAGTTCCATACGATAAAAAGGAAAAAGAAATAATTGAGAATGACAATAGAAAATTTGAAGACATTAGAGATTCACTTAAATTAGATAGAAATGAATATTTTTATTTACCTGGAAGAATACTTCATATAGATGGTGACAAAGAATACTTAGATAGATGTCTTAAGTTTTATAAAGATTATAATGTCTTGGCGTATGGTATTCATTCAAAAGAAAGCGAAGTGCCTAAAAATATTAGAAGGTATTTAGAAGAAACTAATGCTGATATTGTAGTTATTACTGGACATGATGCTTATTATAAAAAGAAAGGTGCACAAGATGATTTAAGTGCATATAAAAACAGTGATAATTTTATTAAATCAATAAAAGAAGCAAGAAAGTATGAGAAAGCTCATGACAAGCTGATAATAATTGCAGGGGCTTGTCAATCTGATTATGAGGAATTAATTAGGGCTGGGGCAAATTTTGCATCTAGTCCTAAAAGAATTAATATTCATGCTTTGGATCCTGCTATTATCGCAACAATGGTTGGATTAACTGATAAAGGGGAGGATATTGATTTAATAGGAATATTATCTAAAACAAAGTATGGATCAGATGGAATAGGTGGTATAAAAACAAAAGGAACTATGTATGTTGGGTATCCTAGATAAGGAGAGAATATGACAATAGCTAAAATTAAGGAAAACTTAACTGAAAATTTAGGAAATAAGGTTAGAGTAACATTTAATGTTGGTAGAAATAAAATTGAGGAATTTGATGCTGTACTTAAAGAAACTTATAGATTTATTTTTGTTGTAGAAACAGAAAACGAAAATAAGTCTTTTAGTTATTCGGATGTACTTACTAAAACTGTAGAATTACATTTTGAATAAATATGTTAAAAATTAACAAAAAACGACATTTTTTCTTTAAAAACAATTGCTTTTTTATATTCTTTTATATATAATTTAATTATGGAGCATATGTGCTTCGGAAGGAGAGGGTCGTCTTGAAAATTACATCTGTTACAGTACGTAAAATTGAAAAAGAAAATTCACGTATGAAAGGAATTGCATCAGTATTAATTGATGATAGTTTTGCAGTTCATGATATTAGAATAATCGAAGGAGATAATGGGTTATTTATAGCAATGCCTAGTAGAAAAACTCCAACTGGAGGATATAGAGATATAGCTCATCCAATTAATCCAGAAGTTCGTACAATGTTCGAACAAGCTATATTAGACGAATATAATAAAGAAGAAGAATAAGACTTGGTTTTTTACCAAGTTTTTTATTTCATAATTTCATTAATATCTCATATATTATATTAAAGGAGAGATATTAATGGACAAAGTACAAGAATTAGATACAATTATAACTCATACTATCGCACTTACAGAAAGAAAAAATATTACTATTTCAGGAGTAAAAAAAATAGAAAGTTTTGATAATGAAGAATTCTTAATTGAAACTTTAATGGGATATGTAATAGTCAAAGGAGAACAACTTGAAATAATAAGATTAGATACATATCAGGGAAGTATCGCTATTAAAGGTAAAATTAACTCAATAAATTATATAGATGATGATAAGACAAAAGAAAAAGAAGATGGATTATTTAATAGGTTATTCAAGTAATGGAATTAATAACTCAAATTAAATCACTATTATTTTCCTTTTTCTTTGGAATTGTTTTTTCGATGATAATTGATATATTTGAAAAAATTATATATCACAAGAAACTTACTTTTCAAATAATTAATACATTTTTAATTTCGATTTTCTTTTGCTTAGTATATTTCATATGTATTAAAAAAATTAATTATGGTGTTATTCATGCGTATTTTATATTAATGATTTTATTAGGAATATTCTTTGATAAACGTACACTTAAACTAGGAAAAAGAATAAAAGAGTTAGTTAATAAGATTAAAATAAAATTTCATTAAAAAAAGAATACTTGACACTGTTTACACCAATCTCATATAAATTCCTAAAACTATATTTTACAATTCAATTTAAAGTGGTATAATTATTTATACTAGGGGATGGTGTATGAGATGCCAAAGAAAAAAAGAAAGAGAGTAAAGAAGAAAACAATATTATTCACAATAATATCATTAGGTATAATTATTGTATCTACTTATGTTTTTTCTACTTACTTTTTGAAAATATATAATATATATACAGAGAAGAAGGAATTAACTAAAGAAATTGCTGAACTTAGTGAAGAAGAAGAAAAGTTAGAAAGCGAAGTTCAAAAATTACAAGATCCAGAATATGTTGCTAGATACGCTAGGGAAAAATATTCATATTCAAAAGATGGTGAATATATTATTAAGTTACCTTAAAAGATATGTCAAATTAATGACTATCTTTTTATTTTGACAAAATTTATTGTTTTAATATCATAAACTGATTCAACAGGTGATTAATATGCTCATAAAAAACATATTAAAATTTATAATAATAACAATATTTGTATCTTTGTTTTTTAGATATATTTTTTGGGGTGAGCCTCTTTTTATCTTTCTTTTGTATATTATTTTTTATAAAGATAGATATTTAGTTTTGATGTTGAGTAGTATAGTGTTTTTAAATATTAGTATACAAATTTTTCTCAAAAATATAATATTCCTCTTACTATTTGAAATATTCTTAATAATCTTAACTAATGATGAGATAAATATGAAAGGTAAATATAGAACTTTTTTATTGACTTTTTTTGTATATTTGGTTTTAATAAATGTATTCGAACCAATGGTATATAATTATAATAGATTATTAAATTCTATTTGTTTATATATTATAAATGTATTTTTATATAAAATTTATATAGTAGTAAATAAATTTATTAAGGGAAGCGATTATATTGAATGAAGTAATTAAATTTTTAGAAAACGATATTTTTATTGAAAATAATTTATCTGTTGTTGTAGCTTGTTCTGGTGGACCGGATTCTATGGCACTTTTGGATATTCTTTTAAAGTTGCGTGATAAAAGAAAGATAAATATTATTTGTGCACATGTTAATCATAAACTTAGAATAGAAAGTGAACAAGAAAAGATAGATGTAGAAAATTTCTGTGAGAACAATGAAATAATTTTTGAATATATGGAAATTACAAAATATGATAAGGATAATTTTCACGCTCAAGCGAGAAATATAAGATACAATTTCTTTGATGAACTAATGAAAAAGTATAATTCTAAATATTTATTTACTGCACACCATGGTGACGATTTAATTGAAACAATTTTAATGAGAATATCAAGAGGTTCAACTGTAAAGGGATATAGTGGTTTTGGTAAAATTACTAAAAAATCTAATTATTATCTTGTTAAGCCTCTAATTTATGTTACTAAACAACAATTATTAGAATATGTTAAGGATAATGATATTAAATATGCAGTTGACAAATCAAATGAAAAATCAGTATATACTAGAAATAGATATAGAAAGAATATATTACCTTTTCTAAAAGAAGAAAATAATAATATTCACCTTAAATATCTTAAATTTAGTGAACAACTTATCAAGTATGAAAATTATATTCAAAAGGAAGTTAAACGTATAATTCCTGAAGTAATAATTAATGATAGACTAAATGTTGAAAAGTTTAATAATATGGATATAGTTATTCAAGAAGAAATAATCAGATATATGTTAGAAAATATATATAAAAGTGATATTTCGGTTATTTGTAATTCTCATATTAATCAAATATTATTGTTATTAGAATCTAATAAACCAAATGCTTTCATTAATTTACCAAACGGAATAAGAGTTATTAAAGAATATAATGAATTATATATTAATAATTTAAATTCAGAAAATTGTGATTTTAAAATACTATTAAAAGATGAAGTTGTAATCGACGATAATAAAATCGAAATAGTTGAAGAATCAGATGATACTTCTAACTACACTATTAAATTAAATAGTGACGAAATTAAATTACCACTTTATATTAGAAATATTAAAACGTCTGATAGAATGCGTATTAAGGGTTTAAATGGTAGTAAAAAAATTAAAGATATTTATATTGATTTAAAAATTCCAAAGGAAAAAAGAAACAGATTACCAATATTGGTAGATAGTGAAGATAATATCTTATGGTTGCCGGGCTTAAAAAAATCAAAATATGATAAATCAAAAATTGAAAAGTATGATATAATAGTAAAGTACATTGAAAAAGGAGGAAAATAATGAAAAAGAAAACTAAAAAAAGTTTATTACCATATTTATTTTTGTTTCTTATTATGTTAACAATTCTATACTTTGTTAGTAATATGAATAATAAAGTAAATATTTTAAGTTATGATGAATTTGTTGTTTCCTTAAATGAAGGAAAAATTGATAAAATGGACATTACGCCAAAAAGTAGTGCGGGAGTTTACGAATTAACTGGTAAACTTAAAAATTATGAAGATAATGAAAGTTTCTTTGTTAGAGTACCACTATCAGATGAAGTAATTTCTAAAATAATGGATACTAATGATGAATACAACTTTAAATTAGTTACAGAGGCTGATCCTGGTTCAAGTTCGTTCTGGCTAATTATAGTTAATGTATTACCAATATTATTATTAGTAGGTGCGACATTCTTTATTTTTAGTAAACAAATGGGTGGCGCAAATAAATCTATGGACTTTGGTAGAAGTAGAGCTAGATTAAATGAAGATTCTAAAAAAATAAAATTTGATAAAGTGGCTGGATTACAAGAAGAAAAAGAAGAAGTTAAAGAACTTATTGATTTCTTAAAGAATCCTAAAAAATTCCAAAAATTAGGAGCAAGAATTCCTAAAGGTGTTTTATTAGTAGGTCCTCCAGGGACAGGTAAAACATTACTTGCGCGTGCTGTTGCTGGTGAAGCAAACGTTCCATTCTATTACATAAGTGGTTCTGACTTTGTTGAACTATTTGTTGGTGTTGGTGCAAGCCGTGTTAGAGATATGTTTAAACAAGCTAAACATAATGCTCCTTGTTTAATATTCATAGATGAAATCGATGCTGTTGGACGTCAAAGAGGTTCTGGTATTGGTGGAGGACACGATGAAAGAGAACAAACATTAAATCAATTACTAACTGAAATGGATGGATTTGGTGCTAATGAAGGAATTATTATTATTGCTGCAACTAACCGTCCTGATGTATTAGACCCTGCACTTTTAAGACCAGGAAGATTTGATAGACAAGTTACAGTTAACTATCCTGATGTTAAAGGTAGAGAAGAAATTCTTGAAGTTCACGCAAAAAATAAAACATTTGCTAAGAATGTTAAATTATCTAATATTGCTAAAAGAACAGTTGGATTTAGTGGGGCAGACTTAGAAAACTTACTAAATGAAGCTGCGCTTCTAGCTGTTAGAAGAAATAAAGAACAAATTACAATGGCTGAAATCGATGAAGCTCAAGATAGAGTTTTAATGGGACCAGCTAAGAAAAGTAAAAAATATACAGAAAAAGAAAAGAAAATTGTTGCTTACCATGAAGCAGGTCATGCAGTTATTGGATTAAAACTTGATGGAGCAAACGAAGTACAAAAAATTACAATTGTACCTAGAGGTGCAGCAGGTGGGTATAACTTAATGCTACCTAAAGAAGAAACTTATTTTTCAACTAAGAAAGAATTACTTGATACAATAAGTGGATTACTTGCAGGTCGTGTTGCTGAAGAAACAATATTTAATGAAGTAACAACAGGTGCTCATAACGACTTTGAAAAAGCAACTAAAATAGCTCGTGCTATGGTAACAGAATATGGTATGAGTGATTTAGGTCCAGTTCAATTTGAACAAAGAGAATCAGGTAATGTATTCTTAGGTAGAGATTATACTAAAAGTAGAAATTTCTCAAGTCAAGTTGCATTTGAAATTGACCAAGAACAAAGAAAAATCATTAATGAATGTTATGATATAACTAAAAAAATCATTAATGAAAATAAAGATTTATTAGAATTAATTGCTAATTCATTATTAGAACATGAAACATTAACTAAAGAACAAATTGATTACTTAGTAAAAAATGGTAAAATGCCTAGTGATGAAGAAATAAAAGAAGAAAGTAAAGATTTAGAAAGTTTATCTTTAGATGAATTAAAAACTTTAGCAAAAGAAAAAGGTATCAAAGGTTATACTAAAATGACTAAAGAAGAACTTAAAAATGAATTAGAAAAATAATATTAAAGACAAAAGTATGATTTAATTGTACTTTTGTTTTTTCCTTATTCTTGACATTTTATATAAAATTATTGTAATATTAGAAGTGAAATGGGGGGGAATTATGAAGAAAATTGGAAATTATCTTGATTATCTATATAACCAATTCGGAAATTCTTTGGGATTTGATATCTTAAACAGAAATGTTGATCCAAATGAGTTTATGAGTGCATTTTTTTGCTGGATTAAAAAAAATCAATTGATTGGTGATAGATATAGGGATTTCGTAAATTATATGGATGTCAAACCATCTCATGAAAATAACGTTGTAGAAGTTGGAAAAGGAAAATTTGATTCAATAGCCTTAAATTTAAATTTACCTATAATTACCGAATTTTCGGCTGGTATGACAAGTGAATCATATAGCCCAATTATAAGCAAGGAATTTGTCATTGTACATGGAAAACCTGTACTATTTCCGATATTTGATGGAAGTATTGATGCATTTCCTTTAAGTTCTATCGATCGCTTTATGACTCATAATCCATATAGTGAATATTTTATAACTGATTGGCCAGATCTTCACAATAATGGAGGAAATATTACTATTGGTGTTTTTGGGGATATACATGATAAAGATAAAGAATCTAAAATTAAAATGTTGAAAGAATTAAGAAATAAGATGTTATTACAGGATTTAAAAGATGAATACGGAACAGATGGCGATATGTACTTTTATGCAATCGCATCAAATAGAAAGGTCAAAATTTTAGAACAAAAGAAACTTAGGTATTTAAAATAAGTGTGGAGTTGGTAATATTCATATGATCAAAATAAATATGAGAGATGACAAAAAAACAGTAGAAAAGGTAACACATAAAATATGTGGTTCAAATATGAATTCAATTCCTACTGAAGTCAAAAAATTAAAGAGCTATTTGAAAATCCAAATGTAATAGAAAAAAAGAAAAGAATTCAGATATTAGAGGAAATAAAGCAAGAAATACTTTCAAAACAAATTTGTGTGAAAGAAAATACTAGAAAAAAATAAATAATTTTCTAAAAGTGAAAAAAGGGATTTCAAAATTCCTTTTTTTTTGATAAAATGGATATGCAGATAATCCAAAGAGGTGTTTTAAATGGGTAAGGTAATATCAATGGTAAATCAAAAAGGTGGAGTTGGGAAAACAACAACGAGTATAAATTTAGCAGCCTCATTAGGCTATTTAGGCAAAAAAGTGTTGTTAATTGATTTGGATCCACAAGGAAATGCTACAACAGGAGTAGGTATCAACAAAGGGGACATTGATAAAAGTATATACAATGTATTAATCGGAGAATCAAGTATAGGAGAAGTTATTGTAAAAACTAAATTTAAAAATCTACATATTATTCCTGCAACAATTAATCTAGCAGGAGCTGATATCGAATTAATAGAAAAAAGTAGATTTGAAACTGGATTTTCTAAGAGTGAACAATTAAAAAATAAAATTGAACTAATAAAAGATTCATATGATTTTATTTTAATAGATTGTCCACCATCACTTGGAATACTAACTACTAATGCATTAACTGCAAGTAATTCAGTTATTATTCCAGTTCAATGCGAGTTTTTTGCGCTTGAGGGTATTATGCAATTATTAAACAGTATAATGCTTGCTCAACGTAATCTTAATCCTAATCTTGATATCGAAGGTGTACTACTTACAATGTTAGATTCAAGAACTAATTTAGGATTAGAAGTTGTAGAGGATATAAGAAGTTATTTCAAAGAGAGAGTTTATGATACAATTATTCCGAGACTTATAAGACTTACGGAAGCTCCTTCACATGGGAAACCAATAATTTCTTACGATCCAAAAAGTAGAGGAACTGAAGCTTATATAAATTTGGCTAAGGAGGTCATAGAAAGAAATGGAACAGAAGCGTAGAGCATTAGGTAAAGGATTAGAACAATTATTTAATAGTGAATCATTAGATTTTTCACAAATAGAAGAAAAAATCGTAGAAGAAGCATCAAAAGATGAAATAGTTAATATAAAACTATCTGAATTACGTAGTAATCCATATCAACCAAGAATATACTTTGATGAAGAGGCATTACAAGAACTATCAGATTCAATAAAAGAACACGGAGTATTTCAACCTATTATTGTTAAGAAAAGTATAAAAGGTTATGAAATAATAGCTGGAGAAAGAAGAGTTAAAGCTAGTAAGAAAGCTGGTCTTGAAACTATACCAGCAATAATTAGAGATTTCACTGATGAAGAAATGATGCAAATAGCATTATTAGAAAATCTTCAAAGAGAAAACTTAAGTGCGATAGAAGAAGCTAAAGCTTATTATGATATTATTAATTCATTAAGTATCACACAGGATGAATTAGCAAAGCGTGTAGGTAAAAGTAGAAGTCATATTACAAATATGATAGGATTACTTAGATTACCATTGAATGTTAAAAATCTTATCAATAATAAGAAAATTTCTATGGGTCATGCTAGAGTATTAAGTAAGTTAGAAAGCAATGAACAAATAGAAGAATTAGCAAACAAAATTATTTCTGAAGATTTAAGTGTTAGAGAATTAGAAGAATTAACTAGTAATACTGATTATAAAAAAAGTGTTCAAGTAAGTAAAACTAAGAAATCAAATAGCAGACCATATATTTATGTAGAAGATAAAATGAAAGAACATCTAGGAACAAAAGTTAAAATAACAGACAAGAAAATAGAAATTTCATTTGATTCTCCTCAAGATTTAAATAGACTTTTAGAAATAATGGACATTAAAATAGATTAAAATACCATATCCACAAGTGGAGGTGTATCATGGAACAAAATTATAAATTAGGATCAATAGTAATTATGAAGAAACAACACCCATGTGGGGAAAACAAGTTTGAAATAATTAGAGTTGGTGCGGATATAAAAATAAAGTGTGTAAATTGTGGTAGAAGTATTATGTTGCCAAGATTAGAATTTAATAAAAAACTTAAAAAAGTGGAGGTTTTCTAATGTTTAAGAAAAGAGAAAAAAGAAAAATAAGTCCAATTACCATATTTTTAGTGTTGATTGTTGGAACAATTCTGTTAAGTGCATTAATGAGTGGTTTAGGAAAAATAAAAATCAATAATACCTATCCATTTTCGTTCTTATCACAAGGTACATATAACACTATTAATTCTGTAACTGGCGAATTAGAAAATCAATTCGTAGAAGTAGAATCTTTATTAGATAGAAGCGGAGTACAGTATATAATTGGTAATGCCGTATCAAATTTCATTTCATTTTCGCCACTTTCTATGTTACTAATTGCTCTAATAGGGTTATCAGTTGCAGAAAAATCTGGTTTAATTAAAACTATATCAGCAATGTTTAATCCTAAAACACCTACGTCTGTATTTACCTTTTTAATTATATTTATCGGTGTTCTATCAACATTCTGTAGTGATATTGGATATGTTATTATTACACCTTTAGCAGCACTATTATTTTCACTGAATAAGCGAAATCCAATTGGTGGAATAGTAGCAGCATTTGCAGGAATTGCAGGAGGAAATGGAGTAAATCTATTGTTAAGTACAATGGACATAAATCTTTCTACATATACAACTTCTGCAGCTAAATTGTTAGATTCAAAATATATTGTAGCATTATCAGGAAATTATTTTTTTGTTGCGATTGCGACCATATTAATTACAATTATTGGAACTATTATTACAGAAAAAATGATAATGCCAAAATTATCTAATAAGTTAGAAGAAACTGATGAATTGTTTATAATAGAAAAGAAAGAAAAAAAAGGATTATTCTTATCTGGTATTGCTGTATTAATTACAACATTAATATTTGTATATATGATTATACCTGGACTACCATTCTCTGGAATTCTTTTAGATACAACAGCAGATGGATACATGAATCAACTTTTTGGTTCTAATTCATATTTCCAACAAGGATTAGTTATTATTGTATCATTTATTATGTTTGTTTCAGGTTTATTCTATGGGATCGGAGCTGGAACAATTAAAAATGATAAGACAGTTGTTAATTTTATAAGTACATCATTCAATAAAATAGGTTATTTAATAATATTAATTTTCCTATCATCACAATTTATAGCGATATTTAAGAAAACTAACATAGGAACAATTGCAAACATTTGGATGTTGGATATTTTAAAATCCTCTAATATAAGTGGGTTACCATTAATTATTTTATTCTTTGTGTTTGCTATGATAGGTAATATGTTATTACCAAATCCTGCATTAAAATGGTCAATGTTGTCACCCGCTATAGTTCCACTATTTATGCAGGCCAATATGGCACCTGAATTTGCCCAAATTGTATATAGAACTGCAATTTCAGCATCAAATTTAATAACACCGTTATTAGCTTATTATGTTATTTATTTAGGATATTTACAAATATATAATAGAAAAGATGAAACAATTACTATTGGCACATCATTTAAATATTTAATTCCATATTGTGGAATTTTTGCGATAACATTCTTGCTACTTATCATAATTTGGTATATAATAGGAGCACCAATTGCTCCAGGAGTTTTTCCTACATTATAGGAGGTTTTAATATGAGTTTAACAGCTGGAATAGTTGGTTTACCAAATGTTGGTAAATCAACTTTATTTAATGCAATTACTAAAAAAAATATTTTAGCAGCTAACTATCCCTTTGCTACAATTGACCCAAATGTTGGTATGGTTACAGTGCCAGATAGAAGATTAGAAGTTTTAGTTGATATGTATACGCCTAAGAACTTTATTCCTACAACATTTGAATTTACTGATATTGCAGGTCTCGTTAAGGGTGCTTCATTAGGTGAAGGATTAGGAAATAAATTCTTATCTCACATAAGAGAAGTTGATGCAATATGTGAAGTTGTAAGATGCTTTGAAGATGAAAATATTACTCATGTTGAGGGTGGTGTAGACCCAATACGTGATATTGAAATTATCAATTTAGAATTGATACTCTCTGATTTAGAAATAATTGAAGGTAGAATAGGTAGAATAGAAAAAAGAGCTAAAACAGGCAAAGAAAAAGATGTAATTGCTGAATATGAATTAATGGTAAAAATTAAAGATGCATTAGTACAAAATATTCCTGCAAGATTTTTAGAGTATACAAAAGAAGAATTAGATATGATAAAGGCATTTAATCTTATAACTATGAAACCATTTATATATGTGGCTAATATTAAGGAATCTGAAATTTCTTACAAAGAAAACCCATATGTTGAAAAAGTTAGAGAATATGCTAGTAAAGAAAATGCAGAAGTTGTTGTACTATGTGCGAAGATTGAATCTGAATTGAGTGAATTAAATGACGAGGAAAAAGAAATGTTCTTAAGTGAATTAGGAATAGAACAAAGTGGTCTTGATAAACTTATTAATGCCACATATCACTTATTAGGGCTTGCTACTTATTTTACTGCTGGTGAAAAAGAAGTAAGAGCGTGGACATTTAAAAGAGGAATGAAAGCACCTGAATGTGCTGGTATTATCCACTCTGATTTCCAAAGAGGATTTATTAAAGCTGAAATAATGAGTTATGATGACCTAATAGCTTGTGGAACAGAAAAACAAGTTAGGGAAGCTGGTAAAATGCGTTTAGAGGGTAAAGAATACTTAATGAAAGACGGAGATATCTGTTATTTTAGATTTAATGTATAAAATTCACATTTTTATTAATTAATATATTAAAATTGAATAAAATTAATATGTAAAAAAACTTTACATATTTTTTTTACTCTGATATAATATTTAGCGAGTATTAATTTACTCCTTGCTTGAAAAAAGCCGAAAAGACCAGAAGGAGGTGTCTAGAATATATGACAAATTATGAAATAATGTATATTGTTAGACCTAATTTAGAAGAAGACGCTATTAAAAAAGTACATGAAAGCTTTGTTAAATTATTAAAAGACAATGGCACTAATGTTACTGAAGTTAAAGAATTAGGACAAAAACAATTAGCTTATGAAATTAAAAAATTCAAAACTGGATATTATTTCTTAATTAATTTAGAAGCTGAAACTGATAAATCAATTAAAGAATTTGATCGTTTAGCTCTAATTAGTGAAGATGTTATTCGTCATTTAGTTATTAACTTAGATAAGTAAGAAGAAGAGGTATTATTATGAATAAAGTAGTTTTAATAGGAAGATTAACTAGGGATCCAGATTTAAGATATCCATCAAGCAATGTTCCTGTTGCAAATTTTACAATTGCTGTAAATCGTCCATTTGAAAATCAAAATGGTGAAAGAGTAGCAGATTTTATTAACATTATTGTATGGAGAAAACAAGCAGAAAACGTTAAAAAATATATAGGTAAAGGTAGTTTAGTAGCGGTTGAAGGTAGAATTCAAACTAGAAATTACGAAGGACAAGATGGTAAAAGAGTTTACGTTACAGAAGTAGTTGCTGATAGCGTTCAATTCTTAGAATCTAGAAGTCAATCACAAAATAGAGCTGGTGGTTCTTTTGGAATGGATGATCCAATGGGACCTATGGATGAAATGCCACAACCTACTACTAATATTGAAGAAGAAGATCCATTCGCTAATTTTGGTAGTGATATTGAAATTAGTGATGATGACTTACCATTCTAATAAAGGAGGAATGAACTTTGGCAGAGTTTTATAGAAAAAGAAAAAAGATTTGTCAAATGTGTGCTGGTAAAGATGTTGACTACAAAAATGTAGAAGTAATGAAAAAATATATAAATGAATCAGGTAAAATGTTACCTAGAAGAGTTACTGGTGCATGTGCTAAACACCAAAGAGAAATCGCTAAACAAGTTAAAAGAGCTAGATTCATAGCTTTAATACCTTATAAGAAATAATAAAACGAGAAAATATTTTTTCTCGTTTTTATTTTAGTATTTTATCAACTATTCCATAATCCAGTGCTTCATCCGCACTCATAAAGTTATCACGTTCAGTGTCAACTTCTATCTTTTCGATATTCTTCCCTGTGTTTTTAGCAAGGATTTTATTTAATTTATCTCGCATCTTTAAAATTCTTTCAGCAGCGATTTTAATTTCAGTGGCCTGCCCTTGAGCTCCGCCTAACGGTTGATGAATCATAACTTCTGAATTTGGTAATATAAATCTTTTACCCTTTTTTCCACAGGAAAGTAAAAATGCTGCCATACTAGCTGCAATACCCAAGCAATTAGTCGATACATCACTTTTTACAAAATTCATAGTATCGTATATAGCCATACCTGCCGTAACAGAACCTCCTGGTGAATTAATATACATGTGAATATCTTCGTGATTAATAGAATCAAGATACAATAATTGTGCCATAACACTATTAGCGAGATTATCGTCAATTTCTCCGCTTAGTATAATTATTCTGTCTTTTAATAATCTTGAATAAATATCATATGCTCTTTCACCATAACCACTTTTTTCAATAACTGTAGGAATTAAATTCATTTATTATCACCTACTTATAATTTAGTCTAAAATTATTGTTTTATTCATAAAATAATATGACAAAATTATAATTATCTGATAGAATATAAATAGAGAATAAGAGGGATACTATGAATAACACCATAAATATTACAATTAACGGTGAAACTGAACAATATTCTTATGGAATAAGTGGGTTAGAACTTAGCAAATATTATAAGGAACAATTTACTAATAATATTTTAGCTATGAGAGTTAATGGACAATTTTTTACTTTGGATAATAAGATATTTAAAAACAGCACTGTCGAATTTATCGATTATATGAATAGAGATGGTAATAGGATATATATTAATGGATTAAAATTTTTATTAATAATTGCCGTTAAAGAGGTGTTAGGAACTATTGTGGATGTTAATTTCGAGCATTCAATTGATAAAGGTATCTTTTGTAAAATTGTAAATCATTCATTAATTGATCAGAATAAACAAGACTTAATTAAAAGCAAAATGGAAGAAATAGTGAAATTGGATTTGCAATTTGAAAATATTGGTGTTAAAACAAAGGATTTAATTCAATATTATAAAAGTACAAACCAAAATGAAAAATTGAAAAATCTGGAAATATTAACAGACAACTATGTATCTTTAACTAAGTGTAAAAATTACTATGCTTATTTTTATGGAAAACTTCCATTATCAACAGGTTATTTAATAAAGTTTGATATTACCTTTTTAGAAAATAATACACTAGTATTAAGATTTCCTGTTCTAAGAGGTGACGGAACTATTCCGGAATATAAACATCATGAAAAAGTAATGAATGTATTTGAACAATATGGAAAATGGATAGATATAATGAAAGTATCCAATGTAGGTTGTTTAAATGAAGTTGTGTATAGAGATAAAATTTCTGATTTTATAAGAATGAACGAAATAATGCAAAACGATAATTTAATGGATATTTGTGAATCAGTTATTGAAAATTTGGATAAAACAAAATTAATATTAATTGCAGGTCCATCATCTTCTGGTAAAACAACTACAGCTAATAAATTTTGTCTGTATTTAAAATCTAAGGGACTTAATCCACACATTTTATCTACTGATGATTATTTTTATAACAAAGTTGATACTCCAAAAGATGAAACTGGTGAATATGATTTCGAGAGTATTGATGCAATTGATTTAAATTTATTTAATCAACAATTAGCTGACTTAATTGCAGGTAAAGAAGTTGATGTACCAAGATATAATTTCATTAAAGGTGAAAAAGAATTTGGTTTTAGAAAAATAAAATTAGAAAAAAATGATATACTAATTATTGAAGGATTACACACATTAAATGAAAAACTTACTTCTTCAGTTCCTAGGGATAATAAGGTAAAAATTTATATAAGTCCATTTACTCCACTTAGTATAGATAACTATAATCATATATCTACTAGCGATGTTAGATTGTTACGTAGAATAGTTAGAGATAATCGAACTAGAGGATGTAATGTTGAGGAAACTCTTATGATGTGGGATAAGGTAAGATGTGGGGAAGAAAAATATGTTTTCCCATATCAAGATGAAGCAGATTATATTTTTAATACAGCGTTTATATATGAAATAGGAGTATTAAAGGTGTATGTTGAACCATTACTTTATGTAATTGATTCAAACTCTAAATATTATGAAGAAGCAAGAAGATTAATTAGATTTTTAAAAATATTTTTACCAATCCCAGCAGATAGTGTTCCACAAGACTCTATATTGCGTGAGTTTATAGGTAAAAGTTGTTTTTATGAATAATATCTGTTAAAATTATCTTAGGGAGGATGGAAAATTATGCCAATAAAAGTAGCAATTAATGGATTTGGAAGAATTGGAAGATTAGTTTTTAGAATTATGGAAGAAGATCCTAATTTTGATGTAGTAGCAATCAATGATTTAAGCGATCCTGAAAGTTTAGCATATTTATTAAAATATGATACTGCACATGGGAGATATAGAAATGATGAGATTACTAATACAAATCATTCTATAATAGTAGGTGATAATGAGGTTGAAGTTTATTCTGAACAAGACCCTGTGCTGCTTCCTTGGGGTAGTATAGATGTTGATGTAGTGTTTGAATGTACAGGATTTTTTACTTCATATGATAAAGCAAAAGCTCATATAGAAGCTGGTGCGAAAAAAGTAATTATATCAGCACCTGCAAAAGGTGACATAAAAACAATCGTATATAATGTTAATCATAATACTTTAGATGGTACTGAACAAATAATATCTGCAGCTAGTTGTACCACAAACTGTTTGGCGCCTGTAGCTAAAATTATAAATGATAACTTTGGTATCAAAAAAGGTTTTATGACTACTGTTCATGCTTATACAAATGATCAAGCAACTTTGGATGTTACTCATAAAAAAGGTATAAAAGCAAGAAGAGGTAGAGCAGCTGCTGAAAATATTGTTCCAGCTACTACTGGAGCAGCTAGTGCCTTAGGATTAGTTTTACCCGAACTTGCTGGAAAATTAGATGGTATGGCACTTCGTGTACCAGTTCCAACAGGATCTATTGTAGATTTAAGTTTAGAACTAAATAGAAATACTACTAATGATGAAGTAAATAGTGTATTTAAAAACAATGTTAGCGAAACAATTGGTTATACTGAAGATCCAATAGTTTCAAGTGATATAATTGGAATACGTTATGGATCATTAGTTGACGGGTTAAGTACACAGGTTTTAGAAACCGAAGACGGTACTCAACTATTAAAAGTATTGGCTTGGTATGACAATGAAATGAGTTATTCAGCTCAAATGGTTAGAACAGCTAAATATTGGATGAGTTTATAGAAAAAAGAAGATTTTGATTATTATTTATCTAAATCTTCTTTTTTAATTTTCACTAGTTTTAAATTTTTAATTGCAGGACCCTCTATAACCTTACCATAAATATCAAATCTAGATCCATGACATTTACAATCCCAGGTTTTTTCATCACTATTCCACTGCATAAAGCAATGAGTATGTGTACAATTTGGTTTTACTAATAAATATTCATCGCCATTGTTATATGCGCCATAACACACACCCTTATAATTTACTATTGCTCCTTCATTCTTTTTGATCTTATCTAATTCACTAGAATTGGTGGTAATTCTTGATATGATAAGTCCGTTTATGCTTTTACCAATAATTTTAATTGATTCAACAATAGAGTTTATATGTGAAAATCTAAGAGGATTATATAAATATTTGAATGGATTTTTTTTATTTAAAATCTCTCTACTAACTAATAAGGCTGCAACATGTGAATTAGTCATACCCCAAGTATGAAACGCAGTCTGAACAAACATGTTAGGAGTAAATCTAGAATATTGACCTATAAATGGTAAGTAATCAATTGACATAACATCTTGATTAGTCCAAACATTAGTTATTTTAGCATTCTTATCAATTTTCTTTGCTTCTTTTATTAGGCTATCTGTTTTTTGTTTATAATTGACTTTTTGTCCTGCAGTATGACTATTACCAACTAATATTATTGTATTGTTATTATATCTCAACGATTTAACAGGTTTCTCAGTATTGATATACATTCCGTTTATTTTTTTATCCGATTTAAAAGCTAACAAATATGATTTTTCTTGATATAGTTTCCCAGGATATAAACCTATAAGATTAAATATAGGGTAATGCGTAGAAACTACAACATATTTTGATTTAATTACTTTATCATTATCAAAATATATATAATAATTATTGTCTCCTTTTTTATAATTAATAGCTTTATAATTTTCCAGAATAGTAACATTTTTGCGTTTACTTATAATCTCTATTATTTTATTTAAATACTTAATTGGATGGAATAAATAGTTGCCCTCATACTTAATTGCTTTTTTAATCTTGATATCTATGGGGAGTTTATCCACAGTAGAAAATTTGACTTTCATCCTTGATAATGTATCTATTTCTTTTGTTAATTTTGTGGTTCCAGAATCAGTTTCTGAAAACATATAATTATTTTCTTTTGTTAAGTCGCAGTCAATGTTTTCTGTTTGAATAGTATCAACAATATAATTCATGGCCTCTACTTGAGAATTATAATAATTCTTAGCTTTGTTTAATCCATGAATTTTTTCTATATCCTGATACATTAAATTATGTAATGGTGTTATTTTCGCACTAGTTTTAGCTGAAATATTTCTTGCGAGTTTTCCTGCATCAACAACTGTTATATTAATGTTGGTATCTTTTGATAATTCATACGCAGTCATAATACCACTCATTCCACCACCAATTATCAAAACATCGGTATTAATATTTTCTTTAATTTCAAAATCAAAATTCTTTTTTTCGTTTAACCAATAACTTTCTCTTTTCATATGCATCACAGTATTATTATTACCCATAATTTATCAATTACTCTTAAATTTAATTCTATATTATTTTAAAATATGGTATACTTATCTTATAGTTAGTAGTAGTTAGGAGGGAACATTATGAAAAAGACCATCAGAGATTTTGAACTTAAAGGTAAAAGAGTAATAATTAGATGTGATTTTAATGTTCCAATAAAAAATGGAAAGATTACTGATGATAATAGAATAGTTGAAAGTTTGCCAACAATAGAATATGCAATTAAAAAAGGTGCGAAAGTGATATTAATGTCTCACCTTGGTAAAATTAAATCAGAAGAAGATAAAAAAGATAAAACTTTAAAACCTGTTGCGAAACGCTTGGAAGAATTTTTAAATAGAACAGTAACTTTCGTTAATGAGACACGTGGGGAATTATTAGAAAAAACTATATCAAAAATGAAAAACAAAGATGTAGTTTTAATGGAAAATACTAGATTCGAAGATTTAGATAACAAAAAAGAAAGTAAAAATGATGAAGAATTAGGTAAATATTGGGCTAGTTTAGCAGATATTTATATAAATGATGCATTTGGTACTGCACATAGAAGTCATGCTTCAAATGTAGGTATTGCGTCGTATATTGATAGTGGGATAGGATTTCTTATTGAAAAAGAGTTAAATATATTGGAACCTGCAATCAATAAGCCTGAAAGACCTTTTGTTGTGATTTTAGGTGGGGCGAAGGTTTCAGATAAAATTAAAGTTATTGAAAACTTAGTTGAAATAGCAGATTATATTCTAGTAGGCGGTGGAATGTGTCATACATTTTTAAAAGCAGAAGGATATAATACTGGTAATTCTCTTGTTGATAATGATAGCATTGAGTTCTGTAAAAAAATACTAAAAGAACATGGTAATAAAATAGTGTTGCCTGTTGATATAGTTGTTAATGATGAATTTAAAGATACTAAAGGTAAAATCAAAACAATTAATGAAATTACAGATGAAGAAATCGGTATGGATATTGGACCTAATACTATGGAATTATTTAAAAAATATATTTCTGATGCTAAGGAAATAGTATGGAATGGCCCAATGGGTGTATTTGAATATAAAAACTATCAAAAGGGAACCAAAGAAATCTGTGATGCTGTTGCAAATAACACTAATACTACTATAATTGGCGGAGGGGATAGTGCAGCTGCAATAATCAAATTTGGTTATAAAGATAAAGTGACACATATTTCTACGGGTGGGGGAGCTTCATTGGCACTTTTTGAGGGAACTATTTTGCCTGGTATTGACGTTATTCCTGATAAAAGTGATGATGTGAAAAGTATTAAAAAAAAAACATATCTAATCTTGATTAGTTTAGCAATAATTGTATTATATTTTACATTAAAAGATAATTTTTCTTTAGTTATAAAGCAAATGCTAAACTTAAATATTTGGTTTGTTATACTTGCATTACTATTTATGGCAATATATGGGCTATTTAGAACTATGTCATTGCATTTAATAATTAAAGACTTTAATAAAGATTTTAAGTTTGTTGATACAGTTAAAAATATGCTTATTACGCAGTTTTTCAATGGTACAACACCTTTTGCATCAGGTGGACAACCTGCACAAATATATTTTTTAAAAACACAAGGCGTTAATTTGCCAACTAGTACAAGTATAGTAATTCAAAATTTCGTGGTATATCAAGCTGTTTTAATAATATATGGATTGATTGCGATAATATTAAACTTCTTCTTTGACTTTTTCCCTAAAGTAACTATTTTAAAGAATTTTATTATACTAGGTTTTATAGTTAATGTTGCAGTGATGATATTATTGTTTGTTATTAGCTTTGCTAAAAGTGCAAGCAAATTTACATTTGGTAAAACAATTGATCTGTTGTATAAATTAAAACTAATAAGATATCGAGTTAGAACTAAAAATAAATTAAATCAGATTGTAGATAAGTTTTATGATAGTGCAAAAAAAATAAGAGATAATAAAAATACATTTGTTAAATGTTTCTTGTGTAATTTATTAGCATTTCCATTCTTGTACTCTATTCCATTACTATTATTATATAGTACAGGAGATTTTAATTCATTAAATGTTGTTATATCAATAGTAGCATGTAGCTATGTAATGATAATTGGCGCATTTGTTCCAATTCCAGGTGGTACTGGTGGATTAGAGTATGCATTTGTAAAATTTTATGGAAACTATATTTCTGGATATGTATTATCTACACTTGTAATAATGTGGAGATTTGTTACATATTATCTCGGAATGATTTTGGGTGCGATTGCCCTTAGCACAAATAAAAGGAGGTAAGAAATATGAGAATTGGATTATTTACTGATACCTATCCTCCATATATAAATGGAGTTTCTACAAGTATATCAATGTTAAAGCATGCTTTAGAAAAACAAGGGCATCAAGTATTTGTAGTTACTGTAAATAATGAAATTTCTAAATATTCTTATGAAGATGGTGGAAGATTAATAAGAATTCCTGGTGTTCCTACTGGAATTTATGATTATAGACTAACAGGTATATATCCAGTAAGATGTATAAATAAAATTAAAAAATGGAAGCTTGATGTAATTCATTCACACACAGAGTTCGGAATCGGAACGTTTGCGAGAATAGTTGCTAAACAATTTAATATTCCGCTAGTTCATACTTACCACACTATGTATGAAGATTACATTCATTATATTACTAAAGGTTATTTTGATCATGCAAGTAAAAAAATAGTAGAGTATCTAACATTATTCTATTGTGATAAAACAATTTCTGAGTTAATCGTTCCAACTAAAAAAACTTATGATTTATTTAAGGAAAAATATAAAGTTAGAAGAAATGTGCATATAATTCCTACTGGAATAGAAGTAGAAAGATTTTATAAAGAAAAATATACAACTACTATGAAGAACGAATATAGAAGAAAAATAGGTGTGACTACCGATGATTTTGTTATATTATTTGTTGGTAGATTAGCCAAGGAAAAAAATGTAGAATTTCTAATTGATTCTCATAAAGACTTAGTAAAAAAATATCCTAATTGCAAGTTGTTAATAATAGGTGATGGGCCTGATGCTGATAAATATCGTAAAATGGCCGAAAAATTAAAAATATCTGATAATGTAATATTCACAGGAAAGGTTCCTTGGGAAGAAGTTCCTAATTACTATCAAATAGCTAATCTTTTTGCGACAGCTTCTGTTACAGAAACACAAGGTCTTACAGTTATTGAAGCAATGGCAGCTTCTGTACCCCCAGTTTGTATCGATGACGAAAGTTTTAGAAATGTAGTTGTTGATGGATTAAATGGCAAGATATTTAAAAACAAAAGACAATATAAAAAAATTATAGAAGATTTAATTGATAATAAAGAAGAATTGAAAGTGTTATCTAAACAAGCCAGAAGAAATGCTGAGCAACATTCAGCTAAATATTTTGCCGAAAGAGTATTAGATGTTTATAAAATTGCAATAAATAATCAACCAAAATATAAATATGATATATTTGGTAGGGTTAAAAAAATTATAAAGGGGAATGAAGATGAGTAAATTAATTGTAGCTAATTTTAAGATGAATATGTCTCTTCAAGATATTGCACAATATATTCAATATATTAACAGTAGTGATTTTAATCCAAATTTAAATGAAGTGGTTATTTGTCCTAGTTATATTTATATTCCATATCTTAATAATAACCCTAAATTTAAAGTTGGAGCTCAAGACGTTTCTATCAATGATAATGGGTCATATACAGGTGAAGTAAGTGCGTTTCAGTTAAAAGGGATAAATGCAAAATATTCTATTTTAGGACATAGCGATAGAAGAAAAAACTTTGGTGAAACTGAAAATATTATCAATAAAAAAATAAGACAATGTATAAATAATAATATTAAACCAATAGTTTGTATTGGTGAGTCTAAAGAAGAAAGACTTATGATGAAAACTGAACAAGTCTTAAGAAGAAGTATTTTAGATTTACTTAGAAATTTCAATAAGGAAGAATTAAGTAATGTAATTATTGCATATGAACCCGTTTGGGCAGTAGGTACAGGTACAATTCCAACCATTAAAGAAATAGAAGAAACTGCATTTTATATTAAAGACTTAGTTAGAAGTGCTTATAAAGTCGACATTAAAGTTTTATACGGTGGTAGTATAAGTTTGAAAGATGTTGATAAAATTATTGGAATGAATAACGTTGATGGTTATTTAATTGGCGGTTCATCTATTGATATTGAAGAATTTTCTAAAATTGTTGAATTAATAAACTAGATTACATTTTGAATGTAATCTTTTCTTTTAGAATTTCCTTGTAAAATTCGTGTAAATTCGACATAACAATACAAATTAAGCTAAAAAAAACTCTAGTAATATAGTAATGAATTATTATATAATAGGGATGCATGAGTAGTAAGAAGTAATAAGAATGAGAAGGGAGAACAAAATGGAAAATATAAAGATTCTTATGATTGATGATAACGAAAGCTTATGCAGTATGGTTAAGGAGTACTTTAGTGCTCATTCAAATATAAAAGTAGTATTAGAGGCCTATAATGGCTTAGAAGGAATAGAAGTAATCCAAAATAAACAGAATGAATATGATGTAATTATTTTGGATTTAATTATGCCTAAAAAAGATGGAATGTACGTATTAGAGGAAATGCAAAAACGAGGTATAGATAAGAAAGTAATCGTTTCTACGTCATTTAACGAAGAAGATACTATTAGAAAGGTATCAGGTTATGGAGTTAATTACTTTATATTAAAACCTTTTGAACTTTCTGATTTAGAAAAAAGAATTATGGATGTTATGAATAAAAAAGAACATGGTAAAGTTATTGATTTACTTCATAACGATCTTCAAATCTGTATAACTAAAATTTTACACGAACTTGGGATTCCATCACACATTAAAGGTTATCAATATATTAGAGAAGGTATTACACTTCTTTATCAAAATCCAGATATGGTTGGTGCAATAACTAAAGAACTATATCCTGAGATAGGTAAGAAATTTAGTACAACAGTATCTAGAGTAGAAAGGGCAATAAGACATGCTATAGAAGTTAGCTGGAACAGAGGAAACTGGGAACTTATGGAAGAAATATTTGGACATAGTGTAGACATTGATAAAGCTAAACCAACTAATTCAGAATTTATAGTTACAATTTCAGATAAATTAAAATTAGAATTTCATACTAAACACAAAAGCAAATAATTTTGCTTTTTTATTTTTATTCATTGACATTATTATTATAGAATTTTATAATTAAGTTATAAATAATGAAAGGAGTGTACAATTTATGGAACGAAAAATTGATAAATGGTTTTTAGAATGGAAAAATACGGAAAATAAAAATCCTGTAATATTAACAGGACCTACAATGGTTGGTAAAAGTTATTCAGTTTTAAGTTTCGGTAAACTACATTATGAAAATTATATTTATGTTAATTTAGAGTACAATCCCTTAGTTTCAAACCTACTTAATAAAGAAACGAATATTGATAGACTTTTTGAAAAGTTATGCCTTTTATATCACATTGACGGCAAAAGAGAAAATACATTATTAATATTTGATAATATTGACTATTACGAAAAAATAATAAATGTGTTATTGAGATTTAAAGAATGGAATCAAGAATATGATGTCATATGTATTGGCAATAATGTAATAATACCTCCTAAAAACACTTCATATGTAGGAAAAATAATGTTTAAGAAAATGTATAAAATGGATTTTGAAGAATTCTTAATAGCTAATAATCAAGCTCAGTTAGTAGAATTTATTAAAGTATCGTATGATAAATGCAGGAAAAATTCTTTCCATACAGTCGCACTAGAATATTTTAAAAAGTACTTAGTAGTTGGAGGATACCCTAGTGTTGTTAATAAGTATGTTGAAACTGAAGATTATAATATGGTTCTTATAAAACAACATGAAGTATTCAAAGCAATTAATAATTATATATTTAAAAATTATAAAGGTAATACTTCAAAGATTTTAAACTCTATAATATCTACTCCAATGCAACTTTTTAAAGAAAATAAAAAATTTCAATATGGTGTTATTAAGAAGGGTGCGCGTCAAAGTGAATATAAAGAGCCTATTGAATGGTTAAAAAAATCAGATATATTAATTAAATGTTTAAAAGTTAATAAGATTAATAGAAGTATCTCGTCAAGTTCAGATGATGCAAGTTTTAAATTGTTCTTTAATGATAATGGATTACTAGCCTCTCAATATGGTATAGACTACAATAATATTTTAGATAAGAAATGGGAGCGTCATTTGGATGCGATTCTTCAAAATTATGTTGCGAATGCATTATATAGCAATGGACATCAAGTTTACTATTACGAAAGCGATGGTAAAGCTGAAATTCCATTTGTAATTCAAAAAACTAATGGGGAAGTTATTCCTATAGATATTGAAAGAAGAAGAAAGGCTAAAAATATTACAAGATTTACAAAGGATAACAATATTTCGTATTCTATTAATTTATCTTTTGATAATTTTAGTAAAAGAGGGGATATTAAAAATATACCTTTATATGCAATAATGTATTTATAGTGGGGTGAGAAAATGAAACCAACAGTTTTAGCAATCCTAGATGGATTGGGTTATAGAGAAGAAGAAAAGGGAAATGCAGTTAAAGCTGCAAATACAAAGACATTAGATTACTTATTTAGTGAGTATCCACATTCACTGTTAGATGCTAGTGAAGAATCGGTTGGTCTACCAAAAGGACAAATGGGTAATAGTGAAGTGGGACATTTGAACATTGGTGCAGGTAGAATTGTTTATCAACCACTTACTTTAATTGATAAAAAAATACGTGATGGTGAACTATATAAAAATAATTTGATGTTGGAAATGATTAATCATATTAAGAAAAATGACTCTAAACTACACTTAATAGGATTAGTCAGTGATGGCGGTGTACACTCTCATATTAATCATCTATTTGCGTTATTAGATATGTGCAAGAAGGAAAATATACAAAAAATATATATCCATGTTATAACTGATGGTAGAGATACATTGCCAGATGAAGCTCCAAAGTATATAAAAATGTTAGAAGAAAAAATTAGTGAGTTAGGCGTAGGAGAAATTGCTAGTATATCTGGTAGATTCTATGCAATGGATAGAGATAACAGATGGGATAGAATTAAAAAATATTATGATGCAATTGTATATGGTGAACCAAATCAAAAAGTTTCTATCAACAGTTTTGTGGAAAACTCTTTTAAAAATAAAGTGTATGATGAATTTATTGAACCATGTCTTTTAAATAGCAATGGTTTAATTGAAGATAACGATGGATTGATATTCTTTAATTTTAGAAGCGATAGGGCTAATCAAATATTGATGAGTTTTGCAAATAAAGACTTTAATAAATTTGAGGCTAAAAACTATAATAATCTTATGGTTATAAGTATGATGCCAGTTGCTAATTATGTTAATACAAGACCTATATTTAAATTACCTGAAATAGATAATACATTTGGTGAATATATCTCTAAATTAGGATATTCACAACTTAGAATTGCAGAAACAGAGAAGTACAATCATGTGACTTATTTCTTTGACGGTAATAAAAATGTTGATTATAATAAGGAAAATAAAATACTTATTCCATCTCCTAAGGTTACAACTTACGATTTGAAACCAGAAATGAGTTGTAAAGAAATAACTGATTCTTTATTAAAAGAATTAAATAAGAAAAATTATGATTTTGTAATTCTTAATTTTGCAAATTGTGATATGGTTGGTCATACTGGTGGTTTTGATGCAACAGTTAAGGCGGTTGAAACAGTTGATTATAATTTAGGTAGAATTTATGAAAAAGTAAAAGAACTTGGAGGTTTATTAATAGTAACTGCTGATCATGGTAATGCAGAATATATGTTAGATGAAAATAATGAACCATTTACCGCACATACAATGAATAAAGTGCCACTAATTGTTTGTGATAAAAATTATGATGTATTAGATGGTAAGTTAGGGGATATAATTCCTTCTATACTTTCTATAAATAATATTAATGTACCTAATGAAATGACTGGGGATATAATAATTAAAAGATGTGATAATTAATCACGTTTTTTTTGTTCCGACATAATCCCGACAAAATTCCGAAATTTTCCGAAATGTAAATTGTCCAGTGCAAAACCTCTGAAGCATCTTATTTTATTGAGGTTTTTGAAATTTATTTATAACTCGATCATCCAGTACTAGATGGTATGCTTCCAATATTTACTATTTTTCTATAATAATTCCGACATATTTTTATTGGCAAAATTACAATATTAGATAGTATTTACAATATATAAATGATATAATAGAAATCTCAGCTAACAAATAGGAGTGTATGAATATGAAAATTATTATAGTGGGAAGTGGAAAAATTGGGTCTTATTTATCAAACGTTCTAGCTAAAGAAAATCATGATGTAGTAGTTATAGATAAAAACGAACAAATTTTAAATAAATTAAATAATACGCTAGATATTTCTGTTTTGTGTGGTAATGGATTAGTAGTAAGCACTTTACAAGAAGCTGGAGTGGAAAGTTCAGATTTATTAATAGCATCTATGGAAAATGATGAAGATAATATTGTGTGCTGCCTTTTAGCGAAAAACTTAGGTGTTAAAAATACTATAATGCGTATTAGAAACCCTGAATATAAAGATGGTATGCAATATATTAAAAATGATTTAGGCTTATCTATGACAATAAATCCAGAGTTATTAACTGCTAAAGAAATTGCTAATGCGCTAAATTTTTCATCAGGGATAAAGGCCACTTATTTTTCTAAAGGTAAAATTGAAATGATTGAGTTTAAGGTTAAAGAAAACTCATCGCTTATTGGAATATCTATTAAAGAACTTAGTTCCAAATTAAAGAAAAAGATAATAGTGGTTGCTGTAGAAAGAAAAGGCAATGTACATATACCTAATGGTGATTTTACATTTGAATTAGGTGATAAATTAATAATTACTTCTAAACCACAAAATATAACTACCTTTTTTAAATATTTAGGTAGTACTATATTTAGAACTAAAGATGTTATGATTGTTGGTGGAAGTAAAGTATCTTATTATTTGGCTACATTTTTAAGCGAAATAGGTGTTAATACTAAAATAATTGAATTAGATGAAAGTAAATGTAAGATACTAGCAGAAAAATTACCTAAAACTCTTGTTATAAATGGTGATGGTTCTGATAAAAATGTATTGTTAGAAGAAGGTATAGAAGATGTTGATGCCTTTGTTGCAGCTACCGGTATTGATGAAGAAAATATTATATTCTCATTATTTGCAAATTCTATGAATGTACCCAAAGTAATTACTAAGGTTAATCATTTAACATTTGAAAATATTATTGAAAATGTTGGTATTGATACAGTTATAACTCCACATGTTGTTGCTTCTAATCAAATATTAAGATATATTAGAGCTATAGAAAATTCAAAAGGTGGAAGTATGGAGTCCTTAGTAAGACTTATGGATAATAAACTAGAGATTATGGAATTTATTATTAAGGATGATTTTAAGTCAATTGGAAAACAAATTAAAGATATTAATTTCAAAAAAGATGTAATAATTGTATGTATTAATCGTAATGGCACCATTATATTCCCTACAGGAGAGGATATAATTAAAGCTAATGACAATATTATAATTTCAACTACTAAATCAAGTATAAAAGGTTTAAATGATATTTTAGGATAATATTATGAATTATAGGTTTATATTAAAAACATTAGGTTTTTTACTATTAATTGAAGCAATATTATTATTTTTTCCTTTAGGAGTTTCTTGGTATAATAGTGAAAAGATTTTACCCTATATATATACAATACTAATTCTTTTCGTTGTTGGTGGTCTATTATCATTAATTAAAATTAAAAATAAATCCTATTTTGCAAAAGATGGATTAATGATTACTGCATTATCATGGATTTCATTATCAATCTTTGGTGCCTTGCCATTTTTCTTATCTGGCCATATTCCTTCTTATGTTGATGCACTTTTTGAAACTGTTTCAGGTTTTACTACTACTGGATCATCAATTTTAAGAGACGTTGAAGCTTTACCTAAAGGACTGTTATTCTGGAGAAGCTTTACTCATTGGATAGGTGGTATGGGGATACTTGTTTTTGCGATTGCGATACTTCCTATGTCTAACGAAAACTCTATGCATATGATAAAAGCAGAGGTTCCAGGACCTTTTACTAGTAAATTGGTTCCTAAACTAAAGAGTACTGCAAAATGGTTATATGGAATATATCTTTTATTAACTGTTGCAGAAATAATATTACTTTGTATTGGTGGCATGCCATTATTTGATAGTGTTGTAACATCATTTGGAACTGCTGGTACTGGTGGATTTGGTATTAAGAATAGTAGTATAGCCTTCTATAATAGTGCATACATTGATTATGTGGTTGGAATCTTTATGCTTTTGTTTGGAATTAATTTTAACGTTTTTTTCTTAATAATTATGAGAAAATTTAAACAGGCAATTACTAACGAAGAAATGAGAACTTACTTCATAATTATTATTGTATCAACAATATTAATTGCTCTTAACATTTTATCGATTTGTGATAGTGTTGCGGAAGCATTCAGATTATCATTTTTCCAAGTTAGTTCTATAATTACGACAACTGGATTTTCTACGACTGACTTTAATTTATGGCCACAGTTTTCTAAAATAATTTTGTTTATATTAATGCTTTGTGGTGCGTGTGGTGGTTCAACTGGTGGCGGAATTAAAGTTTCAAGATTTATCATTATGATCAAAAAAACAGTAAAGGATTTTATATTTGTTATACATCCTAAGTCAGTAAGAACTGTTCAATTTGAAAATAAAGTAGTAACAGAAAAGACTATTAGTGATGTAGGTTATTACTTTGTATTGTATTTTATTGTTATTGGTGTTGCAATTCTGATTGTTTCTTTTGATAACTTTGACTTTGAAACAACTATTAGTAGTGTTATAGCATGCATAAGTAATATCGGTCCTGGATTCTCTATTGTAGGTCCAACTGGCAACTTTGCAGATTTATCCGCTCTATCAAAAATAGTACTATCTATTGTTATGTTATTTGGAAGATTAGAACTATATCCAATGTTGCTATTATTTTCACCGTTTAATTATTTGAAAAATAAAAGAAATAGAAGATAAGTGAACTTGTCATCTGTCTTTTATTTTTTTTGCTAATAAATAATCAACACAACTATGTAATTTGACTATTTTTTTAATATAGTGTAGAATTATTCAACGATAAAAAAAGGGGGGATTCTACTATGGGTGCTTTAGAACTTATAAGAAATATTGAAGAAAGTTATGAAAGAAAGAACTACAAAATGTCTATAAAATATTTGAACGAATATTTCAATATGAAAAATGTTGGTATTAATGATATGCTTTTAAATATATATATAGACTGTCAAATAAATCTTGGAATGATTGAAGACGCTAAAAAAAATACAGAATTGATGAAAAAAATGTTTCCTGATTCTTATTGTAATTTAATTATTAAATATATTAAATTTGATAAAATTGATGAAGCAAAAGAATTAATTTTGACTAAAAAGTTATCTTCAGAAGAATATTATTATATTGCTGTCACTTGTTTTTTGTGGGAGTTGTATGATGAAGCAAAAGAGTTGTTTACGCATTTTTTAGCAATTTCAAATGATATAGCTAAAATAAAATTAACAAATGAATATCTTAGAAAAATAAGTCAGTACGAAAGCAATAAAAATATATTTCATGAAACTGATTATCAACATTTTAAGTTAAATGGTAAAACTTTAGAACCAGGCCATATTGTTTATGCTCAAAAATTATTAAATATATATAATGAAAATGTTGTTAATACAGATCCAAAGAAAGATACGCGTCCATATATGATATGGAAAATAATTGATGATAAAATATATGCCTTTCCTGTTTCATCAAAAGTTGGTAATCAAAGATCTTGCCTCCTTAAACACGAGAAATATCCTAATTACACATATGATAGAAAAATCAAACAAAACTTAGTGTGTATAGAGGAATGTAATGTTGAAAAAATAAAAGATAAAGTCACTAAAGAAGATTATGATAATATTATTCGGGATTTATACTATTCTATTTCTATTACACATGATTTCCCTAAACAATCTACTAAATTTTTTATAGATAATGTAACAAAGCAATTAGGAATAAAAAAACATGATGTAATTTTAGTTCGTGATGTTAATCTGAATGTAAATAAGTTCTATTTTATTATAGATATTGACGTAAAAAAACAAAAATACAAAGTTGTTCAAGTAAAATTTAATGCCAATAATAATATTGAATTGGTAAATCATAAATTAGAAAACATAAAAACATCTAAACCTGTTTTAAATGTTAAAAGATTGGATGAAGTACAAAAACAAAATTTAATAAATCAAATACCAGACAATTATAAAGGAGAAAATCTTCTTGGTGCCATTGTAGAGTATGACTCTAGGAAATTACAAATAATGGAAGAGCAAAGTGATTGCTATATATGTTTAGATAAAACAATTGCTTGTTCATCATCTTATGTATCAATAGAACTTATTGAAAAAGATAGTCCATTATTTGTAGTGGGTAAAATAGATAGAGCTTCATATATGCAACAACTCAAAAACTTAAAAATGAATTATCATAACGAAATTGCTGAAAAAAGAAAAGTATTTCTCAGAACAAAGTAATTAGTAATTTCTCATTAAAAGGCGTAACAAAAAAATATATTGAATAATAGTCAACCTAATGCGTTGACTTTTTATTTTGATTTTATAAGAATAATGTTCTGGTAATAATTGACACTTGAAATATGTCAAAAAAGTTCTAAAAAACACTTGATTTTCATAGTATTTCTATGGTAAAATGTTAAATGTTTGACGGCTTAGATGTGCAAGGTTGCTGACACACCAGGTTAAGTTGATAAACAATTTAACTAGAAATGTCAGGTTTTTGCTCGGAGCTAGTCTATACATGATATAGGCGAGGGGAGGATTTTTTATGTCAAATACTAAAGTGCGTGTTAGATTGAAAGCGTATGATCATAGAATTTTAGATCAAGCAGCAATCAAAATCGTAGAAACAGTTAAAAGAACTGGTGGAGAAGTTAGTGGACCAATCCCACTACCAACTGAAATCCAAAAGTATACAATTTTAAGAGCTGTTCACAAATATAAAGATTCACGTGAACAATATGAAATGCGTACACATAAAAGACTTATTGACATCAATAACCCAAGTAAGGAAACAGTTGAGGCTTTAACTCACTTAGACTTACCAAGTGGTGTTGATATACAAATCAAATTATAATAGGAGGAAAAATTATGAAAGGAATCTTAGGTCGTAAGATAGGAATGACTCAAGTTTTCAACAAAGAAGGTAAACTTATTCCTGTAACTGTTGTTTATGTTGGTACTAACGTAGTAACACAAATTAAAACTAAAGAAAACGATGGTTATGAAGCTATTCAATTAGCTTTCGGTGAAAAAAGAGAAAAACTTGCTAATAAACCAGAACTTGGTCATCTAAAAAAAGCAAACACTACACCTAAGCGCTTCTTAAAGGAAATTAGAGGTGTAGATGTTAACAACTTTGAATTAGGACAAGAAATTCATGCAGATTTCTTCGAAGTGGGAGAAGTTGTTGATGTTCAAGGAACTAGTAAAGGTAAAGGGTTCCAAGGTGTTATAAAACGCCACAATCAAAGTCGTGGACCAATGGGACACGGTTCACATTACCACAGAGGTCCAGGTTCAATGGGAACAATGAGACCAATGCGTGTATTCAAAGGTAAAAAATTACCAGGACACATGGGTATGGAAACTGTTACAATTCAAAATCTTGAAATCGTAGCTGTTGACATGGAAAATGGTTGTCTATTAATTAAAGGTAATGTTCCAGGTGCTAAAAAATCTTTTGTTGTTATTAAAAGTTCTGTAAAAACTCCAGGTAAAATTAATGAAGTTAATGAACTAGTTAGTTATGAACCTGAAGTTGTTGAAACAGTAGAAGAAACTGTTGTAACAGAAGAAGCAACTGAAGAAGTTAATGAATCATCACAAGAAGAAACAGCAGAATAATAATTTAAACAATTAAAATTTATTTGTGATGAAAGGAGGAATTTAAATGGCTAAGATAGCTCTTTTAAATAACAAAGGTGAAAAACTTAAAGATATTAATTTAAATGACAATATTTGGAATATAGAACCAAACGATGCAGTTTTACACAATCATATCGTGTTATCTCTTGCATCATTAAGACAAGGTACTCACAAAACTAAAACTCGTTCAGAAGTTAGTGGTGGAGGAAGAAAACCTTGGAGACAAAAAGGTACTGGACGTGCTAGACAAGGTAGTATCCGTGCAACTCAATGGAGAGGTGGAGGAATCGTATTCGGGCCAACTCCTAGAGATTACAGTAAGAAAATGAATAAAAAAGAAAGACGTTTAGCTTTATTATCAGCGCTTTCTTATAAGTTAAAAGGAGAAGAATTAATGGTTTTAGATAACTTAAACCTTGAAACTCCAAAAACTAAAGATTTTGTTGATATGTTAAACAACTTAAAATTAAATGATAAAAAAGTATTATTTGTTACTTCTGAATTAGAAGATAACTTATTACTAGCATCTAGAAACTTATCTGAAATTTTAGTTTTAGCTAATGATGAAATTAATACATTAGATATAGTTAATGCTGATTACATGGTTGTAACAGAAGATGCAGTAGCTAAAATAGAGGAGGTGCTTGGATAATGAATCACTATAGAGACATCATTAAAGCTCCTATAATAACTGAAAAATCAGCAAATATTGCTGCTGATGGAAGAAGCTATGTATTTAAAGTGGATACAAAAGCTAATAAAACAGAAATTAAACAAGCAATAGAAAAAATCTTCAATGTTAAAGTTGAAGAAGTTCGTACCATAAATGTTAAACCAAAACAAAAAAGAGTTGGTAGATATACTGGTATGACAAGTAAATATAAAAAAGCAATTGTTAAGTTAGCAGAAGGTTCTTCAATAGAACTATAAGCTATCTAGACAAGGAGGATTTTTATGCCAATTAGAAAATTAAAACCTATGACTAATGGTACTAGAGAAATGAGTAGATTGGTTAATGATGAAATTACTACTTCTACACCAGAAAAAAGTTTATTAGTATCATTAAGTAAAAAAGCTGGTCGTAATAATCAAGGTAGAATAACTGTTCGTCATCAAGGTGGCGGAGCTAAAAGAAAATATCGTATTATCGATTTCAAAAGAGATAAGAGAGATATCGAAGGTACAGTAGCTACTATCGAATACGATCCAAATAGAACAGCTAACATTGCTTTAATTAATTATGTAGATGGAGAAAAAAGATATATTATCGCTCCTAAAGGTTTAAAAGTTGGAGATAAAGTAATGAGTGGTGAAAATGCTGATATCAAAACTGGTAATGCACTTCCACTTATGAATATCCCAGTAGGTACAGTAGTTCATAATATTGAGTTAAAACCTGGTAAAGGTGCACAAATCGCACGTAGTGCTGGTAATAGCGCTCAAATATTAGGACGTGAAGGAAAATATGTAATGTTAAGATTAAACAGTGGTGAAACACGTTTAGTTTTAGGAACATGTATGGCAACAATTGGTGAAGTTGGTAATACAGACCATGAGTTAGTTAACTATGGTAAAGCAGGACGTAAACGTCATATGGGTATTAGACCAACAGTACGTGGTTCTGTTATGAACCCTAACGACCATCCACATGGTGGTGGTGAAGGTAGAGCACCAATCGGTAGAAAAGGGCCTCTTACTCCTTGGGGTAAACCAGCTCTTGGATACAAAACTCGTAAAAACAAAAAGGCTTCTGACAAATTAATTGTTAACCGCCGTAAGAAAAAATAAGAAAGGATGAAATAATAAATGGCAAGAAGTTTAAAAAAAGGACCTTATGTATTTGAAAGATTACTTAAAAAGGTTCAAGATTTAAATGAATCAAATAAAAAACAAGTTATAAAAACATGGTCACGCCGTTCAACAATTTATCCTGAATTTATTGGTCACACATTTGCGGTACACAACGGAAAAGAATTCATCCCAGTATATGTTACTGAAGATATGGTTGGTCATAAATTAGGTGAATTCTCTCCAACTCGTAAATTTGGTGGTCATGGCGATGACAAGAAAAAGAAATAACCAAAAGGAGGGTGCTTAAATGGAAGCAAGAGCAACTGCAAATACAGTTTTGACTGCTCCTATTAAATCACGTTTAGTAATAGACTTAATTCGTGGTAAAAAAGTTAGTGAAGCAGACAATATTTTAAATAATTTAAATAAAAAATCTGCTAGATTAATCAGAAAAGTATTAATCTCAGCAGTAGCGAATGCAGAAAATAATCTAGGTCTTGAAAAAGATAAATTATATGTTAAAGAAGCATATATCAATGAAGGTCCAGTACTTAAAAGAATCCGTTTCGGTTCTCGTAGTCACATAGATCGTCACGATAAAAGAACTAGTCATATAACTGTAGTCGTTGGTTATAAAACTAAATAAGGAGGTATACTGATGGGACAAAAGGTTAGTCCAATAGGACTTAGAATCGGTATCAATAAAGATTGGGAATCTAAATGGTATGCTGATAACAAAGATTTCGCTAAATATTTAAATAACGATGTTAAAATCCGTAAATTTTTAGAAAAGAAATTAAAAGATGCAGGTATTTCTACCATTTTAATTGAAAGAAATCCAAAAAATACAGAAGTTACCATTCATACTTCTAAACCAGGTGTAATTATCGGACGTGGTGGAGAAGAAATTGAAAAACTTAAAAAAGAAATTTCAAAATTAGTAAACGAAGATATAACTATTTCAATTATGGAAATTAAAAATCCAGATTTAGTAGCTAAATTAGTTGCTGATAACATTGCTCACCAAATCGAAAACAGAGTATCATTCAGAATTGCACAAAAAAGAGCAATTCGTAATGTTATGAAAGCTGGAGCTAAAGGTGTTAAAACTGCAGTTTCAGGACGTTTAGGTGGAGCAGACATGGCTCGTACTGAAGGATATAGTGAAGGTAATACTCCACTTCATACTTTAAGAGCTGATGTTGATTATGCAACAGCTGAAGCCGATACTACTTATGGAAAAATCGGTGTTAAAGTTTGGATTTACAGAGGTGAAATACTTCCTACTAAAGATAACAAGGGAGGTAATGCAAATGTTAATGCCAAAAAGAACTAAATATAGAAAACCACATAGAATTTCTTACGAAGGTAAAGCTAAAGGAAATACTAAAGTTAACTTCGGAGAATTCGGTTTAATGGCTAAAGAAGGAGCTTGGATTACAGGAAGACAAATCGAAGCTGCTCGTATCGCTATGACACGTTATATGAAACGTGGAGGTAAAGTATGGATTAATATTTTCCCTCATTTAGCAAAAACTAAACAACCACTTGAAACTCGTATGGGTAAAGGTAAAGGTAATCCAGAAGAATGGGTTGCAGTTGTTAAAGAAGGAAAAATTATGTTTGAAGTTGGTGGGGTTTCTGAAGAAATCGCTCGTGAAGCTTTAAGACTTGCTAGTCATAAATTACCAATCAAATGTAAATTTGTAAAAAAAGAAGATGGTGGTGATACTAATGAAGGTTAATGAAATAAGAAACTTGACCACTGAAGAAATTAATAAAAAAATTGATGAAACAAAAGAAGAATTATTCAATTTACGTTTCCAACAAGCTACAGGAAACTTGGAAAAACCTTCAAGAATTAGAGAATTAAGAAGAACAGTTGCACGTTTAAAAACTGTATTAGTTGAACGTGAACTTAAAGAAAGTGAGGAGGCTTAATCCTTATGAATAATGTAAAACGTGAATTAGTTGGAAAAGTAGTTAGTGATAAAGCTGATAAAACTATCACAGTATTAGTTGAAACATATAAAAAAGATCCATTATATGGAAAAAGAGTAAAATATTCTAAAAAATATGCTGCTCATGATGAACAAAACGTTGCTAAAACTGGTGACAAAGTTCGTATAGCATTTACTAAACCATTATCTAAAACAAAAAGATATGAATTAGTAGAAGTTATTGAAAAAGCAGTTATCTTATAACTCTTTAGTGGAAGGAGGATTATCAAATGGTTCAACAACAAAGTAGATTAAAAGTTGCTGATAACTCTGGTGCTCGTGAACTTATGGTTATTCGTGTACTAGGTGGAAGTAAAGTTAAAACTGGAAACATCGGTGATATCGTTGTTGGTACAGTTAAAAAAGCAATTCCAAACGGAACAATTGGAAAAGGAAAAGTAGTTAAAGCAGTTATCGTACGTAGTAAACAAGGTGCGAGAAGAGACGACGGATCTTATATTAAATTTGATGACAATGCATGCGTAATTATTAAAGATGATAAATCTCCAATAGGTACTCGTGTATTAGGTCCAGTAGCTCGTGAGCTTAGAGATAAAGATTTCATGAAAATCGTATCTTTAGCAAAAGAAGTTATATAACCCTTAAAAAGGAGGAAGAAACATGTATTTAAAAACTGGAGACAAGGTAATTGTTACCTGTGGAAAAGATAAAAATAAACAAGGAAAAATTACAGAAGTTTTAAGAAGCAAAGATAAAGTTGTTGTTGAAGGTGTTAATATTATTAAAAAACATATTAAACCTGCAAACGGTAACGATGGTGGAATCATTGAAGTTGAAGCACCAATCCATGTTTCTAATGTTATGTTAATTGATCCTAAAACAAATAAAAGAACAAGAATCGGTAAAGAATTAGATAAAAATGGTAAAAAAGTAAGAGTTACTAAAAAATCTAATTCTAAACTAGATTAATTGGAAGGAGGGTATTTATGAACCGCCTAAAAGAAAAATATTTAAATGAGATTGTTCCAAGCTTACAAGAAAAACACAACTATAAATCTGTTATGGAAGTTCCAAAAATAGAAAAAATAGTTATTAATATGGGTGTAGGAGACGCCACAACTAATAGTAAATTAATGGATGCAGCAGTTGCTGATTTAGCTACAATTACTGGACAAAAACCAGTTATTACTAAAGCTAAAAAGTCTATTGCTGGATTCAAATTAAGAGAAGGTCAACCAATCGGATGTAAAGTTACATTACGTGGGGAAAATATGTACAACTTCTTAGAAAAATTAATTCGTATCGCACTTCCTCGTGTTAAAGACTTTAGAGGAGTTTCTAAAAAAAGTTTTGATGGTAGAGGAAACTATACATTAGGAATTAAAGAACAACTTATTTTCTCTGAAATAGAATTTGATAATGTAGTTAAAGTTCGTGGTATGGATATAGTAATCGTTACAACAGCTAAGACTAATGAAGAAGCATTTGACTTATTAAACGGAATCGGAATTCCTTTTAAGAAGTAGTCTCGTAAAGGAGGAATAAAATATGGCAAAAAAAAGTATGATTGTGAAAGCAAACAGAAAACAAAAATATAAAGTTCGTGAATATACTAGATGCGAAAGATGTGGAAGACCACATGCAGTTATGAGCAAATTTAAAATATGTCGTATTTGCTTTAGAGAATTAGCATCAAAGGGACAAATCCCAGGTGTTAAGAAGTCTAGTTGGTAAAAAGGGAAGGGAGGATTATTATGGTATTAACTGACCCAATCGCAGACATGCTTACAAGAATTCGTAATGCTAATGTTATGCGTTATACAAAAGTAGAAGTTCCAGCTTCTAAAGTTAAAGAAGAAATCGCTAAAATCCTTACAGAAGAAGGGTTTATTAGTGGATATGAAATTGAAAAACATGAAAAACAAGATGATATGATAGTATTATCTTTAAAATACGGACAAAAGAAAGAAAGAGTTATTACTGGACTTAAGCGTATTTCAAAACCAGGTCTACGTGTTTATGCTAAAGTTGATGAAATTCCTAGTGTTTTAAATGGATTAGGAATCGCTATAATTTCTACATCAAAAGGAATTATGACTGATAAACAAGCTCGTAAAGAACAAGTTGGTGGAGAAGTACTAGCTTATATTTGGTAATTTAAGGAGGTGTCTTGATGAGTCGTATAGGAAACAGAATTCTTAGTATTCCTGAAGGTGTAACAGTTAGTGTTAATGAAACAATCGTTACTGTTAAAGGACCTAAAGGAGAATTAAGTACTGATGTAACAGACTATGTTACTGTAAATGTTGAAGGTAATCAAGTTACATTAACTCGTAAAAATGATGAAAAAAGAGCAAAACAAATGCATGGTACTGCAAACGCTAACATTGCTAACTTAATTAAAGGAGTTACTGAAGGATACTCTAAAAGTTTAGAAATCGTTGGTGTAGGTTACCGTTTCCAACCTAAAGGTGATAAATTAGTTATCAATGCTGGATACTCAAATCCTGTTGAACTTAGTGTTCCTGCTGGATTAAAAGTTGAAGGTGTTAGTAACACTGAAATCACTGTTTCTGGAATCGATAAACAAGCAGTTGGTGAATTTGCTGCTATTATTCGTAAAGTAAGACAACCAGAACCATACAAAGGTAAAGGTATCAAATACAAAGATGAACATATTCGTCGTAAAGAAGGAAAGAAAGCTTCAAAATAAAGTAAAGGAGAGATAAGATTATGGTAAATAAGGTATCTCGTAATGAAGTACGTAAAATTAGACATGCTAGAGTTAGAAAAACAATTTCTGGTACTCCTGAAGTTCCAAGATTAAATGTTTATAGATCAAACACTAACATTTCAGTACAAATTATTGATGATGTTAATGGTGTTACTTTAGCTAGTGCTTCATCATTAGACAAATCATTAAATATTAAAAATGGTTCCAATATAGAAGCAGCTAAATTAGTTGGAAAAAGTATAGCTGAAAAAGCTAAAAAAGCAAAAATTACAAAAGTTGTTTTCGATAGAGGTGGATACCTATATCATGGACGTGTTAAAGCTTTAGCAGAAGCTGCACGTGAAAATGGATTAGAATTTTAGAAGGAGGGTAATATCGGAATGGAAAAGAAATATAACCCACAAAAGAAAATTTATGATGAAGAAGTAATTGCGATTAATCGTGTTACTAAAGTTACCTCAGGGGGACGTCATTTTAGATTTAGTGCAACAGTTGTTGTAGGAGATAGAAAAGGGAAAGTTGGATTAGGTACTGGTAAAGCAAACGAAGTTCCTGATGCAATTAAAAAAGCAGTTCAAGCTGCAACTAAAAATATCGTAAATATACCACTAGTTGATAACAGAACAATTTCTCATGATGCAATCGGTGTTAAAGGTGCTGCTAGAGTTTTAATTAAGCCAGCTCCTAAAGGTACTGGTGTTATCGCTGGAGGACCTGTTCGTTCAGTTCTAGAACTTGCAGGAGTTCGTGATATCGTTTCTAAATCACTTGGATCAAATACTAAAATTAATATGGCTCGTGCTACTTTATCAGCACTTGAAAATCAAAAATCAGTTGAACATGTTGCTAAATTAAGAGGAAAAACTGTAGAGGAGATTTTAGGGTAATGAAATTACATGAATTACATCCTGCTGAAGGGTCAATAAAAAACCGTAAAAGAATCGGTAGAGGACCAGGAAGCGGTACAGGAAAAACTTCAGGTAAAGGTCATAAAGGACAAAACGCTCGTAGTGGTGGTGGAGTTAGACCAGGATTTGAAGGTGGACAAATTCCACTATTCAGACGTTTACCAAAAAGAGGATTTAGTAATCATATGTTCAAAACTGAATATGCAGTTATTAATTTAAGTGATTTAAATAGATTCAATGATGGAGATGTAGTTACTCCAGAATTATTAAGAGAAATGGGTATTATTAAAAAACAATTAAGTGGTGTTAAAGTATTAGGTAATGGTACTTTAGAAAAGAAAGTTACAGTTAAAGCTCATAAATTTAGCGCAAGTGCTAAAGAAAAAATAGAAACTTCAGGTGGAAAAGTAGAGGTGATCTAATATGTTTGCTACAATTAAGCAAATATTTAAACCTACAAATAAAGATTTGAGGAATAGATTACTATTTACTTTAGCGATGTTATTCGTTTTTAAAATAGGAACAGTAATTCGTATTCCTGGAACTGAAAATGTTACAGATAATTTAGGTTTTCTAGAATTAATTAATGCAATGGGTGGTGGAGCATTAAAACAGTTTTCTGTTTTCGCATTAGGTGTTATGCCTTACATCACTGCATCAATTATAATTGAACTATTATCAATGGACATAGTTCCTTACTTATCTGAACTTAACAAACAAGGTCATATTGGAAGACAAAAGAAAAATCAAATTACTAGATATATTGGTATAGTTTTTGCTTTCGTACAAGGGATTGCTTACTCATTCGCATTCTTAGGTACTGGTGTAGGTGTTATGGAGTATTTAAGAGTTGCTACAATAATGACTGCAGGTACTGCATTCTTATTATGGATAGGTGATCAAATAACTCAAAAAGGAATCGGTAATGGTATCTCTTTAATAATCATGGCAGGTATCTTAGCTACTATTCCAACAATGTTTATAGATGCATTTAATGAGTTAGTTAAATTTACTTCTACACAAGCTATATTTATTGGTTTAATATCATTTATAGTATTTGTAATAATCTACTTATTAATAGTAGTTGGAGTAATATTTGTACAAGAAGCAGAAAGACGTTTACCAATTCAATATGCAAATAGAACAACTAGTTCTTATGGTGGACAACAAAGTTTTATGCCATTAAGAATCAATTCTGCTGGTGTTATTCCAGTAATATTTGCATCAAGCGTAATTGCTATACCAGCAACTATCGCACAATTTGTTAATAATGAGGGATTCACATTATTTGTAAATAAATATTTAAATTATAATACTGTACCTGGGTTTACATTGTATATTGTATTAATTTTATTCTTTGCATATTTCTATGTGTTCTTACAAATCAATCCTGAACAATTATCAGAAAATTTACAAAAGAATGGTGGATATATACCGGGAATTAAACCAGGTAAAGATACTTGTAAATATATCAAACAAGTATTATCTAGACTTACAATAGTTGGAGCAGTATTCCTAGCTGTTATAGCAGGACTTCCAATATTATTTACAAACTTATCAAAACTTCCATCAAGTATAACTATTGGTGGAACAGGACTATTAATTGTTGTAGGTGTTGCCCTTGAAACATATAAACAATTAGAAAGTTCATTAGTATCTAGAAGTTATAAAAAAACAAATTACCAAAGAAGGAGTAGAAAAGCATAGTGAGAAATATTGTGTTTATCGCACCCCCTGCTGCAGGTAAGGGTACACAAGCAGCAATCTTAAAAGATAAATTTAATATAGCTCACATTTCTACCGGTGATTTGTTAAGAGAAGAAGTTAAAAAGGGTACAGAATTAGGTAATATGTTATCAGAACAAATGAAGTCTGGTAAATTAATTAGTGATGAAATAGTAACTGACTTATTAAAGAAAAGGTTACTAGAAAATGATACTAACAATGGATATATCTTAGATGGTTATCCAAGAAATATATCTCAAGCAGAAACTTTAGAAAAAATATTAGCTGAAATTGATAAACCAATTAGTCATGTTATATATTTAGATATTGATTCTGAAACAGCAATGAAAAGAGCTTGTGGAAGACTTCAATGTAGTAACTGTGGTAAGATATACAATAAATATGTAGATGAATCTAAACCTAAGACTGAAAATGTATGTGATGACTGTAATATTACACTTACACATAGATCTGATGACAATGAAGATTCATTTAAAGAAAGATTCAAGACTTTTATGGAATCTACTAAACCATTAATAGATTTCTATAAATCAAAAGGTTTACTTTATACTGTTGATAGCAGTATTGGTAAAGAGTACACCAGTGAACAAATTATTAAAGTTTTAGAAAAATAGAGGTGAGTTAATTGATTACAATTAAAACCGAAGAGGAAATAGAACTTTTAAGAAAAGCTGGTAAAATAGTTTATCAAACACATCAATATTTAAAAGGAAAGCTTAAGGCTGGAATGACAACTGATGAGATAGATAAGTTAGCCTATGATTTTATAATAAGTAAAGGCGCAACTCCTTCCTTTCTTAACTATGAAGGATTTCCAAAAACTGTTTGTATATCAATAAATGATGAAGTAGTTCATGGAATTCCCAGCACAAGAATTATAAAAAAAGGAGATTTAGTATCTATAGATATTGGTGCATGTTATAATGGTTACCATGGAGATTCTGCATGGACTTACTATGTAGGAACAAATCCACCAAGTGATATTAAACGCTTGATGGAAGGAACAGAAAAAGCCTTATATGCAGGACTTAGTGCTATAAAGGAAGGTAACCGAATTTATGATATTTCAAAAGCTGTTGAAGAATGCGCAAAAGAATATCATTTATCAGTTGTAAGAGAATTAGTCGGTCATGGAGTTGGAAAAAGTGTTCATGAAGAACCTGATGTACCAAATTATGTAACTAATTATAAAGGTCCTATACTAAAAGCTGGAATGGTGATAGCTGTAGAACCAATGTTAAACTTAGGAGCAAGATTTGTAGTATTAGAGGATAACGATTGGACAGTATCTACTTATGATGGCAAACCATCTGCACACTATGAACATACTGTTTTAGTTACCAAAGATGGATATGAAATATTAACAGGAGAGTGATAAGATGGCAAAAGATGATGTAATAGAGATGGAAGGTAAAGTACTTGAAATCATACCAGGTGGACAATTCAAAGTAGAATTAGACAACAAGTGTATTGTAACCGCTCACGTTTCTGGTAAAATAAGAATGAATTACATTCGTATCTTACCAGGTGATACAGTACTTGTAGAGTTGTCCGTTTACGATTTAACACGTGGGCGTATAACCTATAGAAAATAGTAGGAGGGATTTTATATGAAAGTAAAACCATCAGTAAAGCCAATTTGTGCTAAATGTAAAGTAATTAAACGTAACGGAAAAGTTATGGTAATTTGTGAAAATCCAAAACACAAACAAAAACAAGGATAATGGAGGTGTAAGTTATGGCACGTATTAAAGGTGTAGATATCCCTAATGATAAAGTATTAGAAATTTCTTTAACTTATATTTTTGGAATTGGTAGAACTACTGCACAAAAAATTTGTGAAGCTGCTAAAATCGATGGAACAAGAAGAGTTAAAGATTTAAGTGAAGAAGAATTAAACTTAATCCGTGATGAAGTATCTAACTATACAATCGAAGGTGATTTAAGACGTGAAGTTAGCACAAGTATTAAAGATTTAATGGAAATCGGTTGTTATAGAGGAAACCGTCATAAAAAGGGATTACCTGTTAGAGGACAAAGAACAGGTAGAAACTGTAGAAGTTGTAAAAATAAAAAAGGACCAAGAAAAGTAGTTGCTAATAAAAAGAAATAGTTAAGGAGGAAATATAATGGCTTATAAAACAAGAAAAAGAAAAGTAAAAAGAAATGTGCCTGAAGGTATCGCACATATTAAATCTACTTATAATAATTCTATTGTAACAATTACTGACCAAGAAGGTAATGTAATTAGTTGGGCTTCCGCTGGAACATTAGGTTTCAAAGGAAGTAAAAAAAGTACTCCTTTTGCTGCAGGTATGAGTGCTGAAGCTGCTGGTAAAGCTGCAGTAGAATGCGGAATGAAAAAAGTTAAAGCTGAAGTAAAAGGTTTAGGACCAGGACGTGAAACTGCAATTCGTTCTTTACAAACTGCTGGGTTAGAAATTACTGAAATAACAGACGTAACACCAATACCACATAATGGATGTCGTCCACCAAAACGTCCACGTAACTAAGAAAGGGGATGTAGCTTGTGTTGAAATTTGAAAAACCAGAATACAAGGTAACAGACTATGTAGAAAATAATTTTTATGGAAAATTTGAATTAGAACCTTTAGAAAGAGGATTCGGAACTACTATTGGTAATGCTTTAAGAAGAGTTATGTTATCAAGCTTACCAGGGAGTGCAATTACTAGTATTAAAATTGATGGAGTTTTACATGAATTCCAAACAATCGATGGTGTTGTAGAAGATGTAACTGCAATCGTTTTAAATCTTAAAGGAGTAGTGATTAAAAATCATGCTCCAGAAGAAAATAAAGTTATTCGTTTAAATGTAACTGGTGAAAAAGAAGTTACTGCTGGTGACTTTGAAACAGATCCAGATATAGAAATAATTAATAAAGATTTAGTTATTGCTCATGTAAGCGAAGGCGGAAAATTAGTAATTGAAGCTACTATTGGAAATGGTAGAGGATATGTACGTTCTGATGAACAAAAGAAATTATTAGGAGATGTAAAAGTTGGAGTTATTCCTATAGATTCAATTTATTCTCCAATTGAAAGAGTTAGCTATGATGTTGAAAGTGCTCGTGTAGGGCAAAACGAAAGTTATGATAAATTAATCATGAATGTATGGACTAATGGAGCTATGAAACCTGAAGAAGCAATCGCACTTGCTAGTAGAATTTTAATAGAACACTTAGAAATTATTACTGCAGTAGATGCAATCGCTGATGTTAAAGGTTTAATGAACGAAAAACAAGAAGATCCAAAACAAAAAACATTACAAACACCAATTGAAGATTTAGATCTATCTGTTCGTGCATATAACTGTTTAAAAAGAGCATCATTATTAACTGTTCAAGATATCACTAATAAGAGTGAAAATGAAATGATGAAAATACGTAATTTAGGTAAAAAATCTTTAAAAGAAGTTATCGATAAAATTAAAGATATGGGACTTAAATTTAGAGATGATGACTAGTAAAAGGAGGTAAATTATGGCTTATAGAAAATTAGGAAGAGATAATAAACATAGAAGAAGTTTACTTGCTAGTCAAGTAAAAAATCTAATCATGTATGAATCTATTCAAACAACTGAAACAAGGGCAAAAGAAACTCGTAAATTTGCTGAAAAAATGATTACTCATGGTAAAAATGGTAGCTTAGTTGCAAGACGTAAAGCATTAGCTTTCTTACATAATGATAAAGCTGTTGTAGAAAAAATATTCAATGAATTAGCGCCTCGTTATGCTAATAGAAATGGTGGATATACTAGAATTTTAAAACTTTCTGAAAGACGTGGGGATGACGCTTTAACTGTTATCTTAGAATTAGTTAAAGAAGAAGAACCTAAAAAAGAAGAAAAGAAAGCAACTAAAAAAGCTAGTAAAAAAGTTGAAAAGGAAGAAGAAAAAGTAGAAGCTGAATAATAGCTTCTCTTTTATTTTGGGGTAGAATTTATAAATTTTCAAATGAAGTGCAACTTTAGTGAAAATATAATATCTAAATTAATATATAATTTTATGCCGAGAAAATCTGTTTGTAATGGGCAGTCAGATTTCATAATACTTAATTAGTAATTATCTCAAAAAATGA
>JAZQBG010000011.1:0-27878 GCA_045545595.1 Bacilli bacterium
AACGCTTCACGAACTTGACAAAAATTCAAATTGAAATAATATATATGTAACAAAAATTAAAAGAAAAAAATGACTTGTATATTACAGGTCATTTTTATACATGGTTCTTTTTTTGGTGTCTACCAATTGGGATTCACATCAAAATAAGTCCTTTTTTTCATACACTTTTATAGGTGGTAAACATGAAAAAATTAGTAGTAATAATTAGTTTAATATATATAACGATTGACTATTTCGAGGAATAATGTTATAATTTTCCTAGAAAAAGGAAATGATGCGTATGAATAATTATGATAAAATTTTAAATTACACTAAAGAGAATAATGGATATATTACTACTAAAGAAACAGAAGTTTTAGAAATTAATAGTACTTTTTTAAGTAATTTAGTAAATGATAAAAAACTAGAAAGAGTTGGAACAGGTATTTATAAATTACCTGAATATCCAATTGATAATTTTTATATTATATCTAAAAGTAGTAAGAATATGTGTTATTCTCATTCAACTTCATTGTATTTACATGATATGTCTGATAGAATTCCACTAGTTTATGATGTTACTGTTCCATATAATTATAGTGGTAATTTATTGAACAATGAAAATGTTTCTTTAAGATATGTAAAAGACGATGTTTTTGATCTAGGTATGATTGATATTAAAACAATTAATGATTTAACAGTTAAGTGTTATGATTTAGAAAGAACTTTATGTGATATTATCAAAGATAAGAATCGAATGGATAAAGAAATTTATTCTAAAGCACTAAAAGAATATGCGAGAAATAAAGATAAGAATATTTTAAAACTTGTTAAATATGCTAAAAAGCTAGGAATTGAAGAAGAAGTTGTTGAATTAATGGAGATACTATTATAGATGAATTCAGACAAATTAAATGATATTATTAGGAAAAAATCTAAAGGTAATAACAACCTAGCACACCATCTTCATCAAATGTTTTTCTTTGAACATGTATTAATGAGATTAGAAAAAAGTAAATATAGAAATAATATTATTTTAAAAGGTGGAGTTTTACTTTCTTCTATCATTGGAGAGGATTTAAGAACGACTAAAGATATTGATGCTACTTTAAAAAGCTTACCATTAAATATAGATTCTATTAGTAATATTTTTGAAGAAATATTATCTGTAGATATAGATGATAATGTGGACTTTGAAATAGTTAGTATTAAGGATATTAGATTAGAGAGTGTTTATGGTGGATTTAAAATAAATGTAAAAGGTACATTTAATAAAATTAGAACAAACTTCTTTATAGAAATAACAACTGGAGATATCATTACCCCCAGAGAAATAGAATATAAATATAATTCTATTTTCGAAGATAAAAAAATAAATATAATGGCCTATACTATTGAAACTATAATTGCAGAAAAATTTGAAAGTATTATTAGTAAAAATATAACTACTACAAGAGCTAAAGATTTTTATGATTTATATATGTTAATGAATAAACATAAAAATAATATTAATAGTAAAAATTTAGTTAGAGCAATTGAAAATACATTTAATAAAAGAAATACTGAATTTGATATAGATAGTTTTAAAGAAATAGTAGAATTGTTAAAAGAAAGTAACACTTTAAGTAGAGTGTTTACCGATTATCAAAAAAAGTTAGAATATACTAAACAAGTTGAATTTGAGAATACAATTAAAGCCATTAATGAAATAATAAATATTCTAGAAAGAGAGTATATTAGGATTTAAATAATATTTTATAACTATGGACTAAATAAGTCCTTTTTTTCATACAATTTTATTGGTGGTAAATATGAAAAAATTAGTAGTAATAATTAGTTTAGTATTATTTTTAATACCAGTGAATACTTATGCAATAGGCGAGTCTGCAACATCTATTACTGTTATGGATACTGATACTGGTAGAGTCTTATACAGCAAAAATCAAAATGAAGAAAGACTTATCGCATCTATTACAAAAATAATGACTGCAATAGTTGCGATTGAAAGTGGTAAATTAAATGATATGGTTGTAGTAGATGATAGTATTTTAAAAGCATATGGATCGGGTATATATATTGAAATTGGTGAACAGATAGAACTAGAAGATTTAGTATATGGACTTATGCTTAGAAGTGGTAATGATGCAGCATTAATGATTGCGAAATATGTAAGTGGCAGTGTAGAAGAATTTGCTAAAAACATGAATGAGAAAGCAGAAAAAATTGGAATGAAAAATACTAAGTTTTTTAATCCACATGGTCTGGATGAAGAAACAGAAAATGTATCAACAAGTTATGATATGGCATTACTTACTAGTTATGCTATGCAAAATGATATATATAGAAAAATAGCAGGTACTAAAAGTTATAAAGTGACAACTGATAAAAAAACTTATGTATGGAAAAATAAAAACAAATTAATGTTTGATTATGAATATACTACTGGTGGTAAAACAGGATTTACTAAAAAGGCTAGAAGAACACTAGTAACTACTGCATCTAAAAATAATATGAATGTCGTAGTAGTAACATTAAATGACCCCGATGACTTTAGTGAGCACAAAGAAGCTTTTAATTATGTTTTTGAAAATTATACTAAATATAGAATTTTAAATAAGGAAACATTTGAGGTTAAAAATAATAAATTTGATGGCAATTTGTATATTAAAAATGATTATTATTTCACTTTAAAAGAAACTGAAAAAGATAAAGTAACATTAAATATTAAGTTAGAAAAAAATAAAAAGAACATTAAGAATAATGTTGCAGGGGTAGTAGAGGTAATGTTTGATAATCAAAAGATTCATGAAGAAAAAATATATTTAGAAAGAACAGAGAAGAATAAAGAGAAAAAAGGATTCTTTTCTTGGTTATTTGGATAAATGATTAATTATATTTGGGCTGCTTTTATCATTGTTGGTGTTATTTATTCAATAATAACTAATAATTTTAATGTTTTAAATGAAGAAATTTTAGCTAGTTCTAAAACTACTTTAGATTTAGTTTTAAAACTATTTCCAATGGTTGCTTTATGGACTGGAATAATGAACATTGCTAAGGAAAGTGGTCTATTAAATAGTTTTGCAAATAAACTATCACCATTATTGAAAAAATTATTTCCAGAAATTCCTAATAATCATGAATCTTTAGGTTATATTGCTTCGAATATTGTTGTAAATATGTTTGGACTAGGAAATGCTGCAACACCTTTTGGATTAAAAGCAATGAAGTCGTTACAAGAACTTAACAAAGATAAAACAACCGCATCCAGAAGTATGATTACATTTTTAGTTTTAAATACTAGTGGATTAACTTTAATTCCAACTACAGTAATTTCATTAAGAATGGCATATAACAGTGCAAATCCAACTGAAATTGTTATAACAAGTATAATAGCAACTATATGTTCTACAATTGTAGGTCTTATTGCAGATAGAATATTTGCTAAAAGAAATAGGTGATAGCATGACTTTAATATCTAGTTTAATAATACCATTACTTATTTTAATTGTTGTTATACATGGAGCCTATAAAAAAGTTAATGTATATGATGTTTTTGTTGAAGGTGCTAAAGAGGGAATTGAAATAGGTATATCAATTTTTCCATGTTTGCTTGGTATGATACTTGGTATAAATATTTTAATTAGTAGTAATTTTCTAGATGTAGTATTTAGTTTTTTTAAGCCATTATTTGAAACACTAAGAGTCCCTATGGATATTTTACCTCTAGCATTCTTAAGACCTATTTCAGGTTCAGCATCTTTATCAATGTTAAACAATCTATTAGAAACCTTTGGTCCTGATTCTTTTATTGGTAGACTTGCATCAACAATACAGGGTAGTACTGACACCACAATATATATTTTAACTTTGTACTTTGGATCAATTGGTATAAAAAAAATAAGGTATGCTTTAAAGGCAGGCCTTATTGCTGATTTGGCTGGAATTATAGTTAGTATAATAATTGTTTCACTATTATTTTAAAATGTATTTACTTATCAGTTAACTTGTAGTATATTTGTTATGGGAACATTTGATAGTTGGGTGGAGCCAAACTTCTTGATAGAAGGGAGGCGGTAAAATGAACAAGAAAGATTTTTTAATCTTTGCTTTAGTAATTCTTATCTTCCTATTAGTATTATTGCTATTTATAGTTTTAATATAAAAAGAAAACCACCCAATTCAGCATTGAATTAGGTGAACCATAATTGGCAACATCCAACATGCAAAAATCAGATGTTCCTTTTTTATTATATGAAGTTTCCTTCATCTATATACATATTAACACATAATTAATTTTTTGTAAACCATTACTAGTTGCATTTCTTTGTAAATACATTTATAATTATAATGACTTTGAGGTGAAATGTATGGAAAGATTACAAAAAGTTATCGCTAATTCCGGATATTGTTCTAGAAGAGAAGCAGAAAAATTAATAGAAACTAATCATGTTAGTGTGAATGGTGAAATAGTTAATGAGTTAGGTACTAAAGTAAGTGAAAAAGATTTAATTGAAATAGATGGCGTAAGACTAAATAAAGATGAAAAAGAATATTATTTACTATATAAACCTAGAGGAGTAGTATCTACTGTTAAAGATGATAAAGGTAGAAAAACTGTTGTAGATATTATTAAAACTGATGCTAGAATTTATCCTGTAGGAAGACTTGATTATGATACTACTGGAGTATTGTTACTTACTAATGATGGTGAACTTGCAAACCTATTAACACATCCAAAAAATAATGTAGAAAAAATCTATATTGCTAAAATTAAGGGGATAATAGATGGACATTCATTAAAACAATTAAGTGATGGTGTAGTTATAGATGGATATAAAACAGCTAAAGCAAAAGCAAAACTACGTAAGATTGATAAAAATAGTAATACATCAATTGTAGAACTTAGAATACACGAAGGTAAAAACCATCAAGTTAAAAAAATGTTTGAAGCAGTAGGTCATGAAGTATTAAAATTAAAAAGAGAAGTTTTTGCATTTTTTACAGTTGGAAGTCTAAATTCAGGAGAATATAGAAAACTAACAATTAAAGAAGTAAAACAATTATATGGTATGTTTAAAGATAAAAAGTAATTTTTGTCTTTTTCTTTACATTTTTTGACATATTTTTTCTGTGTTCTAACACATTTATTATTAAATATGATATAATAGAAATGATTGAAAAAATAAAGGAGGTTATCAATATGGAAAAATTTAACAAAATAAAAAATATAATTTTTGTTATGTTGTGTACTTTCTTTTTAACTATAACTGGTGTTAATGCGGTAAACACAGGTACAATAAAAACCAATGATGGATATGGAGTTTTATTAAGAAGTGGCCCAACTAATTTAAATGGTAGTCAAGCAAATAAAATAGCAAGTATATGGGAAAATGAAATAGTTACTATTTTAAGTAAAACAGAAGGTACTGGTAATGGTTGTGATGATAAACATTGGTATAAAGTTATGTATAATGGGCAAACAGGATATGTTTGTAGTAAATATATTATAGAAGATACAACAGTTGATGTTGAAATAGATCCTAATGGTGATTTTGAAACTCAAATGTTACAAAAGGGATTTACTCCAAGCTATTTACAAGCTTTAAAAGCATTACATCAAAAATATCCAAATTGGAAGTTTACTGCAATAAAAACTAACATGGATTATAATGATGCACTTAATGCTCAAAGTATACCTGGTAAAGCTGCAATAGATGGTAGTGACACTACCTTAAGATATGTTAATGATATCGGTGAGTATGTAGTAATTGAACCAGGATGGTATGCAGCAAGTAGAAGTACTGTTTCATATTATATGGATCCTAGAAACTTTCTTTCTGAAAGATATATATTTATGTTTGAAAACTTAAAATATGTTAGTTCATATCAAACTAAAGCAGGGGTTGAAAGTGTATTAGGTAGTACCTATATGCCTCTTAGACTTTCAAATTACGTAGATGTATTTATGCAAGCCGCAAATAGTTATAATGTTAATCCAATACATTTAGCGTCGAGAGTTAAACAAGAAACTGCTAAAGAAAATAAAATAGGATCAGAATCTACAACCGGTGAAACATTTAAGTTTACTAAAGACGAAAATTGTTATAGTAATTTAAGTTCATATGGTGAGTGGGATTTAAAAAACAATTGTGGTAATGATGAAGAATATTCTAATCTATATAATTTCTTTAATATAGGCGCATATAGTTCTTATATGAGTCCCGTTTATAGAGGATTGATTTGGGCAAATGGTGGATTTGATGGTTCAGTTACAACATATCAAAGACCATGGAATGATCCAACAAAAGCAATATTAGGAGGATCACAATATATAGCTAGTCAATATATTAACAAAGAACAAAATACAGGATATTTTGAGAGATTTAATGTCAATCCAGCAGCATTTACATATAATCCTGCACATACACATCAATATATGACAAATATTAGGGCGCATTCATCTGAAGCGTTAAAAACATATAGTGCATATTCATCAATGGGATTAATAAATACAAATTCAGAATTTGAATTTATGATACCGGTATTTAATAATATGCCAAATGAAACCTCTTTACCAACAACACCAGATGCACCGCCTGAACAACCAGTTATTCCTAAGGTGGAAGTTACTACAATAGTAAGTGGATCAGGTTATAAAATAAACAATAGTTATTTAAGTCAAATAGCACTTGGTAAGACAAAAGATAGTATAACTTCAGATTTTAAAGCAGTTAGTTCTGATGCAGTGGTAACTGTTAAAGATTCAAATAACAATGATAAATCTGGAATTATTGGTACTGGTGATAAAATAATAGTAGGTAATGGTAGTGAATCTAGAGAATACACTGCAGTAATATATGGGGATACAAATGGTGATGGTGAAATAAACATCATGGATTTATTAAGAGTTCAAAAGAAATTATTAAACTCAGTTACACTATCCGATGCTCAATCTAAAGCAGCAGATAATAATAAAGATGGTCAAATTACAATTATAGATTTATTAAGAGTTCAAAAACATATTTTAAAATCAATTACTATTGAACAATAGGAGGTAGTTATGAAGAATAAAATAGGGTTAATCATTTTTTCTGTTATTGCGCTAGTTATTAGTACTTTTACTTTTGATAAGGTAAATGCGGCAAGTGCATCAATATCCGTTAAAAGTTCTAAATCAACACTAGTAGTTGGAGGAAGTTTTAATGTTACAGTTACTGTATATTCAGCATCATCAATTGGTGCTTGGGAATATAATTTAATGTATGATACTTCTAAATTCCAATTAGTTTCTGGTACTCAACATATTGTTGATTACGCAAGTGGTAGCGGAAAAACATCAGCAACATATAATTATACATTTAGAGCAAAATCAAATGGTACAGGAAAAATTTATATTCAAAATAGTGCGGTTGCAGATTGGAACGAAAATAAATTAACTGTTAGCGATGGAAGTACTTCTATTAAAATTATGACACAAGCAGAACTTGAAGCAACATACAGTAAAAATAATTATTTAAAAAGTTTAAGTGTAGAAGGCGCAACACTTTCACCAGAATTTAATAAAGATACATTAGAATATACTGTAGAATTAGAACCTGAGACTACAAGTATTAAAGTTAATGCTGAAAAAGAAGATTCTACTGCATCAATATCAGGTGCAGGAGATATCGCAGTTAGTGAAGGTGATAACAACATAAAAATAGTTGTTACCGCACAAAATGGAAGTGAAAAAACTTACACTATTAATGCAAAAGTAAAAGAATTATCACCAATAAACGTTAAAGTTGGTAAAGAAGATTTTACTGTAGTTAGAAAAAAAGATGTATTAGCTGAACATATGCCAGCTTCTACTTACAAAGAAACAACTGTTAAAATAGGTGAAGAAGAAGTACCTGCTTTTGAAAGTGAAATCACTAAATATGTATTAGTTGCATTAAAAGATAAAGATGGTAATATTAATTTATATATTTATGATAGTAAAAATAATAGTTACACTTTATATAGAGAAATTAATAGTAACACATTAACAATTTATCCATTAGAAATAGATAAAGATGTTAAAATACCAGATAGTTATAGTAAATATTCTATAAAAATAGGTGAAGAAAAATTTGACGTTTATAAAATAACTAAAGGTAGTCATTATTCTTTAGTTTATGGAATGAATATTGAAACAGGTAAAAAGGGATTATATATGTATGATGCTAAAGAAGAAACATTACAAAGATATAATTCTGAAGAAGTAGAAAAATTAACTGAAAAAATTAATTTATATAATATAGTTATAATATCCGCTCTAGGATTAATTGTAGTACTATGTATAATATTAATTATAATGAGTGTTAAAATGATAAAAAGAAAAAATAGAGTTAAAGCTATAGAAACAAAATTAACGAAAAAAGATCCAAGAAATAAGAAAGAAGATTAGAAAAGACTCTAATTTTCTTTTTTTTAATGTAGAATTTTGATACAATATAGTAGTAGGTGATTAGAGTGAAGAAAAAGATAATAATATGGGGTCTAATAATTTTATTAATAATATTAACTTTATTTGGATATTTAATTTATAAAAATCATCAGGAAAAAATGAGAAAATTAGAAGAACAAAAAACAGAAGAAAGATATGAAAAGGTATATAATTATTCATATAACATAATCATGGATAACAATGAAGTAGAAGAATTAAAATTAAAATCAAAAGATGAAAAATTAATATACGAATATTTTAATAACATTTTAACAGAAAAAGAAAATCTAAAACTAATTACATATGATGAATTTATTAATCAAAATGATATATCAAAGTTATATGAAAATCCGAGTGAATATTTAAATAAGTTAGAAACATATAATACAAACTTTGATACTAAGAAAAAAGAGATAGAAGATAAAGTAAATAAAACTTCATTTATAAATTATCTAAAAGAAAATAAATGTAGTAATAAAGGTATAACAATATTAAATAAGAAGGTTAAAGAAGAAAATTTAAAATTTGAAAGCGAAGAAATAAATAATCTTCAAAATTCAAATATAGAAAAATCTAATATTTTAAGTGAGTATATTACGTATCTTAATGAAAATAAAAATAATTGGTACTTAGAAAATGGGAAATTGATTGTTAAAACAAATGATGCATTAAATAAATTAACCGAAAATAATAAAATATTTAATATAAATATCACAGTAGAAAAAGAAAAACCTAAAGTAGTATCTAAACAAATACCTATATTTATGTATCATGGGGTATCTGATAATCCTTGGGGCGCTACTTCTTTGTTTATGTCTATTTCTAAATTTGACCAACAAATGAAATATTTAAATGACAATGGTTATAAAACTATTTTTGCAGATGAATTAGAAACTATTACTGATTATACAAAGACGGTGATGTTAACATTTGATGATGGATACACTGATTTTTATGAAAATGCTTTGCCAATATTAAAAAAATATAATATTAAAGCAAATTTATATGTTATTAGTGGATATATGGGTGGAGATGTATATGCAACACCAGAACAAATAAAAGAAATAGCTAATTCTGGTTTAGTATCTATTGGTTCACATACAATTTCTCATGCATCTCTTAATCAATTGTCTTATGAAAATATAGAGAAAGAACTTAGTGAATCAAAACAAACATTAGAAAACTTATTAGGAAAAGAAGTAACTACAATAGCTTATCCTAAAGGACATTATGATAGTAGAGTTTTGGAATTAACAAAAAAATATTACAAATATGCATTTTTGGTTAATGGCGGAGTTCAATCAATTGATAATAATTTAAATAGAGTAGCAATTAAAAGAATAGGTGTATATAGTGATATTACTTTTAATTCATTTAAGAATTATTGTGAACAGGCAAGATAGTTAGGTATGATTTATATGAAAAAAGAAAAAATTAATAATATAATTAGAATAATTTTATTAGTCTTTTTATCTATCCAACCTATTTTTGATTTGAAATTATTTTACAATTCTTATTCTACTCTTATAAGGGTAATTGTTATAGGTGTATTATCATTAATTATTTTTGTATTTGATAAAAACAAAAAGAAATATTGGTTTTTAATATATTTTTTGTTACTACTAATATACTTTTTATTCCATCATAATAATGCATTAAATTTTAAATCTCTAGTTCCGGGTGATTTTGATTATAATATTGTGTCAGAGCTTCTTTACATGATAAAAATGATAATGCCATTTTTATTAATATATTTATTAAACAAAATTGATTTCAAGTATGAAAATATTAAAAACATTATTAAGCTGATTGTGTTTTCAATGGGTGGAATTATCATTATAAGTAATATTTTTATGTTCTCGTATGGAAGTTACAGTGACGAAATAATTAAAGGTAATTTTCTTTCTTGGTTTACTAATGGATATACTAATTATTCATATTATGAATTAGCATCAAAAGGTTTATTTGAATTTGCAAATCAAATAGGCGCGGTCTTACTAATGTTTTTACCAATGACATTGTACTTTTCAATCAAAGATACAAAAAAAAGTGACGTTATTTCATTAATTATTAATACATTTTCACTTATTTTAATTGGAACTAAAACATCTGTATTAGGAATTTTTATTGTGTTTATTTATGTGATATTCTTTTATGTGATTTTTTCATGTGTATTAAAGAAGGAAAGTTTTAGTTGTAAAAATTTAATTATCCCTTCTATTATATTTCTCTGTTCAATAATTATATTACCGTTTAATCCTATTATTAATAGAAAAAATGTTATGAACAGTATCATACAAACTGGTTTAATTACAAAACTAAACTCTAATGACTCATACGAACAACAAATAAGATATATAGAAGAAAATTATAAATCGATGAGAATTCATGAATTATTCATACTAAAATATTATCCCTATAAATATGATCCGGAGTTTTGGATTGGGATTATGAAAGAAGATGTATCTAAAAGAATTGATTATCGATATTTAGAAGAACAAATGGTTAAACGAGTAATAAAGATTAATGATAATAAATATGATAAATATTTCGGAATAACTAATACAAGATTACAAAATATCTTTAATATTGAAAGAGATTTTGTTGTTCAATACTATGCTTTGGGAATTGTTGGATTGATATTGATTATTGGACCATATGTATTATTTTTAATGTTTTATGTACTATCTAGAATTAGAAATAGAAAATTTAACTTCTTAGATTCAATAGTATTTATAACTATATTTTTAATATTATTGATTTCTTTATATTCTGGAAATTTACTAAATAGTTTGAGTTTTACTATTTATTTTAGTATTTTATACTATTTATTATTTAAAGATTGTCAACAAATCGACAAATTTATTGATTAATAGTAGTATTTGTTATATAATTTTTATAGAAACAAATTTAAAAAATGGAGGTATTATATGACTTTTTTTAGAAATATTTGGACAAATTTTAAGAAATATTCTTTTTTGTTAAAAGAATTAATATCTAGGGACTTTAAAATAAAATATAAAAGAAGTGTTTTGGGGATATTGTGGAGTGTATTGAATCCGTTGTTAATGATGATAGTTATGAGTATAGTTTTTTCTCAAATGTTTAAATTTAGTGTTCCAGGTGTAAATTATTTAGTTTATTTACTTATTGGACTCGTAATGTTCAATTATTTTAGTGAAGCAACAAATTCAGCAATGGGATCTGTAGTTGGTAATTTTACTTTAATCAATAAAGTATATATTCCGAAATATATTTTTCCTCTTTCCAAGTGCTTATTTGTTGGAATAAATTTTTTAATTACACTAATTCCATTATATTTAATAATTTTTTTCACTGGTAGTGGTGAAACAAAAGTAGTAATTACGTGGTTGCATTTATTATTACCATATGTATATATATGTATGTTTTTGTTTTCATTAGGTATTGGATTTATCTTGTCTACAATCTCAGTATTTTTAAGAGATATGTTCTATATATATAGTGTTATTATAACAATACTAACTTATATGACACCAATAATGTATGATATATCAATTATTAATCCACAATTGCAAATGATTTTTAAATTAAATCCATTATATCAATTTATAGATTTTGCTAGAACTATTATTTTATATAGACAAATTCCGTCTTTAGAAAGTTTTGTGATTTGTGGTTTAGTAGGTGTGGGTACTTGTTTGCTTGGAGCGTATGTATTCAAGAAAAAACAAGATAAGTTTATATATTATGTTTAGGAGGTATTTCAAATGATAAAACTAGAAAATGTTTCGATGAGATTTAATCTCGGAATTGAAAAAAATTCATCTTTTAAACAACTTTTTATAAACTTATTAAGTTTTAAAAAAAGTGAAAAAAAGAAAAAAGAAGAGTTTTGGGCATTAAAGAATATAAGCTTTGAAATAAAAAAAGGTGAAGTTTATGGACTTGTTGGAAGTAATGGCGCAGGGAAATCTACTTTATTAAAAGTAGTAGCAGGTGTTATGAAACCAACTAAAGGTAAAGTTAGTGTAGGTGGTGCTATATCACCAATGATAGAATTAGGTGCTGGGTTCGACTCAGAATTAACTGCTAGAGAAAATATATATTTGAATGGTGCAGTTCTAGGATATAGTAGAAAATTTATTGATGAAAAATTTCAAGAAATTGTTGATTTTTCAGAATTGCATGATTTTATAGATGTTCCAGTAAAAAATTTTTCTTCTGGGATGGTTGCAAGACTCGCATTTTCCATTTCTACAATTGTTGATCCAGAAATTCTCATTGTTGATGAAATATTATCTGTTGGGGATATTAATTTTCAACAAAAAAGTGAAGAAAAAATGAAAAAATTAATCGGTGGCGGAACAACTGTATTATATGTTTCGCACTCATTAGAATCAATTAAAAAAATATGTGATAGAGTTGTTTGGCTAGAACATGGTCAAATCCAAAAGATTGGTCCAGCAGCACAAATTTGTGATGAATATTATAAATTTATGCTAGAAAATCAATAGAATAGTGGTGTATATATGAAAAGAATATTAAATGCATTAAAAAGACATGGTTTTATTGGATGTATAAAAAAAATTTTAAAAAAAATAAAATATAAATTGTACAAAAAAAGTTATATTTCAAAAAATAAAAAAAGATTAGAAAAAATAATTAGTTCAACTGGTTGGGATAAAATAATTATTTATGAAAATAATTTTGGTTGGTCAAATATTATGAAACAGCGTCCTCAACAAATTGCAAACAATTTTAATGATGATATTCTTTTCATATATGGTTCATCATTGGATGAATATGCAGATGACTCAAGAATAAATAAAATCAAAGAAAACTTATACCTTGTAGATTTGAACATATACAGAAATATAATAATAGAATTATTAAAATCATATAATAATAAATTTTTAATGGTGTATTCAACTGATTATATTAAAATGGAAATAATTGAAGAATACACAAACGAAAATTTCAAAATCATATATGAGTATGTAGATGATATTGATGAAGTTTTATGTGGTAAAGAAACATCAAAGCTTTTATTAGAACGTCATAGTAAAATTATAAATAATAATAATTCATACATAATAACAACTGCCTCAAGATTATATGATAATGTTTTAAAAGTTAAAAAGAATGCTAAAGTGAAGTTAATTACAAATGGTGTGGATTATGAACATTTCAAAGATAATCCTAATATTATTCCAAAGGATTTAAAAAAACTAATAAAAAATGATAACAAATTAATAGGTTATTATGGGGCACTAGCTTCTTGGTTTGATTATAATTTGATTAAAGTTGTCGCTGAAAAAAATCCAAATTATCAAATTGTTTTAATTGGGGTAGATTATGATGGGACATTAAAAGCTAGTGGGGTTTTAGATTTAAAAAATGTTCATTACCTTGGGAAAAAAGCTTATGATGAACTTCCTTCATATAGTTATAATTTTGATGTGTGTATAATACCATTTGTAATAAACGATATTACTTTATCAACATCACCTGTAAAGGTGTTTGAATATATGGCTGTTTCAAAGCCAATTGTAACAACAGATTTACCTGAATGTAGAAAATATGAGTCAATATTTATTTCAAAAAATCACGATGAATTCAGAAATAATATTGAAAAAGCTTTAAAAAAACAAAATAGTAAGAAATATAATGAATTATTAAAAAAAGAAGCATTAGAAAATACTTGGGACAGCAAATGTAAAGATATAATAGAATTTGTTTCTAATAACTAATAAAGAGTAGGTGATAACATGGCAAAAAAAGATACAAATATTAATGTTGAAAAACTAATTTACGAAAACAAACAATTAAAGGATAAGATTTCTAAATATGAATTAAGATTGGAATCTAAGGATAAAGAAATTGAATATTTAAAATACTTTTATTATATTGAGGATAAAAAAATAAATATTGAAAGGTTTGTAAGATTAAATGTTCATTACATTAGAAATAATGGTGTTTTAAAATATATTGTTGCATTTTTTAAAAGTATATTTAAAATTATTTGGCTTGCAATTAAAAAAATTGTATATAAGTTTATCCCTAGTCCGGAATTGTTGAAATTAAGGAAAATATTAAAAGAACACAAAAATAATGAAATAATGGTCTTTTATCCTGGATATGAATGGTATATGAAAATGTACCAAAGACCACAACATATTGCGGTTCAAATGTCTAAAAAAAATATTTTATATTTTTATTGTACGCAAAATTATACTGATAATATCCATGGTTTTGAAAAGATCAATGATAATTTATATGTAACAAATCAATTACCTCTCTTAAAAAAATATCTTCCAAAATATACATTACAAATGTACGCAAATATGAATGGATGTTGGTTGCCTGAATTAAAAGAAATCCAAGAAAAGGGTAATGAAATATTATATGAGTATATAGATGATTTACACGAAGATTTAACAGTAATTCCAAAGGAACTAATTGAAAGACATAAATATGCATTAAAAGATGAAAGTATAAAAGTAGTTGCAACGTCAAATCACTTGTATAAAAAAGCTCTAAAATATAGAAAAAATAATATAATTCTATCGACTAATGGTGTGGTTTATGAAGATTTTTGTATTAATAAAAAACCACAAGTTCCAGAAAAAATCAAAAAAATCGTAAAACAAGATAAACCAATAATAGGATATTATGGGGCCCTAGCTTCTTGGTTTGATTATAACTTAATAAGAGAATTAGCTGAATCAAGAAAGGATTTAAATATATTATTAATAGGTATTGATTATGATGGTTCTTTAAATAAGAGCGATATATTATCTTTAGAAAATGTTCATTATATTGGTACTGTTGATTATAAACAACTTGTAAATTATGGTTATTATTGTAATACATTGATTATTCCATTTGTTATTAACGAAATTACACTGGCAACATCACCAGTAAAAATATTTGAATACATGTCTATGGAAAAACCAATAGTAACAACAGATTTACCTGAATGTAGAAAGTATAAATCAGTATTCCTTTCAAAAACTTACAAACAATTTATTGATAATATTGATAAAGCTCTTAAAAATCAAAATGATGAAAAATATAAAAAATTGTTAAAGAAAGAAGCATTAGAAAACACTTGGGATAAAAAAGTAGATGAAATTTTAGAATTATTATCAACAGAAGATGGTGAAGAAAATGAAAGATAAAATTTCAAAAATAAAATCGGTATATAAAAAATATGGTTTTTTTAAAACAATTAAAAAAATATTTAATTATTTATATAGTACTGTTTTTATAAGATTTAATTTAATTTTATATATTAAAACAATGCTAGGAATGCCAAAATATAAATCATTAATAACTAAAATTATTAATGATAATGATATAAATAGAATAATTATATGGAGAAGTGAATTTGGGTGGAATATACCATTGTATCAAAGACCACAACATATTGCTTCTCAAATAAGAAAACTTAATTCATTAGTTTTATATGAAGTTACTAAAATGACAGACAAGGTAGATACTATTAAAAAGCAAGACGATAATTTGTATTTAGTTAATTTTAAAAACAAATTAATATTCAAATGGATTATAAATGAAATTAATAAAAGACAAATTCCAAAGTATATACAATTTTATTCAACAGATTGGCATATGAACAGGCAAGAAATTCAAAATTATATAGATATGGGATTTAAAATAATATATGAATATATCGATGATTTGAATCCAGCATTAGCTGGTACTAAAGATTTACCTGTAAATGTTAAAGAAAAATACGAGATGGCAATGAAAAACGATAAAGATATTTTTGTTGTTGTTACCGCAGATGAATTAGAAAAAGACGTTATAAAGAAAAGAGGTAATAAAAAATTAGTTTTCTCGTGTAACGGAGTTGATTATGACTTTTTTCAACGTTTAGATAATAATTATAAATTTGATAATGATTTCGAACAAATTGTAAAACAAAATAAACCAATTATTGGATATTATGGGGCATTAGCTTCTTGGTTTGATTATGACATGTTAAAATACCTAGCCGAAAATAGAAAAGATTATAATATTGTTTTATTTGGTATAAAATATGATGATTCATTTGATAAACAAAAATTAGATAAATATAAAAATATACATTTTCTTGGATCAAGAGATTATAAAGTTTTAAAAAATTATGCCACAAAATTTTCTGTATGTACAATTCCATTTTTGATTAATGATATAACAAAAGCAACATCGCCAGTAAAATTATTTGAATATATGGCTTTACATAAACCAATTGTAACTACAGCAATGCATGAATGTAAAAAATACAAATCAGTAATGATTGCAAATAACAAAGAACAATTCGTTAAATTAATTGATACAGCAGTAAATATGGATTTAAAAACTGATAAAAAATATTTTGATTTATTAGACAAGGAAGCATTAGAAAATACTTGGGAACAAAAAGCAATTAGTATAGTAGAATTACTAAAAAAATATGAAAAATAAAAAAGAAAAAATTTTAGGTTTTAATGTTTGTATATCAAATATAGAAGAGATAACTCAAAATATTTTTGAAGATTATAAAAATAATAAACAAAACTTCATTGTTAATATAAATCCAGAAATAATTATAAATAATTATAAAAACAAAGATATTATAAATATATTTAATAAACAAAAATTTCAAATTCCCGATGGAATAGGAATAGTATATGCATCTATATTAAAAAAAGGAAAATTAAAAAAAAGAATAACAGGAATTGATTTAATGGATGAAATATGCAGGTGCTCTTGTAATTATAATTCTAAAATTTATTTTTATGGTGCAAAACCTGGAATTGCCGAAAAAGCAAAAAATCAATTAGAAAAAAAATATAAAAATATAAAAATTGTAGGATGTTCTGATGGATATGGTGATGAATCATTAATTATCGACAAAATCAATAAATCTAAAGCTGATATTTTGTTTGTGGGACTAGGGAGCCCAAAACAAGAAAAATTTATTATTGAAAATATGGATAAATTAAAAAAAGTAAAAATATTGATGCCGGTTGGTGGTAGTTTTGATGTGCTAAGCAATACATTAAAAAGGGCACCACAAATATTTATTAAATTAAATCTTGAATGGTTATATAGACTGTATCAAGAACCAAAAAGATTTTTTAGACAAATAAAGCTATGCAAGTTTATTTTTCTAGTATTATTTTATAAACCAAAAGAAAAGAGGAAATAAAGTATGAATAAAATAAAAGTAATGACAGTTTTTGGTACTAGACCAGAAGCAATTAAAATGGCTCCATTAGTTAAGGAGTTAAAAACAAGAGAAGAAATAGAAACAATAGTGTGTGTTACTGCACAACATAGAGAAATGTTAGACCAAGTATTAAATGTATTTGAAATAACACCTGATTATGATTTAAATATTATGAAACAGGGACAAACATTAGCCGATGTTACAACTAGAGCTTTACAAGGTTTAGAACAAGTTATAAAAGAATTACAACCTGATATAGTTTTAGTGCATGGGGATACTACAACTACATTTGCAGGTGCACTTGCTGCTTTCTATAATCAAGTGGCAATAGGACATGTGGAAGCAGGTCTTAGAACTTGGGATAAATATTCACCATATCCTGAAGAAATGAATAGACAAATGGTAGGGTGTATGACTGATATGCATTTTTCACCAACAGAAAAAAGTGCACAAAATTTAATTAATGAAGGTAAAAATAAAGATGATATTTATATTACTGGAAATACTGCAATTGATGCTATGTCAACAACAATTAAAGATGATTACTATCATGAAGTCTTTGATTGGATAGGTGATGACAGAATGATACTTTTAACTGCTCACAGAAGAGAAAATCTAGGAGAACCAATGTATCACATATTTAGAGCAATCAAAAGAATTGTTGATGAATTTAATGATGTAAAAGTTGTGTATCCAATTCATATGAATCCTAAGGTTAGAAGTATAGCAAATGAAGTATTAGGTGATACTGATAGAGTAAAAATTATTGAGCCATTAGAAGTTGTTGATTTTCATAACTTTCAAAATAAAAGTTATATTATATTAACAGATAGTGGTGGAATACAAGAAGAAGCGCCATCATTAGGTAAACCAGTATTAGTACTTCGTGATACTACTGAAAGACCAGAAGGAATAGATGCTGGAACATTAAAACTAGCTGGAACTGATGAAGAAGTTATATATAATTTAACAAAAGAATTATTAACTGATGAAAAAGTATATAAATCAATGAGTCACGCATCAAATCCTTATGGTGATGGATTAGCTAGTAAAAGGATTGCTGACGCAATAATAGAAAAATTTAGTAAATAATATGAAACATTTTAAAAATATATTTTTAAAATATAACCTAATATTTTATATCGTAATTTTTCTAATTTCTTTAGCTATAATTTCACCAATAATTGCAAATTATATGTTAGGACATGATTCTGCATTTCACATTTCTAATGTTCAGGCAATAAAGATGGCTATTAGAACAAATAATTGGTTTTTCCCAAAGATTCTTCCTGTTATCGCAAATAACTTTGGTTATGCTACTCCTTTGTTCTATGGTCCTTTACCACATTCTATAACTGTATTTATTAGTGAGATCATTGGATTAGTGAGAAATATTTCAATATTACATGTTATGAGTTTTGTCCATTTCTTAACATTATGTTTTTCCGGAATATTTATGTTCCAATATTCCAGAAAAATTACTAAAAACAACTATATTTCCTTGTTATCATCAGTAATATATATAACTTTTCCATATCATTTATCTGAAATATTTGTCAGAGATGCATATGCTGAAAGCATTACGTTTGTTTTTATACCGTTAATATTTAATGGATTATACGAGCTGTTTTATAATAAAAATAATAAAAAATTTTATTTGCATTTTATTATTGGAGTATGTGGTTTAATATTATCTCATACAATAACTACTTTGTTTACAGCTATTATTGTTTTAATATATTTATTAATCAACTATAAAAAAACATTTACTAGGGATATTATGAAATCATTATGTATTTCGCTGATGTTTATATTATCTATAACCTCATTTTATTTATTCCCATTATTAGAACAAAAACTTATGGGTAATTATCATGTTTTTAACGCAAATAGTATGGCAACAAATGATAGTATTATAAATCAAGCTTTAACACCAAGATTATTATTACCGTTTGCAAATAGTAAAAGCGCTGACGGAATTCAATTTTTTATTTTTATTCCTGTTATATGCTTATTTATTTATTCTATATTTGCTTTTCCAAAAGTAAAAACAAATCAAAAGGGATTATATTTATTTTTCATAATAACTGGATGTATATTATTATTTATGACAACTAGAATGTTTCCATGGAAAATAATGCCAAGTTTATTAAAATATATACAATTTCCTTGGCGGTTATTAGTATTTATTAGTTTTTTTATTAGTGCTTCTTGTACTTTGTGTTTAAAACTTTATAATGATACTCTTATAAAGATATTATCAATTGTATTTATTGCACTTATCTTAGGTTCTTCAATTAACTCTGTAAATTTAGAACGAATTACAAATTATACTCCTGATAATATCGATATTTCAACATTTGGAATAGGGGCAACAAATGAATACTTTCCAGAAAGTGTCATAAAGAATTTTGATTATTATAAGAATCGAAATGATGAGATAAAAGTGATTTCTGGAGATCAAAATGCTGTGATTAATGTTATAGCAAAAGATACACCATATATAAAGTTTAACGTTGAATGTTCAGAGTATACAATTTTTGAATTGCCATTATTATATTATTATGGATATGGTGCAAATATTCAAAGAACTATTTATTTAGAAAATGCAAATTCAAATTATAATTCATCTAATTTAATCAAGGAGGGATATAATGGTTTTATTAACATTAGAATCCCCAAGGGGAATTATACTGTTATAGTTGACTATAATGGTACAAAACTACAACATATGTGTAATATGATTTCAATTCTTTCTTTAATAATATTTGGAATTTATTCTATGAAAAGGAGTCAAGAAAATGAAAAAAGATAAATTTTTGAATATATGTTTGTCACTTACGACATCTTTTCTGTTATTTTTCTTAATAACTAATTTAGTTACTGTTTTAGGTTGGATAGTAGGGATTAATATATCTTTTTTCCATTTACCTATATCGTTTATTATAACTAATATTTTAAACTATTTGTTTCACAAAAATAAAGTGAATATAAAATTATATTCTATAATACTATTAATACAATTTATTGTTATATTTATTGCATTAATCATTTCTAATATGTTTATGGATGTTTCATTTGATGGATCATGGTACCACTTAACTACAATTATTAGTATGAAAAATGGTTGGAATCCTATTTATGAAGTATTAAAAACAGAATATTATGGCGATGTTTTTATTAATGGATATGCCTGTAAAGCAATTTGGACTTTTGGAGCAAATGTTTTATCATTTTTTGGGAATATTGATTCTACAAAAATCATTTCATCATTGGTGTCCTTTTCAGTATTATGCTTTTCACTATATGTTTTTTGCAATAAAGCAAAAAATAAATTTCAATGGATAATAGCCATTTTAATGAGCTTGTTATTTGCATTAAACCCTGTATATATCGCACAAATTTTTACTAATTATATTGATTCAACATTAGGATTAGTTTTATCTATATATATTTTATTATTTTTAAGTATGTATTTAAAAATATTCGATTTTAGAGACAATTTATTTAGTTTAATTTGTGTTTTGTGCATATCTTTGATGATGAATATAAAACTTACAGGATTATTTTTTGCTGCTATGTTCTTTTTCTTGTTTATAATACCAATTATGGTTAAAATATTTAAAGAAAAAGATTGGAAATTAGCGAAAAGAGTCTTCTTTACTGGGTTTTTTGGCGTATTACTAGGAGTAATTATTGGAATTAATCCATATGTTACCAATTTAGTTCAAGGTCATCACATATTTCATCCTATAATGGGTCAAGATAAAATAGAAGTAATGGGTGCTAATATACCTGAACCGATGAGAGATAAGGGAACTATAGAACAATTTATATATGCAAATTTCTCAAATACAACAAATAGTACAAAAACAGAAGATATTCATTTTAAAAATCCTTTAAGTGTTGAATTTGATGAATTACAAAATTTTACTCAAGATACTCGCGTTGGTGGATTTGGTCCATTATTTCCATTAGTTATTATAATTACTGTAATTACTATTATTTCTTTTTCATACCTAATAATAAATGAAAAAGGTAATAATATTAGGTTCACAGTAATTATTGGAATTACAACTATTGTTTTAATGTTATTTATATTTCCTGAATCTTGGTGGGCTAGATACTTTGTGGTTTTATGGAATATCCCAATATTAGTTTCATTTTACTATGCATTTAATAAAAAAATATTAATGAGAATTTCATCAGTTATTATACTAATAGTAATGTTTATAAACGTATATATTTGCGGGTATTCAATATATAATTTTAATAATATAAATAGTAAACCAACTAGAGATTATATTAACACATTAAAAAATAAAACAATTAAATACGACTCACTAGATGCCGCACCTTCACACATGTTTGAATTCGTATTTAATGAATATTTTAAGGAAAAAGGTGTGAAAAAATTTATTCCTTCATATGATGATAGTATAAATTGGGATTATGCGGGTTATAGAGTTAAAATAAAGGTTTTAGATGGTGAATAATATGGGAGATGTTATTAATTTATTAAAAAAATATAAAGAGGTTATATTGTATTTAATATTTGGAGTATTAACTACTTTAGTAAATATTATCGCTTATTTTATATCTACCAGATTTCTAAATTTAGATGCCTATATAAGTAATATTATTGCATGGATATTATCAGTTATATTTGCATTTATTACTAATAAATTATATGTTTTTAAAAGTAAGAATACTAATTTACAAGTTATTTTAAAGGAATGTTTATCATTTTTTGGATTCAGAGTTTTATCATTGATATTTGATATGGCATGTATGTATCTATTTATATCAATATTATCAACTAATGATTTAATTGCAAAGATAATTACAAATATCATAGTGATTATTTTAAATTATGTATTTAGTAAGTTATTTGTCTTTAAAAATAAATAACACTATTTATAATAGAAGTAGAATCTATTTATAAACTGCTCAACATTGGGGATTCATATTATATAATAGTTCTACTTTTATTAGTATATGATTGACATTTAGCATTATAAAATTATATAATTTAAATGAAAGTTCTTATATAAGATTATTTTAAGTAAAGGTTAGGAAGTTGTTATTATGAAAGAAAAGAAAAAAGATAAAATATCAATAATTGTACCATGTTATAATGAAGAACAAGCATTACCATATTTTTATGATGAAGTACTCAAATTACAAAAAGAAATGAAAAATATTGAATTTGAATATTTGTTTGTAAATGATGGAAGCAAAGATAAAACATTGGAAATATTAAGGGAACTGTCAAAAAAAGATAAAAAGGTTAGATACATTTCTTTTTCAAGAAATTTTGGTAAAGAAGCAGCAATTTATGCTGGTTTAGAAAATTCTACAGGAAATTACGTAGCGGTGATGGATGCTGATTTACAGGATCCACCAAGTCTTTTGCCGGAAATGTATAGATCTATAAAAGAGGATGGTTATGATTCAGTAGGGACAAGAAGAGTAACCAGAAAAGGAGAACCTCCAATTAGAAGTTTCTTTGCAAGAATGTTTTATAAAATTATAAATAGACTATCTAAAGTAGAGATGGTTGATGGAGCAAGAGATTATAGATTAATGTCTAGGCAAGTAGTTAATTCAATAATTAGTTTAAGAGAATATAATAGATACTCTAAAGGATTGTTTAGCTTTGTCGGATTTAATACAAAATGGATAGAATTTGAAAATGTAGAAAGAGTGGCTGGTGAAACTAAATGGAGTTTTTGGAAATTACTTCTTTACGCTTTGGAAGGGATAATTGCTTTTTCAACCGCTCCTTTAGCAATTGCTTCAATTTTAGGAATTTTATTTTGTGTATTATCCTTTATAGCGATAGTAGTCATAATAATAAAAACACTAGCATTTGGTGATGCTGTTTCTGGATGGCCGTCACTTATTTGTGTAATATTTTTAGTTAGTGGTATTCAATTATTCTGTATGGGAATTATTGGACAATACTTATCAAAAACCTATTTAGAAACAAAAAAAAGACCTATTTATATAATTAAAGAAACAGAGAATAATTAGTTTATTAAAATCAAAGGAGAGTATAAATTTGAAATGTATTTTATTATGTGCTGGATATGCGACAAGATTATTTCCTTTAACAGAAAACTTTCCTAAAGCACTATTAGAAATTGGTAATAAACCATTATTAGACTATATTTTAGATGAGATTAATACTATTGATGAATTAGACGAAATATTTGTAATAACAAATGATAGATATTGTAAACATTTTGAAAATTGGGCTTCTGAAAAAAATAATATTAAACCTATTAAAGTAATAAATGATAATACTACATCAAATGATGATAGATTAGGTGCAATAGGGGATATTATGTATGTAATTGATAAAGGTAATATAAATGATGATTTATTGATTATTGCTGGTGATAATTTATTTACATATAAGTTAAAAGATGTTATTGATTTTTACAAACAAAAGAAAAAAAGTGTTATATGTGCTAAAGAATTAGATGATATTAACTTACTTAAAAGATTTGCAGTAGCAAAGGTAGATTCAAATAATTTAGTTTTGGAATTAGAGGAAAAACCTGAAAATCCAAAAAGTAATTTAGGGGTTTATGCAACTTATGTATACCCTAAAGAAGTAATTAAATATTTTGAAATGTATAAAAATGAAGGTAATAATATGGATTCACCTGGACATTTTCCTCAATATTTATATAAAAAAGATGATGTATATGTATATATATTTAATGGAGAATGTTATGATGTAGGTACACATGAAACATTAAAAGCAGTTAACGAAATATACAGTAAAAAGTAGATTTATCTGCTTTTTATTTTATTTAAGTTTTACAAGTGATATAATAAAATGGGTGAAGTAATAATGAAAAAGGGTATTTATTTATTTTTTGTATCATTATTTTTAATATTATTAATCTTTATATTGTTATCTGTGTTTTCGTATAGCATAATATCTAAAAATATTTATAATTTATTTTTAATAATAATTTTAACAATATTTTTTATGTTTATTTTGAAACAGAATAAAATTAAATTAAATATAAAAAAACATAATTCAAAATATATAATATTAATTATATTTGTTAGTGGATTAATTTTACGATTATTATTACTACTAAATGAATATAGTTATCCACAAAACGATTATGAGAGATTTTATATAAGTGCGATTGCTATTTCTAACAATATTTCTAATTTAGATTCAAAATACATTTCTATATTCCCACATATAGGTGGATATATATTGTTTTTGGGTAAAATATTTAAAATATTTGGAACTAATTACAATGTTTATATTATTTTAAATATTATGTTTGATTTAATGGGTGGTTTTTTTGTTTTTAAAACATTGAAAATACTTTCTTCAAAAAAAACAGGAGTAATAGGGCTTATTATTTATATGTTTAATCCAATTAATATATTGGCCTGTTCTTTATGTTCACCGATAATTATTTTTAATTCGTTATTAAGCATTGTATTTTATATTACTTCATTAATAATTAAAAATAATATTAATGATAAACAAAAGTTTTTACTATTAAATATTTTGTTAGGCATTGTTATTGGGATTACTAATATTTTTAGACCAATTATGCCTATATATATTATTTCAATGTCAATTTATTATATATATTTATTTTTAATTAATAAGAACACAAAAATATTAACGTATATTTTTGCATTAATTTTATTAATTATTCCATATCATTATATAACTAAAGTAAATGAAATAATGATTTATAAAACAATAAATTTAGAATTAACTAACAATTCAATTGGATGGAATCTATATATTGGCTCTAATATACAAAATAGAGGGATGTGGAGCGAACAAACTGGTAAAAATTTTACAGTAAAATATAATGATAACAATATGGATGCTAATCAGATACAAAATTATTTTATGAAATTAGGAATTAATCAATATAAAAACAATGGTTTTAATAATTTAAAATTACTAGGTTTGAAATTTAATGTTTTTCACGAAAGATTAGGAAGTTATGTTTATAATAGTTATTTTGATAGTTTAAGCGTCCAAAATAACAATACAGTTAAGTTATTGGTAATATTGATTACCAATATTGTGTATTACTCTTTTATCATTTTACCTATTTTAAATTTTAAATCAATTTGCAATCCTACTAATTCAAAATATTTAGTATATATAGTATTCTTTATTGGAATCGTTATTTCTCATTTGATAATGGAAGCAAGCCCTAGATATATGTTTCCGCTAATTAATATATATATACTAGCTAGTTCCATTTGTTTAAGTAAAATTATAATAATAAAATAAAATTAAGTATTGTATTTGTATATTTTGTAATAAATGATATAATAAAAATATAAATTGGATGGTGAAGTTTATGTCAATTACTATTAATGATGTAATTAAAATAGTACTAATAACATTTCTATGTTCTGCGTTATTAGTACCATTTGTAAAAAAAATATCAGAACATGTTGGTGCATTAGATATACCAAACGGAAGGAAAGTTCATAGAGAACCAATACCAACATTGGGAGGTCTTGCTATATTTGTATCGTTTTTACTTGGTTATATGCTATTTTCAAGACAAAGTATAGAAATGATTGCAATCCTTATAGGTAGTTTTATTGTAGTCTTAACAGGTATAATAGATGATATAAAACCATTACGTGCTAGACACAAACTTATAGGTCAGATAATAGCAGCTTTAGTTGTTGTATTTTATGGTGGAATCTCAGTATCTAATATAACAGCTTTTGGACTTAATATTGTATTTACACCAATTGTATCTAAAATTTTAACAGTTATATTTATAGTTGGATGTATAAATGCTATTAATTTAATAGATGGATTAGATGGTCTTGCAAGTGGTATAAGTTCTATATATTTCCTAACAATAGGTATCATAGCGGTAATGATGGGACAATCTAGCCTTGATACTTCATTAACCTTTATAATGCTTGGTGCTACATTAGGATTTCTAGTTCATAATTTTCATCCTGCAAAAATATTTATGGGCGATTCTGGTTCAATGTTTCTAGGTTTTATAATTTCAGTAATCGCACTTTTAGGATTTAAAAATGTAACATTTACATCATTAATTGTCCCATTACTAGTTCTAGCAATTCCAATCTTAGATACATTGTTTGCGATTATTAGAAGATTATTAAAAAAACAAAGTATATCAGAACCAGATAGAAGTCACTTACATCATCAATTTTTAAACATGAGATTTTCACATAGAAACACTGTATTAATAATTTATTTTATAGATATATTATTTGCAGCAGCGTCAATTATCTATGTATTAAAAGATCCATTCTTTGGACAAGTTATATATTCAATTCTTTTAATTATTGTAATATGGTTAGTTGCTTTCACTGATATAATAACTGCTAAGAAACCATTGAAAAAGGGATTAGACAAAATTAAAAATAAATTTAGTAAAAAAGTATAGATTTTATAAAACATATAATAAAAAGGTTACAGATAATGAAAATTATTTGTAACCTTTTTAAATATTTGAATAACAATTAATACAAAAATTAAAAAACATTAGTTTTACAACATAATTCATATGTGATAATTTTTAGTTGGAAAGAGGGAATAACATGATTAATGAAAAACAAAAATCAGTATTTATGATGTTAACATATGATTTTATGTTTAAAGCCGTATTCGCTAACGAAAATAATATAAATCCACTAACTAAACTAATAAGTGATTATTTTAACATTGATATTGATAAAATAAAGGGTAAAGTTAGGATAATGAATAGTGAATTAATAAAAAATAATAAATTCGATAAAAAGAAATGCGTAGATATTATAGTAGAAATAAATGAGAATGAGATATTAAATATAGAGATGAATACAAATAAGTCAAAAGAGGAGTTTGCAACAATAGAGAGAAATACTGCATATATATGTAAGATATTTTCTGAACAGTACAAAAGTGGTGATACGTACAATAAAACAAAAAAATGTATTCAAATAAATTTTAATAACTTTGGTGTTAATGGAGAAAAAGATGGAAAGTCAATATTTATGTTAAGAGATGAAAAAGGAGAAAGTGAGCTAACAAAAAATTTAGAAATACATTATATAAATATGGAGCAAATAAGTAAAATGTGTTATAATGAGTTCACAGAGAGTGCACTGGTAAAATGGGTAAGATTATTGAAAAGTGAAACTATGGAGGAATTAAAAATGAGAAGTGAATTCATGGATGATGATATG
>JAZQBG010000012.1:0-20290 GCA_045545595.1 Bacilli bacterium
TGAATTCATGGATGATGATATGAGAGAAGAATTTATAAGCGAAGTTGAAAGACTAAGTAATGATGAACACATAATAGGGTTATATAATGCAGAATTAGAAGATGAAATAATGAGAAATACTATAAGAGATTATAATAAAGAAATCGGTTATAAGGAAGGACATGAAGAAGGAATTGAACAAAAACAAAGAGAAATTGTTGTTAATATGTTGAAAGAAAATATTGATATCCAAATCATTGAAAAAGTTACTGGATTGTCTAAAGAACAAATAGAAGAGTATTCAAATAAAAATAAATTTTAAGTATAAACATTGTTTTATACTTTTTTATATATTATAATTATTTTGGAAGGTAAGTGATACAAATGAAAGTATGTGTTATTGGTGGAGCAGGTTATATAGGAAGTCATACAGTATATGAACTTATTCGTGATGGACATGAAGTAGTAGTAATAGATAACCTATCTACTGGAAAAAAAGAAATGATTCATAAAGATGCAAAATTTTACTTAGGAGACATAACTAATGAATCTAGTTTAACTGAAATTTTCAAAAAAGAATGTGATATTAAACCATTTGATGTAGTAATGCATTTTGCTGCAAAACTAATAGTTCCAGAAAGTGTAGAACAACCTTTAGAATATTATTATAACAATGTTGAAGGTGTAAGAATAATGCTTTCTGTAATGAAAGATTTTAATATTAAAAATGTAGTATTCTCATCAACTGCTGCTGTTTATGGAGAACCTGAAAAAGATATATGTGAGGAAACAGATAAAACAAATCCTATTAATCCATATGGTGAAACAAAACTTGCGGATGAAAAACTAATTAAATGGGTATGTGAAAGATATAACATGAATTATTGTATATTTAGATATTTCAACGTCGCGGGAGCAGATGAAAGTCTAGAAATAGGTTTAAATAAAGATAATCTTACACATATAATTCCTGTAACAGTACAAACCGCACTAGGAATTCGTGAAAAAATGGTGGTATTTGGTAATGACTATGATACTAAAGATGGTACATGTGTAAGAGATTATATACATGTTTCAGATCTTGCTTATGCACATGTATTAGGAGCTAAATATTTAGTAGAAAATAGTAAAAGTCTATTAGTTAATCTAGGTTCAAACGAAGGATATACAGTTTTAGAAATAATAAAAGAAGTAGAAAAATATTATAAAGTAAATTATGAAATAGGTGAAAGAAGACCTGGTGACCCAGCTAAAATTGTTGCATCAAATAAAAAAGCAAGAGAATTATTAGGGTGGATGCCAAAAAGAAGTTTATCCGACATAATTAAAAGTGACATCGAATATAGAAAGAAAATATGTAAATAATAAAAAATCAGTTACGCAATGTAGCTGATTTTTTTGTATAAAAGCTTTATAAAAAGATAACAATAAATTAAGAGAGTGATACTATGGACAACAACAAAAAATTTAGTGTTTCAAGCTTTATTTCTTTTTTCGCGAAAACAATGATAGAAGTATTTATTCCTATCATTCTTTTTAATAGAGGTTTTAGTATCAAAGAAATCCTAATGTATATGGCTTTTCAATATTTTTTCGCAATAATTGTTGTCTATTTAATTCCTAAAATTGACGACTTAATTAAATATAAAGGATTAATAATAATAAACACCATATTTTATGTAGTAACATATATTTTTCTTTTCAACATGAATAACACTATTTTAAACCTTTCCTTACTAGCGCTTTTTTATACAATTCATACCTCAATATTTTGGATTTTAAGACATATATATATGATGGAAATTTACCCTATGAATGGATTATCAAAATCAGTGGGTAATATATTAATAATCACAGAATTATCTTTTCTATTTTCATCATATATTGGAGCATTTCTATTAGAACATTATAACAATATTATTCTTATTATCATATCTTCTGTATTGCTTATAATCAGTAATATAATATTAATTAGAACAAAAATAGATGATGTTCCTAGTGAAATAGATTTTAGTATACTAAAGAATATTCCTAAAAAAAACATACTATTTTTTATATTAGAACAATTTAAAGTAATTGCAGTTTTTATATTTCCGTTATATCTAACAATATATTTAAAAGTAGATTATAAATTTATAGGTATGTTTAATATTCTTATATCTATGTCTAGTATAATTTTTATATTTGTTTTTTCCAGAATTATAAATAAAAAGAAAAAATCATATCTATTTATAACTACATTAATTTATTCAATATTGTGGATTTTAAAAATAAACGTCAAAGTAAAAATTATAATCCTTATAATAGCGTTCCTAGAAGGTATTGTTTCAAAACTATATCAAACTTCAGTTACAAGATTTATGTATGCATTAGGTAAACATTATAAAACCCTAGATTACGTAACTATAACAGAAATTCTATATAACGTTATAAGATTACTAATAACGCTAATTATATTCTTATTTGTAAATGATTTAAAATTAATATTATATATATGTACAGTAGGATTATTTTTGACAGGGATTGTTAAATTTAACGATTTAAATGACTAGTGTTTATTGAAAATTTAGAAATTATACTATATAATGTACTTATAGTGCAGTATTGGAGGAAACAGTATGGCAAAGAAATCAAAAAGAAAATCAAAGAAAATAAACAATAATAAAAAATTATTAATATTAACAATAATCAGTATGTTGGTATTAATTGTACTAGTTTCAACAACTTATGCAAAGTTTATTACTAGTGAATCTACAGAAAAGAAGAAATTATATGAAAGCAGTAACGATTTATCTGTTACATTTGATGATACTAGTAGTGATGCTATAACATTAAATCCAACACAACCAGTTAGTGATTCATATGGTTCTAATTTAAAACCGTACACGTTTACAATTGAAAATACTGGTTCATCTATTTCTACTTATGAAATAAAAATAACAAACGAAGTAATAACAAATCCTAATGGTCTTACAAATGAACAAGTAAGATCGAATATTAAATATAAATTAAATGATAATGAGCCTGAATTATTATCAAATGTTGGTGAAGACGGAATAATTAGTGGATGTCTTAATCCTGGTGATGATAGTCTAACATTTAATATAAGATTATGGATAAAATCAGATGCGCCAATAGAAATGGAAAATACAACATATCAAGCAAAAATAGCTGTTACTGGACAAGCAGTAAATAAATGTCCAACTGAGTAATTAATTGGACAAGAATTAATGTTTTGTAATTCTTGTCCTATTTTTCAAATAAAATACCTTTGAGAGGATGATAAGATGTTTAAGAGAGATGAAAACAAAAAATTAAATATGCAAAAAGTAAATGAATCAGTTAGCTTATTAAGTAAAATATTAAAAATTGCTTATATTATATTAATAGTAATTGGAATATACGCTATTACATTAATATCTAAAGAATGGGGTATATTTAAATTTTTAGGTACAATATTAAATATATTAACACCATTTTTCATTGGATTTGTTATTGCATGGCTATTTAATCCAATTGTAACTTGGCTACATAAACAAAAAGTAAATCGAATATTAGGAACAATAATAGTATATATAGTATTTTTAGGATTTGTTTATTTAATGTTAGCAGCTATTTTTCCACTTCTTGCCGATCAAGTAAATGATATAGTTGCTAGACTTCCAGAAGTAATTAATAGTGTAAAAGATTTTATTGATAATTTCTTCAAAAGATTTTCAAATTCTTCAATAGATTTAAGTAGTGTTAAAACTGAAGTATTAAATTATATAAGTAACTTTGGAAGAAATCTTACTAGTGCACTACCTACTAAAGTTATGTCAATTATTACTAGTGTATTTAGTGGTCTTGGTACATTTGGAATTAGTTTAATTATTGGATTCTACATGCTATTTAATTTTGATAATGTAAGCTCAACTATGATTAACTTTCTTCCTAAAAAAATAAGAAATGCAACAGAAGATTTGTTATCACAAATAAATGAATCATTAATTGGATATGTACAAGGTACATTATCTGTATCTTTAGTAATTTTTATAGCTAGTTATATAGGATTTTTACTAATAGGTGTAGAAGCTCCATTATTATTTGCAGCTTTCTGCGGAATAACAAATATTATTCCTTATATAGGGCCATTTATTGGTGGTGTTCCTGTAGCTTTAGTAGCGCTTTCTCAAAGTACTACAACAGGTGTTTTAGTAATTATTTATATGGTTGGAATTCAATGGTTAGAAAGTATGATATTACAACCAATAATAATGAGTAAAGCAATGAAACTTCATCCGGTTACAATACTAATTGGTTTATTAATCTTCCAACACTTCTTTGGAATATTTGGAATGATTATTGCGACACCTGTTATCGCAACTGTTAAAACAATATTTACATTTTTCAATGAAAAGTATCATTTAACTAAATATACTGAAGAATAAACTAAAAAAGGTATAATTTACTATACCTTTTTTCTTTGTATTCTGTTATAATGAAAATGGTGAATGTTATGGAAAATAAAAAGGGAATAGATGTTACTGAAGCTTATAAAACTTTAATGGCTGATCCAAGTCAAATGAATAATATGAGTGCGGATACTCTTAAAACAATTGTGAGTTTAATAAGAGAACAGGAAAAACTAGATTCAAGTAGTACAAATTCTCAAGAAAAAGGTGTTTCTCTAGGTCTTACAAATCCTTATTATAGAGGAGAAGAAAATAGAAGTGAGAATACTTTTAATAGAAGAATAGACGGATTTGCAGGTCCGATTATTTTGTCATCCATAACTTTGTTATTTGGGATAATTTTTATGTTAATAATATTTAATTTCTAAACGGGGTGGTTTTATGCAACACACTATTTTACCAGCTGATACTTACATAGTAGTTAATAAAACAATTCTATCCGATAACGATAGAAAAATACTTACTATGTTATATCAACCAATAGTAGGTCAATTGCCAATTAGTTTATATTTTACATTATGGAGTGATTTAGATAAACTAGAACTTATGAGTGTAGGTTATACACATCATCATTTAATGAGTACAATGAAATTAAAACTTTCTGAAATAGTTGAAGCAAGAGAAAAATTAGAAGCAGTAGGTTTATTAAAAACCTATGTAAAAGAAGAAGAAAATGTAAATAGTTTTATATATGAAATGTATTCACCTCTTAGTGTGGATAATTTTTTAAATCATCCGATTTTAAATGTTGTCTTATATAATAATATTGGTAAAAAAGAATATGATAAAATAGTGGAATATTTTAAAATACCTGTAATAAGCACAAAAGAATTTACTAACATTACAAAGTCATTTACTGAAATATTTGAATCAGTTCCATATACTAAATTTGAAACAGTAAATGAAGAAATAAAGAAAAAAAATAAAAATAAGTTAGTTTTAAAAAATGAAGTAGATTTTTCATTGTTAATATCATCACTACCTAAAGGATTAGTAACTAACAATACTTTTAATAAAGAAATTAAAGATTTAATTACTAATCTTGCATTTGTATATAACTTAGGTGTATTAGATTTAGAAAATGTTGTTAGAATGTCAGTAAATGAAAAAGGTGTGATTAATAAGAATTTACTTAGAAAAAATTGTAGAAATTATTATCAGTTTGAAAATAATGGTAAATTACCAAGTTTAATATATAAAAATCAACCTGAAAACTTAAGAAATGAAGTAAGTGATGTTTCAGCTAAATCAAAGATGATATATATATTTGAAACATTATCGCCATATCAATTTTTAAAAGGAAAACAAAATGGTGCAGAACCCACTTCAAGAGATTTAAAATTACTAGAAATATTAGTTACTGATTATGGATTAAATCCAGGTGTAGTTAATGTATTAATAGATTACGTATTGAAAATAAATAATTCAAAATTAACTAAGTCTTTTGTTGAAACTATTGCAGGACAATGGAAAAGACTTAACGTTAAAACCGTAGATGAGGCAATACATATTGCGCAAAAAGAACATAAGAAATTTAATAAAGTAAAAACTGTTAAAGTAAAAGAGGAAGCAACTATTCCTTCTTGGTTTGATCAAAAAATAGAAAAAGATATAACTGAAGCAGAGCAAGAGGAATTAGATGAACTATTAAAAGAATTTAGGTGATAACATGCAAAAAGTAATAGATAAAGTATCTAAATATGCAAGAGAAGATTTAGATACCAAACTAAAACAAGCTTATATTAGAGAACTTAAAGATGAGGATTTTAAAAATCTTACTTCAAGATTAAATTTAAGTGATGATAAATTAATGAAATATACATCTAAATTAAGAAAAACCACTGAACAGTTAAAAATGTGTAAAAATTGCAAAGGATTATTACATTGTAAAAACGAAATTAACGGATTTATATATTATCCGGAATTACAAAATGGTAAATTAAATTTTTCTCATATTTCATGTAAATATAAAAGAAAATTTATGAAAGATAATATGTATTTAAATAATATATATTCATTTGATATTCCAAAAGATATAATTAATGCAAAAATGAAAGACATCTATACAGATGACAAAAATAGAATACCTACTATTAAATGGATTAAAGATTTTATTCACGAATATGATAGTAATAAAAAACAAAAAGGTTTATACCTTAATGGTAACTTTGGATGTGGTAAAACTTATCTTGTTGCTGCATGTTTTAATGAATTAGCTAAAAAAGGAGTAAAAAGCGCAATAGTTTATTGGCCTGAGTTTTTAAGAAAACTTAAAGCATCATTTAATAGTGATAATGAAAGTTTTAGTGGTTTATTTGATAGAATTAAAAATGTACCACTGTTATTAATTGATGATATAGGTGCAGAAAACACTACACCTTGGGGAAGAGATGAAATTTTAGGTCCAATTCTTCAATATAGAATGCAACAAAATCTAACTACATTCTTTACTTCTAATCTTTCTTTAGAGGATTTAGAAAAACATTTTAGCGTTACTAAAGAAAGTGTAGATGTAGTTAAATCAAGAAGAATATTAGAAAGAATAAAAGATTTAACTACAGAATTAGTTATGATTGGAGAAAATAGAAGAAAATAAATTGACTAATAAAATATTATGTCTTATAATAAGTTTCACTTAAGGGGAGTAATTATGAAAGACATAAAAATTAAACAGGTAAATAAAAAATTAATAGCTGGTATAATGGCAGGTATGATCACAGTAACACTAGTAGGATGTGATATAGGTAGTCTTAAAAGTTGTAATACAACTAGTATTGAAATTTGTAATGAGAAAGTAAGTATTAAAAAAATATTAGTACTTACTAGTGATGATCAAGTATTATTTGTAAAATATGATAATAAAGATGATGAACATGTAACTGACATATTTACAAACACAAAATATACAATATATAATGGAATGTTTTTTGATCGCTTTTCTAAGATTATCACAGTAAAAAGTGGAATGAAGAATAGTGTATTTATATATGACATAGAATATAAGATCCAAACTATGAATGATTATATAGCTAGTATTACGAATAATCCTAATAAATACAATTCATATGAAGAATTAAAACAACTTTTTATGGAATTAAATAACATAAATAGTACTGTAAATTCAAATACAGATTCTGAATTAATTAGTCTAGAAAATGTAGTCGCATTTACAAAAGATGGAGAAACATTGTTCGTAAAGTATGAAAATAAAACAGATAAATATGTAACAAATATATTTGAAAAAAAGAATTACTACGTTGATGAGAGCTATGCAAATATTAATGCACGTTTATCTTCTGGTGTATACTATGCTAATGATAAATATTATGATGTTAAAAGTATAACTTTATATCCATTTATTGTAGAAAATGCTGTTGATGGAAAAATTCCTAAAAGTATTTTGAAAGAATCTCTAAATGAAAGCAATAAGGATAACAAAGTATTACAAAAATCAAATAAAAATAATTGAAAAAGACTAAAAAATATGTTACTATGTATTTAAGTTTTAAACAACTGTGAAAAGGACATGATTATTTAATAAGATTTTATAGAGAGCTAAAGTTTGGTGTAATTTAGTATTCAAGTTAAATAGTTACTACCTTGGAGTTAACCTTGTAATGAGGATTCGGGATTACCCGTTATTGTAATTAAGTTAAAAGGTAGGATGGTACCGCGTATAAACGCTCCTTATATAGGAGTGTTTTTTTGTTTAGATGGGGGATAGAGCAGTAATGATGGATAGTTATTATAGAGATTTGGATTTAGATATTAATTTGATTGAAACAATTTTATTGGTTCAAGATGATTTGGGTAAAGAACGAACGAATAAGTTGATTTCATTATTAAATAAAAAAATGAAAAAAAGATATAGTCGTGAAACTAAAACAAAAGATACTAAAAAGAGTTTAGTTAAATATAAAACTATTAATTTTATGGATAGGAGAATGAAAAATGATAAATATTAAAGAAAATGAAAAATTAAATATTTTAAACCACAGTTGTGCGCACCTTTTAGCGCATGCAATACATAAACTTTATCCAAATGCTAAATTTTGGGTTGGACCAGTAATAGAAAGTGGATTCTATTATGATATCGATTTAGGAGAAGATGTTTTAACTGAAGAAGATTTACCTAAAATAGAAAAAGAAATGAAAAAAATAGCTAAATCTGATAAGTTAATTAAAAGAATTGAATTATCTAAAGATGAAGCTTTAGATATGTTTAAAGATGATTTATATAAGTTAGATTTAATTGAAAGAATGGATGAAGAAGAAACAGTAATATCAGCGTATAAACAAGATGATTTTATTGACCTATGTAGAGGACCTCATATGCCTACAACTAAATCAATGAAATATTTTAAATTAATTAAATTTAGTGGTGCTTATTGGAAAGGTGACGCTAAAAATAAAATGCTTCAAAGAATATATGGTGTTTGCTTTGAAAATGAAGAAGATTTAAATGAATATTTAAATGAACTTGAAGAAGCAAAATTAAGAGATCATAGAAAAATAGGAAAAGATTTGAGTATTTTTATGTCTCATGATTTAGTAGGTAAAGGAATGCCTTTATGGTTACCAAATGGCGCAACTATAAGAAAACAATTAGAAAATTATATATATGAAAAAGAGAGAAATATGGGTTATTACCATGTATATACTCCTTGTGTAGGTACAGTTGATTTATATAAAACTTCAGGACATTGGGATCACTATAAAGAAAATATGTTTCCATCAATGAAAGTAGATGAAGAAGAATTCGTACTTCGTCCAATGAACTGTCCACATCATATGTTAGTATATGGAAATGATTTACACTCATATCGTGATTTACCAATAAGAATAGGGGAATTCGCTACTGATTTTAGATATGAAGCTAGTGGTGCAGTTAAAGGTCTTGAAAGAGTTAGATGTATGTGTCAAAATGATGCTCATCTTTTTGTAAGACCTGATCAAATTGGAGAAGAATTTAAAAAAGTTGTCTCTTTGATTCTTGATGTGTATAAAGACTTTGGACTTGAAAATTATAAATTTAGATTATCATTAAGAGATCCAGAAGACAAAGAAAAATATTTTGATGATGATGACATGTGGAATGAAGCAGAATCAAAACTTAGAGAAGTTTTAAATGAACTTGACGTTGAATACTTCGAAGCAGTAGGAGAAGCAGCTTTCTATGGACCTAAACTTGATGTAGAAGTAAAACCTGCAGTCGGTCCTGAAATAACACTTTCTACTTGTCAATTAGATTTCTTACTTCCAAGAAAATTTGAATTAACGTATGTAGATAAAGATGGTAGCAAAAAGACTCCAGTTGTTCTTCATAGAGCTATCTTTGGAACTTTTGATAGATTTACTGCATTTATCTTAGAGGAAACTAAAGGTGTATTACCAGTATGGATTGCTCCAATACAAGTAAATGTTATACCAGTAAATAATCAATACCACTTAAATTATGCAGAAGAAATTTATAATATATTAAAAGAAAATGGATTTAGAGTAGAACTAGATAATAGAGAAGAAAAATTGGGATATAAAATGAGAGAAAGTGTAATTAAAAAAATACCATATTCTATAATATTAGGACAAAAAGAAGTGGATAATAAAAACATTAGTTATAGAATTCATGGTAGTGAAGAAACTGTTACTGTTTCTATAGATGAGTTTGTTAATTTAATAAAAAATGAAATTAATGATAAAATGTAAATTTTGAAGATGAAAGTTAATGCTTTCATTTTTTTTGTTTATAAGATTTTTAATTTTTGACATGTTTTCTAATCAATTTTAGTATATCTATGTTTTGACTATCTTTTTGAATTGTATTAATTTATATGTGGTGATGTTAATGAATTACTATAATGAAATAAAGGAAAAATTAATAAAATGTGAAATATATGATAGAAATAAGGATTATTCAAAAGATAGAAATAAAGTTAAGGTATATTTTGAAACTGGAAAACTATTAAGTGAAGCAGGAAAAGAATATGGAAAAAACATAATAAAACAATATTCAGAAAAATTAATGATTGAAGTTGGTAAAAAATACAATGAAAGAACGTTATATGGAATGAGAAAATTCTATATCGTATTTAGTAATGAAAATTTGAACCCACTGGGTTCAAAATTAAGTTGGAGTCATTACAGAGAATTATTAGTAGTTAAAAATATTGATGCAATTAAATATTATATTGGTGTTTGTGAAAAAAACAAATTATCTAAAAGAGAATTACAGGAAAGAATTAAAAATCATGAATACGATAGACTAAGTGATGAAACTAAAAACAAATTAATGAAGTCAGATCAATTAAAAGTGTATGACTTGGTCCCTAATCCAATAATAATTAAATCAAATATATTTAACGAAAACTTAACTGAATATGCCCTAAAACAAATGATACTAAATAATCTAGATGAATTCTTATCACAGTTAGGTAGTGGATTTGCTTACGTTGGCAATGAATATAAAATTAAATTAGGAGATAAATATAATTATATTGATTTATTATTATTTAATTATGAATTTAATTGTTTTATAGTTGCAGAATTAAAAGTAACTGAACTAAAGAAAGAACACATTGGTCAAATTGAAGTTTATATGAATTATGTTGATGAAAATTTAAAGAGAGAACATCAAAATAAAAGCATTGGAATTATAATTTGTAAACAAGATAATAAATATATAATAAAATATTGTTCTGATGAAAGAATTATAGCTAGAGTTTATAAATTAGTGTGAAATAATATTAATTTATTAGATAGTTACATTTACAAATGTGACTATTTTTTGTATAATTTTAAACAGGAGATGATATTATGATTACTAAACCAAAAGGGTGTTATGACATATATGGAACGGAAGCAAAAAAATGGCAATATTTAAATCAAGTTATAGATTGTATAATGGAAAAATATAATTATGGATTTATACGTACTCCAATTTTTGAATCAACAGAATTATTCCACAGAGGAGTAGGAGAAACTACTGACATGGTTACTAAAGAAACATACGACTTTAAAGACCGTGGTGATAGACTTATGACATTAAGACCAGAAGGTACAGCTGGTGTTGTTAGAAGCTATATTGAAAATAAAATGTATGGGGATGTTCAACCAATAAAATTATATTACAACGGAACAATGTATAGATATGAAAGACCACAATCAGGAAGAGATAGAGAACTTACACAATTTGGTGTAGAAGTATTAGGTAGTGATGATCCTATTACTGATGCAGAAGTAATAAGTATTCCAGTTAATATATTTAAGTTATTAGGATTAAAAGAAATAAAAGTTAATATCAATTCATTAGGTGATACTGAATCAAGAAATAACTATAGAGAAGTTCTAATAAATTACTTTAAACCACATATAAATGAATTATGTGAAGATTGTAAAAATAGACTAGAAAAAAATCCGCTTAGAATCCTAGATTGTAAAGTAGATAAAGATTTAGATATAATGAAAAATGCACCTATTACTCTTGATTATCTAAATGAAACAAGTAAAGAAAGATTTAACTTAGTAAAAGAGTATTTAGATGCAATGGAAATAGAGTATGAAGTAGTACCAACGTTAGTTAGAGGTATAGATTATTACAATCATACAGTATTTGAAATTGAAGCTAAAGTAGAAGGATTTGGAAGTAACAATGTTTTAGCAGCAGGTGGAAGATACAATGGTTTAGTTAATTTACTTGGTGGACCTGAAACATGTGGCATAGGTTTTGCAGCAGGTCTTGGAAGAATTATACTAGCTTTAGATAAAGAAGGTATAGAATTACCTATAAATAATTCAAACGATATATTTGTAATGTATGTAAATGAAGTAGAAAAGAAAATTGCAACAGGTTTAGTACAAGAACTTAGAATGAATGGATTTAGTGTAGAAACTGAATATAATGGTAGAAGTTTAAAAAGTCAATTTAAACAAGCAGATAGATTAAATAGTAAATTATTAATTATTTTAAATAGTGAAGAATTAGAACAAGGACAAATTAAAGTTAAAAATAATATTACAAAAGTAGAAAAATTAGTTAGTGTTATGGATTTAATGGAACACTTAGATTCAGAACTATCTGGTGATGATTGTTGTCATGACGATGGATGTAATTGTCATCATAACAATGAATAAATAATATTAGAAGGTGTAAAAATGAAAAAATATTATAATGGAGAATTTACAATTAAAAACTTAGGTGAAGAAGTAACACTATATGGATGGGTAGCAAAAAAACGTGATTTAGGTGGTTTAATTTTCATTGATTTAAGAGATAGAAGTGGAATTATACAAATAGTTATAGATCCAGAAAATGAAAATTATTCTAAAGCAATTGAAATTAAAAATGAATACGTATTAAAAGTAACTGGTAAAATAGTAGAACGTCAAAGTAAAAATAAAGATATTCCTACTGGTGAGATAGAAGTTAGTGTTAGTGAATTAGAAATATTAAATACATCTGATTTACTACCAATTGAAATTAATGGTGAGGCTTTATCCTTAGAAGATACAAGATTAAAATATAGATATCTAGATCTAAGAAGACCAGAATTAAAAAAGAATTTCCTTATTAGACATAAAATTACTCAAGCAGTTAGAAATTATTTGGATGAAAATGAATTTATAGATTTAGAAACTCCAATATTAACTAAATCAACTCCAGAAGGAGCAAGAGACTATTTAGTTCCATCTAGAATAAATAATGGTAAATTTTATGCATTACCTCAATCTCCTCAAATATTTAAACAATTATTAATGGTAGCAGGATTTGAAAGATATTATCAAATCGCTAAATGTTTTAGAGATGAGGATTTAAGAGCAGATAGACAACCAGAATTTACTCAAATAGATATGGAAATGAGCTTTGCCAATGAAGAAGATATCTTCAGAATTTGTGAAGGTATGTTCAAAAAAGTATTTAAAGATGTAAAAGGAATAGATTTAGTTACTCCATTTGAAAGAATTAAATATGATGATGCAATGGCAAAATATGGTAGTGATAAACCTGATACTAGATTTGAAATGTGTTTAAATAATATTACTGATATATTTAGTAATACTGAATTTGTATTATTTAAAAATGTAATAGAGAATAGCGGAGTTATAAATGCAATAGTTGTTAAGAATAGTGCGGATAAATATTCTAGAAAAAACATTGATGAATTAACTGAATTCGTTAAAAAATATGGAGCTAAAGGCTTAGCTTGGATGAAATATAATGATAATGAATTATCAGGAAGTATAGTTAAAAACTTAAGTGAAGATGAAACTAAAAATATTATTGATACTTTAAAACTAGAAAACAATGATTTAGTATTGATTGTAGCTGATAAGAAAAAAGTATCACAAGTATCTTTAGGCGCACTTAGAAATAGATTAGCTAAAGAACTAAACTTAATAGACAACAATAAATTTAATTTCATATGGGTAACAGATTTCCCAATGTTTGAATATTCAGAAACTGAAGGAAGATACATGTCAGCACACCATCCATTTACAATGCCAAAGGATGTGGATACATTAACCGATCCAGAAAACTGTTATGCAAGAGCATATGATGCAGTATTAAATGGTTATGAACTAGCAAGTGGTAGTGTAAGAATACATGATAGAGAAACTCAAGCAAAAATATTTGATGCATTAAAAATCACTGAAGAAGAAGCTAACTTAAAGTTTGGTTTCTTACTTGAAGCCTTCAAATATGGAGCGCCACCTCATATTGGTATAGGATTCGGATTAGAAAGAATAGTAATGATTTTATGTGGAACAGATAACATAAGAGATGTAGTTACTTTCCCAAAAACAGCTTCAGCAACTTGTCTTATGACAGAAGCACCAAATATAGTTGATGAAAAACAACTAGATGAATTAGGAATTAAAATAAAATAATCTTAGTAGTAGGGGGATTTTGGAATGGATAATGAAATAACTTACGGAATGTTAATGAGAAGAGTTCAAATAAATGAAGAACTATATATGTTAACACCAATACATTTAATAGAAGGGGTAGTTTTAGAGAAAAATATTTTTACTGATACATTAGGAAAAGATTATTTAATATTTCAAAGTGGAACTAGTTTTGAAGAAGATGTGTATCTTGATGAAGAATTTTATATAGGTCCAACAATAACAGTAGAACAACTTAAAAAAGCATATCCAGGTGAAAATATAGAAAATGCTACAATGTATTTTTACGATAATATGAAAGAATATTGTATGTTTTGTATGTTAGACATAGATGGATATTACAAGTTTGTATATATGAATGTAAATGCAGCCTGTGAAGAATACATTAGTGCTTTAAAAAGATTAAAAGAAAAAGAAAATACTGAAGATAATAATGAAAAACAAGAGACTAAACAAGTAATCGAAGAAGAAATAGTTGGTATAAATAATGACGAAATTGAATATTTAATGGGATTAGTTAATAATAAAGATTATAGAGCATTAACAGAAAGACTTAACGATTACAAAGGTTATTTATCAGATGAAGTACAAATTGATGTTGTTGAAGAAACAGAAGAAATAAACGCTAAAGAATCAGAACAAAAACAAGTAGTAACTGAAGAAAAAACTGAAATAGATGTTAAAGATTTCTATACTAAAACTAAGAAAAAAATTATTGGACAAGATGAAGCAATTAAAGAAGTTATCATAGCAGCTAAAATGGACCAATACGCTAAAACTCCATCAGAAAAGAATAGATGTTTTATTATTGGACCTACTGGGACAGGTAAGACTGAAATAGTAAAATGTCTAGGCGAATACTTAGATAAACCGTCAATTAAAGTTGATACAACGCAACTTACAACTCCAGGATATGTTGGAGGTACGATAGAAGAAGTACTTGAAAGATTAGTAGGTGTTGCAGGTGGAGATATCAAAAAAGCTGAAAATGGAATAATAACATTTGATGAGATAGATAAAAAATGTGGTAGTGAAGATAAAATGTTTGGTCAAGGATTTTTGTACACTTTATTACCATTCTTAGATGGAACAGACTATACAATAACTTTAAATGGTAAAAAAGCAAACTTTAACACTTCAAACTTAACAATCTTTGCATCAGGTTCTTTTTCAGAAATAATTAAAAATACCTCTTTAGATAAAAAATCTATTGGATTTGGTATTAAAGCTGACAACAAAGAAGATTCGCCATATTTAAATCCTGATGAAATTTTCAAAAGGGCTTCAATGCCTGAAGAAATCATAGGAAGATTCCCAGTAGTAATTCAATTAAACTCACATACAGAAGAAAGCTTAACAAAAATACTAGTTGAGTCAGATATAAGCCAATTAAAAGCTGAACAAAGAAAGTTTGAACATCTAGGAGTAGAACTTAATTGGGAAGAAAAATATATTGAAGCGGTAGCAAAAGAAGCTATTAAAGCAAATATAGGAGCACGTTCATTAAAGAAAATTGTAGAAAAGTCAATCAAAGACCTTAGCTGGGAAGTACTAACAAATCCTAAAAAATATAATTCAGCAACTCTTTTAGAAGAAACAGTTAGTAATCCTAAGGTGTATAGATTAAAATAAAAATCACTGTGAAATCTCACAGTGATTTTTGTTATATCATTCTCATTTTGTCATGATCTTTAAATGGATCATCTTTGTTAATTCTATCGTAAAATAATATTCCTTCTAAGTGGTCATATTCATGTTGAAAAGCAATTGCAAGTTCCTCACGTGCTCTAAATCTAACAGGATTACCATGCTCATCATAACCTTCAATAGTAATTCTAGCATATCTTGGAACAATACCTTCAACATCACGTTCAACACTTAGACATCCTTCACCAGTTGATGCATAAATTAACTCTTCTGAATAACTAACAATTTTAGGATTAACAATTACATAATTATCAAATTTACCTTCTTCGTATTCATGAACAACAACAAAAAATCTTTTCTTAATACCAAGTTGTGGAGCAGCAAGTCCCATTCCCGGTCTTAAATCATATTTTATAGATAGTTCTTCAATTTGACTATTAGTTAAATGATCAATCATTCTTTGAATTAATTTTTTATCATCCTTAGACATAGGAAAAGTTACCTCTTCACACTTTTCTCTAAGTATTTCTTCTTTTTCATCTAATATATCTAATTTCTTAAACATATACTTCACCACACATTCGTTAATATTCTATCACAAAATTAACAAAAAGGGAAGAAATGCTTCCCTTTTATTATCCAACTAATCTTGCGCCGATTACAATTACTAATAATATGAATAACACTAGGATTATAGCAGCTCCATAGCCGTAACCATATCCGCCACCAAATCCACCACCACAACATGGATTGTATTGTTGCCCACAGCAGTTATTATATCCATTATAACCATAACCACCTTGATATCCGTAGTAGTACATATTTAACCCTCCTTTATTCTAATATAATTTATTACAAATAAGCCAAAAGTGTACCTACAAATGTCTAAATTATTAAAATTTTGTTACAAAAGTAAAAATATATGATAATATTATATATAGTAGGAAATAGGGAAGTGATAACCGTGAAAAAAGTATTATCTAAAATTGATAAACCATTATTTTTTTCAATGTTAATCTTTTTTATCTTTGGCCTTATTATGATATTTAGTGCTTCAACTATAGTATCAGTAATAGGATTTGATAAAGAACCATATTCATTTTTTATTAAACAAGCATTATTCTTGTTTGTTGGTTTAATAGCTTTCTTTGTAATACTATTTATTCCTACTAAAAATTATTCGAAGTTTTCAAAAATGTTACTCATAATCGCAATAGTCGCACTCGCAGGATTATTTGTATATGGAAAAGTTACAAATAATGCACGTAGTTGGTATTATATAGGTCCTTTTTCGTTACAACCAAGTGAGTTTGCGAAAACTATACTAATTATATATATGGGAACATATTACTTTGCAAATAGAAAAAATTTGGATAATCAATCTATTATATTAAAACCACTATTTATAGCATTCTTTATATTTGCATTAGTATTCTTCCAACCAGACTTAGGTACAGGAATTATTATAGCTTCAATAGCTATGTTAATATATTTCTCATTACCAATAAAAAAATCTCATAAAAAAAATATGTTAATCCTGTTATTAGTTATGGCATTAATAGCTGTTGGAATATATTTAGTAGCTGGTAAAAAGATTTTAACTACTACACAATTAAATAGATTTAACTATAAAGAACCTTGTAAAAGATATACTGAAGATACAGGTTATCAAGTATGTAACGGATATATCGCAATTAATAACGGTGGATTATTTGGAGTGGGGTTAGGTAATAGTACTCAAAAATATTTATACTTACCTGAAGCTCATACAGATTTTATCTTTCCAATAGTAATAGAAGAATTAGGTGTGATAGCTGGAATAGTAGTAATACTAATGTATATATTTATTCTTTATAGAATATTAAAAATATCTAGAGATAGTAATAATTTAGGTAATTCCATAATGGCATATGGAATAGCGGCATATATTTTCTGTCATATCGCAATAAATTTAATTGGTATATTAGGTTTAGGACCTATGACAGGGGTACCATTACCATTCTTAAGTTATGGTGGAAGTTTCGCATTAAACCTTATGATGGCATTTGGTATTGTACAAAGAATCGCAATAGAAAACAAATCAGCAAAAAAGCAAATAAAGTAATATTTATTTGCTTTTATAAATTTCTAGTCGTATTGTAAGTAATTCTAGGATACATTGTTAATACTGATATATCATTCATAAGTTGTCTTGAAATTCTACTAGTGTTATCAGTATTTGTAAAGAATGTATTCATTTGATTTAAATCATTCCAATTTTGTAAAAATATCATAATTTCTTTATTCTTATTATATTGTTGATTTAATATAACTGTATTTAAAAGTATAGGTGGAAAAATATAAAAATCTACATCAATATAATTAGCGTTTTCAGCACTTAGTAATACTCCTAATTTATTATTTAATAATTTAGGTTTTAAATAATCTATAACCGCATAATTCACACTAAATACTGAAATATCTATATCAGGATATTTATTAATAATATTAGTTAGATTTGTAGTGTATATATCTAAATCTTTATAATTTAATAGAGTAGGTGTTATAACAGCATTAATAAGTATTCGTTTATTAATCCCCCTAATAGTAGCTAATACATCATCTAAGAGAATAATATTACCTTCTTTAGATTGTTCATAAGTATAATTTTCTATTTCTTGTACAATGTTTGCGATATTATCAAATGATATTACAACCATTTTACCATCTTTACTCATCACAGTATTTACTACAATTCCACTTATATAATATTGATTTAAAACATTAGCTTTAAATTCTTCAGGAGTATATATTATATTTCCATAATATAGTATCTTCACTTAACATCACCTAGTTAAATGTATGATGTTTTTATTAATTTATATTCTTTAATTTTTCATAAATTTCTTTTAGTTGTTTTTCATATTTATTATTTTGAGGTTTATAGTATTCTTTTCCTACAAGTTTATCAGGCAAGTATTGTTGTTTAACATAATGATTAGGATAATCATGGGGATATTTATAATCAGGTGAATTAGTTTTTATATGATTTGGAACATTAGATGTATTACCACTTCTTATATCATTTAAAGCAGAATCTAAAGCAAGATATGCAGAATTGCTTTTAGGTGATAGTGCCATCTCAACAACTATAACACTTAAAGGTATTCTTGCTTCAGGTAGACCTAATCTTTCAACACTATGAATTACTGCATCCACTTTAGGTCCAATAGAAGGATTAGCAAGTCCAATATCTTCATAAGCAATAACATTAAGTCTTCTACATATACTATCTAAATCTTCACCTTCGATAAGGCGTGCTAAATAGTGTAGAGAAGCGTTAACATCGCTACCACGAATAGACTTTTGTAAAGCACTTAATACATCATAATGCCCATCATCATTTGCATCGTGAAAAAATATTGGTTTAGCATTTATCTCTTTAAGAAAAGTTGTTGTTATTTTCTTATCACTTGAAGCATAATAAGCCATTTCAAGTAAATTATATGCATATCTTAAATCTCCAGAAGCTAAATTCATAATAGCTTCCTTTGCTTTTTTATCTATTTTAATATCAGGTAATAATCCTGACTTAGTAGCTTTATTTAAAGCATTCATTATATCATCGTCACTATGTTCTTTAAGTTCAAATATTTGACATCTACTTCTTATTGCTGGATTAATTTTATGATATGGATTAGAAGTTGTCATACCTATTAAAGTAATTAATCCAGATTCTAAGTGAGGTAGTAAGATATCTTGTTTATCTTTATTTAATCTATGTATTTCATCAACTATTAATAAAATCCCATCATATAACTTAGCTTCTTCTATTACAACGTCAAAATCCTTCTTAGAATTTATTACTGCATTCAATAATCTATATCTAACATCTAATTCATTCGCAATCGCAAGTGCGATACTTGTTTTACCTGTACCAGGTTTCCCATATAATATCATGGATATTATCTTTTTATTATTAACTAAATTAGTAAGAATTTTATCTTTCCCTAAAAGATGAGTTTGCCCAATAACATCCTCTAATTTCTTAGGTCTAAGTTTGATTGCTAAATTATCCATAATATCACATCCATATATACATTATTTTAACATATTTAAATAAATATTGCGAATAGTAATATTGCTTCTTGAATTAAGAAAAGATTTAATCTATAATATATATGCGCGATAGTGTGAAAAGTTTTATGGAAAACTGAGTAATAACTATGAAAATCTATCAAGAAAAGAAAAAGATAGAAAAAAGTTCTTTGAAAATAGAATTAATAAAAAAGTAATGCATGATAAAAAGAAGTTAAGATATAAATTCA
>JAZQBG010000013.1:0-7243 GCA_045545595.1 Bacilli bacterium
TTAACTAATGTTACTTTTAAAACGCCATTAAATATTAACCATAAAATAACAAATAATTTATCTTCTTCTTTACCCATTTTATCTACCATACATTTTATAAATGGTAATGATATATAAATACCAATAATTGCATACATAAACCATAATAATTTTCTTTCTGGTTTACTAAATAGCGAAATAATATTAATATCTTTATTCATATAATATTTATCCCAAATAAAGTAAATTATTGTAATTACAGAGAGTATAATAATTTTTTTGATTATTCTTTCTTTATTTTTGCCTTTATCATATTTTCTGCTTAATAATGTTGCTCCACTTATCATAAAGAAGAAAGGAACACTAATTCTTGATATTGTGTTAAAAATTAATGCTCCTAGATAAGATATTTTATCAATATCATTAAATGCTCTACAATAATAATTTGCAATATGAATTAATACTACCATTATCATGGATATTACTCTTAATAAATCCAGTCTATAATTTCTTTTCCTCATTATCAATCTGATACTGGTTCTTTTATTAATTCATCTTTTGAAACTTTACTTTTTTTAAATAATTTAAAAGTATCATTTACAAATTCATCACTTATTAATTTTTTTGTCACTAACTTAACCCAATTATCATTTTCAATTACTTCTTCAAAATCTGAAATATCATATGCTTTTTGTAATTTTTCTTTTGAAATAGAATATCTATAATCTGTATATCTAATTTCTACTGAACAGGCATCTGAAACTGTTGTGAAGATTACTGATGCAATATTGATCATTGCTTCCTTTACATAATTTTCATCATTATATGCTTTAACAATTTCTTTATATGAAACGCCATAATTAATTTTTATAGTATCATCACTAACTTCAAACTGTCTTTCTTTCCATTTTAATGGCAACTTCATAACAATTAATTCTAATTTTTCTCCATTAGTATTATCAAGTGTTGTTTTATATTCACTATAATAACTAATATCATATATAGTATCTCTATCTATAATAGCACCTATATCATTATTTTCGCTCATAAATATTAATGAAATTATACTAGTTAATACTATAATTGAAATTATAATAAAACTAATTATTATGTATTTTTTCTTTTTCCTTTTGATTTCACTATTAGAATAATTAATAGTATTTTTTATTGTTTCTTCAACTTCTTTCTTATTCACTTTTTCACCTCTTAATAAATCATATAAACTAATGTTTAAAATTTCTGTAAGTGGTATTAAAACAGATATATCTGGAAAACATAAACCTCGTTCCCATTTGCTTACTGCTTTATCTGATACATATAATTTATCTGCTAAATTTTTTTGTGTCATTTTAAGTTTTTTTCTAGCATCCGAAATTATTATACCTGTTTTCTTTGGATCCATATTTTTTCCTCCTTACACTTATAATTTTATATTTTATAAAGTGAATAGTAAACCGACCTGTAGTTTAGTTATATATTTCGACCAGAGGTTTAGAAATTGATTTACAAAAAAAAGCAAATCTTTTTATACACTTGCTTACCAAATTACTATTTATCTATATCACATTGTTTCATGTATTTTTCTATCCATAACTCTAAGTGTTCAATATCGACATCAGTCAGTTAATAGTAGTTTTATTTTCATTATTTATTATTACCATATACTTTATTTTCAATTTTCTTCATTTCTAGATTTTCTAATTGTTTCTTTTCTCTTTCAAGTTCTTTTAAACTCTTTTTAGGTGTTGGCATTTCTTCAGGCATCATTCCACCAATATCTGCAATTGCTTTTCTAATTTTTTTACCAACCTCATAATGTACATCTTTTGCTTCTTTTTCTCCTTGTACATTATCTCTTATAAGTCTTTGTTTAGTTTGATTTATTCTAAATAAATTAGCAACCAACTCATCTTCGTTCATATTATCCAAAATATCTTCTCTATAACGTAATTTTTTTCTTTTAAAAATATCATCAGCAGTTTCACCATTATATAATCCTTTATATCCTGCATTATGAAATTCAGCCATATTTTTAACTCCAGCAGATGATGCAACTTTTTGGAGTGTATAATTACCTTGCTTTGTTAATTTTCTTTGATAAAATCTTTTTTCATCATCTGATAAAGAATCGTATTCTTGTTCTGTTATTTCTTGTTTTCTTGTTTGAATGGCAAAATATGTTTGTCCCAAGGCAACAACTTCTTTACTTGGATCTGCATTTTGCACAATTAAATAACATGCATATCTTGAAAGTTTATATTCTACAATTTTTCTTTTCGCAGTTTTACCTAATTCTATCATTTTGTTGACTTCAACAAAATGATCAGAAACATTAAATTTACTATTTTCACAAGATGTTTTCGCTTTGTCTATTACAACTTTAAAATTTCTCCATTCTTTGTATTCTAATACTTTTTGTAATTCACGAGCAAACCAAAATTCGTTTCCATAATCATCAATATGTTTAATATTTTCAAAAGCGTTGTTATTATATTTATTTCCTATTTTCTTCATAGTTACCTCCATTTCTATTAATTATATAATTTTTATATAAAAATTTTTATTATTTTTCTATTATCCAGAAAATTACAATTTATTTAATCCTCAATATCATTTCTTTTTATAAAATCATCATATACCCACTCAGGTGCATAATCAAATATATAAATTAATTCTTCAATCAATTCTTTTTTGGACATTTTATTTATAAACTTAATAGCATTTTTATATTCATTTTCTTGATATTCTTTATATTCTTCTTGTAATCTATTTTGTTCTTCTTCAAATTCCATAGCACTGCCAGACACAACACTAAAATATGTAGCAACAATATGCTTACAAATTATTCTTTTTCCATCAGCCAAAGGACAATTACAAGTCGATTTTCTTGGATTTTTCAAATTTAAATACACACTATATTCTTTAGTACCGCAAACTATACTTGTATATTCTATATCGCTAATTGTTTTAATGTTTTTAATTTTCTTATTTTTATAGTAATCTAAACCTCTCCAACAAGACGAACCACTAGCACTAGATATAATTCCCATATTATTATCACCTCATCAACTATATATATAACACCATAAACACCTTTTTATTTCCACTATATAACACTTTTACTCACAAAAATTACGATATTAATTAGTTGATGAAGGTTTAGTAACATCCTTCAAAATATTTTTGATTTTTCTGCTATTTAAAAATACAAGTTTATTTTGAAATTTTTTTAATTCCACTAATTTCTTTTTTTCTGTTCTATAATAAGTATTTACTGTTGAAAGAAAATATAATAACTGTTTAAATGTTGGAGGATGATTATAACATTCTATACCAATTCTTTGTTTTATCCATCTTTTTGTTACTCTTAAATACGATTTTAATCTAGTTAGTTTAATATAATATATAATATTAGCTTGTTCTCTACCTTTTTTAAATTTATCTCTTCCAACATCTTCAATTATCCACGATTTATTTTGTAAAATCTGATTAAATAATTTTAAGGCTTCTTCATCTGTTCTCTTAATATTACCATTTTCATCATCCCACGAAACTTTATCAAGTTCATATCTTTTTATACCAGACTTTTGTGATAATTGTTTTGAAAAAGTTGTTTTACCACTTCCTACCGGTCCTATAATATATATTTTTTTCATCATAACACCTACTTTTGATATATAAAATTACTTTAATTTTTTTCTTAATACGTTTATTTTCTCGACATCTTCAATGTATTCATTTCTAGGTTTTACAAAGTTTTTTGATCCTCTTTTTTCAAATGAATATCTTGGAATTAATTGAACATGAAAGTGATTCATTGGTCCATCACACATTGTACATAAATATACACTTTCTGAGTTATATACTTCTTTTAGAATACACATTACTTTCTTTGAAAACGTAAAAACTTTTTTACAAGTATCATCATCAATTTCCATCATATCTTTATAATGCTTTTTAGTACTAATTGCCACATGTCCTATAGCTCTAGGATTACCAACAAAGAAACACTCTATATCTTCATCTTCATACAACATTTTGCTTTTATTATCGCCATACAAAACATTATTATGTTCCTTATCAAAACATGTCGGACATATACCAGAATCAGTTAAATCTGCAGCTGTTACTTTCTTTTCAATTATAAGATTAACAATTTCCTCGTCACTATATAATTTTAAATTATTCATATTATAATCCCTCCTACTAACATCATACAATAAATTTCTAATATGATTATAACACATCCTACTAAGATAAAAAAGTAATCATGTTTCGACAAATTAAAATTAATATTTAAAATATAATTTAATAAACTAAATTGAGGGATAATATATGAAAGAGATATTTACATTATTTATAAAAGGATTAATTATAGGAATTGGACAAATAATACCTGGTGTTAGTGGTGGTATGCTTGCAATATCACTTGGACTTTATGAAAAAGGAATTAATGCAATAAGTAACTTTTTTTCTAATATAAAAGAAAACATAAAATTTTTAATTCCATTGGGATTAGGAATAATTACTTCTATCTTATACATGAGCAAAGTTATAAAATACTTTTTAGCTGCATTTTATTTGCCTACTATGTTATTATTTATCGGACTTATTATTGGGGGTATTCCCCCTCTAATAGATAAAATAAAAGTTAATACTAATAAGAATAATATTATAATATTAATAGTAGTTTTTGTTATAGTAACTACTCTTTCATTATTTAAAACAAACAACAATATAAATCTTGATACAATTTCTACCTTTGAATATATTACTTTATTTATTGTAGGTGTTATATATGCTGCAACAATGGTAGTGCCTGGAGTAAGTGGAACAGCTATAATGATGTTAATAGGTTACTACGGTGTAATTATAGATATAATTAGTAATCTTACAAATATAAATTATACAATTTCAAATATTAATATCGCACTTCCTATTCTAATAGGTTTTATATTTGGAATAATAGTCGTTTCAAAATTAATGAATTACTTATTAAAAAAACACGAAATAAAAACTTACTTTGGAATTGTAGGACTTGTTTTATCTTCTATATTTATTATGTTTATAAAAACATTTAATAATAATAGTAATGTTAATGGAGTTATTATTGGTATAATATTATTAGTAATTGGTACTTTAATATCTAAAAAATTAGATAATATATGAAAAGAATCCAAATTTGGATTCTTATTTTAATACAAAGTTTCTAGTTATTGTTCCAGGCCCCATATTCATTCTTATATTTACATATGTGTTTAAATTATTATTGGTATCTAAGAATAATGAAGTTAGTATTTTATCATCTTTTTTAATGTTATTTATACTTTCTTTATAAAAATCTGTATTTTTATAATCATCATAACCTAAATTTTCATATTCTTTTTCTATATTTTTAACAATTTTATTATATACATCATCTACTACCATATTTTTAATTTTAATCAAATCTTTATTTGTTAAAACTTCGCCAGTATTTTTATTTACATTATAAGTTTTATATTTATAAGTAACATAACCAGCAGTATAATTATAATTCTTATACTCTAAAATTAAAGATAAAATATCATCATTAATATAATATCTATATTTTATAGAGTTTATATTAACCATATCTTCAGTAACAATATTATCATCTTTTAATTCATTATATTTTTCTTCTATCTCTTTATTTATCTTTTTAATACTACCATAATCTAAATTAATAATTGGTAATTCCGTACTAACTTCATCAGAATTTAAATCTTCTGGTATTTTATTTGGAATATAAATTTCCTTACTATAAACTATTTCTTCATCATTATCTATTTTATTTAAGTCAATCTCTTTAGCTAAACTATAGTTAAACATACTTACATTATTACTGCCAAAGTATTGTCCAATTATAAATGATGTTACTACACTAACAACTAAAACTACAACAAAAACAACTCTATTATTTTTGTTTTGCATATTTATCTCCTATTCTATTGTTAATGTTTGATTTATTGGTTGAATTTGAATATATGTGTTACCATCGTTAACATTAATTTCTTCACCATTTAAATAAGTATATTTTGTTTTACCACTTCTACTAGTTTTTTCATATTTGATTGGTACTGCATATCCATTAGTAATATAGTATCCATCACCTGTTCCTATATTATCTAATTCTTGTCTTCCTTTGTTTTCTGGATCTGCTAAATTATAATTTCTAACTTTAATAACTATTATATTTTTAACACTATATTGTTCACCAGTAATTCTATCTTTATGTGGTGTTTTATTCATAGTTCTTAAATATTTTTGGGTATTCACATCATATACGTATGAAGTATTGTGTGCGTATGAATATTTAATATTTATGTTATTTGCTGGTATACTACCTTCTAACTTACTAATATCTATATTTTTTACACTATATTTTAGTAATGTGTCAGATACTTCTTTTTCATACCCTTTATTTGAAGCTTGTTTTCGTATATTTTCTATTGAAGTAAATGCATTATGTGGAGCATAAGTTATGCTGCTATCTCTCCAAAACATGTTGCCTGGATTTATCAATCCATCTAGGTTTGCAACTCCTAAACTACTAACATCACTACTAGCTTTTGGACTATTACCAAATCTAACTAAAACTGCATCATTTTCTAATGCATAATCAATAAAATAGTGTCTTAAACTTCTTACTGGACCTATCATACTAGTATTTACGTCTTTAAATAGTGCGAATAGTCTAGTATATCCACCTTCTACAATTATTTCATAAACTAAATAAGCGTCATTTAATCCAGCATGTGGCCAAGCATCGCTATGATTATCAATCATCACGCCAACTGGTCTTGTGGTAGATTCTAAATCTATAATCTGTAATTTAGGTTCTTCAGGTCTATCAGTTATACTTGATTTATTATCTTTTCTAATAATATCTTTAAACATTTCACTGGTACCTAAACCTACTCCTAAAACTGCAACTATAACAAAAACTATAACAACAATAATAACTTTCTTAAACTTCTTCATAATACAACTCCTCATATTCTACCTTAATTATACTATTAATTGTATTTTTTGAAAATATTATTTTGATAAAAATAAGAGTTTAAGTATACTACTCAAACTCTTATAATTTTTTAACCTTCATATTCAAATTACTAACTCTAAGTTCAGCTATTCTCTCAAGTCTATCATTATCTCCATGTATCCATATATTATCAAATGTTGCGGTTACTTCTGGTCCTAGTTTCTCTACAAAACTTCTTACTACTTCTACATGTTCATCACT
>JAZQBG010000014.1:0-30326 GCA_045545595.1 Bacilli bacterium
GTAATGGTCTAGTGGAAACACTAGTCCTTTTTCTTTTAATCTATTATTAGATATTGCTATATGTAATACAACTGTACTTGCTACCCAGTAATAACCTCTTCTTGTATTGGCTACCATATGTGCATTATATTCTGATATTCCAAGTTTTCTTAATGCTTTATATTTTGTTATTGGTTTCTTCCAATATTTCCAAATACACATTCTTAACCTATGTCTTAAATGTTCACTTATTCTTTTCATCAAATACTTCATGTCTGCTATTCTAAAGTAATTTATCCAACCTCTAGTAACTTGGTTTAGTTTAGTTATCTTTTCATTTATTGACATAGCGTTACTTCTTCCAGTTATATATTTGATTTTACTTTCAAACTTTTTAATTGATTTTAGATGTGGTTTAGGTTTAATTTTACCGGTTTTTGTATAGTAAAATCCAAAACCTAAATATTTTATTTGATTAGGTCTTGCTATTTTACTTTTTTCTACATTCACTTTAAGTCCTAGTTTATTCTCTATATAACTAGTTATTGTTTTCATTACTCGATTAGCTGCTTTTTCACTTCTTACCATGATTAAACAGTCATCTGCGTATCTAACAAAATTTAGTCCTCTTTTTTCTAATTCTTTATCTAATTCATTTAACATTATATTAGATAGTAAAGGACTTAGATTACCTCCTTGTGGAGTTCCTACTTTTGTTGGTTGACAAACACCATTTATCATAACTCCACTTACTAAATATTTTCTTATTAATGATACAACTCTACCATCTTTTATAGTTCTTCTTATAATGCCTATCAGTTTATCTTGATTAACATTATCGAAAAATGCTTGTAAGTCTATATCAACAATCCAATCACATCCATCATTAAAATATTCTAATGCCTTTATAATTGCCATTTCACAGGAACGGCTTGGTCTAAATCCATATGAACATTCTGAGAATTGTTGTTCAAATATTGGAGTTAGTACTTGTACTATTGCTTGTTGTATTAGTCTATCTTTTACTGTTGGTATTCCTAGTTTTCTTGTTTTTCCATTTTCTTTCGGTATTTCAACTCTTCTTACTGGTAGTGGTTTATATTTTAGATTTCTTATTTGTTCTTTTATTTCTTCTTTATGTTGATACATATATCTTCCTAGTTCTTCAACAGTTATTCCATCTATTCCACTTGTTCCTTTGTTTTTATAGACTTGCTTATACGCCTTAAATAAGTTTTTATCATCTAAGATTTGTTCTAGTAATTCCATACTCGTTTCTTCCTTTCTAATCTTATAATTAAATACACATCTTTTGGAATACTCTTTGAGATACGCTCATACCATTTCCCTTATTACATTCTGATTTAGTATTTAATTAATCATAGTGTAGAAACACTATAAATTGTTCAGTCCTTCCTTGTTTTATACAAGTACTATGACATCTGCTGACTTCTTGTGACAAACCTTTTTCGACCAGTTTTCTTTCTAGGATTCTCCTTAACTGTTCACAAGACCTCCTAGGGTAAGACATATCACTTTCCTCATTTATCTGCCTAATTTACTATACATACTTACGCATATCTTTTGGACTTTAAGTTGTAATGCACTCTTATCCTTATGTATAGCCTTGTATTAGGTTCTTGTTCATCAGACCATGATTTTGTTTCGCACTTCCTCCAGCTCACACCTCACGGTGGAAACCTTGTGTTTCCCTAACACTTCGTCGATATGTACGCGTGTAGTGGACTTTCACCACTTAGTTATATGTCATGCCTAGCACACATTAATAGAGTTATTTTTTACAAATAACTCTATATTATGTTAAAATGAATATGTCAAGGAAACTTGCATAAAATAAAAAAGGGAATACTTAACATCGCAAAGTTGAGTACTCACCAATGGGTTCGCACTTAATCTTGTTAGATTGAGTGCTTTTTCTTTTTATAAATCCTTATCATTTAAATAATAGAAGTATAAGTAGAAGGATGATAATGATTAAAGCAGAGATTAGAAAATCTTTCTTAGTCATTTCATCACCTCCTTTCGGAGGTAAGTACTCAACTGTTAAAGCATTCCCGTAACTATTATGGCAAATCTTCAAACGCAAAAACAATAACTTGTAGTTAACTATCTTGAAATTTGAAAAAGAATTAATTTTGTAGTAAAATATAAACGAATTACAGGTGATTATTATGGAAAGTAAAATTATTTTAGCAATTGAATCTAGTTGTGATGAAACTAGTATGAGTATAGTAAAAGATGGTCATATAGAGTTAGCGACCATTACTTTATCACAAATAGATATACATACGTTATATGGGGGAGTAGTTCCAGAAATAGCTTCAAGAAACCATATAGAAAATATAACTATAGTTTTAGATGAATGTCTTAAAAAAGCAAACATTAAAATAGAAGATATAGACGCTATTGGTGTTACATATGGGCCAGGATTATCAGGTTCATTATTAGTTGGATTACAATGTGCGAAAACTTTAGCATATCTATATAATAAACCATTAATTCCAGTTCATCATATTGCTGGTCATATATATGCGAACAGACTAGTTGGAGAATTTAAATTTCCTTTACTTGCTCTAGTAGTGAGTGGTGGACATACTGATTTAATTCTTATGAAAGAAGATTATTCATTTGAAAGACTAGGTGGTACTTTAGATGATGCAATTGGAGAAGCTTATGATAAAGTAGCTCGTGTTATAGATTTACCATATCCAGGTGGACCTAGAATTGACAAACTAGCACTAATTGGTAAACACACATATAATTTACCAACTCCAATGGATGATGATAGTTTTAACTTTAGTTTTAGTGGTATTAAAAGTGCAGTTATAAATTTAGTACATAATGAAAAACAAAGAGGCAATGAAATTAACAAGGAAGATTTAGCATGTTCTTTTCAAGAGACAGTAGTGAATCTAGTGTCTAAAAAAGCAATGCATGCAATTAAGGAAAATAATATAAAACAATTAATTGTGGCTGGTGGGGTTGCGGCAAATAATGGGCTTAGAACTAAACTTAAAAATTTATGTGAGGAAAATGATATAGAATTATTAATTCCACCCATATCATATTGTACAGATAATGCTACAATGATAGGATGTGCTGCATATTATGCATTACAAAAAGGTAAAGTTTCTGATTTAAAACTAAATGCAAAACCTGTTGAATCATTAAAAGAATATCTTAATTGATATTTTTTTAATTTATTAGTGATTTTTGTGATATACTATATAATGGTGTTGTGAGATGAAAAAAGGTAAAAAAGTAATTATAATTGTTTTAATAGTATTAGCGATAATATCAGGTTTGTGTTTGTTAGTATATAATTTTTATAAAGGATATAAAGAAGACAAGGCTAAGACCGAAGAACTAATAAATAATATAAATAGTAGTTATAACAATTTTATTACTAATTTAAATGATATAAACGATAAAAGAGAAATAGTATATACTAATATTTTTAAAGAGACTTATTATACTGATATGAAAGATAATATTGAAAATTGGAATAACTTAATGATTGAATATAGCAAAGCAGTAGAAAATTTAGATAGTAATTCTGAATATTTAAAAAATAACTGTGTAGATATAAATTTTTATCATGCGGATATTAATCCTAAATGTGATTTATTTATAGAAAATTATGAAACGATAATAAATTATTATATATCTGATATTGCAATTTATAACAATAATATTGATTCGTATAATACTTGGGCAAATGAAAATCAAGAAGAAACATATAAAAATATAGACAAATTTGATAATAATAGTTATACTGAGTATATAGATTTTAATAATGACGGGGTATTTTTAGGAAAAGAATAAAAGGTGTGAGTGTTAGTATGGCTTATAATAATTTCAAAACTGAAGTTATAAAAGATCTTGTTGATAAGATTAAAAACGAAAAATTAAAACAAAAAATAAAAAAATTTGATGAAGATACTAAAGCAAAAGAAGAAAAAAAATCTAAACTAGATAATAATATAAAAAATAAATCTAGTAAAAATTTAGAAAAAAATTTTTCAACTAAACAAAACAGCAAAAGTGATAAAGAAAAAGTAATTAAAGAAAAAAAATTATCTTTACCAAAAAAAATATTATTAATTTCATCAATTGTATTAGTAACATTGACAAGTGGTGGATTGTTTTTGTTGTATGGCCCATGGTCTTATTTTAGAGAACTTCTAATAACAACTGCAATGACTACGCTAAGCCATCAATATTTAGCTACATGGTTTTATAGTGATGAAACAATTAAAGAAGTTTTAGAAAAAAACAAAGTAGTAGATACTGATGAAATGAGTGACTTAAATCAAATATATATTAAAAAGTATAGTAATAATTTTAGGGGATATGCAAATAAATATGAAGAACAAATACTAAAAAAAGATAATGAAAACGATCAATACAAATTAATAGAAGTTAGTGGAACAGGATATAAAGGTTATTTAGTTGCTGTTTATGATCCCACTAAAGTAGAAATTGTTCACACAAAACATTTAGGTTATATGGGGCAACTTATTACTGAAATGGCTAAGGAAAACGATGCTTTAGTTGCAATAAACGGTGGTGGATTTTATGATCCAGAAGGAAAAAGTTATGGTGGTATTCCAACAGGACTAACAATAAAAAATGGAGAAGTCTTATATGATTTTAAATCAGGTGGAATAGGTAAAGTAATAGGTTTTACTAAAGACCATAAATTAATCTTAGGAAACATGACATTAGAACAAGTAAAGGCAAATAATGTAACTGATGCAATAGAGTTTGGTCCATATCTTATTATCAACGGAAAACCAACAACTATTTATGGGAATGGTGGTTGGGGATATGGCCCTAGAACAGCAATTGGTCAAAGAAAAGATGGAATAATCTTAATGTTAGTAATTGATGGAAGAAGAGCACATAGTGTTGGTGCTAGTATTAAAGATATACAAGATATTATGAAAAATTATGGAGCTTATAATGCTGCCAATCTAGATGGTGGATCATCTTCTACTTTAGTAATAGAAAATGAAGTAATTAATAATCCAGTTGCTGCAACATCAAGTGGTATGAGAAATATTCCAAATGCAATTATATTAAAAAAGTAAGAGCAAATTTTAAAATTTGCCCTTACTTTTATTTTGAAGTCATTAAATTGTCCATATATGACTCATATTGTTTTTTTACAGAATCATCATGAATTTCTAATCCAGCTTCTTTTCTTATTTCGTATAATGCTTTATATCTTAATGTTGAATCATTATTTAATTTTTCATTTACTAATGTATCAATAACTTCATCTTTAACTTCTTTTAATTTTGGTTTGTCTTTTTGATCAACTTTTAATATAATGTGATATCCATAAGTTGATTTAACTGGTTCAGTTGTATATTTACCATTTTCAAGAGCCACAACAGCATTTTCAAATTCATCAACCATTGTACCCTTTGTGAAATATCCTAAGTCACCACCATCTTTAGCAGAACCTTCATCAGCTGATAATTCTTTTGCTAGATCTTCAAATTTTTCACCATTATTTAATCTAGAAATTACATCTTTAGCTTTATTCAATGCAGCTTCTTCGGCAGTAGCTTTTTCACTTTCACTCATATCATCAGTTGTTTCTGGTTTAATTAAGATATGACTTGCTTTAATATCTCCTCTAACACTAGATTCATAATATTTATTTATTTCATCATCTGTAATAGTATCTTTAACATAATCCTCTACAGCTATATTTCTTCTATAATCTAAAGCAATAGTTTGCCTTAAATCATCTTCTGTTAAATTAGATGAAGCTAAAGCTTGCTTAAATCCTTCTTCTCCATATGATTGAATATAATAATCGATTTGTGAATCAACATATTCTTTTAATTCATCATCTTCTTCATATTTTTCTTCTAAAATAATTTTATCCATTATTTCAAGAATTTGATCTTTTGCATATGATTCTTTTAATTCTTCATATACATCATTTGCGCTAACATTTTTACCGTTTACTTGTAAGAAGACTTCTTCTCCATTTTTTAATTGTGGAACTTTACCACAACCTGTAACAACTAATAAACCAAAACAAAGCATTAAAACTATTTTCTTATTCATGCCCATTCTCCTTTCAATGTAACAATATTATCATAACAAAATAAGATAAAAAAGACAATAAAATAGTTTAATATGAAGAAAAAATGTTATAATTAGCTTACAAGGTGAGAAAAATGGAAGTAGTAAATTATCCAATAGCATATGCACCTATGTCTATTGATTATCCTGATGAATATGGAAATATGATACATATCGGATATATACCAAATATGTGTTATGTGGTGGAGTTAAAAAGAATTTATAATAGTGATGGAACATATAAAAATAGATATCAGGTTGTATTTGTAGATAAAATTATTGATTTTGAAAATAAAAAAATAGAAAACAATATACCAAAATATGAAATTAGATATTATGATAAATGTTATGTTAATGCTGATTATGTAGATGATATAGCATTTGATTATTCTAATATGGAAAAAATTTGTCGCAGACAATCACTATTAATGTACAGAACTAAACATTTTAATTTAGGTTACAGTATGAAATGTTTTGATTATTTAGAAGATTGTAAGAATATGTTAAATGAATTACATTCAAAAAATAGTGCATACAAAACTTTATGTTTAAACATAGGAAATGCTAAATTATAGCATTTCTTTTTTTATATCACGCACATTTTTTTAATTTTTGTATAAAATACTGTGAATAAGAAAAAAGGAGGAATGAAATATGGGTCAATCATGTGGAACTGGAGCTGCAATCATTTTAGTATTATTTATCTTATTAGTAATCATCCTAGGGGCATTCATTTAGTAGGGAGGTGTAACAATGTCTTGCGTTCAAAATTCATGTGAAGGAAACAATAATAATGGATTTGTAATTATCATTGTTTTATATGTATTATTAGCTATTATACTTGGATCAGCATTCTTTTATTAATCAGAATATATATGTCTAAAATAATGGGGTATACCTCATTATTTTATTTTGTCTTAATTAATTGACATAAATCATATAATTAGATTATACTTATATAGTAATAGATGAAGGAGATTTATATGACAGAAGGATTAGTACATTGGTTTATTGATATTTTTGGAGGACTAATTAACATGCCATTTGGTAAAGAAATAATTATATTTGTTATTTCTCTTATGCCAATTCTAGAACTTAGAGGTGGTTTAATTGCCGCAACACTACTTCAAGTTGATCCTATTATTGGTTTTATAATTTGTTTAATAGGAAATATGATTCCAATCCCATTTATATTATGGGGAATAACTCCATTATTTAATAAACTAAAAACATTTAGAAAAATTGATAAATGGGTTGAAAAACTAGAAAGAAAAGCTCTAAAGAAAAAAGACCAGATAGAAAAAGCAGAATTTTGGGGACTAATGTTATTTGTTGGTGTTCCATTACCTGGAACTGGTGCTTGGACCGGATGTTTAATTGCTGCTCTTCTAAATATGAATAAGAAAAAATCATTATTAGCTGCGTGTCTAGGAGTTCTACTAGCTGGCTTAATAATGATGGTAGTTTCGTATGGTATATTAGGTGGAATTATAAATTAAAAGTGAATAAAATTTTATTCACTTTTTAGTTTGTTAAATATTTCTTCAACATTGTTTTTATTGTTTTCGTCATAGTTATTTGTCCATCCATCATTTTGATATCGTGGAATTAAATGCATGTGATAATGTTTAACTTCTTGACCTAAATCATTGTTTTGAGCAAAAGTCGCACCTTCCGCACCAAGTTTTTCTTTAACTAAATGATACATTTTCTTTTGAACATCAAATATATGACTCATGGTTTCACTATCCAAGTCAACAATATTAGTATAATGTTTTTTAGGTATAATTAACATATGACCATTAGTGTTAGGTTCAATATCTAAAAATACTTTTACAACATCATCTTCATAAACAGTATAAGATGGAATTTCACCATTTATAATTTTACAAAAAATACAATCCATTTTATCATCTCCTAATATTATTTTATAAAAAAAATAAAACGCATTCAAGCGTTTTAATGTGAATACTATCAAATATCTATTTTAATTATGGTGTATATTTTTATTTTTTATTCACTTTTTTTAAATATTTATAAATTAAATCTGGTTGATTAGTAATAATATTTAACTCATTAATCTTACCATCAACATTTTTTACTAACTTTCTAAATTGGCTATAATAATCTACAGTCCAAACATTAACTTGTTTTCTTTTATATAATTCATTATCTAATATCCTAGAAGTAATAGATTTATATAAAATAGATGTAAATTTTGTTTTCATTTCAAGTTTTTCATCAATATTAGTATCACTAATTAAAACACCTAGATTCAAATTTTTATCTATTTTTTTTAACTTATTAATAATAGTTTTACTAAAACTTTGAATTTCAATATTATTGTTTTTATATTTACTAATTACTTTATAAAATTCATCTAAATCAAACTTATCACCAATAATATATTTAATTTCAATCAATAAAATTTTATCTTCAATAACATCTAATACTTCTTCTAAAGTAACAACTTTAAATTTATGTTTCTTAATACTTTTTAATCTTTTTCTTTGTATAATACCATCTTTACTAATAAATGATTTTAATAAACTTGTTTTATAATCTGTCTTATTATAATGAAAATCTAATTGTCTTAATTCATCCAATGTGTAATCACTAACATTACCAAAACCATTAGAAACATCATTGATATCTCTGTTATGAATTAAGACAAATCTTTTATCTTTAGTCATTCTAACATCTATTTCAATACCATCAATATAATCATACTTAATTGCTTCTTTAATAGCGTTCATACTATTTTCTGGATAAATAGAAGAAAATCCTCTATGTGCATAAATCTTTGTCATCAAACACCTCTTAAATAATTATATTATAACTTATAAATTATTAATATAAAAATATTTTTTTAAACAATAACATTGCATAACGAACAGATGTTTGTTATAATGTGGGTGCGCAATAAATGGAACTTACGAGAATGGAGGAAGTATATATGAATGAAATTGAGAATTATAATGAAAAAACATTTGAAAGTATTAAGCATGTTGATAAAAATGGAAATGAATATTGGGAAGCAAGAGAATTAATGCCACTTTTAGAATATAACAAGTGGGAAAATTTTCATAAGGTTATTAAAAAGGCAATGATTGCTTGTGAAGCTAGCAATCATAGTGTTCAAGATTGCTTTCCTGAAGTCAGGAAGCCAATAATAAGTGGAAAGGGAAGAGAAAGTTTTGTTATTGACTATAATCTTAATCGATATGCATGTTACTTAATAGTACAAAATTCAAACCCAAATAAAAAATCTGTAGCTTTGGGTCAAACATATTTTGCAGTTCAAACTAGAAAACAAGAATTAACTGAGGCAGAATACAGTAAACTAAGCGAAGATGAAAAAAGGCTATATAGAAGAAGACAAACCAAAGATGGAAACAGACTTTTATATAAAATTGCGAAAGAAAAAGGCGTTAATAATTTTGATAGATTTACTAATGCTGGATATAAAGGACTATATAATGGAGAAACTGCTGATGATATAGCAAAAAGAAAAAAATTAAGATATAGAGAAGATATTTTAGATAATATGGGCAGTGTTGAATTAGGCGCGAATATATTTAGAATTACCCAAACTGAAGCATTATTAGAAAAACAAGAAGTACCTAATGAAGAAGTCGCAACAAATACACATTTTAAGGTGGGTAAAGCTGTCAGAGAAACAATAGAAAAATTAGGTGGGACAATGCCAGAGGATTTACCTACACCAAATAAATCAATTAAAGAATTGGAACAAAATGAATCACAAAAATTGATAAATAATTAATAATTAAATATCCATGTTAACAAAGATTACACTTGATTTACAAACCAAATGTAATCTTTTTGATTTTGGGAAAACATAAGTAATATCACCTAAACAATTGTCTAATTTGTTAAAAAGTGTTAAAATTTTAAATAAGAGGTGAAACCAAATGTTAAGAGTTAATAGTCTTAATGTTAGTATAGATGACAAAGAAATATTAAAAGATTTTAATTTGAAAGTAAAACCTGGTGAAATACATGCGATAATGGGACCTAATGGTGTAGGTAAATCTACATTATCAAGAGTATTGATGGGAGATAGTCATTACAAAGTTAATAATGGTGAAATATTATTCTTAGATAAAAACATTAAAAAATTATCTGTAGATGAAAGAGCCCGTTTAGGAATATTTGTTGCTTACCAACTTCCTCAAGAAATTGAAGGAGTAAGTAATGTTGACTTCTTAAAAGAAGCATTAAGACAAAGAACAGATAAACCTATAAATTTGTATGAATTCGCTAAAGAAATAGAAAAATTAACTGGTGATTTAAAACTTAAAGACAATATGCTTTATAGAAATATAAATACAGGATTTTCTGGTGGAGAAAAAAAGAAAAATGAAATCTTACAAATGAGACTTTTAAAACCAAAATTAATAATACTAGATGAAATAGATTCTGGATTAGATGTTGATAGTTTAAAAGTAGTCGCAACTAACGTATTAGAATATATTAATGAAAATAAAGATACAAGTATAATAATCATTACACATTATCCTAGAATATTAGAATATATTAAACCTGATTTTGTACATATATTAAAAGATGGAAAGATAGTAAAAACATCAGATGCATCACTAGCTTTCCAAATTGAAAAAGAAGGATTTGAAAATATTAGTACAAATGATATAGAGGAAAATAATTAACATGAATATAATAAATATAGTAAATGGGATAATAGAAAATAATATAGATAGTTCTATTACTTGTACTAATAAGAAAAATAATACACATATAAATATAAAGGAAGATACTGAGCTTTGTCTTTATATAGAAAATGAAAATTCTATAGATAAAGTTAATATTAATATTGATAAAAATACAGTGACAAGAATATTCTTATTATTGAAAGTAGACAATGAATTAAATATTGAAATTAATGTTTTAGAAAACAGTAAATTATTGTTAAATAAATTTACAAACGCTAAAGATTTAGAGGAGAATATTGATGTTTATTTAAAAGGAATAAATAGTGAAATAGAGTACTATCATTCATGTTTGGGTAACATCAAAGAAAATCTAAATATTTACCATAATAGTAAAAATACTAATAGTGTTGTAAAAAATTATGGAATATCTAACAATGAAACTCAAGAATTTAATATTACAGAAAAAGTACCTAAAGGTAAAACCAACTGTAAGTTATCACAAAAAAGTAAAATAATAAATTTAGGTGAAAATAAATCAACAATTAGACCTATATTATTAATAGATGAAAAAGAAGTTAATGCTTTTCACTCTTCAGTTATTTCACCAATAAATAAATCTGATTTATTTTATCTAATGAGTAGAGGAATAACAGAAGAAAATAGTATAAGATTACTTACTAATGGATTTTTGATTAATAACCTAAATTTGAAAGAAAATGAAAAACATTTATTATTTGAAAAATATATTTTTAGGAGGTGAGAATATGGACATTAGAGAAGAATTTCCGATGTTAGTTAATAATAAAGACTTAATATATTTTGATAATGGCGCAACAACATTTAAGCCAAAATTAGTAATAGATAGTATTAGGGATTATTATGAAAATTATACTTCTAATGCACATAGAGGAGATTATAATATTAGTTTAAAAACAGATATGAAGTATGAAGCAACTAGAAAAAAAGTAAAGGAATTTATAAACGCAGAACGTGTTGAAGAAATAGTTTTTACTAGTGGAACTACCGAAAGTCTTAATATGATAGTAAAATCATACTTTAAAAATTTTCTAACTAAAGGTGATGAAGTACTAATAACTAAAAGCGAGCATGCTTCAAATGTACTTCCATGGTTTGACTTAGCTAAAGAAATTGGAATTAATGTTAAATATATAGAATTAGATAATGATTTGAAAGTAACTTTGGAAAATGTTAAAAATGCAATTACTACAAATACTAAAGTTATATCAATTGCGCACATCACTAATGTAGTAGGAGATATAAGACCAATAAAAGAAATTACAGAATACTCCCATACATTAGGAATTAAAGTTGTAGTAGACGGCGCGCAATCAGTCCCACATATGAAAGTTGATGTTCAAGATTTAGGTTGTGATTTCCTAACATTTTCAGCTCATAAAATGTGTGGACCAACTGGTGTAGGTGTTTTATACGGTAAACTTGCTTTACTAGAACAAATGACTCCTTATAACTTAGGTGGTGGAATGAATGCATCATTCACATCAGAAGGAGTTATAGAATATAAAAGCCTACCACAACGTCTAGAAGCGGGTACTCCAAATATTGCAGGAGTAATTGGATTAGGTGCCGCAATAGATTATTTAAGTTTATTAGATATGGATAAGGTTCATGAATATGAATTGAAATTAAAAGAATATCTAGTTAAAAAATTAAAAGAAAACGAAATGGTAGAAGTTTATAATGAAACAAGCGAAAGTGGAATAGTTGCTTTTAACCTTAAAAATATTTTTAGCCAAGATACAGCGATTTATCTAAATGATTATAATATTTGTGTAAGAGCAGGAAATCATTGTGCGAAGATATTAAAAGATGAATTAGAAATTAAAAACACATGTAGAATTAGCTTATATTTTTATAATACAAAAGAAGAAATAGATAAACTCATCGAAGTACTAAAAAATAGTGATATGCTTTATCATCAAATATTGTAAGATGGATCCTAATTTAAAAAGAAGTCTATTATTAGAAAATTTTCAGAATCCAACAAATAAAGGACTAATAGATGATGATAGCTATATCAAAGTAAATACAAACAACGAAAGTTGTATAGATGAGTTAGATATTATGATAAAAATAGAAGATAATATAATAAAAGATATGAGGTTTGATGGGGAAGCTTGTGCGATATCCACATCTACTGCATCAGTAATGATAAAAACGTTAATTGGTAAAAGCGTAGATGAAGCACTAACCATTATAAATAATTATCAAAATATGATAGATGAAAAAGAATATAATGAGGAAATTGTTGGAGAAGCAATTATATATAATGAAATATATAAACAACCCAACAGAAAGAAATGCGCGCTTCTTCCATGGGATGGAATAAAAAGAGTTTTGGTTGAATATAAATCTTAATAGTAGTATGAAGTTAAGGATGGAGAAATATGCAAAAAAAAGAAATGACAAAAACACAAAACAATTATTCAACGACAAAAGAGTTTAAAAAAATATTATCTGAACAAACAGATAATTGTTATATTGAAGAAAATAAATTAGTTTTATTCAATGTAGTAAGAAAAAATAAGTTCGAAGAAAGTATTGAAGGAATAAGAACATCAATAGGTTATATATTACCTAATAACGAAGTTTATGATTTTGTTTCTAAAAATGTATATGAAATATACGAATTATATAAAAGTGAGAATTTAAAAAAGCAAGGAAAATTTGCTCTTATTACTAATGTGATTTTTAAAAATTCTACTATTAAATATAAAATTAATGAAAAGAATTTAGAAAATTTAGAAATCATGTTAGAAAAACATATTAGAGAGTATAATGCTGGCAAAGCACAAATAAGACATTATTGGTCCCAAATAGAGTATAAACCAAATACCGGTTGTACTAAGAAAAGATACAAACTATTAAAACTAAATGATTAAAAGTTCTATTTATACAAAATAGACTTTTTTTTCTCGTCTTTTTCTAGTATAATTTATATTAAAGCCGGTGATTAAATGAACAAAATTAAAATTTTAAATGAAGATTTAATTAGAAATATATCTAGTATTAAAGAGGAACCAGATTGGGTAAGAGATTTTAGATTAAAATCCTTAGAAGCTTTTAAAAAAATATCAATGCCTGATTTTGGTCCTGAAATAAATATAGATTTTAATAAGATAAATTACTATAAAAAAGCCTCTGATAAAGTAGCAGAAAATTGGAATGAAGTATCTGATAATATTGAAAAAACTTTTGATAATATTGGAGTAATTAAAGCAGAAAAAGAATATTTAGGTGGGATTTCTGCACAATACGAAAGTGAAGTTGTATATCACAACATGTTAGATTACATCAAAGAAAAAGATATAATCTTTTTGGATACTGATACTGCAATTAAGAAATACCCTGAATTATTTAAGAAGTATTTTAATAAATTAGTGAATTATAAAGAAAATAAATTTACTGCTTTAAATGGCGCAGTATTCAGTGGTGGAACTTTTATATATATACCAAAGAATACTAAATTAGATAGACCTCTACAAAGCTATTTTAGAATCAATTCAGAAAATATGGGACAGTTTGAAAGAACTATAATAGTTGTAGATGATAATAGTGAATTACACTATATAGAAGGATGTACCGCTCCTCAATATAGTACAGATGCGTTACATGCTGCAGTTGTTGAAATATACGTTGGAAAGAACGCTAAATGTAGATATACAACAATTCAAAATTGGAGTGAAGATGTTTATAACCTAGTAACAAAACGAGCAATTGTGGATGATGGTGGAATGATGGAATGGATAGATGGTAATGTAGGTTCTAAAGTTACCATGAAATATCCAGCTTGTATATTAAAAGGGGATAACTCAATAGGTAGATGTATAACAATTGGATTAGCTAAGAAAAATCAAATACAAGATACAGGTGCAAGAATGATACACATAGGAAAGAATACTAAAAGTGAAATAGTATCTAAGTCGATTTCTAATAATGGAGGAGAAGCTAATTATAGAGGAACAGTTGAAATTAGAAGTTCAGCTGAAAACTCTAAAAGTAATGTTAAATGTGATTCCTTAATTATGGATGAGTTTTCTAAAAGTGATACTATTCCTAGAAATACAAATAAAAATAGTACAAGCATAATAGAACATGAAGCTAGTGTATCTAAGATAGATGAAGATAAATTATTCTATCTTATGAGTAGAGGACTTGATGAAGAAAAAGCTACAGAGCTAATATTAATGGGATTTATTGGAGACTTTAGAGAAGAATTGCCAATGGAGTATGCGGTTGAATTAAATAGATTATTGAAAGATAATATTACAATTGTTGGAGGTAGTAAATGATAAAAGTTAAAAATATAATCGTATTACTTGTACTTGTTGCTTTAATTGCTTTCGGTATATATTACTTTTGGGTTAAAGAAAGTAAAGAAGTAAGATTAACAAAAGAACTTCTTTCTGATACTAGTGAAAAGTATGCAGAAATAGATAAATATATCGTATATGGAACTCATCTAAATATTGAAGGAATGATAGATGAAAAAATATACGAAGATAATATTATAAGTGCAGAATTAATTTTTAAAAATATAGAAGATAAAATTCAAACCTTTAAAATTGAATATGAAATGAGTAACGATGACAAGTTTACTTTCTATACTTCTGAAAATATAAATGAAGGAATAGATTTAGAAAGCCTTAAAAAAGGCAACTATTACGCATTTATCAAAATTAAAGAAAAAAATTTAAATGAAAAAGATGATGATGAAGATATAGTTACTTACTATTCACTTAAAAATAAAACAGAATATGGAAATTTAGAATATTATACAATTACTAAAAACGATAAAAATAATAAAATTGATATAGTTTTTGATGCGTTAGTTCTTGATGAAGGTAAAAAAGATTATATGAATATTAAAATCGAAGAAACAAAACTACCAGAAGATGTCTATGATATAGTAATTGATCCAGGACATGGTGGAAAAGATGGTGGAGCAGTTACTACATATAATGGAGTAGAGTATGCTGAAAAAGATATTACTTTAGACTATGGCAAAGATTTAAAAGTTGCATTAGAAGAATTAGGATTAAAGGTTAAATTAACAAGAGATGGAACCAATGAAGAAGAACTAGGTATCTATGATATGTATGGTAAAGGTGGTAGAGCTGTTATTCCTAATGAAGTTAAAGCAAAATATACTTTGTCATTACATTTGAACAGTGCCGAATACAAAATGAATGCTGGTGGAGTAGAAATATATGCACCAGCAAATGCTAAATTAGAATTAGCAGAACTATTAGCTGATAATCTGGTTGAATATGCTAAAACAAGTTATTCACCAAATGTTACAGCAAGAGTAAACGATGGCGTTTATGTAAGAAACTTTAGTAGGTACGAAATCGAAACCTCTGCTAATAGTAATAAGGAGGCTGGGTACGAACCATATGACTTAACAACTGATACTCCATACTTATTCATGGTAAGAGAACCAGGAGGTATTGCGACTAATGCCTACGTTGATGGTAGAAATGAATTATATGGTGAAAATCCTTATTACAATTCTAATATGGGAGTTGAATCTTACTTAATAGAGTTAGGATTTATGAATTCAAATAGTGATTTCGCTAATATTTTAAATAATAGAAACTTGTATGTAGAAGGTATAAAACAAACTTTTAAAAATTATCTAGATTTATAATGTCTGTTATATAATCTAAACAAATATTTAAAAACTGTTATACAGATTTAAGAAAACACTTTTATTCTTTGAAATAAAAGTGTTTTTTTGCCGTTTGCTAACTACTTAAAAGTATATTATTATCAAATCAAAGGAGGGAAGAAATGATAAATAATGTAATATTAATTGGAAGACTAGTAAGAACTCCAGAACTAAGAGAAACAGAAAATAAAAATAAAGTTACTAACATAACTGTCGCAGTTCCTAGATCTTTTAAAAATCCTAATGGAGAATACGAAAGTGACTTTATAGACTGTACTCTATGGGCAGGACTTGCTGAAACAGCAACTGCATTTTGTAAAAAAGGAGATTTGATTGCTCTTAAAGGAAGATTACAAACAAGTACAATTGAGAAAGAAAATGTTCCTAAAATGAATGTAATCAACTTTATTGTAGAAAAACTAAGTTTTTTATCTCCAAAAGAAAAGACTACTGAATAGTCTTTTTTTCGAATTCTTCATAGAAAATATCATCTGGTCTTAACCCAAATATTTTAGCAATCCTAAATGCCATATCGTAAGACAATTTCCTTTGCTTATGTTCTAGTTGCCAATAAAAAGGTTTACTAATTTTAAGTTGGTCAGCCATATATTGACATGAAAAATTATTTTCCTTTCTGAGTTCTGCTAGTTTACTCATAATTAACCACCGTCCATCTTAATTATAAAACATTTTATTTTACATAGCAACAGAAAAATTACTTTTTAGTTAATTTTTAACTACTAAGTATATATGAGTTATATAATTACATTAACTATTTGGTAACTGTGAGGTGTGATTATGTTTAATGGAAAGAGACTAAAGGAATTAAGAACAACTATGGGATTAACACAAAAGCAATTGGGTGACTTGGCAAATGTTACAAAAGTATCAATTTGTGGATATGAAAAAGGGAATAGAACGCCTAATATTGAAACACTTATAGATCTAGCAAATATTTTGAATACTAGTCCTAATTATTTGTTAGATAGTGAAGTAAGTGCGAAGGTTATGGAAGAAGCAGAAGAATATTCAGTATCTATTTCTAGTGATGATATGCAAATTCTAAAAGAATTAAAGAAATATCCTGAATTATATAACATGATAAAAGAAGACCCTAAAAGAACAATTGAAAGAATTAATAAAAAAATAAACTAAAGACAGAACTTAAAAATTCTGTCTTTAATTTATTAATTTAGCATGAACTACCAATCTTTGTTTACTATTATTTTGACAAGTACTTAAAGTTAATATTTTATCAAATTTACTAACTTCTACACCAAAATCTTTTATACTTCTAGATCTAAGTTTATCCACAAACTCTTTAAATTGAGAGTCATACTCAAAATTGACATATAAATAATCATTAGTAACATTAATAACATATATTGAAAATATTTGCCATTTCATTTGTTTTGTTGTTGTATTAAACGTTATTACTAAATTATCTGGATTATCATACCAAGAGCTATTTTTTAAAAGATTTAACGTACCAAACATCATTCCATTTTTTAGATTATGACCATATATTATTGTATTTTGATCTAAGTTATCAGTATTATTTCTATAATCCATAAAGATCCAACCATTAAAATTACTTTGTTTATAAAAACTATGGTCCAAGTAATAATCATTGTTATCTGCTTGTACTACTGGATAATTTACTCTTGTGTTATTGACTTTTAACCATCCAACTGTCTCATCATTTATAGAAAGCAATTTTTGATAGTCTTCTGTAAGACTTGATGATGTATTATTATTACTATTATTGTTGTTGTTATTGTCATTATTAGTTTCAATAGTTTCTTCTTCTATTTCTTCATTAGGGGTACTACTATCATCTTCTACATCATCTGATTCTTCATTGTCAATTTCAACTTTAGTTATCTCTTTTAATTCTTCCTCTTGTTGTCTAGTCATATAATTATTATATTCTATTATCCCAAAGCTAAAAATCGATACTAATGAAATTAAGATACAACTAACCAATAAAAAATTATTTGATACTTGTTTCAATATATTTTTCTTTTTGTATTCAAGAGAATACTTAATTTTAAATTTTAGATTTAATTTCTTTTTATAAAGTTTATTTAATGTTTTAAGGAAAGGTATAGATTCTTGAATATATTCTGCATTCTCAGAATTAGCTCTAATAATGATTTGAATATTTCCCTTAGCATTTTTTCCTAATTCACTTATAACTTGTTTAATCAAATCAAAAGAAAAATTATAAATATTAATACTTTTTAAGTGATTGTTAATTTCCAAAAACATTTTTAAATCTTTTATATCATCTTCTAACATAATCTTGTTAATATTTATTGTTTCCTTATAATACATTTTGGAATATGAAAATAATCTATTCTTAATAACAAAATGACTGTCAGAGAGATATTCAGCTCTAAAATCAACTTTAATATTCTTCTTATCTAGATTGTCTAACATATAGATAGGTGCGTTATAACAATTAACATTTCTTATATATTTTGATTTTAATAGTCTTTGTTGAATTTTGTTGTTCATTTCAATATCTTCTACAATATTTAAGGTGGTTATCTTTTTAATACCATTAATTACATCTATGACATCAGGTATTAAGTCATAATCTAAAATTGTAACACTATTAATATCTTTATCAGCTATAATACCATTTATTATATTGGATATTATTTTTTTATTATGTAAAAAATATTTTTTATCAAATATTATCTCATTATTGCTACTTATGCTGTTTTTATTATTAATGTCTTCATCACAATATTTAAAAAATACTTTTTTACTTTCTATAAAAATCTTGATTTTAATGTTAATCACCACCCATCATTTATATTTTTCTAAATTAATCGTATCATATTTATATTATTTAAACAATAAATAACTTTCATTCGTTTATTAATAAATCAAATTTAAAGTAAACTTATTGACATTGAGGTAGGATGGTGTTATTATTTTAATAGAATATAAAAAGTAGAGAGTATTCTATTCTTAGAATTGAGGAGGATTAAAAATGAAAAGAAATTTAATAGCAATAATTATAATGCTAAGCGTAATGCTACTTGCGCCATTTAAAGTAAGTGCTGCTTGTACAACTTATACTAACCATTATTTGTTTCATGCCACTCTTGAAACTGCATCTACTCCTAATGGTATTTATCCTAATTTAACACAAGATTGTACTAGTAGTGGTGAAATATGTAAGTGGACTAATCGAGTAGATTCTGCAAGTTTTATATACGACATCCCTGATGATGCAGAAATTACTAATAAAGGTGAATTTATCAATATATTAACTTCAAGTGGTGTTAATACATATCATACAGCATGGAAAAGAATGCTTGAAAATAATAGTTATAAATATAGTAGTGGTACCAATAATTATTATATAAATAATATACATGATGATGGAGATGATGAAATCGATTGGGAAGATGAAACTGAAATACCATATTTGTTTAATATGGCTAAAGTAAATCCAGACCATAATTGGGACACATTTATGAGGACTACTAATGGTTTTGTTTTGAATGCCAATTTATATAAAAGCGATATAGGTAATGGATTTACATATGAAGTAAATAATAATGTTTCTCATACAATAAGTGGTAATAATATAAAAATCAATTTGAATCGTGATTTTAGTATTACTTATGATTTATTAGCAGGATCTGAGAACTATAATATTTCTTCATATAGTGGTTCTACTAATTATGTACGTATTGTACCATCTGTTTATATTATTGAGTATCAAGTTGGAGATACTTGTGATGAAGAAGATACTGGTACATTTACGGTAAAATACGATGGAAATGGTGGTACACTAGTTTCTGGAAAAAAGAAAACTTTCACTTTAGATGATGGTGATAAACATACAATAGAAGATAGTATGTTTACAAGGGAAGGGTATGACTTCCTTGGATGGAGTACCAATTCAAAAGCAACCACACCTAATTCTAGTTATAATCCAGGAAAAACTGTATCATCAACAACTACACTATATGCTGTTTGGGAAAAAATTGATGGAACAGGATATACAATAACATACCACAAAAACGATGGTACATCTGATGTTAGAACTTCAGATAATTCTAAGGTTATAGGTGAAAATCCATTTACAAGAGAAGGTTATAAATTTGTAGGTTGGTCTACTGATAAAGATGCAACAAAAGCTGATTCAAATTATGAACCAGGTGATACATATGATAAAAAAGCTAACCTAGATTTATATGCAGTATGGGTTAAAGAAGGTGCTACTGGTACAACAGAACAAACTAAGACTGGATTAGGATATAGTATTGGAATTCTTTCTGTTATATTAGCAGCTACAGCTGGTGGAGTAGTATACTTCAAACGTCGTAATAAATTTGAAAATATTTAAGGAATCGATTGATTCCTTTTTTCTTTATAAAATATATTTGACACTCTACTAAAAAATATGATATTATTATAAAGTTTTCAAAAAAAGGGGGATACATATGTATATTAAAAAGGAGCACTCAAACTTTAAATCAGAAGAAGAAATAAGATACTATTTTGAAAGGTATAATTCTGGTGATTTAAATGCAAAAGATATTATTATAGAATCATATATTTGCTTAGTTTTTAAAATTGTAAATACAGAGTTTAATGTTACTCCATTTGATAAAGATGATTTGATATGTGTAGGTATAGAAGGCCTAATAAAAGGTGTGCACACGTTTGATTTATCAAAAAACATCTCATTTTATACATACGCACAAACTTGTATTTTAAACGAGATAAGATATTATATAAGAACAAGTAAAAAACATCTTGGTAATGATAGTCTTGATAGAGTTATTGTATTTGATGATAATTTTTCATTTAAATTACAAGATACTTTAATAGATGAAAATATTGACATAGAAAATGAATATATTACTGATACGATAATTGTTGAGGCATTAGATATTATTGAAAATTTACCTGATAGGGAAAAGAAGGCAATATGTATGTTTTTTGGAGTTTGTGGATATGAAAGATATACTCAAAAAGAAATAGCACAACAACTTAATATTACTCAACCTGGTTTTTCTAGATTAATTAGTAGAACTTTAACAAAAATAAGAAATATTATTGATTGTGATGATGAACCAATTAAGAAACCTAAACAAAGAAAATTAGTAAACAATAAAAAATAGATACGATTTACAAAAGTATCTTTTTTTTGTATAATGGTAACAGTGATAACTAAAAAGAAAGGAGAAAAAATGAGTAAAATTAGAATTTTTAGTCTTGGTGGTTTAAATGAAAATGGAAAAAACATGTATGTTGTAGAAGTTGACCAAGACATATTTGTATTTGATGCGGGTTTAAAATATGCAGATGATAAATTATTTGGAATAGATTATATATTGCCAAATTATGATTATATTAAAGAAAATATTGATAGAGTTAAGGGGTTGTTTTTAACACATGGTCATAATGAAAATATGGGAGGAGTTCCAGATATTGTTTCTGAACTTCCTAACATAAAAGTTTATGGAACAAAATTTACATTAGAAGTTTTAAAACGTGAATTAGAAAACTGTGAGATTAACTTTAATAATATGATTGAAATTAAAGCTCATAAAAAAATACCATTTGGAGAAAATAGTATTTTTCCGATTAGTGTTACACATTCAATACCTGATTCAGTAGGTTATGTATTAAACACTAAAGATGGTGCGATTGTTTATACAGGAGATTTTGTATTTGATTCGACAATGATGGGAGCATATAAAACAGATATCGGTAAAATAGCTTATATAGGAAAACAAGGCGTTTTATGTCTTCTTTCTGAGTCAATGTATGCAGAAAAAACTGGTTATACATCGCCACATCATAGAACTGAAAATATAGTTCGTGAAATTTTATCACGTAATGAAGATAGAATAATATTTAACATTTTTGCGGCACATATTTATAATATTCAAGAACTTTTTAATGAAGTAGCAAAAACAGAAAGAAAAATAGTTATCATGGGAAAAACATTACAAGGTATTATAAATAATGCATTAGAATTGGGCTATTTAAAATTTGATAAAAAACAAATTGGAGATTTATCTAATATAAATGATAAGAATGTAATAATATTAGTTGCGAACGAAAGGGAAAAAACTTTCTCAAACATTAATAGAATGATAAATGGTTATGACAAATATATTAAGATAAAAGAAACAGACACATTTGTATTTGCAGAGCCAATCAGTGATTCAGTTGAAAGAAGTGCGGTTAAAACTGCAGATGAATTAGCAAAACTAGGTGTTAATGTAATCATGTATGATAGAAAAAAACAACTGTTATACCATGCTTCTAGTGAAGACTTAATGTTAATGATTAATTTACTAAATCCAAAATATTATTTTCCAGTAAAGGGTGAGTATAGATTTCAGGTGGCGAATGCGAATATCGCAACAAGACTAGGAATTAATCCTGAAAATATACTTCTTAAACAAAATGGTGAAGTAGCAGAATTTATTGATGGAAAATTAGTAGAATGCTTTGATAAAGTTAAAACAGATGATATCTTAATCGATGGTAATGTAGTATCTGATGTTGGTGAAGCTGTTTTAAAAGATAGAGAAGTATTAAGTGAAAATGGTATAGTAATTATTAGTACAACACTAGATAAAAAAACTAAAAAAATAATTTCTGGACCAGAAGTAATAACACGTGGTTTTATATATGTTAAAGACAGTGCGGAATTGTTAAGTGAAATTAAAAAACTATGTGTTACTGTTATAAACAATAATATTGATAATACTAAACACGTAGAATATAATAAGATTAAAAATGCGTTAAGAGAAAACTTAGGAAAGTATTTATACAAAGAAACAGAATGTAAACCAATGATTATAACAGTATTTCAAGAAGTATAACAGGTGGGAGAGTAGTGATGAAAAAAATAATAATAAATATGTTATCGAGTGCGGACAAGGTTGATGGACAGGGAGTAGGTAGTGCTTATCTAGAACAAGTTAATTTGGTGAAAGAAAGCAAGTATTTTAAGGTATTGGTTAATTCAAAAAAAGAAGTCGATATAGTTCATAGTCACACAATAGATCTTATTAATTATTTTAGAATGAAAAAAAATAAAAAAGGAGTTAATGTGAGTTATGTACATTTTCTTCCAACAACCTTAGACGGATCTATTAAACTACCTAAATTTGCATTCAACATATTTAAAAAATATGTAATTAATTTCTATAATACAGCTGATCATTTAGTTGTTGTTAATCCCATATTTATTAATGATTTAGAAAAAGCTGGAATTAATAAAGAAAAAATAACATATATTCCAAATTATGTTTCTAAAGAAAAATTCTATAAGTATACTAAAAAGAAAAGAAATGATATTAGAAAAAAATATGGGTTAAAGAGTGATGATTTCGTAGTTTTAGGTGCAGGACAAGTACAAACTAGAAAAGGTGTTAAAGATTTTGTAGAATGCGCTAAAAAGTTACCTAAAATCAAATTTGTATGGTGCGGAGGATTTTCTTTTGGAAAGATTACTGATGGATATGATGAATTAAAAGAAATCATGGAAAATCCACCTAAAAATGTAATTTTTTTAGGTATAATTCCTAGAGAAGAAATGAATGATATGTACAATATTGCTGATGTGTTGTTTGTTCCATCGTATAATGAACTTTTCCCTATGACAATATTAGAGGCTGTTAATTCTGAAACCCCGTTACTATTGAGAGATTTAGAGTTGTATGAAGATATATTATTTGGCGATTATTTAAAAGGAAAGAACAATAAAGAATTCGTTAAAATATTAAAAGAATTAAATGATGATCAAAAGCTATATAAGAAGTATTCTAAAAAATCAAAATTAATTTCGGAATTTTACAGTAAAGAACATGTTTTAGACATGTGGGAAGAATTTTATAAAAATATTGTAAAAAAATAAAAAAGTATAGATTTAAAATAATTGAAGTGTATAAGATACAGAATTAGCAAAATGTTCTGTATCTTTTTAAATATTTGTAATAGTAGTGGTTAAGATAACCAAAAACGCTCATTTGAATAGAACAATTGATAGTGTTATATTCATGATGAGGTGAATATATGGCAGAATTTAAATTAAAACCAGGGAATGTAATACCAGCAAGTTATGATCCAGTATTTAAAGCACTTTTAACTGCAGAAGAATGTAGAGAATATTTAGCAGATTTGATACATATAGTAACTAAAATACCAAAAGCTGTAATAATGAAAGATATGGAAATAAAAAATAGTGAACACATGAAAAGTCATGTTAAAGAAAAGGGAAAGGTATCAGATTTAATAGTAGATGTGGAAAACAATAGAATAAACTTAGAATGTAATAGGGAATACTATGATGGACTATTTTCAAAGAATAATGCATACCAACATAAATTAGCAGCAGAACAATTACTAGCAGGAGAAAACTGGGTAGATGAAAAAAAGATAATCCAAATAAATTTTGACTATTTTAGTAGGTTTGATGAAAGAACAATAATAAAGTTTATGATAATGGATGTAGAAAGAAATCTAATAGAGACAGAAAATTATGAAAAGTATCATGTTAACCTAGACTTAATTTTGGGAATGTATTATAATAAAAATGATAAATTAAGTAAAGAAGAAAAGAAGCTATTATTACTTGCATTAAATACTAAAAAGGAAATTGAGGAAATAGTCAAAGGTGATGATGTGATGGAAAAAGCAGGAAAAAAGCTAACAGAATTATCAGAAGATGAAGAATTAATAGGAATGTATGATAAGGAGTTAATGGAAACAAAGATAAGAAATACTATGATAAGAAGTGCGGAGATACATGCTGAAGAAAAAGGTATTAAACAAGGTATTGAACAAAATCAAAAACAAGTGGTTATTAATATGTTAAATAATAATTACTCTTATTCTCAAATAAGGGAAATTACTGGATTAAGTGAAGTTGAGGTTAAAGCAATAGAAGAAACTAATAATGAATAGGACTTATTTATATAGGTCTTTTTCTTATCAAAAAGCTTTTATTTATTGATATTCTTTGACTTTTAATATATAATTTTAGTACGAGGTGATAACATGAGACTATTTGATAAATTTAAGAATATTTTTAATAAAAATAATAGAGAAGATACTATAGAAAAAGAAGAAATAGAAAAATATGATGAAGCCTTAGAGAAAACTAGAAATGTCTTTACATCTAAATTAGGACTTCTTTCTAACAAATATAAAAAAGTAAGTGAAGAATATTTTGAAGAACTTGAAGAAATTTTGATTATGGCTGATATTGGCGTTAATACTGTTATGAATTTTATTGATGAAATTAAAAAGAGAGTAAAAAAAGAAAATATAGAATCAACAGAAGATTTAAAAGAAATAATAGTTGATGAATTATTTATAATATATGTTAATAATGACGTAATAGTAAACAAAATTAACTATAATGAAGATGGTCCAACAGTTATTTTGTTTGTAGGTGTTAATGGTGTTGGTAAAACTACTACTATTGGAAAAATAGCCAAAAAGTTAATAAACGAAGGTAAAAAAGTTTTACTTGTTGCTGGTGATACATTTAGAGCAGGTGCTGTTGAACAAATTGAAGAATGGGGTAACAGAGTTAGTGCTAAAGTAGTAGGTAAAGAAAATGCAGATCCATCTAGTGTTATATATGATGGGTTAGAAATTGCTAAAAACGAAAACTATGACGTGGTTTTAGTAGATACTGCTGGTAGATTGCAAAATAAAGTTAATCTAATGAAAGAATTAGAAAAGATGAATAAAGTAATTGGTAAATTGGTGCCTGACGCACCACATGAAACATTATTAGTAATAGATGCAACTACAGGACAAAATGGTATTAGTCAAGCCAAAAGTTTTAAAGAAATAACAAATATAACAGGAATAGTACTTACAAAATTAGATGGGACTGCTAAAGGTGGTATAGTTTTAGCAATCAAAGAAGAAGTAAATATTCCAGTTAAATTTATTGGACTTGGGGAAAAGGAAAACGATCTTAAAGTATTTGATATAGAAAAATATATATATGGATTATTTAAAGATTTATTCTAGGGGGAATTATAATGGAATTATATAAAGATAGTAATAAAATGGTAATAAATAGTGAGTGTAAGTGTTTAAATATATTAAATGATAGTGATATTAATATGTGGATTACAGGTGACAAAAGAAAAAATAAGCTACCTGGAAATTCTTTTAAAATAACTGAATATGATGGTAAAGTTTATAGCATATTCAATGAATTTTATAATTCGTTAGTAGAAGAATATAATGGATTTAAAGAATACCATGATTTTGCATATGAAGAATATCCACTTTATGATAGTAAACATAATTGGTTCACTTTTTATGATGATTACTCACATATTAGTAATAAAAATATTTTTAGAATTATTAAGAATGAAAATAATGATCCTCATATAATAGGTATTTATATTAGAAATAAAAATAATAGATTACAATCACATACAATTGCGAAGTCAGGATCTAGATATCCACAATTTATTGAACATTTTTCGCGTTTAATTACAGATTTGCAAAAATTGGAAAGCGAAAAGATATATACCAAAAAGAAAGAAGTATAATATATGGATGATAATACAAAATTAATTTTATTATATGATTATTATGGAGAGTTATTAACTGATAAACAAAAAGATTATTTTGAAGATTATTATTTTAATAATTTATCATTATCAGAAATTAGTGAAGATAATAATGTTAGTAGAAGTGCGGTTCAAAAGCAATTAAAGGATATTGAAGAAAAACTTGCTTATTATGAAGATAAATTAAATATTGTTGGTAGAAATGAAAAAATTCGAGATTTATTAGAAGAAGTAGGAGATATTAAATTAAAAAATAAAATTTCTGAACTTTTATAACTGGAGATGATAATAATGTATGATATGCATTATGATTTATTAACAATACTGTATTTTAATTTTTTAAAAGATAATAAATTTGCAAACCCGTTAAAATGTGTTGAGGAAATAAAGAAAATATATTCTTCCGATAATATTAAAGGTGGAATAATAAATCTTTATTTTATGAGTGAAGAAGAAATGAAAAATGAGTTGGACATAGATAAAGATAAATTATATGATGTTTTAACTATGTTTGAAGAAAGCATAAAAATATTACAGTATTTAAAATATAGAAATGTAATTCCTATGGATACAGATTTTTTATATAGTATTGAAGGTTGTGACTATATAAAAAATTTAGAAGAATTAGAAGAGTTATATAACTTAGGCCTTAGAGTAATCCTCCCTGTATGGAATAATGAAAATATATATGGATCAGGGTTTAAAAGTGACAAAGGACTAACACTAAAAGGTGAAGAACTAGTAAGAAAGGCAATTGACTTAGGAATTATTATAGATTTATCACATGCTAATCCAAACACTTTTGATGGAATTATTGATGTAATAAGTAGTGAACAACAAAAAGGTAAAAATCCAATCGTAATCGCTTCTCATTCAAACTGCAAAAGTTTATGTGATAGAAAAAGAAATTTAACTGATGAACAATTAATAAAACTTAAGAATGTTGGTGTAACAATAGGACTATTCTCTAATAGTAAGTTTCTATCCACAGATTTTGTGGAAAACACGTATGAAGAAAGACAAAAATGTCTATTAAAGCATATAAAACATGTTTTAAAATTAGGTTTTCCTGTGGATAAAATAGTTTTAAGCACCGATGATATGAATTTTTCACCTGATAGTTCTTATCATGGAAATGAATCGTTTCATTTGGATAAAAGTAAAAATGAAATGTATAATCTACTTAGTCAAGAATTTAATGATGAAGATGTGAAAAAACTAATGTATAAAAATGCTAGACAAATATTTGATAGTGTTAGAAATAGAGGAAAAGAAAATGTATAAGTCAGATGATAATAATACTGAAAATTATGGTAAACTTAATTTAGATGAATTAATTAAATTAGATTTAGAAAGAATAGAACAAGAGTTAGAAGATAAAAGAAAAACAAAAATTGAAGAAGAAAAATAGCGAGGTGATTTTATGTTTGAAAACTTAGGTGACAGATTACAAAGTGCATTAAAGAAAATAAAAGGATATGGAAAAATTACTGAAGAAAACATTGGAGAAATGACTAGAGAAATTAGACTTGCGCTTCTTGAAGCTGACGTTAACTATAAAGTTGTAAAAGAATTTATAAATAATGTTAAAGAAAAGGCTCTTGGTGAAGAAGTTAAGAAAAGTTTATCACCTGGTGAAATGTTTGTTAAGATTGTTAAAGATGAACTAGTAGAACTATTAGGTGGAGAAAAAGAAGATTTAGTTATTGATAAAAAACCAACTATAGTAATGCTTGTTGGGTTGCAAGGTAGCGGTAAAACTACTACTATTGGAAAACTTGGTAATTTAATTCGTAAAAAATATAAAAAGAATCCTTTATTTGTAGCTTGTGATGTATATAGACCAGCTGCAATAGATCAATTAAAGCAAATAGGTAAAGAGCTTAATATTGAAGTATATGATGAAGGAAAAGCTAATCCTGTTGATATAGTAACTAATGCATTAGAATACGCTAAAGAACATAATAATGATTACATATTAATAGATACAGCTGGTAGATTACATATTGACGAAGAGTTAATGCAAGAATTAGTTAATATCAAAGATAAAGTAAATCCACATGAAATATTACTAGTAGTAGATGGAATGGTTGGACAAGATATAATTAATGTTATTGAAGGTTTCAATAGTACATTGCCTCTTACAGGAACAATCATTACTAAATTAGATGGGGATACAAGAGGTGGAGCAGCACTTTCTATTAGACATTTAACTAGTGTACCTATAAAAATGGTGGGTGTATCAGAAAAGTTAGATGGATTACAAGAATTTGATCCTGAAAGAATGGCAAGTAGAATACTTGGTATGGGAGATATATTATCTATCGTAGAAAAAGCTGAAGAAGTAATAGATGAGGAAGAAGCTAAGAAAAGTGTTAAGAAAATGCAATCTGGTAAATTTGACTTAGAAGATTTCTTATCACAAATGAAGCAAATAAAAAAATTAGGACCATTAGAAAATATATTAAAAATGTTACCTGGTGCTTCTAAATTAGGACTTAATAAAATAAACATTGATCCTAAACAAATCGCTCATATTGAGGCGATAGTATTATCAATGACTCCGAAAGAAAGAAGAAATCCAGAGATTATTAAGGCAAGCAGAAAAATGAGAATTGCAAAAGGTTCTGGTATGAAAGTAGAAGATGTAAATAGACTGTTAACTCAATTTGAACAAATGAAAAAAATGATGAAACAGTTTTCTAGCGGAAACATGAAATTACCGTTTTAAATTAGGTTAATACATATACACTTTATCCCCCTTTTCATATTATAAATTAGAAAAGGGGGATAATTTAAATGTTATTTAACAAAAGCAGATGTTATGATGGATGTTCATCATGCCAAAGTTCTATGCCAAGAACTGATATGTACACAAATATTGATATAGATCAAAATTATATCAAAAAAGAAGAAAAAAATATCACAATGATGCCAGGAATGGGTATGAAAGGTGGAAGTTTTGATTGTGGATTTAACAAGGGTATGGACCATATGATGAATATGTGTGGATGCAAAATGCAACCTGTATATGAACAACCAATTGAAAAATGCGTTCATAGAACAATTTGTCATGAAGTACCTCACGTATGCCCAATAAACACAAAAATAATAAACCATCATGTATACAGACATACATATTCACCATGTTATTCATGTTGTGAAGAAAATGAAGTTTGTCAAATAAATGAAGGCTCTTGTTGCTGTTTTAAATAATTTTTAAAA
>JAZQBG010000015.1:0-20049 GCA_045545595.1 Bacilli bacterium
GAAGTCTGCAACTCACCTCCACGTGCTTTGTAGTACATACTCCTTCAAGGTTGTTATTATATAGAAAAATAAATTTAGTTCAAGGTTTTTCGTTCCTATGTGTGCCTTGAACGTAGTGAAAGGAATGAAACTTTATATGAAGAATATAATTCAATATGTTGGTCTAACAGTTCTAATTGTATTTAGCTTTTTTTATACTGAAAAAACGGTTACTACTATCAAAAATCAAGATCCATTGATGATTGAACTTGAAGAAAGGGCTCAGGAATACAGCGTTAGTGCGATAGATGCAGAAGTAACAGATACAAAAATCATCCCTGGAATGAAGGGGTGTAAGGTTGATGTGGAAGAAAGCTATTATAATTTAAAAAGGCTTGGTGAATTTAATTCTAATTTGTTGGAATATACACTAGTTAAACCAAAAAAAAATCTTGATAATAACTATGACAAATACATTGTTTCTGGTAATAAAATGAAAAATACTGTTTCACTTATTTTTAAAGTTAAAGAAAAAACTAATATTGATAGTGTTGTTAAAATATTAAATCAACGAGATATTAAAGCAACATTTTTCATTGATGGAAAATACGTGGAAAATAATATTGAAAAAATTGAAAATCTAATTCAAAGTGGTCATGAAGTATTAAACTATGGTTATGATAATGAATACAATAAAGATTTGATAGTATGGCATAATAATCTTATCGAAAGAATTAAATATGATAATCCTAAAATCTGTTATGTAGAAAACGAAGATATAAATGTATTAAATCTATGTTCAAACAATAAGATGAAAACTGTAATGCCTAATTTAATTATTGATAAAAATCCATTACTAGAAATCAAAACTAATATTGGAAAAGGTAGTTTAATAGCTTTTAATATAAACGATACATTAGTTAGTGAGCTTAATTTAATCATAAATTATATAGTACAGAAAGGTTATAACATTGATATAGTTTCTAAGCATTTAGAAGAATCGACATTAAATACATGTAAAAAATGTAATTCATGTGATTAAATACTACAAAATCATCACAATATAAATTATAGAATAGTGATGAAAGGAGAGAATATATGTGTTTTCTAAATTTGATGAAGCAAGTCAAAAAGTACTAGTATTAGCAAAAAAAGAGATGATGGATTTATGTCATCCATATGTAGGAACAGAACATTTAGTATTATCTATACTTAAAAATGATAATTCAGTTTCTAAAAAACTTAAAACTTTTAATTTGGATTATGATAAATTTAAAGCAGAAATTATTAAAATAATCGGTATGGGTAGTAAAAAAAGCGAATGGTTTTTATATACGCCACTACTTAAAAGAGTATTAGAAGATGCAATCCTTGATAGTAAGGAAAATAACGATGGTGAAGTTAGTGTCGAACACTTATTTTCCGCACTTTTAGAAGAAGGAGAAGGCATTGCGATTCGAATATTTATTTCTATGGGAGTAGATATTGATGAACTATACAAAGATTTTTCAAAGAAAATTGTTAAACAGGGCAAATCTAAAAAGGGAAAGAAATTAATTTTAAACGAATTAGGTACAGATTTAACTGAAATGGCTAAAACTAATAATTTAGACCCTGTCATAGGTAGAGAAAAAGAAATTAAAAGAGTAATAGAAATATTATGTAGAAGAACAAAAAACAACCCGGTATTAGTAGGTGAAGCTGGAGTAGGTAAAACTGCTATAGTTGAAGGATTGGCTTCCTTAATTGTAAATAATGAGGTCCCAGACTTACTTAAAGGGAAAAAAATTATTTCGTTAGATATGGCAAGTACTGTGGCAGGTACTAAATATCGTGGCGAATTTGAAGAAAGAGTAAGAAAAGTAATTAAGGAGTTAGAGGATAACACTGATATAATTCTTTTCATCGATGAAATTCATACTATCGTTGGAGCAGGTGGTGCGGAAGGTGCGATTGATGCTTCAAATATTTTTAAACCTGCTTTAGCCCGTGGAAAAATTAAATGTATTGGTGCCACTACTATTAATGAATTTAAAAAATCTATAGAAACTGATAGTGCCCTAGAACGTCGTTTTCAAAAAGTTAATGTAGAAATTCCTAATAAAAAGACAGTTAAAGATATATTATCCAATTTGAAGTCGATATATGAAGCATACCATGGAGTAATCATAGAGGATGAAATATTAGATTTAATAATCGATTATTCTGATAAATACATATATGATAGGAATGAACCGGATCGCTCTATAGATGTATTAGATGAGGTTTGTGCGAAAGTTAGTATAGAGGAAACAAATGATAATTTAAAATTAAAAGAACTAGAAAAAATTCTATCTAAAATTACTAAACAAAAAAATAGATTTATCTTGGAACAAAATTTTGATGAAGCTTCTAATTTAAAAGAACAAGAAGATAAAATTAATACTGAAATAAATACTATGAGATTAGATATGGTGTCAAAACCAGCGATAAAAAAAGTTACTAAGGAAGATATTATTAATGTTATAAGTTTAAAAGCTAAAGTTCCGATTTATGAGATTTCATCATCACATAAAGAACAATTTAATACCTTAGAAAATATTTTAAAGTCTAATATAATTGGTCAAGATGAATGTGTTGAAAAACTCATCTCTACTACTAAAAAGATGAAATTAGGTCTAAAAGAAGAAAGAAAACCTATATCATTCTTGTTTGTGGGTCCAAGTGGTGTTGGGAAAACCGATTTAGTAAAGTTATATACTAAAAATTTATATGGAAAAGATAATCTAATTAGACTTGATATGAGTGAATTTGCAGAAAGTCATTCTATTAGCAAAATAGTTGGGTCTTCACCAGGATATGTTGGTTATGAAGACAATAAAAATATATTAGAGGACGTTAAAAATAAACCATATTCAGTAATTTTGTTGGATGAAATAGAAAAGGCTCATCCTAAAATATTAAATTTATTTTTACAAGTTTTAGATGAAGGATTTATTAAAGACTCTAAGGGATCAAAAGTAAGATTTGATAATACAATTATAATAATGACTTCTAACATTAGTTATAATAAAGTTACAGTGGGATTTAACAATTCAAAGGAAAAAACTATTACTGATTTGAAAGAATATTTAAATGTTGAATTTATTAATAGAATTGATAATATAATTTTCTTTAAAAACTTGTCAAAGAATACAGTAACTAAGATTGTTAGTAAAGAAATAGATGCTTTAATTAAAAAATATCAAGAAAAAGATATTAATCTTTCAATTGATAAGAATGTAATAAATAAAATTGTGTCTTTGTCTAACTATGAAGACTTTGGCGCAAGACAAATTAAAAAAATAATAAAGGATAAATTAGAAACTATAATTATTGATAAAATAATTATGGGTGAGGAAAAAATTAATATTACTAGTCTTAATAATGACAAGATAAAAATTTAAAATTATATAAAAGGGTTACAGATAACAAAAATTATGTGTAACCTTTTAAATATGTAAAAATATGATATAATTATTTTGATAATCATAAAACTCAACTTTTAGTTCGTGTTAAAAATATATAATTCAGTGTATATTTTAATCATGAAAGGAGAAAACTATATGGATCAAGTTAAAATAGGAAAATTTATTAGTAAAAAAAGAAAAGAAAAAAATATAACTCAAAGTAATTTAGCTGAAATGTTAGGAATAACTGATAGAGCCATATCAAAGTGGGAAAATGGAAATTGCATGCCAGATGTAAGTTTAATACCAGAGTTATGTAAAATATTAGATATAAATATTAATGATCTATTTAGTGGAGAAATGATAGATATGAAAGAGTATAATAAAAGAGCAGAAGAAAATTTGTTGGAAATGGCACAAATGGAAGAAAAACAAAATAAGAAGTTAATGATGTATGAAAAGGTAATTGGATGGATATCATCTGTAACATTTATAGTTTTAATGTTTGTGTTATCATATGCTGTTGAAAGCAATATTGTAAGGGTTATATTATTTATCATAGCTTTTATAATATTTATTGGGGGAATATCTTTTGCTTTAAAGATAGAAACAGAAACAGGATATTATGAATGTTCTAAATGTCATAACAAATATGTTCCAAAATATAAGCAAGTTTATTTAGCCATGCATTATGGTACTACTAGATATTTAAAATGTCCAAGATGTAATAAGAGAAGTTGGAATAAAAAAGTAATGATTAAATAAAAATTACAGTCTACAATGTAGGACTATTTAAAAATACAAATTAGAATAACATTTTTTTGTTATTCTTTTATTATGTTCCTTTTTAGTCAATTTTCGACAGACAAAATTTGTAAGATAATATAATGTGATTAACGTTTAAGTAACTAAGGAGGAATGTTATGTTTAATGGTAGAAAAGTAAGAGAATTAAGAAAAAGTCTTAACTTAACACAAGATGAATTAGCAAACCTTATAAATTTAAACAAAACCTCTATTAGCTATTTTGAAAGAAATGAAAGAACACCAAGTCTAGATACATTAATTGACTTATCATATGCCTTAAATACAACACCATATTACTTATTAGATGCTGAAGAAATAATCAAGGTAAATGAAGACTCAGTCACATATGAATCGTTCTTTTCTAAAAATGATATTGTAATAATAAGAGAAATCAAAAAATATGAATTCTTTTATCGAAGACTTTGTGAAAATCCAAAACAAACTATCGAAAAAATTATAAAATTACTATATTAAAGACTAACTAATAGTCTTTTTTTTATGCCTATTAAATAAAATTATATAGGTGATATATTATGAAAATTATTAATAACTTTAAAGAATATATAAATGAAGATAAGTGTAAAATAGTAATTTTCAATAATAAAATATATGTATCACATTATTTAGATATAAAATCATTTGACACAAATAAATTTGTATTGGAATTACCAGATAAAGTAATTGCTTTGGAAGGGAAAAATATATCAATTCAAAAACTTACTAGAACAGAAATACTTATCAGTGGTGACATTAATAAAATAGAATTTAGGTGAAATAATGGAAAACAGGGAAATTAATCGTTTACAAAATAAAATTAAAATAAGAATTACAGGTAAAAATATAGAACGTTTTATTAGAAGATTATATAAAAATAATATTGAAATCTTGTCACTAAAGTACATAGATAGGAAAACTATTATTATCATTATTCGTCTTGAAGATTATGAAGAAGTAAAAAAATTAAAATCTATATACAAAATTAACAAAATTGGTTACGGTGGATTAATTAAAGTAAAAAAATATCTATATAAAAATAGATTTGTTATTTTGTCTTTATTAATTGGTTATTTTATTATTTTATTTTTGTCAAACGTCATATTTGAAGTACAAGTTGTTCACTCCTCACAAGACATTAGAAACTTGGTAATTAAAGAATTGAATAAATATAATGTTAAGCAATATAGTTTTAAGAAAAGTTTTAATAAATTATCAGAAATATCTAACAAAATCCTAGAGAAAAATAAAGATAAGATTGAATGGATAGCGATAGAAAACATTGGTACAAAAGTTATTGTTAAAGTAGAAGAGAGAAAATTAAATTCTAAAGTAGAAGAATACCCAATACAAAATATTATCTCTACTAAATCTGGAATTATAAAGAAAATAACAGCAAAAAATGGAGTAATTGTTAAAAATATAAATGATTATGTGACAAAAGGAGATATTGTAATTTCTGGTGAAATAAAGGACACTTATGGAGAAAAAGTTTTAGATAAAGTAAGCGCGATAGGTGAAGTTTATGCAGAGGTATGGTATACAGTTGATTTAGAATATCCCTTGGTTTACACAAAAGATACAAAAACTAAAAAAGAAAAAGATGTATATGAAATTGAAATTTTGAATAATAAATTTTCTTTGTTTGGTGATAACTATGAACACTCAATAGATAATTCAAAAGTTATATTTGGTAATCCATTACTGCGATTTAGACTATTAAAAACTCATAAACAAGAAATAATAAAAGAAGACAATGTATATTTGCCTGAAGAAGCTTTAATAAAAGCGGAAGAAGTAGCGCGTGAAAAACTAAAAAGTCAGCTTGACAAAGATGAGTATATAATTAAAGAAAAAAAATTGTCTTTTTACCAAAAAGATAGTAAAATAGTAGTTGAGATGTTTTTCAGTGTGTACGAAAACATTGGAAAACCTTCAGAAATAATAGATGAAGAATTAGGGACAGAAACAGAAGAAGATAAAGGGAGTACAAGTAATGATTAAGGATGCAGTAACAGATATTTTTGAATACATTTGGCCAATGATAGTTATAGTTGTAACAATAATTGCGTCAATTAGAATAATGTATTTAATCAATACAAAAAAGAGTTTTAAACTATATGAAGAATTAGTTAGTTTAAGCTTTATAATATATATATTATCACTATTCTATCTAGTAACATTTCAAGATGTAAACTACGGAACTTCTAACTTTACACCATTTAAAGAAATGTTTAGATATGATATAGGCTCTAGTCTATTTTTCAAGAATGTATTAGGAAATATACTGTTATTTATTCCGCTAGGATTTTATGCTGGATATTATACAAAATCTAAAAATATCATACCACTCTTTATAATAATTACGATTTCATCTACAACAATAGAGTTTACTCAATTAAATATTGGAAGAACTTTTGATATAGATGACATAATTTTAAATGTAATAGGTGGGATTCTAGGTTTTCTATTATACAAATTTGGTGGTCACTTACCAAAGTTTACTAAGAAAACATGGTTTTTAAATATAATTACAATTTTATTACTTGCGATATTCTTAACATATTTACTTAGCATTTATGGATTAATTGACATAGAAATGATGGGGTGTTTGATTTGAATCAATTTGAAATAATTAATGAAACTAATGAAGAAATAATCGAATTAGATAGTATTGAAGAACTTCTTAATTTTGCTTTAGAAAAAGAAGAGTTAGAAAATGTTGAATTCAATGTAATAATTATAGATAATGAAAAAATTAGAGAAATAAATAGAGAATATAGAAATATAGATAAAGAAACAGATGTAATAAGTTTTGCACTAGAAGATAATGATAGCATTGAACTTCCTTATAGATTATTAGGTGATATTTATATATCAATTGATAAAGCTAAAGGACAAGCTATAGAATATGGACATTCTCTACTTAGGGAATTAGGATTTTTAAGTATTCATGGCTTACTTCACCTTTTAGGATATGATCATATGAATAAGGATGATGAAAAAATTATGTTTGAACGTCAGGAGTTGATTTTAAATGAATTTGGGATTATTAAAAAATAAAAGAAAACAATACGGATTTAAAAGATTTTTAAATAGTTTTAAATATGCTGCAAATGGATTTAAATATGCATATCAAAATGAACAAAACTTAATTATACATATATGTGTAACAATAGTTACAGTTTTAGCAGGATTAATATTTAAATTAAATAGTATTGAATGGTTATTTGTATTAATAATGATAGGATTAGTATTCTGTGCAGAGTTAATAAATACTTCAATTGAAGCTGTAGTAGATCTTGTTTCACCTGAAAAACATCCACTTGCTAAAATCGCAAAAGATACTGCTTCAGGTGCAGTTCTAAGTCTAGCAGTAGTCGCATTCATTGGTGGTTTATGTATTTTTATACCTAAAATTTGGGGATTATTTTTCTAGGAGGAAGATTGTATGTTTGAAAAATTAAATAATTTAAGAACTAATAGTTATTCACCATATTCAAATTTTAGAGTTAGTGCGATACTAGTAACAAAAGACGGTAAAGAATTTAATGGGGTAAATGTTGAAAATGCTAGTTATGGTGCAGCAATATGTGCGGAAAGAAGCGCATTTGTATCTGCAATTAGTGCTGGTTATAAAAAGGGTGATTTTAAAGAACTTCATGTATTAACCAGTTCAAATAAAATAAGTACATGTTGCTTTGTTTGTAGACAAGTAATTACAGAACTTTGTGATAAAGATATGCCAATTTATTGCTATGGATTAAATGGTGATATAAAAGAATTTACAGTTTCAGAACTATGCCCATATCCATTCGACGAAGGAGATTTAAAATGAAAAGTGGTTTTGTAAGTATAATTGGTAGACCTAATGTAGGTAAATCAACACTATTAAATAATATTATTGGTAAAAAAATCGCAATTACATCAAATAAACCTCAAACAACTAGAAATATTATTCAAGGTATCTATAATGAAGATGATACACAAATAGTATTTGTTGATACTCCAGGTATTCATAAACCAAAACATAAATTAGGTAATTATTTAAATAAACAATCATACATGATGATTGAAGATGTAGATGTAGTTTTATTTATGGTTGACGCTAGTGAAGAATTAGGAACAGGTGATAAATTCATCTTAGAACGTTTAAAAACTATTAATAAAAACGTTATTTTAATTTTAAATAAAATAGATAAGTTATCTAATGATGAAATATTATTAAAAATCGATGAATATAAAGACTTATATGATTTTGCAGAAATTATACCATTATCTAGTTTAAAAGATAAAAATGTAGATAGATTAATAGAAGTATTAAAGAGTTATATGACAGATGAAATTAAGTACTTTGATGAAGATACTATTACTAATGTTAAAACATCATTTATAATTTCTGAATATGTTAGAGAAAAAGTACTAGAATTAACTAATGAAGAAGTACCACATTCAGTTACATGCTTTGTAGAAAATATTGAATACAAAAAAAATATAATCAATGTACAAGTATGCATTGTAGTAGATAGAGATAATTTAAAGAAAATAATAATTGGTAGAAATGGCGCAATGCTTAAAAAAATTGGTACTATGGCAAGAATTGATATTGAAAAGTATTTAGATAAAAAAGTATACTTAGAATTATATGTAAAAAGTGTTAAAAATTGGAGAGACAAAGAAAAATATTTACAAGAATTTGGTTTCAAAGATTTTGAATAAAAAACTTATTAATCACTCAATATAATACTAGGGTGATTATAATGAGTGAAGAAATAGCTTGGAGACTTTTCGAAAGTACTGGAAAGATTGAATATTATTTAGCTTATAAAAGATTAGTACAAGAACGCAAAGGATAGTGTTAAAATGGAACTTATTGAAGTAGAAGGAATAGTAGTTAGTGAATCCCCATATTCTGAGTCTAGTAAAATAATAAATATTATTACAAAGGAACTTGGAATTATAGGAGTTATGGCTAAGGGTGCTAATAAATTAAAAAGTAAACTTAGAAATGGAAGTAGTAAATTAAGTTATGCTACATTTAACATTTCGTACAAAGAAAAAGGCCTTTCTACTTTAGTTGAAGTTAATACTATTAATAATCTCAAAAATATTAAAACTGATATCAATAAAATAAGTTTTGCGTATTATATTATTGATTTAGTAAAACAAGTTGTCAAACATGAATACAATGAACAAATCTACAATATATTAATATCTGCAATTTTAAAGATAGAAGAAGGATTTGATCCTCAGATTATTACTAATATTTTAGAACTTAAAATGTTAGATTACTTAGGTGTTAGACCTGTAATTGATGAATGTGCATCATGTGGTTCTAAAATGAATATTATTACAATATCTGGTGACCGTGGTGGTTACTTGTGTCAAAATTGTAGACAAAATGAATATATTGTTAGTGATAAAACTATTAAATTAATACGTATGTTTTACTACGTAGATATTTCTAAAATAAGTAAGTTAGAAATCAGCAAAGAGTCTAAAAGAGAAATAGATATGTTCATTAATGAATATTATGATAGATATACAGGACTTTACCTAAAAAGCAAAAGTTTTATTAAAAGCTTAGAAAAATTAAAATCTAATTGACAAAAAGATTTTATTATATTAGAATTAGGTTATATTGTTTATGGCTGCGATGATAAAGGTTGGAATCTTTTAGCAATACATTAAAAGTGATTCTCTTAGAATAAGTAGAGTGGAACCGCGGGTAATCTCGTCTCTATATACTTATTTTAAGAGTTTTATTTTATATATTAATAAGGATGGTGTGAATTATGGAAAACATAACAATGGAAAAAATGGTTAATCTATGTAAACAATATGGATTTATATTCCAAGGTAGTGAAATTTATGGCGGTTTAGCAAATACTTGGGATTATGGTCCATTAGGAAGTAGATTAAAAAATAATGTTAAAGATGCTTGGAGAAAGAGATTTATTCAAGAAAGACCAAATGCGTACGAAGTTGATGCAGACATTTTAATGCATCCTAGAGTTTGGGAAGCTAGTGGTCACGTTGAATCTTTTGCAGATCCATTATTAGACTGTAAGGAATGTAAAACACGTCATAGAGCTGATAATTTAATTAATGACTATTCAAACAGTTCAAAAGGTGACGCAATGACTAATGAAGAAATGGTAAATTATATAAACGAAAATAAAGTACCATGTCCTAAATGTGGTAAGAGCAATTTCACTGATATAAGACAATTTAAACTTATGTTTGAAACTTATAGAGGTGTTACTCAAGATAGTAAAAGTGTAGTTTATCTAAGACCAGAAAATGCTCAAGGTGAATATGTTAATTACTTAAATGTTCAAAGAAGCATGAGAGCAAAATTACCGTTCTCAATTGGTCAAATAGGTAAAGCATTTAGAAATGAAATTACACCAGGTAACTTTACATTTAGAACTATCGAATTTGAACAAATGGAATATCAAACTTTCTGTAAAGAAGGAACTGATACAGAATTATATGAATATTTTAAAGAGTATGGTAGAAAATTCTATATGGATTTAGGATTACCTGCTGAAAAACTTAGATATCATGATCATGAAAAGTTAGCTCATTATGCAAAAGCTGCTTGTGATATTGAATATTTATTCCCATTTGGATGGGGAGAAATCAATGGTACCCATAATAGAACTGACTTTGACCTTTCAAGACATCAAGAATATAGTGGTCAAAAACAAGAATATGTTGACCCTGAAACAAATGAAAAATTTATACCATATATTATTGAATCTACTTATGGTTTAGATAGAAGTATTTTAGCGCTTTTATTTGATGCTTATAATGAAGAAGAATTAGAAGATGGTACAACAAGAGAAGTATTAAAACTTCATCCATTTGTGGCGCCATATAAAGTATGTGTTTTACCATTAGTTAAAAAATATCATAAAGAAAAAGCTGAAGAAGTATATAGGGTTTTATCAAAACATTTTATGACTGATTATGATGAATCAGGTTCAATTGGTAAAAGATATAGAAGACAAGATGTTATTGGTACACCATTCTGTATTACAATTGATGATGAAACAATTAATAATGGAACAGTTACAATACGTGATAGAGATACAATGAAACAAATCACTATAAAATTAGATGAAGTAGTAGAATACGTGGAAAATAAAATTAAATTTTAGTGTATAATAATTAAATATACGCATATAATAATAATGAACTTCCTAGGAAACGTTAATTCGTGTAGGAAGTTCATTTTTTTATAAAAAAAAGAAGTCTATTAACTAAAAATTGTTGATTATATTAGTGAAAGGAGAATATTCACTAAAAATAATATAATAATTAATTCACTAATAATTTATAAAATTTGAAAAAAACATTGAAATTTTATAAATTAAATGTTAAATTATATTTGTTTGATTTTACATCAAATTAATTTAATGTTTAATTATTATAAGAGTAATTGAGGACTGGAAAGACTTCGCCCAGCACGCTCCATATCACTATATGGAGTCCGAGTAGGTTTATACTGAAAGTAGATATGTAGAATTAGGAGCTCTACCATTACTCTAATAGGTTGCATTCAATGAATGTGACCTTTTTTAGTATTTAAATAATGAGAAAAAATTTAACAAAAATAATAGGTAAAGTAACGAAAGAAATAGCAAACAAATGGTATTTAAACGAACAAAAAGATAAATCTATAATACTAGAACCCGGACTATATAAGCATATAGCGCATCACTCTAGTGAATATAAAAATTTAGAAAGTCATAATTATACTATGAATCATATTGAAGATGTAATTAATAATCCTGATTTTGTATTTTACAATGTTTCTAAAAATGGAATTGAATATTATAAAAAATTAATTGAGGATGTAGTTGTTATTGTTACACCAACTAAAAAAAGAAAATTATATATATATCAAGTATTTATCCAGTAGATAAGTCTAAAATATTAAATAGAATGATTAGAGAAAAAACAGAAATTAATAAAGCAAAGAAAAAACATGAGAACGAACTGATAGAAAATCCTTCTCAAAAAGTGTAATTTATCTATAAAAAAACACTCTAACGAGTGTTAAAATCTTAGTGGCGGAGAAGGAGGGATTTGAACCCTCGCACCAGTTTCCCAGTCTACACCCTTAGCAGGGGCGCCTCTTCAGCCTCTTGAGTACTTCTCCAAGACAATTAATATTCTATCATAACTAAATAATTATATCAATTAAAATTTCAAAAAAAATAATTTTTTTATAAAATATTTACTTTTTAAAAAAATTTGATATAATAATCTCTACCAAAAGGAGGAATACTTTTATGATAGTATTACAGGAATTTATGACTGAATATACAGCAAAAAACTATATCGCACAAAGAGATAATTTATATGCTGGATTAGTTAGGAAAAATAATGGCGAAAACAAATATCCATGGATTTGTAGAAAAATATTGTTTTCAATAAATGAAGATGGTACAGTTAATGATTTACTTTATGATACACCTAATTATCCTACTAAAGCCACAGAAAATGAGAGTTTTTATGTTGACGTTATAGTAAAACTAGAGGAGTTATTAAAGTATTATGATGATCCAGAATATTTTGATGAAGATTATATTGGACAAATCGCGCAGTTTTTCTTATCAAAAAACGGTTTATTTAAAAAAGAAGATGCAAGAAATTTACCAATTAGTCTTAAAGATTATAAAAGTCTTTCAGTAATTTCACAATACAGTAAAAAACCAACTAGAGCTGAAAAGAAAGAAGTAGAAAGATTTAAAGCAAAAGTAAAAACATATAATTTTAGATAAAATATATGTTTTTTCTTTTATTTAAAACGAAAATATTATATAATTTAAATGGAGTTAGATAGGAGTGATAATATGTATATACCGCTATGGGTTAAAACAGATTATTCACTTCTATCTAGTTTAGTTTCTATAAAGAAATTAATAAAAAAAGCAAAAGATAACAACATAAATACCTTAGCTATAACTGACCAAAATATGTCAGGTGTAATGGAATTTTATAATGAGTGTATCAAAAATGATATTAAACCTATTATAGGACTAGAAATATTATTAAAAGGTAAAGATGAAATAGATAAACGAATATTACTGTATGCGATGAATAATGAAGGATATAAAAATCTTATTAAATTATCTACAATACAAAGTGAAAGAATAGTATGTGGTAAAGATTTAATGAAACATAAAGATAATTTAATATGTATTGTTCCATATCCAAGTTCTAATATATATAAAGATTTAAAGAAAATTTATGAAAATATTTATATAGGGTATTCTAGTAAAAAAGAAGAAAATAACCTAAATGGAGTTAAAAACAAAGTCTTTATAAATGAAGTATTATTTTTAGATGAAGAACAAGGAAAATATCTTAATTACGCATATCTTATACGTGATGGTAAAAAAGAAAGTGATGGAACTTTCTATAAGTTTGTAAATCATCACTTATTAAATATTAATGAACTTAATTCTATTACAAGAGATTTAACTAATTTAAAAGTTATTGGTGATATGTGTAATGTTAAATTTGAAAAAGAAACAAAGGCATTATTACCTAAATATAGAAGCGAAAACGATGAGTATGAGTATTTATCTAACTTGTGTAAAAAGGGACTTAAAAAACGCATTAAAAGCGGTGACATTAATGTTTATTTACAAAGATTACAATACGAATTAAACGTTATTAATAAAATGGGGTTTTGTAATTACTTCCTAGTAGTATTTGACTTTATAAAATTTGCTAAAAAGAATGGAATATTAGTAGGTCCAGGAAGAGGTAGTGCGGCTGGTAGCTTGGTTTCATATTGTCTTGGTATTACAGATATAGATCCAATTAAATATGATTTATTATTTGAACGTTTCTTAAATCCAGAACGTGTTACTATGCCCGATATAGATACCGATTTTCAATATGATAGAAGAGATGAAGTAGTAAATTATTGTATAGAAAAATATGGTAATAAAAATGTTGCTAATATAATAACGTTTGGAACAATGGGTGCAAAACAAGTAATTAGAGATGTTGCTCGTGTTTTAGATATACCTCAAAAATTAACTGATAGAGTAGTAAAATATTTTGATAAAGAAAATATAAAAGAGATTTATGAAAATAATAATTTGTTTAAAAATTTAATTAATTCAAACAATGATTTAAAAAAATTATATGATATTTCAATACACTTAGAAGGTCTTAAAAGACATTCGAGTATCCATGCTGCAGGTATCGTTATGTCAGATAGATTATTAGATGATATAATACCGCTAGTTAAAAATAGTGACAATTATCTTACTGGATATACAATGGAACACCTAGAAGACTTAGGGTTACTAAAAATGGACTTTTTAGGGCTTAAAAATTTAACTATAATTAACGATGTCACAAAAGAAATAGAAAAGTGTGAAAATATTAAATTAGAGTTAAATAATATAAATTTAAATGATAAAAAAACATTATTTATATTTTACTCAGTAAATACTGAAGGAATATTCCAATTTGAATCTGAAGGAATGAAAAACTTTTTAAAGAACCTTAAAGTCACTTCATTCGATGATATAGTAGCCGCAATAGCGCTATTTAGACCAGGACCAATGGATAACATACCACATTACATAAATAGAAAATTTGGTAAAGAAAAGATTGATTACATCCATAAAGATTTAGAAAGTATTTTAAAACCAACATACGGAATAATGATATACCAAGAACAAATAATGCAAGTCGCAAATATTATGGCAGGATATTCACTTGGAGAAGCGGATATATTACGTAGAGCAATGTCTAAGAAAAAGGTTGAAATTTTAAATAAAGAAAAAGAAAAATTTATTAGCAAGTCTATAGAAAAAGGTTATACTAAAGATATTGCAGAATATGTATACGAAATGATTTTAAAATTTGCAAATTATGGATTTAACAAATCTCACTCAGTAGCATATTCAATAGTTTCATACCAAATGGCATATTTAAAAGCTCATTATCCTAAATACTTTATTTCTAATCTATTAAATAATGTAATAGGTAGCGAAATTAAAACTAAAGATTATTTATTAGAAGCTAAATTAAATAAAATAAATGTTTTAGAACCAGATATTAACTTATCAATGGAAAAATACAGTACTGAAAAAGATGGTATTAGATGCCCTTTATCTATTATTAAAAATATAGGAGTAGTTGTTTCAAAAGAAATACTAAAAGAAAGAGAAAATGGTAAGTTTGAAGATTTCTTTGACTTTGTTAAACGTACATATTCTAAAACAATAAATAAAAAAGTTATAGAATCTTTAATAGAAGCAGGATGTTTTAAATCATTTGAATATAACAGAAAAACATTAATTGAAAATCTTGATTTAGCAATTAACTACGCAGAACTAGTCAAGGATTTAGATGAAAGTCTAGTAGATAAACCAGAGTTTGAAATACTTGAAGAATACTCTGATGAAATATTAATGAATAAAGAATATAAAAGTTTCGGTTTTTATTTGTCAGTACATCCGCTAGATAAATATAATAAAGATAATGCTTTAAAAATCAGTGATTTAAATAAATATATTAATAAAAATGTCACAATTAATTTAATATTAGAAAGTAAAAAAGAAATTGAAACAAAGAAAAAAGATAAAATGGCATTTTACAAATGTGTAGATGAATACGCATCAATAGACTTAACACTTTTCCCAAGAATATATGAAGAATATAAAGACATCTCTGAAAATACAATAATATGCGTAAATGGAAAAGTTGACAATAGGAATAATAAACTACAAATGGTGGTTGAAAAAATAGACATTTTGTAATATAATTTATAATGGATGTACATTGTAGAAAAGAGGTGTCAATATGGATAGAATAAAAGCTATACTTTTCAAAGAGTATTATGTTAGAGAAGTTTTAACACTATTCTTCATAGTAGCTTCGCTTTTATTTTTATCAATATACACTTCTTTTGCTTTGTTTGAAAAATCAGTTGAAAAAGTTGGAATAGCTGCAATAAGCGCTAGTACACTTGATGTAGCACTATCAAAAACAACAATAACAGTACCAGCTGGTGAAACAGTATTTGAAGATATAACTGTAACCAATAACTCTGGAATAGCTGTAAAATATAAACTATTTACTACAAATACAGCAAGTGATGTTACTGTAGGTATAGCAAGTACATCTGAAAATGCAGATACAGGAGTAATAAGTGCGAATGGTGAAATAATTGTTAGAATAGGAATTAAAAATGATTCAACTAGTGATGTTGTTATAACACTAGGTGTACAAAGTGGATATGCACATAATGAAGTAGAACTAGCTGGTGGGAATGCATTAGGAACTGTAGAAGAAAATAATAATTATGTTGACCCAAGTGGCGCAAACGAACCAGTATTAGCAGAAGGAATGATACCAGTAATATATGATGAAACATGCGAAAGTACTACGGCTGCTGATAATGCAAGTGGATGTTGGGAAGTAGCAGATACTAGTCAAGCTTGGTATAGTTATGCTGACCAAATGTGGGCAAATGCAGTAACAACAAGTGTAGCAAGTTATAGAACAGCTTCTGTTGGAACAGAAATACCAATGGATTACATAAATAGTATGTGGGTATGGATACCAAGATATAGGTATAATATACCAAGTGATATTGGAAGTAGTAGCGAGGTTACAGAACCACCTCAAATAGATGTAGTATTTGAAACTGGAACTGAAACAAATGGTGTTACAGAAACAGTATATAGAAATGGTATAGCAGATGATGGAACAAATACAAATTATTATACACATCCAGCATTTAGAAATGTTGATAATATAGAATATGATAGCAGTACAACATCAAAAGGAGCATGGGACGAAGAAATAACAGGATTTTGGGTAGGAAAGTTTGAAACTGGTACTAGTGATGAAACATGTAATAATCATCTTAATTCTAGTTCTACTACATGTTTAGATGTAGAACCTATAATAAAACCAGATATTCAATCATTAAGATATCAAACAGTAAGTACACAATTTACAACTGCATTAAAGTTTGCAGGTGGAACATACAACACTTCTACAGGTGATGTTACATTTACTACAAACGAAAATAATATATATGGATTAAATACAACAACAAACACAACAGATACACATATGATGAAAAATACTGAATGGGGTGCAGTTGCAATACTATCACAAAGTCAATATGGAAAAATGGGAAATACAAATTATACAGGAACTAATAAAGAAGTGTATAAAAATGATAGTTTTAGTTCCAATAGAGGTAGTTATACTGGAAGAAGTAAGGGACTATTAGAAGATCCTATGAATATAGGTAGTTATTCAACATATGGTACGTATTCTTATAATAATTTTATATGTGATGGTAGTATTTGTGCTCAAGAAAAAGTCGAGTTTTCAGGGGTGGGTGCAAGTACAACTGGAACAGTGTATGGGATATATGATATGAGCGGAGGGTCACATGAATATACAATGGGGAATTGGAAAGGATTATTAGGTGATTCTAATTTTTATGTGAACATAACTGAAAAAATACTTCCTCCTTCAAAATACTATGACTTATATAAAGGAACAAGTTCATCAAATATAACAAAGGAAAAATCAATATTAGGAGATGCTACATGGGAGACAAAAACTTGGTATAGAGATTATGGTGAGTTCATGAATAATGACTATCCATGGGCTGTTAGAGGATATAATTATGATTCGTCTTCATATCATGGAGTGTTCAGTTCTTCAAAGTATCCTGGAAATTCTATGGAAGATTACTCTTTCCGTACTGTTTTGATTCCATAAAATTAAATATATGGAATCACAAGATACACAATATAAATAGGATAACTATAAAAATAAAAACTGATAAGATGTCAATGTTAAAAATTGATGGTTATCAGTTTTTTGCATTTTCGATAAAAAATAAAGTCTTTTGGCAAAAATTTCCCGATATATATATTGGGAGATGATTGTTAATGATAAACACAATAGAAAGAACTAGAATAAAATATTTTATGTCAAATGATGTAGCATTCAAAACATTTTTTAGAAAGAATCCAAAGATGTTAAAGAAAGTAATAAGTATGTCTCTAAGAATAAAAGAAAGTGAAATAAAAGATATAATATACTTAAATAATGAATTAGCAAGAAATACACCTGAAGAAAAGTTAGGAATAGTAGATTTACTAGTAGAGATAAATAATAAGAAGAAAATAAATATTGAGATACAAAATGCAGAAAAACATAACTTTACAGAGAGAGCAGAATTTTATTTATCTAGGATATATGTAGAAGATTTACAAAGAGGAGAAGACTATTCTGAGGTAAGGGAAGTATGTGGGATATTCTTTTTAAATTATGATGATAAAAAGCTCAATTTCAAAAGTAAATTGAAAAATATGTAATAGAGACAAAAATGCAGGAGTTAATTGATAAAAACTGCATTTTTGTTTTGTGATTTTTTGGATAATATGATATTATAAGTATAAAATTAATTAAATTATTACACGCAAAAGAGGTTTTGCCGAAAATCGTGCAAAACTAAATCGAAAATTATATTGATACATAATCTAAGAAATGATATTTATTTATTTTTTGTAGTACTTTTTTATCCGCGTAAACTTTTTTTAAAGTTGATTTTGAGACATTTAGAGTGTTTTGTTTATTAAATTCAACAAACAGTAGAAAACATTTTAAGGCAAATCCTTTATCTTTATTAAATTTTTCAACTAATTCACTTTGATTATTTTCTTCAAAAATGTTTAGTATAGTATTATCATCATAATATTCTTCCAATTCATTACTAAATGATACTTTACTTGTTAAATAAGCATCGTTGATTATCAATAATTTAACATAATCATTGTTACAAATAGGTTGATTTTTGTTTTCTTCAAAAAAGTCTGTACAAAAAGAATTATTTTTAATTAATTCTGAGTGTATAATTTCAAAGACATTAATTCTATCTTGATATTTAAGAAATAAGGTTTCATAAACACTCATCAACTCATTTCTTGCAATATCATTTATCGTGTTTAGTTCATTATTTGATTTGTATTGTTCTCGATATTTTTTAACTTCCAATTTTGTATAATATCTCATTAGATTATTGTATGATAGAAGAATAAGGTTCGAAAACGTATCATCATCAATAAATTTATTAATAAAAGTATTTAATGAATAATCACATATCTTTTCTGTACTTAATAAATTACTTTTATATTTTTTATCTTTATCAGGTAATTTTAAATATTCTAAATAACTATCAAATAAATCAAGAAAAAGCAAGTTTTTATTCGAACCATCACTTAAAAATACTCTTTCTTTCATCATCTTGGTATAAATGTCATCATATACATCATTATCAAAAGACACATATATGCAAGTATCATCATCTAAGTTTTCTATATCACCTATAATGTCTTCAGAATATTCGATTTTATTGTCGTCCATTACATCTTCTAATTTATCAATATCTTCTTCTGATACAGTAGTAATATATATATTATCTTTATCAAATTTATACTTATTAAAAAATTCTATTGCTTCTTCTTTGTTCATTTCTGTAAGTAACCCAGTAACTTCGATATGGTATTTTTTTAAAATTGATTCTTTTTCTTCCATACTATCCCTCTTTTTTTGATAGTTATTATAACACATTTTGACAAAATTTATTAATTAAATTATAAATATCTAACATATACTTTTATAGGTGATAACCTGAAAATAAAATACTAAATTTATTTAGGTTAAATTCCAAAAAAAGGGCAGACTTCCCCTTACCCCAAGTTAAAGTTAAAATTTAACTATTCTAAAATGGCATTCTGATTTATTATTTCTAATAATTCTTCTGATGT
>JAZQBG010000016.1:0-11179 GCA_045545595.1 Bacilli bacterium
GAAGTCTGCAACTCACCTCCACGTGCTTTGTAGTACATACTCCTTCAAGGTTGTTATTATATAGAAAAATAAATTTAGTTCAAGGTTTTTCGTTCCTATGTGTGCCTTGAACGTAGTGAAAGGAATGAAACTTTATATGAATCAGAAAAACATTCGTAATTTTTCAATCATTGCGCATATTGACCATGGTAAAAGTACTTTGGCAGATAGATTATTAGAAAGTACTGGAACTGTAAATAGTCATGATATGAAAGCTCAACTTCTAGATAATATGGAACTAGAACGTGAAAGAGGAATTACAATAAAATTAAATGCAGTAGAACTAAAGTATAAATATAATAATGAAGATTATATTCTTCACTTGATAGATACTCCAGGACATGTAGACTTTACATACGAGGTATCTAGAAGTTTAGCCGCTTGTGAAGGTGCGATATTAGTTGTAGATGCCGCGCAAGGTATTGAGGCTCAAACTTTGGCTAATCTTTATCTTGCAATGGAAAATGATTTAACTATTATTCCTGTTATTAATAAGATAGATTTACCGAATGCTGATGTAGAAAAAGTTACAAACGAGTTAGTTAATTCACTAGGCTTTGATAAAAATGAAATTATTTTAACAAGTGCGAAAACTGGGATAGGTATTAACGAATTACTTGAAGCAATTGTAACAAGAATTCCTTCTCCTAAAGGGGATATAAATTCTAAAACTAGAGCGCTTATCTTCGATAGTGTATTTGACCCATATAGAGGCGCAATAATGCTAGTAAGAATAGTCGATGGTAAAATTAAAAGCGGAGACAAAATTAAAATGTGTAGTACAAACGCTACATATGACATAGTAGAATTAGGTATAAATACTCCTAAAGAGGTTAAAAGGCAAGAATTAGTAGCAGGTGAAGTAGGATTTATTAGTGCCTCAATTAAAAGTATTGAAGATGTAAAAGTAGGTGATACAATAACTCTTTCAAATGATCCTGCTGATGAACCATTACCTGGATACAAACCAATGAAACCAATGGTATTCTGTGGACTATATCCAATAGAAGCAAATAGGTATTCGGATTTAAGGGATGCTTTAGAAAAACTAAAATTAAACGATGCTTCTTTAAGTTTTGAACCAGAAACCAGTGAAGCATTAGGATTTGGATTTAGATGTGGCTTCCTAGGATTATTACATTTAGAAATAATTGAAGAAAGAATTGAAAGAGAATTCAAAATAGATTTAATTGCGACTAGTCCTTCTGTTATTTATGAAGTAACACTAACTAATAATGATGAGATAATAGTTGATAGTCCAAATAAGTTACCTGATAAACAAAAAATAGCAGAAATTAGAGAACCATATATTAAAACTAATATATTCGTACCAACTGATTATATCGGCGCAGTTATGGAATTATGTCAAGATAAACGTGGTACATATATAAATATGGAATATATTGATCAAACCAGAGTTAATATACATTATGAAATACCTTTATCAGAAATTGTATATGATTTCTTTGATAGATTAAAGTCAAGCACTAAAGGATATGCATCATTTGATTATGAATTAATAGGATATAAACCTAGTGATTTAGTTAAGATGGACATATTGCTTAATGGTGAAGCTGTTGATGCTTTAAGTACAATTGTACATAAAGATTTTGCTTATGATAGAGGTAAAAGAGTAGTAGAAAATTTGAAAAATATTATACCAAGACAACAATTTGAAGTTCCAATACAGGCTACGATTGGAAATAAAGTAATTGCTAGAACTGATATTAAAGCTATGAGGAAGAATGTTTTAGCTAAGTGTTATGGTGGAGATATTTCAAGAAAAAGAAAACTATTAGAAAAACAAAAAGAAGGTAAGAAAAGAATGAAAAGGGTAGGTAGTGTAGAAATACCGCAAGAAGCTTTCTTATCAGTATTAAATATGAATGAAAATTAGAAAAGGATGAGGATTTATGAGTAAAGAAGAATTATTAAAAAATATTATTACAAGTTTAGTATTAGAATACAGAGTTTCACTAGATACAATTGAAGAAATTTTTGGAAAAGATAAAAATGAAGTGTATTGTGACTTAATGGATACTGATAATTATTTGATAAAAAATGCAATAATGTATGTGTTAGATTATGAAACAAAAGAACCTGGTTTAGTTGATCAAAGAAAAGCAAAGGCAAAAGCAAGATCATTTATGACTAGATTTCAAATAGCAAAAACCGCTAAAGAAAAAATTGATATGTTGACACAAATTAATGATAATTCAGAGATTGAAATGCTTAGAGATAAAGAAAGCGAAGAAATAACAGATGAAGATATGAAAAAATTAATAGACTATAGATATAAATATGCTTTATCTAAGCCATTCTTACAAAATAATTTTGGAGTTACAGTTGATAAGATAAGATGCTCTGAAGATAAACAGGAAGAATCATTTAGAGCAAAACTAAAATTTTTAAATAATTATAATGACAAAATTAGTCATACAAAAGCTTTTGGAAAGAGACAGATTGGTAGAAAATAAAATTAGATTTGTACATACATATATTTTTTGATGATTTTATAAGAATATGTTAATATGATAGCAAAATATAATTAATTTTAAGGAATGATAATAAATGGTAAAAAAGAAAGTAATAGAAGAAGCAAAATATATTATTGAAAACAAGTGTACAATTAAAGACGCTTCAATTGCTTTTGGATGTTCAGCAGAAACAATAAAAAAAGATATTGCTAAACTCAAAAATAGTGAGGATAAATTTGATCAAGAAATATATTTAGCATTAAAAGAGCAATTGCTTAAAAACGAAACAATAGGAAGAAATAAAGGAGCAAGTACTCCGCATGAAAGAAGAAAAAGAAATCTTCCTATAGAGGATATTAAAAATATTGCGATAGATATTCTAACAAATAACCTTACGTTAGATATGGCTAGTATAAAATTTGCTATCCCAAAATCTACCCTTCATGAAGCATTAACACTTGGCTTAGTGGATGAACCAGAAATATTAACTGATTTACAATCACTATTCAGTTATCATAAAAGTTGGGCATTTAACAATAGTGATAACAAAGCAGTTCAAAATATGATTATAAAATATAGTAGTATTCAAAATAATATTGAAAAAGAAAATAGTGGTGGCCATGGACCAAAATAATGCTATATATATTCATATCCCTTTTTGCGATTCAATATGTTCTTATTGCGATTTCAGTAAAATTTATTATAATTCAATTGTAGTTGATAAATATTTAATTTCACTAGAAAAAGAAATAATAGAAAATTATAAAGATGAAGAAATAACATCAATTTATATTGGTGGTGGCACTCCTTCATCTCTTTCCATTAACCAACTAGAAAAATTATTTTCTATTTTAAAACCTATTAGAAAATCTGAAAATATAGAATTTACTTTTGAATGTAATCCTGAAAATATGACTATCGATAAAGTAAAATTACTAAAGGAAAATGGAATCAATAGAGTTAGTATTGGAGTTCAGAGTTTTAATGATAATATACTAAAGTTTTTGAATAGAAAACATACTAAAAGGGATGTAGTAGATTTAGTTAATACTTTAAAGAATATTGGGATTAATAATATAAATATTGATTTAATATTTGGAGTAAATAAACAAACTATAGATGTTATTGAGAAAGATTTAGAGTGTTTTACCGAATTAGATATTCCTCATATTTCATATTATTCATTAATATTAGAGGAGCATACCAAACTATATATTGATGGATATGAAGAAATAGATGACGACGTTTGTGCATCACAATATGAATTCATTTGTAACTATTTGAAAAAGCACAATTACTCTCACTACGAAATAAGTAATTTTTCAAAAAAAGGATATGAATCAAAACATAACCTAGTATATTGGAATAATCAAAATTATTATGGTTTTGGATGTGGGGCGCATGGATTTATAAACAATATTAGATATGAAAATACTAGAAGTATAACTAAATATAATAATGGTGATTATATATTAGATAAACATGAATTGGATGTTAGTGAAGATATTGAAAACTATATCATGTTAAATTTAAGAACTAAATATGGAATAAATAAAAGTGAATTTTATAACAAATATAATAAAGAATTAACTGGAATTTTTGATTTTAACCCTATGATAAAAAAAAGATTAATAGTTGATACTGGTGATAGCTTCGCTATTCCAGAAAGATACTTTTTTATCTCTAATCAAATAATTTTAGATTTAATAATGGATGGTGAAGATGATGACAGAAACAATTGATAAAGTAAATGTATTTAATACTGAGTTAGGTTACATAAAAAATTCTAAGTATTTAGAAAATATTAAATTAATATTACCAATGTTACCTGATTACTTTTTTAGAATACCAGCAAGTTCAACAGGAAAATATCATCCTTCTTTTACCCTTGGTGACGGTGGTCTTGTTAGGCATACTAAAGTCGCTGTAAAAATAGGATATACATTATTACAAAATAAAACTACAAATAATTTTTCTGATGATGAAAAAGATCTAATAATAATTTCACTAATGTTACATGATTCTTTTAAATCGGGAATAGTTGAAGAAAGATATTGTAGAGTAGATCATCCTTTAATTGCTGCAAACTTTTTAAGAGATAATAAAGATAAATTAACACTAAGTGATAATGAATTAAATTATATATGTGACTGTATTAAAACCCATATGGGAGAATTTAATACAGATTATAAAGGAAATGTAGTTTTACCATTACCTGAAACTAAGCAACAAAGATTTGTGCACATGTGTGATTTTTTAGCGTCTAAAAAGTTTTTAAACATGAATTTTGATGGTAATGAAATAGTAGAATAACAATTTTTTAGGAAATTGTTGTTTTTTTATTGCTGCGCGAACAATTGTATGATAAAATATTTATGGAAAGTAGGTATTATAATGGCAAAGGTTGAATTATTGGCACATACTTGTGATGTGTTTAATGGAAATGTTAGTGACATCGTAGCGTACGCTGCAAAATTATGTTATTCAAATAGTGATATTATGGAATTAGTTGAAAATCAAACAGAAGAATCAATTGATAAATTTATTAATAACTTATTAAGTTTAGGACACGAAAGTCCGTTAGAACATGTTTCATTTACATTTGGAATAGAAGATATTAGTAGAGCATGTTCTCATCAATTAGTTAGACATAGAATTGCTTCTTATTCTCATCAAAGTCAAAGATATGTTAATTTAGATAAAACATATAATTACATTACACCTCCAGAGATTGAAAAAAATGATGAGATAAATAAAATTTATGAAGAAGCAAACGATTATATTTTTGAAAAATATAAGCTGATTTCACAAATGTTAAAAGCAAATTATATAAAAGAAGGTATGAAAGAAAAAGATGCTGATAAAAAGGCAATTGAAGATGCAAGATTTCTACTTCCTAACGCATGTGAAACCAAAATCATTGTTACAATGAATGTTAGAACATTATTAAATTTCTTTAGAGAAAGATGTTGTAATAGGGCTCAATGGGAAATAAGAGAAGTCGCAAATCAAATGTTAGACATTTGTCTAGATGAAGCACCATTGTTATTTAAGAAAGCAGGTGCTAGTTGTACATTTGGCGCTTGTAAAGAAGGAAAAATGAGTTGTGGTAATAAGGTCAAACCTAGAGAAAAACAACTAGTTAAAGGAGTATAGAATGGGTAAGTTAATAGTTATAGAAGGAACAGATTGTTCAGGTAAAGAAACACAAACCAAAAAATTAGTTGAACGTTTAGAAAAAGATAATAAAAAAGTTATTAGATTTTCGTTTCCTAATTATGATAGTCCAACTGGTAAAATAATTGGTGGACCATATCTAGGAAAACCAAGTATTTGTGATACATGGTTTGATAATCCTATTACATTGGACCCGAAAATAGCTTCATTATATTATGCTGCTGACAGAAGATATCATCTAAACGTTATAAAAGAATATATAAGTGATGACTATATTGTTATATTAGATAGATATACTCCATCTAATATGGCACATCAAGGATGTAAATTAGATGATAAAGAAGAGAGATTAAATTTATACAAATGGATCGAAGAATTAGAATATAAATTGCTTGAATTACCAAAACCAGATGTTATTTTCTTTTTGCATATGCCAGTTAATTATATTGAACAATTAAGAAAAAATAGAGATGAACTTGATGTTCACGAAGTGAATAAAAAATATTTAGAAAACGCTGAACAAACATATTTGGAATTAGCAGATTTATACAAATATAAGAAAATAAGTTGTGTAAAGAATGATAATATTAGAAGTATAGAAGAAATTCATGAGGAAATATATAGTATTATTAGTGAAAATAGTATTTAATTAATACTTTTTTCATATATATTTATAGATAAATAAATTTTTTACAAAAAAATTAATTAAAAAGTATTGTCAAAAGTTTAAAAATAATATATACTAAGAGAGTCTTAACGAAATTAAGTAGTTTCGACACCACTCTTGTGCCTGAGTGGCGGAATAGGTAGACGCACAGGACTTAAAATCCTGCGGGTGTCAAAGCCCGTGTCGGTTCAAGTCCGACCTTAGGCACCACTATATTGGAGGAATACCCAAGTCTGGTTGAAGGGACCGGTCTTGAAAACCGGGAGGTCGTGTGAGCGACGCAGGGGTTCGAATCCCTTTTCCTCCGCCATTTGTTTATATATCGCGGGATGGAGCAGTCTGGTAGCTCGTCGGGCTCATAACCCGAAGGTCGTTGGTTCAAATCCAGCTCCCGCAACCATTGGTTCCGTGGTGTAGCGGTTAACATGCCTGCCTGTCACGCAGGAGATCGCGGGTTCAATTCCCGTCGGAACCGCCATTTATTTTTGGCTCTGTAGCTCAGTCGGTAGAGCAGAGGACTGAAAATCCTCGTGTCGATGGTTCGATTCCATTCGGAGCCACCATTGATTGAAAGACAAAAACCTTAGTAATAAGGCTTTTTTTATTTGAAAATAAATATATTGACTTGTTTTTAAATAAGTGATAAAATTATAACTGTCTTGAAAAAGGCATATTCTTTGTGTATGCGCTCGTAGCTCAGCTGGATAGAGTGTTTGGCTACGAACCAAAAGGTCAGGGGTTCGAATCCCTTCGAGCGCACCAGATTGATTGATACTCGAACTTTTATGGTTCGAGTTTTAATATATTAATATTTATGATAAATGAATATATATTTTTTAACTTTGGTGATTAGTATGAATATTATTAAAAATAGAATTAATGAATATGTCAGTGAACTAGTTTTAGAAGATGATAATGGTAGTAAATTTATAATGCATTATGCTGGTGGAGATTTATACTGGACAATGGTAGATTATTATGATAATAATATATTTTGCATTAATAAAAACGATGAAGTATTATTTTCTCATATGAAAAATTTATTTTGTGATATCGAAAATAATGACAATCCAAATAAAAAAATACTAAACAACAATTGTTTTGAATGGGTTAGTGAAGCATATGGGAATTTGAAAGATGCAAATAAATTGACAATTACAAGAAATAATGATAAATTTATCATAAATTTTTTTAAAAACCCAAATAATAAATTTAACATAAATAGTGTTTGTTCTGTTTGTTTTTGTTTAAGTGGAAGCAAGAACCAAAATATAGCAAATGCATTTAGTATTATGTTTAATAATTATATTAATTGTGATTTCCCAAAGACTAAAGTTCTAAAAAATTAAGATAAAAAAGAAACAAAAAGTATTGCATTGAATAAAATAATATGGTAGAATTAATACTGTCAAAAACGAAGTATTATATTTTATCTCGGAAAGTAGCACAACTTGGCAGTGCACTTGGTTTGGGACCAAGGGGTTGCAGGTTCAAATCCTGTCTTTCCGACCATTTGAGAACAAACCCTTATTTTATAAGGGTTTTTATTTTGTCAAAAATGTTTTGGTCTTGTTTTTGGTCTTGTTTCAGAAAAAGTTTTCTGTACATTAACGGTAAAACAGTAGATTTTTTATCTCTAATAATATATAATAATCATTATTTAGGGGGATATATATGGATAAATTTAAAATTAATTTCGAAGTTAATAAATTACTATATGAATTAAGAATTCCAGAAGATTTTAATTGGTTTATTATAAGTCGTTATAATAAAGAGAATATCAACTGTGAAACAGATCATTTAGTATATAATGGAACGAAGATTTTATTATATGGATATTATTATAGTAATGAAAAAATTCCAAAATACTATGACGCGGTTAAGAACGAAAAAATACAAAAAGAATTTGTTTTAGATTTATTAAATAATATCAGAATTAATTGGTTTACTTTACAAATACTAGATAAATTAGATTTTGATGTTAAGTATTTAAAGAGAAAATATTGGAAACATTATTATTTTAATAATTCTACAAAATATATTTTAATGGAAAATTTTTTGGTCAACGAACGATATGAAAAATCATATGATATTTTTGAATCTAAAAAGAATGACAAAAAAGTTGGTAATTTATATATAAAAAATCAAGGAGTAGAAGTTAAAATATTTCCTGATAACCAAATTAATATACAAAAATTAAATAAAGCAAAAACATATTTAAAAAACAAGAAAATATAATAAGTTTTTTCTGACCATAAATTTTGACAATAATAATAAAATATGCTATTATTGGTATGTAAGCAAGGAAACTTGCATAAAATAAAAAAAGAGGAACGTTTGATTTTGCAAGTGAATGTCGCCTCTAATAAATTAGGATTGACACTCTATCAATGCTGAAGAGTGTCTATTTTTTTATCGCTAACACCAGTAAGGCAGAAAGTAACAAAATGATAGAAATGAGCTTTAGAACTTTTATTACAAAAGTCTTAGTTTTCATCAATATCTACCTCCCTTCTTTTGCAAGATTGGAGGACGACACTCACATCAAATGTTCCTATTAAAATTATATAATAAGTGTAGTTATAAAACAAGCATATTGGACAAATAAATTAAATTATAGTTAACTTGTTTTTTGAAAGATAATATATTGCTTTTTGATCTTGCCTTGGTCTTGTTTCAGACCAGTTTCATGACAGTACTTATCTAATCTTTCAAAATATCATTGACATAAAGCAGTCAAAGCACTATTAACAACCCCTTATAATATAAGCGTTGGCTTCGTTTTCCCTTATTTTATAAGGTTTTTTGAAAAGCGTCAAATTAAATCCTGTCTTTCCGACCATTTGTTATTTAGCTCTTGTTGTTCAAGAGTTTTTTTGTTGTTCAAATCCTGCTATTTTGTGTTATACTCATAATAGTAGGAGTGTGCAGTATGGAAGTTTTAAAAAGTATTAAAAAAATAAACAATGATAGTAAGAGGGTTAAGTTGAATTTAATACAAAAATTAAAAATAGTATTATTGATTTTTATTGTCGGATGTTTTGCAGGTTATATATACGAAGAAATATTTCATTTAGTTATTGAGCACGAATTAGTTAATAGGGGATTCTTGTATGGCCCATATTTACCAGTGTATGGATTTGGAGCAATATTTTTAACTTTGCTATTAAAATGTTTTAAAAAGAGCCCTGTTTTAGTATTCTTAGCGTCGATGTTAATTACTGGTATAGTTGAGTATGTGACAGGATATGCAATGTGGGAAATATGGCAAAGAAGATGGTGGGATTATACTGGACTATTCTTAAATATAGATGGATATGTATGTTTAAGGTCATTATTAACATTTGCGGTAGGTGCATTATTGTTAATATATATTATTGAGCCATATATAGTTAAATATATTAAAAAATGGAATAAAACAAAGGTTAATTTATTTATAATATTGTTTTATATTATTATTAGTATTGACATAATTTTAACATTTTTAATTAGAAATAGAATCTAATTTTGTCACAAAAATTCTAAGATTGTCATTATTGAATAAACCCTTATATTAATTGGTATATTATGGATATAAGCTTCTAAATTTGATTTTTTGCTTAAAATGTGCTAAAATTAGTGTACATATTGATTAATATGTGATGAGGTGAAATTTAGTGAAAAAGCAATCTAGAGAAGTTACCGTTGGTATAGGATTAGTAGTTATGTCCTTAGCAACAGGAATTCTATTTGCAACTAGTGTATATAAAACTAATACGTTCAAAAATGTTAATGAGGTTCAACAAAAAGAACAATCATATACCATTAAAACAGTTGCAAAAGAATATGTCCCAGATAAGCTTGTATTTGTAAATATACAACCAAAAGAAGAAGTTAAAGAAGAAATAAAAACTGAAATAGTTGCTATGGCTGAAGAACAACAAGAAATTGCGGAAATTAAACAAGAAGAGACAGTAACTGAAGAAGTTAAGGAAGAAGAAAAAGAAGAAGTTAAAGATCCTATTGTTTACGATGGTCTTACAATGACAGAGTTAACAGAAAAGCTTAATAGAAATATGAAATCAAATATTAGTGGTATGGGTAATATTTATGCATCATATGCCTTAGAAATTGGGATAGACCCATATTTAGCGCTTGCGATCACTTTACATGAAACAGGATGTAACGGAACAAGTGGTTGTAGTAAACTACTTAGAGAATGTAACAACGTAGGTGGTCAAAAGGGAAGTCCAAGTTGTAATGGTGGTTCATATAAAAAATACGATACATTAGAAGATGGTATTAAAGGATATATGGATAATATTAAGAAAAACTATTATGATTATGGATTAACTACTCCAGAAACCATGAATAAAAAATATGCGGCAGACCCTAATTGGTCTACGAAAGTTAATAAATATATTGACAACATAAAGGCGAATTAATTCGTCTTTTTCTTTTTATATTTGAGTTCCGGTAAAAAAGAAACAAAAATAGAAAAAGCGAAAATGTGATATCCACAGATTCGCTTTTTTGCTACAAAAATAATGTAAAAACCTCGTTTGTTTAGTATAATTAAGTTGTAAAATAAAAAAACATAGTAAACAAAAAATCGGAGGTTTTTTACATGAATAATTTTACTACAAATACATATGAAATGAAAAGAGATATTTTGAAATTTTCAGAAAAAGTTTCAGAGGGACTAAATCAAAGTACAACAAAATTTGTAATGGATATGTTATATGGTATCGCAAAAAGTAATAGCTGTTTAATATCTAATATATCAAGAAGTCTAAATGAAAATATTAAACTTAAAAATACAATAGAAAGATTATGTGAC
>JAZQBG010000017.1:0-14816 GCA_045545595.1 Bacilli bacterium
ATCATTCTATCAAAAGTTTCCAAAACTCCATTGATTTTTCCTTCAATTTGTTTTAGTATATTCATTACAAACCTCCTGAGTAGTTATGCATATTGTAAACATGGAACAAAAGAGTTATCTTGAGGTTCCGATATTTGGTAGCATAGACTACATTACGGCATAGACCGTTTATATTTGATTGTGACTTAGATCACGTAACAGTTATTATACTGTTTTGGCAAACTATTTCAAGGAGGTTTGTCTTTTTTTATTTGTTAGGTTGCGGACAAAGTCTGCCGTATGTAATAACAATTTAGTTTATTTAATATATATTCATCACATAAAAATAACATTGCTTCATAAGGTGATTTACCATTTAATGAAGTCCTGCATAAACTATTTATATTATTCATAATTAAATCACAATCTTCTTGATCTATATTTTTGAATGATGATCCTTTTGGTAATATGTATCTTATAAATTCATGATTTTTTTCTATCATTCCTTTTTGACATGACATATGTGGATCACAGAAAAATAAATGTGTGACATATTCTCCTGTAGATTGTATACATTCTATATTATTTACATCAAAAAATTCATGACCATTATCTGTTAAGATGACTTGAAATAATCTTTTGTAGTCATCATATGGTATTAATGTTTGTAATATCTCAAATATTCTTGATACTTCTTCTGTGGTTTGACTTTCTAATTTAAATATAAGCATGAACTTTGATTTTCTCCATAGAAGAGTAAGAAAACAGTCATTTTCTTCCTTTAAACCACAAACAGTATCCATTTCTACAATATTTAAATCAAGGTTATTAGAAATGTAATTAACAAAGTCTTCATATTTTCTTCCAATTAATATTTCTTTTCTTGTTCTTCTTTTAGTTGAATTTTTTCTTTTCTTATATTTAACTATTCTTGGAAAATCTAATGGTTTAAATTCAAAAACACCATTATTAACATAATTATAAAAAGATGGTTTAAAAAAATCTAAAATATCTGGGTGATTGATATATAAATGATTAATGGTTTGTCCTTTTTTAATAAGTGGGGTAAGAGTAGTATTTATTACATGTATTTCTTCAGGAGTTAAATTTATGCCTTTTCTCGCTACACTTTTTACTTCTCTATAAGAATCATCTGCTTTTCTAGCATAATAAGTATATCTTTCTTTTCTACATCCACTTCTTGATTTACATCCATTACAAACATATGGTGTTTTATCTAATTTTTCACAATGTTGATATTTATATAAATTTATAGGATCAGTTATTTTAGAGTAACCATAATTGTTTGGTTTTGAATAAACCTTATTTCTATCTATTTCTCTTAGAACAGTTGAATGGTTTCTGTTTATTTCTTTTGAAATTTGATTAATTGATTTATTATCATTTAATCCATCCTCTATATTTTTCTATCTTCGTAAGATAGATGACAATAATTTGCCATTTTCTTTTGCCTCCTTTTTATGACAAATAAATTGCTTAAAAGTTATTATATACCCTTATAAATCTTACTGCACAACTTTTGTGCGCTTCTTTTTTTAAATTACATTTTTTTAAAAGTATAATTCAAATTAATTTAAATAATATACAAATTTTGTAATTTATTGTATAATTAATCTACAGGCTAGGAAGTGAGAACATGTATTTAAAGCAAATTAAGACAGTAGGATTTAAAAGTTTTGCAGATGAAATAAACATAGATTTATCAACTGGTATAACTGGTATAGTTGGACCTAATGGTTCTGGTAAGAGTAATGTTGTTGATGCAGTACGTTGGGTATTAGGTGAACAATCAGTTAAATCTCTTCGCGGTGAAGGCGCGATGAGTGACATTATTTTCTCTGGAAGTGAAAAAAGAAAAGGGTCTAGCTATGCATCAGTTAATTTAATTTTTAATAACGAAGATAAATATTTACCCATTGAATTCAATGAAGTATCAGTAAAAAGAGTTTTATATAAAGATGGAGAAAACGAATATTTTATTAATAACTCTAAATGTAGATTGAAAGATATTACAGATTTGTTTATAGACAGTGGTGTAGGTAAAGAATCATTTAATATCATTTCACAAGGTGAAATAGGTGAAATATTAAGCAATAAACCAGAAGATAGAAGAATAATTTTTGAAGAAGCTGCAGGAGTTTTAAAATACAAAAAAAGAAAAGAAGAAGCAATAAGAAAATTACAAAGAACTCATGAGAATTTATCAAGAGTAAATGATATTATAGCTGAGTTAGAAATACAAGTTGAACCATTAAGAAAGCAAAAAGAAACAGCTGAAATTTATCTTAAAAGTAAAAAAGAATTAGAAAATTATGAAGTTGCTTTAATTACTCATGATATAGATACAATTAATTATGAATATCAAAGAAGTAAGGAAAGAATCGATGAATTAAATAATGAATTAAGTAGAATATCTGTTTCTAATATAACTGAAGATATAGAGTTAACTAATAAAAAGACAGAATTGTCTAAAATTGATAAAGAGATATACACTAACAATCAACTACTAATAAATATCAGTAGTAAAGTTGAAAAATTAAATGGTGAAAAGAATTTAATTTTAGAACGTGAAAAAAATAGTGTAGATAACAAAGAATTACATGAAAGAATAGTTTCTCTTCAAGAACAATTATTTAATAATAGTAATAATGTTTTACTTATTAAAAATGAATTAGAAACTTTAAAAGTTAATCTTGATGAGTTAGATGAATTAATCACACAAAGTGAAAGTCAAATTCAAAAGATAAAACAAGAAAGAGCTATAGTAGTAGATGAATTAAATAGTAAAAACAGATACGAAAATGAACTTAATTTTAAAATTGATATTCTAGAAAAAGCAATAGAAACTGATAGTGGATTATCATATGGGGTAAAAAGTGTATTGCACAACCCTAGACTTACTGGTATTAAAGGTATAATTGGTAAAGTTATAGATGTAGAAGAAATATATACTAAAGCAATAGATATCGCATTAGGTGGAGCGAAAGAATATGTAATAACAGATACAAAAAGAAGTGCGGTTGAAGCAATAGAATATTTAAAAAATAACAACTTAGGTAGGGCAACATTCTTTCCATTAGAAGTAATTGAGCCTAGAGGAATAGATAGTAATGTTTTAAATACTATAAGTAATATAAATGGATTTATTGATATAGCGTCTAATCTGGTTAAATATGATAAATTATATGAAAATATTATTTTAAATCAATTAGGAAATGTTATAATCGCAAGAAATATAGATGACGCTAATATGATTAGTTCTAAAATAAATCATAGATATAAAATAGTAACTCTAGATGGAGATTTAGTAAATGTTGGAGGTTCAATAACTGGAGGTAGATATAAAAATAAAACTAGCAATATATTGAATCAAAAATATGAATTAGATGACCTAAATAGAAAATTACTAGAAACGATTAACACAATAAATTTAAAAGAAGAAAAAATAAATCAATTAGATTATGATTTAAAATTAAAAGAAGAAAAAAAATATGAATATACTTCTAAGAAAATAGAAATAGAAGAGATTATTAAAAATAAAAATAAGATATTAATTGAGTCATTAACTAAAAAAGAAGCAATTGAAAAAGAAATTGGACATTATAATAATAACTTAGGTGAAGCTCATAACTTAATTATGAATGAGTATTATGAGGAGTTAAGAAAGAAAGAAGAATTAGAAAGTCTTTTAGATAACTTAAATCAAAAGAAAACTAATTTATCTAATATGATAAATGATATGGAGTCGTCTATTAAGAAAGTCAATTCTAATTACAATAAGTTACAAAATGAGTTAAAGGAATTAGAAATTAAAATCAATAAAGATGATGTCAAATTAGATAATTTACTAAATACATTAAATGAAGATTATTCTATGACTTTTGAAAGAGCAAAAGAATTGTATAAATTAGAAACTGAAGAAAATGTTGCACGTACAAAAGTTAGTGAATTAAAAAACACTATTAAAAATTTAGGTGTAGTAAATGTTCTAGCAATAGAAGAATTTGATAAAGTTAATGTTAGATTTGAATTCTTGACTAATCAAAAACAAGATTTATATAAAGCAGAAAATATGCTTTTAGAAATCATCAATGAAATGGATACAGTTATGAAGACTGAATTTATTGCGACATTTGAACGTATTCAAGTAGAATTCTCTAATGTATTTAGGAGTTTATTTGGTGGGGGAACAGCAGAGTTAAAACTTACTGAACCAACGAATATCCTAGAAACTGGAATAGATATAATTGCCTGTCCACCAGGTAAAAAACTAGCTCATATTTCACTGTTATCAGGTGGAGAAAAAACATTAACTGCAATAAGTTTATTATTCGCCATACTTAAAATTAAAACAGTTCCGTTCTGTATTTTAGACGAAGTAGAAGCCGCACTTGATGAGGTAAACGTAGATAGATTTGGTGAATATGTTGAAACACTAAAAGATAAAACTCAATTTATAATAATCACTCATAAAAAGAAAACTATGGAATATGTAGATTACTTATATGGTATTACAATGCAAGAATCAGGTATAAGTAAACTAGTTAGTGTAAAACTAGAAGATATAAAAGACGATAATTCAAATTAAAGTTATAGTAAATCTATAATTTTTTTCTATGTCATTAATTTACATACAAGATTATACATGGTATAATTTCAAGTAGAAATGTTAGTTGTCATTTAAGGAGTTGATAACGTGAATTTAGAAAATTTAAACGCATTAGTTACTGGTGCCTCAAGAGGCATAGGAGCCTCTATAGTTGAAGTTTTGGCTAGTTTTGGTTGTGATGTAATAATAAATTACAACAACAGTGAAAAAGAAGCATATCAGTTAGAAGAATATATTAAAAATAAATATAATGTAAAAGTATTAACTATTAAGGCTGATGTTTCAAACGAAACAGAAGTAAAAAATATGATTGAACAGATAATTAGTGAATTTGGTAAGTTAGATATATTAGTTAATAATGCTGGTATTGCGATTGATACATTATTCGTAGATAAAACTAAAGAAAATTTCAAAAAAATATTAGATGTTAATTTAATTGGTACGTTTTTAGTAAGTAAATATGCTAGTAAATATATGTTAGAAAACAAGTTTGGTAGAATAATAAATATATCATCAACTAATGGTATTGATACATTTTATCCTATGAGTTTAGATTACGATGCATCTAAAGCAGGAGTTATTTCATTAACGAAGAATTTTGCGAAAGAACTTGCACCTTATATTAACGTTAACGCAATTGCATCTGGTTGGGTTAATACTGAAACGACTAAAGATTTAGATAAAGATTTTTATGAAGAAGAAGTAAATAAAATATTTATGAAAAGATTTGCTGAACCTGAGGAAATTGCAAATGTAGTTTTATTTTTAGCAAGTCCTTTATCAACGTATGTAAATGGTGAAGTAATAAGAGTAGATGGTGGTTTTTAAAATGAATGAAATATTAAATATAGATAATAATATTATTGAATTAGTAAATAAAAATGAAAAAGAATTATCAAGTGTTTTTAACAAGATTGATGAAACAGTTATGTATAACAGTACTAAAGTGTTAAATGCTTTTGTAAATAACAGAGTATCAACTGAACACTTTAATGGCACAACTGGTTACGGGTATGGAGATATTGGTAGAGAAGTTATAGAAAAAATATATAGTGAAGTATTAGGTGCAGAAAGCGCATTAGTTAGAAGCCAATTTATTTCTGGTACTCATGCTTTAACTGTTTGTCTATTCGCACTTTTAAGACCAAATGATACATTACTTAGTATTACTGGTAAACCATACGATACATTAGATGAAGTAATTGGAATTGTTGAGAATGCAAGTTCATTAAAATCTTTTGGAATTAATTATGAACAAATAGATTTAATTGATGACGATTTTGATTACGATAAAATTAAAGAAGTATTAACTAGTAAAAAAATTAAAGTAATTGAAATACAAAGATCAAAAGGTTATTCAACTAGAAAAAGTATTAGTATTGATAATGTAGAAAAAGTAATAAAATTTATTAAAGAAATAGATAAAGATGTAATAGTAATGATAGACAATTGTTATTGTGAATTTGTTACTATAAAAGAACCTACAGAAGTAGGGGCAGATGTTATAGTTGGTTCACTTATTAAAAACTTAGGTGGAGGTATTGCGCCTAATGGTGGATATATTGCTGGAAGAAGTGATTTAGTTAGTCTTGCTAGTGAAAGATTAACAGTACCTGGAGAAGGATCAGAAGTTGGTCCTACATTAGGGATTAACAAGCAATTATTACAAGGGTTATTTATGGCTCCAACTACTGTTGGAAGTGCGCTTAAGACTGCTGTTTTAACTAGTAAAGTACTAGAAGATTTAAACTTCTTAGTAGAACCTAAATACAATGAAGAACGTGTAGACATAGTTCAAAATATAATATTTAACGATGAAGAAAAACTTGTTAAATACTGTCAAGGTATTCAAGCAGCATCTCCAATTGATTCATTCGCAAAACCTTATCCATGGGAAATGCCTGGATACGGAGATAAAGTAATTATGGCTGCTGGAACATTTACTTCCGGTTCATCAATTGAACTAAGTTGTGATGGCCCAATTAGACCACCTTATATTGCATACCAACAAGGGGCATTAACATATGAATACGGTAAGTTAGGTGTAATGAAAGCTGTATCAAATTTAGTAAATGATTAATAAATAATAAGAAAGCTGGTGAAATATGAAATTTAAATTCGTTAGTAAGAATCATAGATTTATTAAAGAAATAATAGATAAAAGATTTAATATTCTTATTGGAATTATTATATTTCTATTTTCAATAGTAGCTTTCAAATTATTTAGCGTCCAATTAATTCATAATGATAAATATGAGGTATTAGTAGCTGATGCTGCAACAAATATAGTTGAAGGTTCTTCTGCTCCAAGAGGTAGAATTTATGACAGAAATGGTAATTTGTTAGTTGATAATGTACCAGTTAAAACTATCTATTATAAAAAAGTAAAAGGAGTTACTACGAAAGAAGAACTAGAACTGGCTACAGAGATGGCTAATCTAATAGAACTAGATTATAGTAAGCTTAAAACAGTTAATTTAAAAGAATTCTGGTTAGCAAACAACTCTGATAAAGCTAAAAAACTTATTACTGATGAAGAATGGACAAAATATAGTGAAAGAAAATTAACAGATGATGATATTTATAAATTAAAATTAGAAAGAATAACAGAAGAGGAGTTAAGTAAATATAGTGAACAAGATAGGAAAATTGCTTACATTTATTACTTAATGAACAATGGATATTCATATGATGAAAAGATAATTAAAAATAAAGATGTTACTGAAAAAGAATATGCATTAATTAGTGAAAAATCTAGTGAATTAAATGGATTCAATACTAAACTAGATTGGGAAAGAACGTATCCTTATGGTGATGTATTTAAAACTATTTTGGGTAAAGTATCAAGTGAAACACAAGGTATACCTTTAGAACTTAAAGATGAATATTTAGAAAAAGGATACAGTTTAAACGATAGAGTTGGTATTAGTTATTTAGAATATGAGTATGAAGATATATTAAAAGGTACTAAAGCTAAATATAAAATATTAGATGATAATTCTTACGAGTTAATTAGTGAAGGTAGTAGAGGTAATGACATTGTTTTGACAATTGATATTAATTTACAAATGAAGTTAGAACAAATATTAACCGAAGAAGTTTTAGCGACGAAATCTGAACCAAATACTGATTTTTATGATAGAAGTATGGCAGTTATTCAAGACCCACAAATTGGTGAAATACTTGCTATGGCTGGAAAACAAGTTGTAAAGGAAAATGGTGGGTACAAAGTATACGATTATACACCTGGTATAACTACATCACCTGTAACAGTTGGATCAGTTGTAAAAGGTGCATCAATATTAGTTGGTTATAATACAGGTAAACTACAAATTGATGAAACAATCAAAGATGAATGTATTAAAATTAAAGATACACCAGAGAAATGTTCTTGGAGTAAAAGACTTGGTACACTAAATGATATTAACGCAATCGCGCAGTCTTCTAACGTATATCAATTTCAAATTGCGATAAGAGTTGGTGAAGGAAATTATCAGTATGACCAACCATTAAAGATAAATAAAGATGCATTTACTACATATAGAAACATGTATAATAGTTTTGGACTTGGTGTTAAAACTGGAATAGATTTACCAGTAGAAAGTACTGGTTATAAAGGAACAAGTACACAATCAGGACATTTACTTGACTTTGTAATTGGTCAATATGATACATATACCCCAATTCAACTTAGTCAATATATATCAACTTTTGCGAATGGTGGAACAAGATTAGAACCACATTTATTGAAAGAAGTATATGAGTCTAATAAAGAAGGAACTTTAGATAATGTAATAAAAACAATTAAAAAGAAAGAACTAAATAAAGTTGAGACTGAAGAACAATATTTAAAACGTGCACAAGAAGGATTTGTCGCAGTTATGAATGGTAATGGACTTGGAGTGGGTTATATGGGTATCGCACCTAATCCTGCTGGAAAAACTGGTACTAGTGAATCTTTCTTCGATAGCGATGGAGATGGAAAAATCGATAAAGAAACTACAACCAAAACATTTGTTGGATATGCACCAGCAGATAACCCAGTAATGAGTATTGCGGTAGTTTCACCTGATATAAGTCATCATTACAATAATTCGACTTATTCGTCTAGTGTTAATAAAAGAATCACATCTAGAGTATCAACTGCATTTTGGGAGTTATATAATACAGAATGTATAAAAAAATAAATTTAAAAATATAATTTACAAGATAAATAATATCTGTTATAATATTGAGGTACTGAAAGAGGAGGTTATTTTATGGCAAAGGTAGGAAATAGAAACTTAGTTACTTTAGTTTGTACTGAATGTAATGAAGAAAATTATAGAGTTAGTAAAAATAAAAAGAATGATCCAGAACGTTTAGAAATTAGCAAACATTGTTCAAGATGTCAAAAACATACTACTCATAAAGAAAAGAAATAAGCCATAAAGCTTATTTTTTAAGATTAGATAAGGAGTGAAACCATGATTGGTGTTAATGATTTTAAAACAGGTATGACAATTCAATATGAAGGAAATATTTATACAGTAATGGATTTCCAACATGTTAAACCAGGTAAAGGTGCAGCTTTTGTTAAAGCTAAACTTAAAAATTTAAGAACTGGTGCAATTATTGAAAATACTTTTAACTCAAGTGTTAAAGTTGAAAAAGCTCGTATCGAGAAACATCCAATGCAATTCTTATATGCAGATGGTGATACATACAATTTCATGAATATGGAAACATTTGACCAAATAGGAATTGATAAAAGTAAAATTGAAGAGGAAGTTAAATTCTTAAAAGAAAACCTAACAGTTGATATTATGTTCTTTGAAGGTGAAATGTTAGGTGTAATTCTTCCAGAAAAAATTGATGTTGTTGTAACTAAAACAGAACCTGCTGTTAAAGGTAATACTTCATCAAATGCACAAAAAGATGCAATTGTTGAAACTGGACTTTTAGTTAGGGTTCCATTATTCATCGAACAAGGTGAAGAAATAATTATTTATACTAAAGACGGAAAATACGTATCTAGAAAATAGTACGTATTTTTTTATTTTTTCTAAAAAAGAAGTCTAACCAACAAAAATTATTGATTATATTATTGGTGATGAAATTGAATAAAGAAAGGTTAGATGTAATTACAAATTTATTTAAAGGTAAAGAAATAAGAAGTGTTTGGGATAGTGAAAAAGAGGATTATTATTTTAGCGTAGTTGATGTAATAAGTATCTTAACAAATAATAACTATCAAAAATCAAGAAATTATTGGAAATGGTTATAAAATAAATTGAATTTCGAAGGTAGTGAACTGGTTAGTAATACTAACCAATTGAAAATGAAATCAAAAGATGGAAAATTGCGAAACACTGATGTATTAGATACTGAAGGTATATTTAGACTAATAGAATCTGTGCCTAGTCCAAATGCTGAACCTTTAAAATTGTGGTTTGCAGGTTTAGGTAAAGAAAGAATTGATGAAGTATTTAATCCTGAAATCGTAAAGAATTACTACGAAAAGGAAATAAATAAAAATGTTATTACTAATGAGAACAATCTTAAAATAAAATATATTAATAGTAAAAATTAAAACAGTGTCAATTTTTATACTTTATTATCAAAAAAGGTAAAAAAAAATCTAAAAATGTGATAGAATATAAATTGACTAAACATAGAAGGTGATTTACTTGGAAAATTTTGTAAATGTAACTACGTTAATTTGGTCAATAGTTGTAGTAGTACTTATATTTTTAGGTATAATTTTTATTGTACTTAAAAACAGACAAATATCAAAGTTAAAAAAACATATTGAAGAATTAGAAATAGAAAAAAACTTAATAGTTAATGCTCCGGTACTAACCGAATTATCTAAGGTTCAAGCATTAGTTAAGAACGAAAGAATGACTGATAGATATAATAATTGGAATAGAGAGATAACATTATTAAAAGATAAAACTATCCCAAGAATTACAGACATGATAATTGAGATTGATGCATTAGTTGAACAAAGACAATATAAATTAGTAATAAGAAAAATGACTGATATTGAAATAGAAATATATAGTTCTAAAAAGAAAGCAGATTTCTTATTAGATGAAATGCAGTTAATAACATCTAGTGAAGCTAGAAATAGAGACTATATTACTAAGTTAAAAGCACAATATAGAGAAGTAATTCAAAAATTTGAAAAAGAGAAAAAAGATTATGGCGAAATCACTGAATCAATTGAACTACAAAGTGAAAACATTGAAAAAAGGTTTAAAGTTTTCGAAGACCTTTTAGAACAAAATGAATATGATGAAGTAGAAAAACTAGTAGATTCATTAGATGAAATGATAAAAAATATTACAATCGTTGTTGAAGAAGTCCCAACAATAGTTTTACTTGGTAGAAGTCTAATACCAGCTAAAATGGAAGAAATGGCTGTTCAATACTCTAAACTACAAAAAGAAGGATATCAATTAGATTACTTAAATATAGAATATAATATTAGTGAAATAGAAAAGAAAATTAGAAATATCTTTGATAGAGCTAAAATATTAAATATTGAAGATAGCATATTAGAGTTAAAAACGATTGTTGAGTATTTTGATTCGGTAATGAATGATTTTGAATTAGAAAAGAGAAGTAAAAAAGTATATAATGATACTTGCAAATCAGTTAAAACTAAAGTTATTAAATTAGAAAAGATAATGAGTGATTTATACTTGCAATTAGACGATTTAAAAATAAGTTATGACTTAACTAAAGAAGAATTAGATGTTTTACATGATATAAATCATGATTTAGAAGTATTACATAAAGATTATGATACTTTAATGGTTCATAGTAAAAATAAAGCGTTCGCGTATTCTAAATTAAACAAAGAAGCAGATATACTAAATGTTAAGGCTTCTAAAATAGAAGATAGATTAGATTATTGTTTGGAAACTCTTGGTACAATGAAAGATGATGAACTAAGAGCTAGAGAACAATTAAAAGAAATTAAAATATTATTAAAACAAGCTAAATATAGAATTAGAGAATACAAATTACCAGTAGTTAATAATAATTATTTTATAGAGCTTCAAGAAGCCAATGAATCAATAAAAGAAATTATAAAAGAATTAGATAAAAAACCAATTAACATTAATACTCTAAATACTAGGGTAGATACTGCTAGAGACTTAGTGTTGAAATTATATAATACTACAAATGAGATGATTAAAACTGCTAAACTTGCGGAAATGGCGATAGTATATGGAAATAGATACAAGAGTCATAATCAAGAATTAGAACATGGGTTAAATATGGCTGAATCAATGTTCTTTAAAGGTGACTATAAAAAATCTTTAGAAGTATCTATTAATTCAATTGAAGATGTAGAACCTGGCATCTATGAAAGATTATTAGAAGAATGTAAATAATTGAAAAAAGGATAAAAATATATTTATTTTATCTTTTTTTTATACTATAATTATAATGAGGTGAATGATATGAGTACAGGTACAATAATTTTAATAGTAGTAGGTGTCTTAGTAGTATTACTTGTTTTCTACGTAATTAGTGTTTACAACAAACTAGTTGGCATGAGAAACAAAGTAAGAGATCAATGGTCTCAAATTGATGTTCAATTAAAAAGAAGAGTTGATTTAATACCTAATTTAGTAGAAACAGTTAAAGGATATGCAAAACATGAAAAGGAAACTTTAGATGCAGTAATTAGTGCGCGTAATAGTTTTAATTCAGCAAATACTAAAGAAGCTGAAATAGAAGCTAATAATCAAATCACTGGAGCATTAAATAGATTATTTGCATTGTCAGAAGCTTATCCAGAATTAAAAGCTAATGAAAATTTCATTTCATTACAAGCAGATTTAAAAGATACTGAAGATAAAATTAGTTTTGCACGTCAATTCTATAATGATGTAGTATTAACTTACAATAATTTAATTGAAATGTTTCCAAGTAATATTATTGCAAGTATGTTTGGATTTAAAGTTGAAGAATTCTTCAAAGTTGAGTCTGAAGAAGAAAGAAACGCACCAAAAGTTAGTTTTTAGGCTTACAATAGTAAGCTTTTTTTCTTAGAAAGAGTGGGAGTATGAGAAATTTAAAATTATTTATATTTTCAATATTTACATTTTTATGTTTTACATTCTCTGTTAGTGCGGCAGGTACTCAAAAATATTATATTGAAGCAAATATCTTGGAAAACGGAGATATGCAAGTTAAAGAACTTAAAAAGTTATCTGGGACATATAATGGGGTAAAAACTACTCTTAGATACTCGAATAATAATTTACAATCATTTACAGGTGTTTTAGATGATTTTGAAGGCAGTTCTATTTATAATGGAAGTTCTATCACTGATTTGGAAGTATATGATACTATAAATGCTGATTTCAACTTCGAAGAAAATTATATTTTTGACCAAGTTAATTATGCAAATAATGGTCAATATGGTGTATATACAAGAAGTGATTTTAGTGGTGGTACTAATTTGTTAATTTACATGCCTTCATCATATAATAGAGCTAGTTTAGTTACTTATACAATTAAAGATGTAGTTGTAATACATAACGATGTAGCAGAAATAGCGTGGGATTTTATTGGTAGTGATTATGAAGAAGAAATAGAAGATTTAAAAATAGTTATAAATTTACCAGGAGATAGTAATGAGTTAAGAGTATTTTCTCATGGGCCATTAAATGGTACAAATAGAATAATTAATAAAAGCAGTGTAGAATTAGTTAATCCTAATGTACCAGCTTATAATGCTATTGACATGAGAGTAGTATTTGATAAAGAACTAGTTAGTGGCGCTACTAAAAAAAGTAATGTTAATGGATTAGATAGTATATTAGAAGTAGAAAAGAAAAGGGCTGATGAAGCTAATCAACTAAGAGAAGAAGCAAAGGCTAAAAAAGAACGTAAAGCGTTAATTACAAATGTATTAAAAGTGACTAGTGGATTATGGGTAGCAGGATTAGTATTTGTAATATATAAAATATATCAAAAATATGATAAGGAATATAGAAGTGATTTTAATGCTCAATACTTTAGAGAAATACCAAATGAATATAGTCCAGAAACAGTAAGTTATTTAATGTATAAGGACATAAAACAGGAAACATTTGGAGCAGCAATACTGGAACTTATCAGAAAGAAAATATTGATATTAGAAGAAGTACAAATAGAAAAGAAAAAATTGTTTGGAACTAAATCTAAGAAAGATTATAAATTATCTAAAAATCCGGATTTCAAAGAAGAAAATCTATCGAAATTAGAAAGAAAAATATATGTATTATTAATGGATGCAATAGGTAATGGGACTCATGTATATCTTGATGAAATAAATGAATATTCAAAGGATTATGAAAGTGCGAAAGCTTTTATGACACAATATAATAATTGGAAAGATAGTGCTATTCAAATTTCAAATAACGAAGAATTTTATGAAAACAATGGAAAAGGTAAAACAAAGGGTGTACTATATGCATTAATAATACCTTTAATCTCATTTATATCAATTCTTTTGTCGCTAAGTTTAGGAAAATTTTATTTGTTAAATATATTTTCTATAATCGCTATATGCTACTTTGTATCATTCAATAAAAGAACAAAAAAAGGTAATGAAGAATATGCCAAATGGAATGCTTTAAAAAACTTTTTGAACGATTTTGGCAGAATGAATGAAAAAGAAATCCCAGAAATTGCGCTTTGGGAAAAATATTTGGTTTATGCAACAGTATTTGGGATTGCTGATAAAGTAGAGGAAGTAATGAAAGTTAAGTTAAAAGATTTTAATTATGATACTACTGATTTTACTTTCTTATACTTTAGAGATTTATATTTTTATAACATGTTAAATAATACAATCAATAGGTCAATATCATCTGCTAGAAGTACAATCACCCAACATGAAATGGCGCAATCATCGAGAAGCAGTAGTTCTGGATTTGGAGGAGGTTCATCATTTGGAGGCGGAGGCTTCGGTGGTGGAGGCTCTGGTGGAGGAAGATTTTAAGAATTTACAGAAAATCTATATTTAGATTTCTTTTTAAGAAAATCAAAAAAATAAAGTCTTTTGGCAAAAATTTCCCGATATATATATTGGGAGATGATTTTTTATGATAAACCAGGTAGAAAGAACTAGAATAAAATATTTTATGTCAAATGATGTAGCATTCAAAACATTTTTTAGAAAGAATCCAAAGATGTTAAAGAAAGTAATAAGTATGTC